>NZ_JBIVKB010000002.1:88169-944164 GCF_044750545.1 Streptomyces sp. NPDC088794 | reverse complement strand
GCCCGGTTACATTCCGAACCCGGAAGCTAAGCCTTACAGCGCCGATGGTACTGCAGGGGGGACCCTGTGGGAGAGTAGGACACCGCCGAACAATTCTTGAGAAAACCCCCGTACCGTTTATTCGGTACGGGGGTTTTCTGCGTTTCGGGCCGCACGCATTTAGGGTTGGCGGTATGCGCTATGACCTCGTCATCTTCGACAACGACGGTGTCCTCGTCGACAGTGAGCCCATCTCCAACCGGCTCCTCGCCGCGTACCTGACCGAGCTCGGGTACCCGACGTCGTACGAGGACTCGCTCCGTGACTACATGGGTTCCGCCATGCACCGGGTCCATGAGGTGGTGGAGGAGCGGACCGGGGAGTCGTTGCCGGCTGACTTCGATGATGTCTTTCATGCGCGGGTGTTCGCCGCGTTCGAGCGGGAGTTGCGGCCGGTGCCCGGGGTCGAGGGCGTGCTCGCGAGGCTTGTCGAGGACGGGGTGCCGTACTGCGTGGCGTCCTCGGGGAGTCATGAGCGGATCCGGGTGGGGCATCGGACGACCGGGCTGGACCGGTGGTTCGACGAGGCGCGGATCTTCAGTGCTCAGGATGTGGGGCGGGGGAAGCCCGATCCGGATCTGTTCCTGTACGCGGCGGAGCGGATGGGCGTTGCGCCCGGCCGGTGTGTGGTGGTCGAGGACTCTCCGCTGGGGGTGCAGGCGGGGGTGGCGGCCGGGATGGATGTGCTCGGGTTCACCGCCATGACGTCGGGGGAGAAGCTCGCCGGGGCCGGCAAACTCTTCGGGGACATGGGGGAGTTGGCCGAGCTGCTGGACTGACCTTGCCGCACTGACATTTGTCATGCCGAGCTCTGGACGATCGTTTCTACTGGGAGACCCCGCCCGGCGGCCAAGCTGAGGGCATGACGACGAAGACGAGCAAGCAGAGCACCTTCGGTCCGCTGGTCGTGGATGTGGCGGTCCCTCTCGGTTCGTACTACCTGTTCAAGGACGCCTTCGGGATGAGCACCTTCGCGGCGCTGGCCTGGAGCAGTGTGGTTCCGGCTCTGCGGACGGTCTGGAGCCTGGTGCGGGAGCGGCGGACGAACAGGCTGGCCGGGCTCATCCTGGTCGTCAACGTCGTCTCTCTGGTGCTGAGCTTCGTCGCCGGTGACCCGCGGCTGATGCTCGCCAAGGACAGCGCGGTCAGCAGCACGATCGGGATCGGGATCCTTGTCTCCGTGGCCCTCGGCCGGCCGATGATGACCGCCGGTATGAAGCCCTTCCTGATCAAGGGCGACCTGGCCAAGGAGGCCGCCTGGCGGCGGCTGGCGTCTGGTCGGGCGGCCGCTTCGGCGGACTTCCTGCGCAAGGAGCGGCTGTTCTCGGTGGTGTGGGGCGTGGCGCTGCTCGCGGAGTGTGTGGCGCGGGTCGTGGGGGCGTACACGATCCCGGTGGACACCATGGTGTGGCTGGGGACGGTCGTGATGGCCGGCGTGATGACGCTGACGTTCCTCGTCAGCGGTGCGCTGGCCGCCGGGCCCATGGCGGAGATGGTCGCCGCCGAAGCCGAGACTGAGGGGAACACCGCGAGCGAGGCAGTGGGCCTCCAGGTCGAGGTCGCCGTCGCCGCCTGACGCTCGTGAGAGGGATCGTGGGTAAAGCTGAAGGAAATTCATCTTTGGCTGGATCTACCCACAGGTAGCCTGGGGCCCTACGCTCGCCGCCATGACAGATGTGCTGCGGCGCGGTAGGGCCTCTCTGGCGTTGAGCTTCTTCGCCCAGGGCGCCATCTTCGCCCTTCTCGTGACCCGGATCCCGGCCATCCAGGACCGGTACGGGGTCTCCGACGCGCTGCTGCCCGCCTTCCTGGCCGCCGTGCCGATCCTGGCCGGGGTCGGGAGCGTGACGACCGAGCAGTTGGTGAAGAGGGTCCCGCCGAGCCTGCTGCTGCGTTGGTCCCAGCCCGTGGTGATGCTGGCCCTGCTCGGAGTCGGGGCGGGCGACTCCAAGGCCGAACTGGCCATCTCGCTCGTCGCCTTCGGGCTGGCCGTGGGTGCGCTGGACGCCTCGATGAACATGCTCGGGGTGAGTCTGCAGCGGGCGTACGGGCGGAGCATCATGCTCAGCTTCCATGCCGTGTACAGCCTGGGCGGGATTGTGGGGGCCTCGCTGGCGTGGGCGGGGGCGCACTGGCATCTCGCGCTGTGGGTCTCGTATCTGCCGGTCGTGGCTGTGCTGTTGCCGGCCGCGCTGGTGGGGAGTCGGTGGTACGTCGACGGGGACGGCGGCGAGGGGGGCGGCTCGGCGGAGGAGGCGGACGCGGCGGCGAAGGGGGCCGGCGGGGGTGTCGTCTTCAAGATGCTGCTGCCGCTGTGTCTGGTGATGACCTTCGCCTACATCGGGGACTCGACCGTCTCCAACTGGAGCGCGAAGTATCTGCAGGACGTGCTGGGAAGTTCGGAGCAGCTCGCGACCGTGCCGTACAACGTGTACATGGTGACCACGCTGCTGGGGCGGGCGCTCGGGGACTTCGGGGTGCGGCGGTTCGGGGCCGTAGTGGTCGTGCGGGTGGGGGCGTTGGTGGCGGCGGGCGGGTTCGCGGTGGTGGCCGTGGCGCCGGGGCCGTGGGTCGGGATGCTGGGGTTCACGCTGCTGGGGCTGGGGTTGTGTGTGCTGGTGCCGCAGACGTTCGCGGCGGCCGGGCGGATGTTCCCGGGGGCTTCGGACGCGGCGATCGCGCGGCTCAATGTCTTCAACTACGTGGGATTTCTGATCGGTTCGCCGCTCGTGGGGGCGTTGGGGGATGCGTGGAGTTATCGCGGGGCGATGCTCGTGCCGATGGTGTTGGTGCTGGTGACACTGGTGTACGCCAAGTCGTTCGCTCCTCAACAGGACCGATACGGTGGCGGGCATGAGCGGCCGCGCACAGCTGATGTGGGACGAGGCAGTAACGGGCTATGACTTCGGTCGGGACCATCCGATGGACCCGATCCGGCTCGCCCTGACCAGGCGACTCGTCGACGCCTTCGGGCTCGACAAGGACGTCGACGTGGTCGCGGCGAAGCCGGCCGGGGAGTCGACGCTGCGGCTGGTCCACCGGGAGGACTACGTCGAGGCCGTGAAGGCGGCTTCCGTGGATCCGGGGGTGGCCGATGGGGCGTACGGGCTCGGGACCATGGATGATCCGGCGTTCGCGGGGATGCATGAGGTGTCCGCGCTGATCGCCGGGCAGTCGGTGGGGGCGGCGGAGGCGGTGTGGGGCGGGGACGTCATGCACGCCGTGAATTTCGCGGGTGGGTTGCACCATGCGATGCCGGGGGCCGCGTCGGGGTTCTGCATCTACAACGATGCGTCGCTGGCCATTGCGCGGCTGTTGGAGCTCGGGGCCGAGCGGGTCGCGTACATCGATGTGGACGTGCATCACGGGGACGGGGTGCAAGCCGCGTTCTGGGAGGATCCGCGGGTTTTGACGATCTCCCTGCATGAGCATCCGCGGACGTTGTTTCCGCAGACCGGGTGGCCGGAGGAGACGGGTTCCGGGGCGGGGGAGGGGGCGGCTGTGAATGTCGCGTTGCCTGCGGGGACGGGGGATGCGGGGTGGTTGCGGGCGTTTCACGCGGTGGTGCCGGAGCTGATTGCTGACTTTCGGCCGCAGGTGTTGGTGACGCAGCACGGGGCCGATACGCATTTTGAGGATCCGCTTGCGCATCTGGCCGTGTCGTTGGATGCGCAGCGGGCGGTGCAGGTCGCGTGTCATGAGCTGGCGCATGCGTATGCGGACGGGAAGTGGGTCGCGTTGGGGGGTGGGGGGTACGCCGTGGTGGATGTGGTGCCGCGGTCCTGGACGCATCTGGTGGCTATTGCTGCGGGGCGGGAGATTTTGCCGGAGGCGCTTGTGCCGGAGAGTTGGCGGCAGGAAGTGTTTGCTCGGACGCGGCAGTTGGGGCCTGGGCGGATGACTGACGGGCGGTGGCCGGTGTCTTTTGCTGATTGGGATGCGGGGTACGACCCTGCGGATCGGTTGGATCAGGCGGTGCTGGCTACTCGGCGGGCGGTTTATCCGTTGCGGGGGTTGTTGGCGTAGGGGAGTAAGGGCGTTGGGCGTAGGGGTGTTGGGGCTGCTGAGGTGGGGGCGGTTGGCGTAGCGGGGTTTCGCTTGCCCGCGCTTGCGGGGTGCCGCTGCGCCCACCCGTGCCGCCCCAGCGGCACGACTGCCCGCAGCTAGGGCAGCTAGGGCAGTTACGGACGCTGGGGCGGGTGGGGTGTGCGGCACGACTGCCCGCAGCTAGGGCAGCTAGGGCAGTTACGGACGCTGGGGCGGGTGGGGTGAGCGGCGCGACTGCCCGCAGCTAGGGCAGCTACGGAAGCTGGGGCGGGTGGGGTGGTGCCGGGGGCGGGTGGTCAAGGTGCCCCCGGCGTTGGGGTCAGCCGCAGTGGCCTGAGTCGCCGCCTGTTGCCGTGCCGATGGCGCCGAGCCATTCGATGCAGTGGCCGCGCGCGCTCATGTAGACCGGGCCGGCGTACGACGTGTACTTGCCGTTGTCGCGAACCGGGGTGGTCTCGTGGTCGGTGACGATGTTGAGTTCCACGGCCATGTAGATCTTCGCGCCCGTGGTGTTGCGGATGGTCACGGCACAGTTCTTGCCGGTCGACTCGTTCCAGGTCACGTACACCTTGCCGGAGTTGCCCACCGGCGTGGAGTCGATGACCTTGTAGCCGGTGCCGCAGACGCCGTTGTAGGCCGCGGCCGCCGACTTGGTGGCGACCGGCTTCACCGTTGCCGCTGACGCGGGAGAGGTGCCGGCGATGGCTCCTCCGACCGCCAGGACGGTGAGTGCGGCGGCCGTTGTGACGCGACGGGACAGCTTCATTCCCATGGTTGTTCCCCCTGTTGTGGTGCCTGGTGTGGTGCCTGCTGTGATGCTTGGTCAACTTGCTTGGGACGGTTGGTCATTGCCGTCCACGCACAGTGAGACCAGGCGTCCGGTGCGTTGGTTGTGGTGCCTTTTGTCACCGTTCTGTCACCGGGCCCGCATCGGTCGCTAGGCCAACCGTGCGGTGTTCGTGGGCTTTTCGGCGTGGCCCGGGCCGGTGTCCGTCACCATCGCACTCGTGTTGAGCACCGGAGCACTGCGCGCCCATCTGCTGGCCGCCCGCCTGGCCGGGACGGTGGCCACCTCGCGGGAGGAGAGCCTGCGCAGCTATCGGCTCTTCGCCGCACGTGACCCCCGGGTGATGATCGGGATCGATCCCGAATGGACCTGGCGGCAGCGGGACTTGATCCAGTTGATGGCGGACAAGTGTGGGGTTTCGGCCGATCCACAGCACACCTCAGGCCATGATGTGATTGATCCGGAGCGGACTCTGACCGCTCTGGATGCCTTTGCGGAACGTCTGGGCGCGGCTGCTGAGCGTGGCGCTCCGGTACTGTTCGGCACCGGCCACCCCCACCGGCTCCTCGGCTTCTACGCCGCGCTTGCGGACGCGCTGTCGGCGGCGGGATGTACCGTCCTCACACCGGCGCATGGTCGCTGTGTCGACATAACGACCCGGTTCGGTCTACGCACGTACAACCTTGACTACGTACGAGGAGTCGCGCTCGTCCGCGAACCCGGCCCCGCTCGCCCCGGTTGTGCGACCGGCGCACACACGCACTCACCGCTCCCGGTTCGGACCGTTCTGGCGGTGGCCGCGGAGGCCGGCGGGCCCCTTCCCGAGCTGGTCGTCGGGGACCATGGATGGGTCTGCGGAGCAGGTCAGCTGGGGTTCGAGGCCATTGGGTTGGGCGATACCGACGACCCCGCGCTCTTCGTCGGAGAGGCAGAGGGGTCCGTGTCCGTCGTCGTTCCACTTGATGACGCTGTGCGGTCTGATTACTACCGGCCGCTTACCCGCTACGTACTCAATCGAGCGTGTCTGTCACAGTAGGCCGCCGATGGGTGCACCTCTTCCCCACTCGCATCACACGCCCCTACATTGGGGAGTGAGCACGCAACGACGAAGAGTCACCGGAAGGGGAAGCCGGTGACCGTCGAGTGCGGAAGGTTCAGGTGTGTCATGGCTGCAGCTGGCGAGAGGCCTCTGAACGAGGTTCAGTTCCTTACCGTGGCGGAAGTCGCCTCGGTGATGCGAGTGTCGAAGATGACCGTGTACCGGTTGGTGCACAGCGGTCATCTGCCCGCGATCCGGGTCGGACGTTCGTTCCGTGTACCGGAGCAAGCGGTGCACGAGTACCTCCGCGAGAGCTATGTGGGGGTGGAGACAGCCTGACGGCGGCTTCCGGACCTCCCGGAAGTCCCTCGATTACGACCTCAGCGCTCGGACGGGTAGGCTGGCCCCTTGTAGGTCGTATGGGCCCATGGCGCCCAGCACCGAGTGATGAGAAGTGAGCGAGGGTAGTCGTGGGCTCTGTTATCAAGAAGCGGCGCAAGCGGATGGCTAAGAAGAAGCACCGCAAGCTGCTCAAGCGCACGCGCGTTCAGCGTCGCAACAAGAAGTAAGCGACGCCGTAGAGCGTGTTTCTGTGGCCCTCCACCGCATCCGGTGGGGGGCCACAGGCGTTTGTGATGCCGTCCGGATAACGCCACTTCGGGCATTGGGCGGTCATCACAGCGCAACACCGAACCGCTAAGTTGGCCGACATGGGGAACGCGGCAGCTGACAGGGCTCGTCGACGGCTGGAAGGAAGGCGCTGATCTTGGGGAAGGTCGTGCTCGTGACCGGGGTGGCCCGCAGGCTCGGGGGCCGGTTCGTACGACGGATCCAGCGTGACCCGCAGGTGGACCGGGTCATCGCGGTGGACGCGGTCCAGCCCGAGCATCATCTCGGTGGTGCCGAGTTCATCCAGGCGGACATCCGGCAGCCCGGTATCGCGCGGGTCCTGGCCGAGACGGGCGCCGACACCGTCGTACACCTCGATGTGACGGCGATGGCGCTGGGCAGTGGCAGCCGGACCACGGTCAAGGAGACCAACGTCATCGGCACGATGCAGCTGCTCGGTGCCTGTCAGAAGTCGCCGACGGTGAAGCGGCTGGTGGTGAAGTCCAGTACGAACGTCTACGGGTCGGCGCCCAGGGATCCGGCCGTCTTCACCGAGACGACCCCGCCCAAGTCGCTGCCCAGCGGCGGCTTCGCCAAGGACACGGTCGAGGTCGAGGGGTATGTGCGCGGGTTCGCGCGGCGGCGGCCGGATGTCGCGGTGTGTGTGCTGCGGTTCGCCAACATCCTGGGGCCGACCGCGGACACCCCGCTGACTTCGTACTTCGCGCTGCCGGTGCTGCCGACGGTGTTCGGTTACGACCCTCGGCTGCAGTTCGTGCACGAGGACGACGTGATCGAGGTGCTGCGGATCGGCTCGCACGAACCGGCGCGGGGCACGCTCAACAGCGGGACCTTCAACATCGCCGGGGACGGCGTCCTGCTGCTGTCCCAGTGCTCGCGGCGGCTGGGGCGGCCGACGGTGCCGTTGCTGCTGCCGGCGCTCACCTGGGCCGGGTCGCTGGTGCGTACGCTGGGCATGACGGACTTCTCGCCGGAGCAGATCCGGCTGTTGACCCATGGCCGGGTCGTGGCGACGGACCAGATGCGCGAGACGCTCGGGTTCAAGCCGAAGTACACGACGGCGGAGACCTTCGCGGACTTCGCGCGCAGCCGGGGTCCCGGACTCCTGCCCCCGGAGGCCCTCGCGGGGGCCGTCGACCGGCTCGCCGCGCTGCCCGCCCTGGGCGGCCACCCCCCGACGCAGAGCGCCAACTGAGGAGCGCATCAACGATGGCTGATGCCAAGGTCATTCCGTTCGACGACGACCGGTCCCGCTCGGGTGCCGTACCGCGGCCGGCGCGGCGTCGGAGCGCGGGGAGCCGGCGCGGCAAGACCGCGGAACCCGCGCTGGTCCGCGAGGTACAGCCCCTGCCCAGCAGGGCGCCGGCGCAGGATGATGTTCCTGTGACGCGTGAGGAACAGGAACAGCCGCCCGGGCGGCCCCAGGACGACGGCGATCTGGAACGTCGGATCGCGAGCGGACTGTCCTTCCTGCGCCGCCGGCTCACCGGCGACTACGAGGTCGACGACTTCGGCTACGACGAGGAGCTCACCGACCAGGTCCTGATGCCGGCGCTGCGCCCGGTGTACGAGAAGTACTTCCGGGTCGAGGTCAAGGGCGTCGAGAACATCCCGGCCGAGGGCGGCGCGCTGATCGTCGCCAACCACTCCGGGACGATTCCGCTGGACGGCGTGATGATGCAGATCGCCGTCCACGACAACCACCCCGCGAACCGTCATCTCCGGCTGCTCGCGGCGGACCTGGTCTTCATGCTCCCGGTCGTCAACGAGCTGGCCCGCAAGGCCGGTCACACCCTCGCCTGCGCCGAGGACGCCGAACGGCTGCTGGGCCGCGGCGAACTGGTCGGCGTGATGCCGGAGGGCTTCAAGGGCATCGGCAAGCCGTTCGGCGAGCGCTACAAACTCCAGCGGTTCGGCCGCGGCGGCTTCGTCTCCACGGCCCTGCGCAAGGGCACCCCGATCATCCCGTGCTCGATCGTGGGCGCGGAGGAGATCTACCCGATGATCGGCAACTCCAAGACCCTGGCGCGGGTCCTGGGCTTCCCGTACTTCCCGATCACGCCCACCTTCCCGTGGCTGGGCCCGCTCGGCGCGATCCCGCTCCCCACGAAGTGGACGATCCAGTTCGGCGAGCCGATCCCGACGGACGGCTACCCGCCGGAGGCGGCGGAGGACCCGATGCTGATGTTCAACCTGACCGATCAAGTGCGCGAGCAGATCCAGCACACGCTGTACAAGTTGCTGGTGCAGCGGCGGTCGGTGTTCTTCTAGGGACTTCGTCCACGAGACGAGCGGATACGTCGATGGGGGCGCCCTCCTGAAAAGGGCGCCCCCATCGATCTGTTGAGCCGGCGGAGCTAGTTCGCGTCCTCGCCGTCGATTCCCAGGCCTGGGAGCAGGCCGGGGAGGAGGGGCGGGATCGTTACGTCCGGGGCTGTGCCGGTGGACTTGGACGGGGACGGGGAGGCGCTGCTCGTGGCGCCCGGTGGGTCGAGGAGGCCGCCCGTGTTGCCGCCGAGCAGGCCGTCGTTGCCGGTCTCGGCCGACTTGCTGGGGCTGGACGAGTGGCTGTTCTCGGAGGTGCCGTTGCCGGTGCTCGGGGTGGTCGAGCGGTCGGTGCCGGACGACGTGCCCGTGGACCCCGTACCGGAGCCCTGGCGGTTGCCGCCGCTGCCGGTGCTGCCCTTGGCCGGGGGCTTGGGGAGCAGGGACTGCAGCGGAGCGACCTCTTCGTCTATGGCGTCGAAGACCGAGGACACCTCGTCGCTGACGTCGCCGAGCTGGACCGGCAGGCGGTCGCGGAGGGCGCCCCAGGCCTCGCGGTGCGAGCGCGAGAAGGCGTCGAGGGCCTGGATGGGGCCCAGCTTGTCCGGGTCGCGCTCGTAGGCCTCGTGCAGCAGTCGGTGGCCCTCGGCCGCGTCGTGCCGCATGCCCGACAGGGCACGTCGGATCTCGCCCAGCGACTCGTGGTCCAGGTGGCCACCGCGGTCGCGCTCCATCAGCCGACGGGCCTCGCTCAGCCGGTTGGAGGCCTGGTCGAGGTAGGCGACTCCGCGCTCGTCGTCGCCTTCGGACAGATAGTTGAGCTTGAAGTCCTCGATGCCTCGCTTGAGTCCGTAGAGCGAGTCACCGGGCAGCGCGTCCGAGCTGGCAGCGGCGACTCCGCCGAAGGCGCTCGCCGCGACACCGACGCTGAGCCCGCCGGCGGCGAGGCCCTTGCTCAGTCGCGATCTCGGCCGCAGTTTCCCCAGCGGGCTCGCCCGGTGCGCACCCCGGGCCCGGTGGGAACGCTGCTCCGGTACCGATGGGTCCGTCGCCCCGCCCCCTGCGCCCTCCTGGAGCATGGCCTCGAACGCGGCCACCAGCTGGGCCCGCTGGACGACCTTCACCTCGGGGTCCAGCATCGGCCTCGGCAGGTCGCCGAGACACTCCGTGAGGGCCATTAGGCGGCCCTGCTCGGTCTGTTCCGCAGCAGCCGGAGCCGGGGCCGGTCCTTCGGACTGCTCGGCCGCAGGGTCCTGGTAGGACTGCTCCTCCAGGGCCTGGGCGAAGGCGTTCGCCCGCCGGTGCGCCGATACGTTCGCGATCACTGGCGGCACCTCCTCTCGTCATGACGGTCGACTCCCCTGGGATCCGGACGGTTGCCCACCTCGATCGTTTCCACACGATCGAGTGATCGGGCTTTGGCCCGGACGTGACCACAGGGAGCCTGCATCCCGCACAACGAGCGGCGTGGCACTTGGGTTACGGACGACGGATGATCGGATCGGGAAGTCAACGGACTTTCACTGAACGTGAGTTGGGTATCGCGGAGAGTGGCGTGCTCAGCGTGCGTCGTCCGGCAGGAGCCGGGCGAGCGTACGCACCGCCCGGTACTGGAGGGTCTTGATCGCGCCCTCGTTCTTGCCCATCACGCGGGCGGTCTCGGCGACGGACAGCCCCTGGAGGAACCGGAGCGTCACACACTCCTGCTGCTGAGGGTTGAGCCGTCGCACCGCGTCGAGCAGGGCGGTGTTCGACAGGGACTCCAGGACGGCGTCCTCGGGCGAGCGCTCGACCTCGTTGGCGTCGAGCATCTCGCCGGTCGTGACCTCCAGCCGGAAACGGCTGGACTTGAAGTGGTCGGCGACCAGGTTGCGGGCGATGGTCACCAGCCATGCGCCGAAGTCGCGGCCCTGCCAGGTGAAGGTCCCGATGCGCCGCAGGGCGCGCAGGAACGTCTCGCTGGTGAGGTCCTCGGCGGTGGCCTTTCCGCCCACCCGGTAATAGATGTACCGGTACACGGTGTCGCTGTACTGGTCGTAGAGACGCCCGAAGGCGTCGGCCTCGCCGGCCTGGGCGCGCTCGACGAGGTCCATCATGCGGGCGCTGTCACTGTCCGCGGCCGGGCGGCGCGCGGTGGTGGCGCCGGTGGTCCGCCCTCGTCTTCCGACGGCGGCGGTGCCGTCGGCCAGTGCGTAGCACGGGCCGACGGGGGTGGTGGCTACGGCAAGGGCGGGGACGGCGTACGCGGTGGGGACGAAGCCGCGCAACAGGTCTTGGACCGTTGCGCGCAGCGTAGCCAGGCCCGAGGCGTCAACCCCGACGTGTGGGTACACGGGACTCCCAGAGGCAGAGCTTCCATCACGTGCAGTGCGGGACCGTTCACCCGTCGTAGCGACGGAGGGGTACCGGTTTGCGTCTGAGGAGAATAACGCTTCGTGCAGGCGCTGCTACACCCAGTTGCTCAAATCATCGATTACGTCGCTTCTGTAACCGATTGACGCACGATCAAGTACCGCAGAGTGACCGGTTGTTGATCGAATGCGTTCATGTTCAGTCAGGGAACGGGGCGTGTTGTGGCCGTGTGCAGCCAACGTGACTGGACAGAGGGTTACGCGGGTAAGACCCGTGGATTGGCTGCGTTTGCCCTGTTACCGGCGCCGACGGCTCAATGCGATCGCCGCCGCCGTGCCGCCCGCCACCGCGCCGACGCCGGCCGCCGCCGGGATGCCGACCTTCGCCGCCCTGCGGGCCGTGCGATAGTCGCGCAGCCGCCAGTCCAGCTTGCGGGCGTGCTTGCGCAGCTTGCTGTCCGGGTTGATGGCGTAGGGGTGGCCGACCAGCGAGAGCATCGGGATGTCGTTGTGCGAGTCGCTGTAGGCGGCGCAGCGGGACAGGTCCAGGCCCTCCGCCGCGGCCAGCGCGCGCACCGCCTCCGCCTTCGCGGGGCCGTGCAGCGGTTCGCCGACCAGCTTGCCGGTGTAGACGCCGTCGACCGACTCGGCGACCGTGCCGAGGGCGCCGGTCAGGCCGAGGCGGCGGGCGATCACCGTGGCGATCTCCACCGGAGCCGCCGTGACCAGCCACACCTTCTGGCCCGCGTCCAGGTGGGCCTGGGCGAGGGCGCGGGTGCCGGGCCAGATCCGCTCGGCCATGTACTCGTCGTAGATCTCCTCGCCGATCGACTGCAGCTCGGCGACGCGGTGGCCCTTGACGATCGACAGTGCCGAGTCGCGGGCGTCCTGCATGTGCTCGGGGTCCTCGGAGCCGGCCAGTCTGAACCAGGCCTGCTGCCAGGCGAACCGGGCGAGGTCGCGGGTCTCGAAGAACTTCCGCTTGTACAGGCCGCGGCCGAAGTGGAAGATCGACGCGCCCTGCATCACGGTGTTGTCGAGGTCGAAGAAGGCGGCGGCCTTGTCGTCGCCGAGCACCGGGAACTCCGGCTCCTCCACCGCGAGATCGGCGTCGGTGGCGTCTTCAGCGTGCTGGGCGTCCTGCGAGGACTTGCGGGCTGCCTCCGCCGAGGCCTCGCCTGCCAACACGCTTCGTGCCGTGGCGGAGCGCCTACGGGGGGTGAGCCATCCGAGAGCGGCCATGGCGTGAGCATAGCCAGTTTGTTCGGTGGCTTCGGAGTCGCGAGGTTTGGAGGCTGTGAACTCTCCGCGACCGGTCCGTTAAAGAGGGGTCACAATGGCCGACATGAGTCCCCTCTTCCGGCGCAAGGCCGATCCCGGCGACCGTTTCGTCACGCTTGTCCGCAAACCGGGTTGCCATCTGTGTGATGACGCACAAGTGGTGGTCGAGAAGGTCTGCGGCGACCTCGGCGTGCCCTGGGAGGCGAAGAGCATCGAGGCGGATCCGGAGCTGCACGACCAGTACTGGGAGCAGATTCCGGTCGTCCTGATCGACGGCGCGCAGCACACGTTCTGGCGTGTGAACGAGGAACGTTTGCGCAAGGCACTGACCGAGTAGTCCAAAGGCCCCGCGAAGTCGCTTAGGATCGACGGCGAACGGGTCTTGGGGGCGGGATTAGCGAGGAGCGTGTGCTGTTTTGCCTCCAAGAGAGAAGCGCGTGACGCCGGTCACGTTGGCCGGGCAAATCGGACACCATCTTTGTGCACGCGTTCACAAAGACATAGCCTGCTTTCGACGGGGCGGTCTGGGTTCGCGTGACCGCCTACAGCCCCGCTCTACCCGCAGGAGCACCGTGGCAACTGGCCGAACTCACCGACCGGCGACCCGAAGCCGAGGGATTCCCGAGGCCACCGTCGCCAGGCTTCCGCTGTACCTCCGAGCGCTGACCGCACTGTCGGAGCGCTCGGTACCCACGGTCTCCTCCGAGGAGCTGGCGGCCGCCGCGGGGGTCAACTCCGCGAAGCTGCGCAAGGATTTCTCCTACCTGGGCTCCTACGGAACGCGTGGTGTCGGCTACGACGTCGAGTATCTCGTCTACCAGATCTCCCGCGAACTGGGCCTCACCCAGGACTGGCCGGTAGTGATCGTCGGTATCGGAAATCTCGGTGCCGCGCTCGCCAACTACGGTGGTTTCGCCTCCCGCGGGTTCCGGGTCGCCGCGCTGATCGACGCCGATCCGGCGATGGCCGGCAAGCCGGTCGCGGGCATTCCGGTGCAGCACGCGGACGAGCTGGAAAAGATCATCGAGGACAACGGCGTGTCCATCGGGGTGATCGCCACCCCCGCCGGTGCCGCCCAGCCGGTGTGCGACCGGCTCGTGGCCGCCGGGGTCACGTCCATCCTGAACTTCGCGCCGACCGTGCTGACCGTCCCGGACGGCGTCGACGTGCGCAAGGTCGACCTCTCCATCGAGCTGCAGATCCTCGCCTTCCACGAGCAGCGCAAGGCGGGCGAGGAGCGCGCGGCCCAGGAGGCCGGACCGGCCGCCGCCACCCGCGGCAAGGCGTCCGCGAAGCAGGGGCCCGACGGGGACGTCCCCGCCGTGATGCCGGCATGAGTCTTCTCGTCGTCGGGCTGAGTCATCGCAGCGCGCCGGTCAGCGTCCTGGAGCGGGCCACGCTGCACGCCGACGCGCAGATCAAGCTCTTGCAGGACACCGTCGCCGCCGAGCCGGCCACCGAGGCCGCGGTCCTCGCCACCTGCAACCGCATCGAGCTGTACGCCGACGTGGACAAGTTCCACGCGGGGGTCGCCGAGCTGTCCACGCTGCTGGCCCAGCACAGCGGGGTCGGCCTGGAGGAGCTCACTCCTTATCTCTACGTGCACTACGAGGACCGGGCCGTCCACCATCTCTTCTCGGTGGCCTGCGGGTTGGACTCGATGGTCGTCGGCGAGGGCCAGATCCTCGGCCAGATGAAGGACTCGCTGGCCAAGGCGCAGGACCTGCACACCGCGGGCCGGCTGCTCAACGACCTCTTCCAGCAGGCCCTTCGGGTCGGCAAGCGCGCCCACTCCGAGACCGGCATCGACCGTGCGGGCCAGTCCCTGGTCACCTTCGGCCTGGAGCAACTGGCCGCCGGCGGCGACGTGCGGGACTGGGCGCGCGGCAAACGGGCCCTGGTGATCGGCGCGGGCTCGATGTCCTCGCTCGCCGCGGCCACGCTCGCCCGGGCCGGGGTCGCCGAGATCGTCATCGCCAACCGCACCGCCGACCGTGCCGAGCGCCTCGCGCAGATCCTCACCGAGGCCCCCGACCTGGACGTGGCGGCTCGCGCGGTACCGATGGATTCGGTGCCGCACGAGCTGACACGTGCCGACGTCGCGGTGTCCTGCACGGGCGCGACGGGCCTGGTCCTGGCCACCGAGACGGTCACCGGGGCGCTGGCGGGGCGCGGATTCGGAGGGCCGGCCGCCGTCGTGCCGGATGCCGTCGATGGTTCGCCGGCCGTGGAAGGCGCGGGATCCGGGGGTACGGCCTTGTCGGCGGCCCCCGTCGAGACCGGCCCGTCGGTGTCCGCCGAAGCAGCCCGCGAACTTCCGCCCACCAGCCTCGGTGCCGAGGACGGGTGTCCGCTCGACCTTCCCGGTGCGCCGGTCGATCTTCCCGCTGTGCCGGCGACCGCCGGGTTCTCCGTGCTCGGGGAAGCGGCCGTGGTCGGGATGGGCGCCGCCGAGCTGGAGCAGCATGCCGCCTGGGTGGACAACGCGCCTCGGCCGCAGAGCAGTTCCGCCCCCGGGCCGCAGGGCATCGTGCTCGACCCCGCCCGGGACGCCGACGCCATCGCGGCGCTCGCGGCCACGGCGGCACTGGTCGGACGGATCCCTGAGCGCCGTAAGCCCGAACCGGTCGTCGAGCCGCCGCGGCCCGCGCCCGTCCTCTTTCTGCTCGACCTCGCGATGCCCCGTGACATCGACGCGGGCGCGCACCGGCTGGCCGGGGTGCGCCTGGTCGACATCGAGTCGCTCGCCGAGGCCTCCGCGGACGCGCCGATGGCCGCCGACGTCGACCAGGTGCGGCGGATCGTTTCGGACGAGGTCGAGGCGTTCGGCGCGGCGCTTCGGGCCGCGCACATCACGCCGACCGTGGTCGCCCTGCGCACCATGGCCGCCGATGTCGTCGCGAGCGAGGTCGCGCGGCTCGAAGGACGGCTGCCCGGGCTCGACGAGCGGCACCGCGCCGAGATCAACCAGACCGTGAAACGCGTCGTCGACAAGCTGCTGCACGCGCCCACCGTGCGGGTCAAGCAGCTCGCGGCCGAGCCCGGCGGCGCCGGATACGCGGACGCGCTGCGCACCCTGTTCGACCTCGACCAGGAGACGGTGGCCTCCGTCTCCCGCGCCGACGAAGGCGCCGACGACGACCCCCAGTACAGCAAGAACCGAGGGCCAGCATGACTGACAAGGCACTGAGGCTCGGGACCAGGCGAAGCAGACTCGCCCTGGCCCAGTCCGGGCAGGTTGCGGACGCCGTGAGCCAGGTGACCGGACGGCCCGTCGAACTCGTGGAGATCACGACCTACGGCGACACCTCCCGCGAGCACCTCGCGCAGATCGGCGGCACGGGAGTCTTCGTGACCGCCCTGCGGGACGCGCTGCTGCGCGGCGAGGTCGACTTCGCCGTTCATTCGCTCAAGGACCTGCCGACCGCGCAGCCCGCGGACCTGGTCCTGGCCGCCGTACCCGAGCGCGAGGACCCGCGTGACGTGCTCGTCGCCCGGGACGCGCTGAAGTTCACCGACCTGCCCCGCGGGGCCCGCATCGGCACCGGTTCGCCGCGTCGCATGGCGCAGCTCAACGCGTACGCGCGCAGCCACGGACTGGACATCGACACCGTGCCGATCCGCGGGAACGTGGACACACGGATCCGATACGTGCACGACGGCGAGCTCGATGCCGTCGTCCTGGCCGCCGCCGGGCTCACCCGGATCGGCCGCATCGACGAGGCGACCGACTTCCTCTCGATAGACACGGTTTTGCCCGCTCCCGGCCAGGGAGCACTCGCGATCGAGTGTGCCGCGGACAACGCGGACCTCGTCGCGACGCTCGGCGAGCTCGACGACCCGTTCACCCGGGTCGCCGTGACGGCCGAGCGGTCACTGCTCGCCGCCCTGGAGGCCGGCTGCAGCGCACCTGTGGGTGCGTTGGCCGACCTTCTGGCCGACGGGCAGATTGTCAAGGAAATGCGCCTGCGCGGGATAGTCGGCACGACCGACGGTTCGCGTACGGTGCAGCTGTCCACCACCGGTCCCGTGCCCGAGACGCACGACCAAGCACTGGCGCTGGGTCGCGAACTCGCCGCCGCGATGCTTGCCCAGGGCGCGGCCGGTCTCATGGGGGAGCAAGCCAAGTGAGCCCCACCACTCTTCCCGCCGGTCCGGAACACGGGCACGTCACCTTCCTTGGTGCCGGACCCGGGGATCCGGGACTGCTGACTCTGCGCGCCGTAGAGGCGCTGACGCACGCGGACGTCCTGGTGGCCGAGCACGAAGTGCTGGCCGTGGTACGCACGCACGCCAGACAAGGCGTGGCCGAAGTGCACACGGACGGGGGTCCTTCGTCGGACCCGTCGCCGGGCACGGGCACGCCTCAGCTCACGGTTGTTGACAGTGCGTCAACAACCGCTGGGGTCCCCGCGGTACGGGATGCCGCACATCTTGTCATGGAGGCCGCACGGGGCGGCAGGCGGGTGGTACGTGCGGTGTCCGGGGACCCCGGACTTGATACGTACGCCGCCTCCGAAATGCTCGCCTGCGCCGCGGCCGGTGTTCCCTTCGAGGTCGTGCCGGGTGTCGCGACGGCCGTCGGCGTACCCGCGTACGCCGGTGTCCCGCTGCGCGACGCCGAGGGCGCGGACGTCCGGTTCGTGGACGCCCGCAGCGCCTCCGACCGGTGCTGGACGGAGGTGGGTGCCTCCGACGGGACCGTGGTCGTGTCGGCGACGCTCGACTCCGTCGGCGCCGCGGCCGGCGAACTGGTGTCCGCAGGCCGCAAGCCGGACACCCCGATGACGGTCACGATCGCCGGTACGACCACCCGGCAGCGGACCTGGTCCGCCACCCTCGGCACGATCGCGCAGACGCTGAAGCAGGCCAAGGCGCTGCCCTCGCCGGAAGGCGGGCGGCCGGTGATAGCCGTGGTCGGTGAGCGGTCCGCCGCCGCGCAGCGCGACCAGTTGTCGTGGTTCGAGTCCAAGCCGATGTTCGGCTGGAAGGTGCTCGTGCCGCGGACGAAGGAGCAGGCGGCTTCGCTCTCCGACCAGTTGAGGTCGTACGGGGCCGTGCCGTACGAGGTGCCGACGATCGCCGTCGAGCCGCCGCGGACGCCGCAGCAGATGGAGCGGGCCGTGAAGGGGCTCGTCACCGGGCGGTACGAGTGGATCGCGTTCACCTCGGTCAACGCGGTGAAGGCGGTGCGGGAGAAGTTCGAGGAGTACGGGCTCGATGCCCGTGCTTTCGCGGGGATCAAGGTCGCCGCGGTGGGGGAGCAGACGGCCAAGGCCCTTGTCGCCTTTGGTGTGAAGCCTGATCTCGTGCCGAGTGGTGAGCAGTCCGCTGCCGGGTTGTTGGAGGACTGGCCTCCTTATGACCCGGTCTTCGATCCGATCGACCGTGTTTTTCTGCCGCGTGCCGATATCGCCACCGAGACGCTGGTCGCCGGGCTGATCGAGCTCGGGTGGGAGGTGGACGACGTGACCGCGTATCGGACCGTGCGGGCGTCGCCGCCGCCGGCGGAGACTCGGGAGGCGATCAAGGGGGGTGGCTTCGATGCCGTTCTCTTCACGTCGTCGTCCACTGTGCGGAATCTGGTGGGGATCGCCGGTAAGCCGCACAACGTGACGGTGATCGCCTGTATCGGGCCGGCCACCGCCAAGACTGCGGAGGAGCATGGGCTGCGGGTGGATGTGATGGCTCCTGAGCCGTCTGTTCACAAGCTGGCTGAGGCGCTTGCCGAGTTTGGGTTGCGGCGTCGGGCGGCTGCTCTGGAGGCCGGGGATCCTGTTACCCGGCCCAGTGAGCGGCGGCCGGGGGCCAGGCGTCGTCGGACGACTTGAGGTGAGTGGGGGCGCGCGTCCGTGGGGGCTGCGCCCCCTCACCCCCATCGGCCCTGAAGGGGCCTCGTCCTCAAACGCCGGACGGGCTGGATTCGGCGGGCCTGCGCCGAGCAGCGCCGTGCCCGGCGGCTGGGGCGGGTGGGGAGGCGTGGCCCGCAGCTCGGTACGGATGTCGACTGGGCGTTGGCAAAGGTGCTCCTGAGCCCGGCGTAGCGTAGGAGTTATGACGAAGTACGGCTCTTTTCCCGGTGCCCGTCCTCGGCGGTTGCGTACTACGCCCGTCATGCGTCGGATGGTCGCTGAGACCCGGTTGCATCCCGCGGACTTCATTCTTCCGGCGTTCGTGCGGGAGGGGGTGAGTGAGCCCGTGCCGATCGGGGCCATGCCCGGGGTCGTGCAGCACACGCGGGACAGTCTGAAGAAGGCCGCCGCCGAGGCCGTTGAGGCGGGCATCTCCGGGATCATGCTCTTCGGCGTGCCGGAGGAGAGCAAGAAGGACGCTCTCGGGACCGCCGGGACCGATCCGGACGGGATTCTGCAGGTCGCTCTGCGGGACGTGCGGGCCGAGGTCGGTGACGAGTTGCTCGTGATGTCCGATCTCTGTCTCGATGAGACCACCGATCATGGGCATTGCGGGGTGCTCGATGCCGAGGGGCGCGTCGACAACGACGCCACCCTTGAGCGGTACGCCGAGATGGCTCAGGTGCAGGCCGATGCCGGGGCTCATGTCGTGGGCCCCAGCGGGATGATGGACGGGCAGATCGGGGTCATCCGGGACGCGCTCGACCAGATCGGGCGGGAGGACGTCGCCATCCTCGCCTACACCGTGAAGTACGCCTCCGCCTTCTTCGGGCCCTTCCGGGAAGCCGTCGGGTCGTCGTTGAAGGGTGATCGGAAGACCTATCAGCAGGATCCCGCCAACGCGCGTGACTCGTTGCGGGAGTTGGCCCTTGATCTGGAGGAGGGGGCCGACATGGTGATGGTGAAGCCGGCCGGGCCCTACCTCGACATCCTCGCCCGGGTCGCGGACTCGGTGGACGTGCCCGTCGCCGCGTACCAGATCTCCGGTGAGTACTCGATGATCGAGGCCGCCGCCGAGAAGGGCTGGATCGATCGTGATCAGGCCATCCTGGAAGCACTGACCGGCATCAAGCGGGCCGGGGCGCAGAACATCCTCACGTACTGGGCCACCGAGGTGGCGCGAAAGCTGCGTTGAGCAACGGATCGAGATCGTCCCGGCCTCGAATCGGTGACCGACCGGCAACGGAATGTGCTCGGTTGGGACACGAGGGGAACTCGGGTGGGGGTCGGAGAGGGCTCGGGTAGGGCTCGGGATGGGGAACCGTTGGTGGATCCATGGTGGAAGGCGATGGATCTGTCCTGAAATCGGTCAACCAAAGGGGGGTTGGGCGGGGTCGCGGACCCTGTTCGGCCCCTCCGGTCGTGGTGATCAACCGAATTGACGTGAAGTCAACGCCCTCCATACCTTCTGCGCCTGGCCTGATCCATTTCGGACGGCACGGACGTCGATCCCAGGGGGACGCAATGAGTTGGTTCATCGAGGCGCTGAAGAAGTACGCGGTGTTCAGCGGTCGCGCGCGCCGCAAGGAGTACTGGAACTTCGCCCTGTTCGTCGGGATCATCTACGTCGTGCTGCTGGTGATCGCCCTCGCCTCCAAGCAGTCGGCCCTCCTCGGCCTCGCGGGCCTCTTCTACCTCGGTGTCCTGATCCCCAGCCTGGCCGTCGCCGTGCGCCGGCTGCACGACACCGGCCGCTCCGGCTGGTGGATCCTGATCGGGCTCGTGCCGCTCGCCGGCGCCATCGTCCTGCTGGTCTTCACCGTCTCGGACTCCACCCCGGGCCCCAACCAGTACGGCCCGAACCCGAAGGAAGTCGCGCAGGGGTACGCCGCCGTCTGATCCTCACTCAGCGCCCAGAGGCCGTCCGGTTCATCGACCGGGCGGCCTCCTGCGTGTGCGGTGCCGGGTCCAGCCTCATCGAGGACTGCTCGGCCGAGCGGGACCTGGCCGGGCCCTCGTCCCGGATGCCCTCGCCGTCCCGGCAGCCCGTCAGCGTGAACGCGGTGAACGCGGTGAGCACGAGGGCGGTGGCGGCGAGACGGTGGGTGCGGTGGGCTCGGACGGACATGGCGGTACGGGCCTCCTGGGCGGTGGACTCGGGCTGAGCCCCCAGCCGGGGGGAGTCGGCTGGGGGAACTCCAGACTGCGTGGTGATCGGCCCCCGGCGCCATGATCCGCGGGCAACTCGGGACGCCCGAGCGGCGGGACGGGCGCTGACCTGCGGAGATGTCATGTCCCGGCGGTGCGGTACGGGACGCGGGAGACGGTGGGAGCCGGCGGGAACCTGTGAGATCCGGTGGGATTCGGCGGCGGGCACCATCAAGTGCCGGGCCGAGTTAGGTTGTTGACCGCTGACCGTCCGTGAACGTGTTGGACAACTGGAGACTCTCATGCCCGGTGACGCCCTCAGCCAGGACCCCGCGGAGCTGAGAAGGAGGATCGACACCACGAAGGCGCACTCGGCCCGCGTCTACGACGTCTTCCTCGGCGGCAAGGACAACTACGAGGTGGACCGCGCCGCCGCGGCCGCCGCGCTCGCCGCCAACCCGCGCGGCTACCTCGACGTACGGCACAACCGCGACTTCATGCGCCGCGCGGTGACCCACCTGGTCGAGGAGCGGGGCGTACGGCAGTTTCTGGACATCGGCACCGGTCTGCCCACCGGGGAGAACGTCCACCAGATCGCCCAGGGGATCGATCCGGGTGCGCGGGTGGTGTACGTCGACAACGACCCGGTGGTGCTGACGCACGCGCGGGCGCTGCTCACCAGCGGGCCCGAGGGGCGTACGGACTATGTCGACGCCGATCTGCGCGATCCGGCCCTGATTCTCGAACAGGCCGCCAAGACGCTGGACTTCGACCAGCCGATCGCCCTCGTGCTGGTGGCGATCCTGCACTTCATCGAGGCCGAGGAGGCCTACCCGCTGGTGCGGGACCTGGTGGCGGCGCTGCCGTCCGGGAGTCAGCTGGTGATCAGCCACCTCACCGACGAGATGCACCCGGAGCCGACGCGGGCGGTCCAACGGACGTACACCGAACGGGGTTTCACCTTCGTGTTCCGCACCAAGGACGAGGTCGAGCGGTTCTTCACCGAGACGCCCGGCATCACCCTGGAGGAGCCCGGTGTGCTGCCGGTCCACCAGTGGCACCCGAGCCCGGCGCCCGCCCCGCTGGCCGTGGACCCCGTGTTCTTCGAGGGGCTCGACGACATCGAGAAGATCCGCTACCGGGACATCAACGACGTCACCGACGACGACATCAATGTGTACGGGGCGATCGGCCGGAAAGACTGACGGGACGCCGTTGAACCGGGCCGCGGGGCCTCGCGTCGGTGCTGCGTGACAGCGAGTTGGATGTATTTGATCACGCAAACATATACTCGCGAGGCCATGCGGTCGGCGAGGGGGTTGCACACGCCGTTCCGTAGGGGTTTTGCTGTTTCCGCAGCGATATCGATGTCATCCACCCTTGGAAGGAAGTGCCGTGGCACCGGTGCTCGTTGGACTCGAAGGTCTGCTGGCGGGAGAGCGCATCCCGGTACTCGACACCCGCGTCACGTTCGGGCGCAACGCGGGCAACACCGTGGTCATCTCCAGCCTGAGCGTCTCTCGTTTCCACGCCGAGATCGTCTTCGACCAGGACAAGGGATACGTGCTGCGGGACCTCGGCAGCAGCAACGGCACGCTGGTCAACGGCGATGAGGTGGACTCCCGGCTGCTGCAGCCCGGTGACGCGATCACCATCGGCGACCAGGAGTTCCGCTTCGAGGTCGCGGACGCCATGCAGACCCTCATGGCGCTCAACCTGCCCCGGGCCGTGACGCATCCGGAGGAGAACGACGGGTCCGTCCTGCGGGTCACCGTCGTCGGCGGCGGCCCGGTCGGCCTGTCCATGGCGCTGCTGCTCGAACACTTCCTCGGGGCCCAGGTGCAGGTCACCGTCTACGAGGGCCGGTGGCGCAAGCAGGGCCGTACCGTCGTCTGGAAGGGCCAAGACGAGGGCAACGTACGGCGCCAGCAGGTCGTGACCGTGCAGAGCCGGCAGTACCTTGCGTGGCCCGAGGAGGTCCAGGAGCGGCTCTTCGTCCCGGAGCACTACACCGAGATGTGGCCGTCGGGCCCGGACTCGATCGGCGACCACCACCCGCGCAACATGCGGATCGCCTACATCGAGGACCGGCTGCTCGAACTGGCCAACGAGAAGCGGGACCGCATCCGCCTGATACCGGCCCGGTTCGACCCGGTGGAACAGCAGGAGGCCCTGGCCACCCAGCATGTGCTCGCGATCTGCGACGGCGGGCGCTCGCGCACCCGGGACCACTTCGCCGCCCGCTTCGGCAAGGCCGACGAGTCCATCTACTCCCTCGACGGTGTCCACCTGCGGGACGTCGTCCTCGGTCTGCGCGTGAAGTCGGGTCTGTCCGACCCGATGGCGATCCTGTTGACGGTCGCGCAGAACCGGTTCCTGCTCAACTCGCTGCGCGGTGAGGGCTTCCTCAACATGCGGCTGACGGACACCGAGTTGTCGGAGGTCATCGGCATCGACCCGGTCCGCCGGGTCTTCGAGGAGTGCATCGCCTCCCGGCCGTGTCTGATGAACCGCGACGAGCACGGCGACTTCCAGTGCTCCACGCACGGCACGCTGTTCCTGCCCGCGCTGGTCAAGGGCTCCGCGCTGTGGAAGCGCGTGCACGAGGGGCTGCGCCTGTTCGCCGTCGAGGACGGGGACCTGAGCGCGGTCACCAGCTTCCGGCTCGACATGGTGCAACGGCCGCGCTTCTCCGCGGAGTTGCTGCCGCCGACCACCAACACGCCTGGCACGTACGGCTTCCTGCTCGGGGACGCGGCCAACTCCATCCACTTCTGGCCGGGCCGCGGCCTCAACAGCGGTCTGGCGTCCGCCGTTTCGCTGGCCCGCTCGCTCAACAGCGCCTGGAACGGGCGGCCCTTCCGGGACGCGGACTTCCTGCGCCACGAAGCGGCCATGTCGATGCTCCAGTACCGGCACAAGAGCCGGGCCTGGAAGGCGATGGTCACCACCGACGACCAGGGTGTCACCTGGGCGATCAAGGACATCATCAACCACGGCATCGACGGCATCTCCGAGGAGCCGGACCGCGAGGCGGACACCAGGATCCTGCTGGAGCGCATGAGCACCATCCGCGACCGGCTCGCCCCGCGCCTGCCCGGCATGCCGGACGACGAGGCGATCCTGGAACGGCTCCAGACCCTGGAGTCCAAGACGCTGCGCATGCTCGTCCTCAGCGGCGCCTGGGACACCCTGACCATGGGCGGCGAGGAGGTCGACATCGACATCTTCTACGGCCAGGACTCCTCGGCCGCGGCCGCGGCGGTGGAGGCGCTGGAGCCGGCCGCGCAGCCGTGATCGGGTTCCGGCGGGTGGTTCCGTAGGCTGGAGACATGTCCGACAGCGGCGTCTTCGACCTTGACCAGTACCTCGCGCACATCGGGTGGGAGAGGGAGCGGCGGGCCGACCTGGCGACGCTGCGGGGTGTGCATCTCGCGCACATGCGGGGCATCCCGTTCGAGAACCTGGACGCGCTGCGGCGGACCGCTCCCTCGCTCGAACTGCCCGATCTGACGGCCAAGTTGCTGCACAGCCGGCGCGGCGGCTACTGCTACGAGCAGAACACGCTGCTCGCCGCCGCGCTGGAGGCGCTGGGCTTCGGGGTGACCCGGCTGACGGCCCGGGTGGTCGTGGGCGCGGGCCGGATCGAGGACCGCCCGCGCACCCACATGACCCTGCTCGTCGAGGTGCCGGGCGACCCGCAGCCGTACTTGGCCGATGTCGGGTTCGGGGCGATCGGGGCGCTGCTGGAGCCGGTGCCGCTGGTGATCGGCGTGGAGTCGCACGATGCCGGGCGCCGGCACCGGTTCGTGCACGTGCCGCACCGCGGGCCGCTGGAGCTGTGGATGCTGGAGGCGTACGTCGGGGAGAAGGGTGGCGGTTCGGAGGGCGAGGGCGGTTCGGAGGGCGGGGACGGTTCGGAGGGCGGTGCCTGGCAGGCGCAGTACGCCTTCACCCTGGAGCCCTTCGAGCGCGTCGACTTCGAGGTCATCAACTGGCACATCGCCACGAATCCGCGTTCCCCCTTCACCCAGCGCCTCTTCGTCCAGCGCGTCACCGCCGACCGCCATCTCCTGCTCCACGGCAGCCTGTTGACCGAGACGCGGGCCGACGGCGAGGTGAGCGAGCGGGAGGTGACGGACGAGGGGGAGGCGCGGAAGGTGCTGGAGGAGGAGTTCGGGATCGAGGCGCCGGACGGGATGACTCTGCTGAGCTGAGCTGAGCTGAGTTGAGCCGATCCGGTCGGCGGCTCAGCTCAGTCCCACAAGAAGCGCCAGGTCGGACGGTCGATCAGCTGCCGGGCGTAGGTCTCCAGGTCGCCGCTGTCGTCCGGGCAGAAGGCGAAGTGTTCGGCGGCCACTTCCTCGGCCTCTTCGAGGGTGGTGGGCGGGGCCGCCACCGACACGAGGAGCGAGGCGAAACCGAGGGCGACGAGCCGGACGCCGAAGCGGTCCTCCCAGGAGCGGAGGACGGCGCAGAGGCGGGCCGTGTCGTTCTCGTGGTTGGCGGGGCCCATCCAGCCGATGGCCGCGGGGATGTCGGCGCTGCGGCGGGCCGGTACGAGGGCGAGGTGCGGTTCGTGGACGACGGGCTCACCGTCGACCACGGACTCACCGTGGAGCACGGGCCCGCCGTCCGCCAGGGAGTCGGCGATCTCGGCGGCCCGCTCGTCGGGGTCGGCGGTCGGGGTGAGCGGTTCGGCGAGGCCGGGCCACTCGTCGCCCTCCTCGGTGTACTCCTCCCAGAGTTCCTTTAGCACCTCGTCGGCGTCGTGGTCTCCGGGGTAGGACATCTCGTCGGGCGCCAACTCCCACTTCTCCGGCCCGCCTTGGCCGCCGCCCAGGTCGAGGACGACCGGAAGCAGACCGGCCGACGGTGCCGTGCGCCGCAGTGCGGACCAGGCGCCCGGTATCGCCCGCTCGTCCGCGAGCCACAACAGCGGCTCGTGCCAAGGACCTTGGTCCGTCTCGTCGACCAGTCGGCCGGGCGGGAGTTCGAGACCGAGGGACGCGAGCCTCGGCAGCGGGTTGGGAAGTGTCGCCATGCCACCGACTTTAGAGCCGGCCACTGACAACGGGCCCCGAGGCCCGTGGACAGGGGGTTCGGCAGACCGGTGCGTGAAGGCTCGTGCACCGGTCTGCCGTGTTCCCCCGTTCCCCCGTAACGACCGGACCTGTTCGCCGCGTAGCGGGATCCGGTCGCTCTGTCCATAGTCCGTGGGGCGGGCGCGAGTCGCGATGGTTTCGGTTCTGGCCGAATCGTGTGGGATCCGGATGCCTACGTGTCCCGCAGCGCACCCGCGACGACCGCCGTCACCGTCCGCCGCACGGCCGCGCGCTCCGGGGGGCCCGCCTCCCGGTCGGCGAAGAGGAGGTGGGCGGCGCCCAGCAGGGTCGGGGCGAGGGTGGTGACGTCGGCGTCGGGGGCGAGCCGGCCCAGGTCGCGTTCCGCGGTGAGGTAGGCGGCGAGCAGCGCCGAGGCCTCGCCCATGAGCGGGATGCCGGTCGAACCGGCCGCACGCAGGCGGGCGCGGAGTTCGTCCCGCGAGATCACGAGGCTCACGACCGCGATCCCGACCGGGTCGAACACGTCGATCAGCGCGTCGGTGAGGTGATCGACCACGGAGCCGGAGCCGGAGCCGGAGCCGGAACCGGTGCTGGTGCCGGCGGCGGCTTGCAGGGTGTCCGACAGGGCGTCCAGCCGCGCGATCCGGTCGAGCACGAGGTCGGCGAGGAAGGCGTCGAAGTCCGCGAAGTGCCGGTGCAGGACGCCTTTCGCGCAGCCCGCCTCCGTAGTGACGGCCCTGCTGGTCAGCGCGGTCGGGCCGTCTCGCAGCAGGATGTGCTCGGCGGCGTCGAAGAGTTGTCGGCGCGGATCGCGCATGGCCACGCCTGTCGGCATACCGGATTCCGTTTCCTCGACGTTGACGAGTGGGCGCGTGCCCACCCATAGTGGGCGCATGCCCACTCTACCGTCTTCACCGTCTTCGGGGGATCAGCCTCATGCCCGCCGGGACATCGCGGAGTCCTTCGGCACGGATGCGGAACGCTATGACCGGGCAAGGCCGCGCTATCCCGACGCGCTGATCGATCGGATCGCCCTCGCGGGGGTGCGCGTGCTCGACGTCGGCTGCGGTACGGGGATCGCCGCGCGGCAGTTCCAGGCGGTCGGTCGCACTGTGCTCGGTGTGGAGCCGGATGCCCGGATGGCCGACCTCGCGCGGCGGCACGGAGTCGAGACCGACGTGTCCACCTTCGAGGAATGGGAGCCTGGGGGGCGGGAGTTCGACGCGGTGGTCGCCGGGACGGCCTGGCACTGGGTCGATCCCGTCGCCGGGGCGGAGAAGGCGGCGCGGGTGTTGCGGGGCGGGGGGTTGCTGGTGCCGTTCTGGAATGTCGCCCTGATTCCGTCCGACCTGGCCGAGGTCATCGCGAGCGCGTGTGAACGGGCCTTGCCGGAAGTGCCGTTCGACTTCCGGGCCGCCATGTCTCAACAGGCCGCCGAGCCGTATCAGCCGCTGCTCGACAAGGCGGCGGACGGTATGCGGGCTGCCGGTGGGCGGTTCGGGGAACCTGAACAGTGGCGGTACGACTGGGAGTTCACGTATACGCGGGACGCGTGGCTGGATGTCATGCCGACGCAGGGGGCGTTCACGCGGTTTCCTGCGGAGCGGTTGGCGCCGGTGCTTGAGGCGGTGGGTGCGGCGATCGATGTGCGGGGCGGGGCGTTTTCGATGCCCTACGCGACGATGGCGGTCAGTGTGCGGCGCAGTCGGCGGCGGTGAAGGCGGCCCACGCGGTGGGGGTGAGGTGGAGGGTGGGGCCGGTGTCCGCGGGGTTCTTGGAGTCGCGGATGTGGATGGTGTGGGGGCACGTGGCTACCTCGACACATTGGCCGCCCTCGCTGCTGCTGTAGCTGGACTTCCGCCAGGTGTACGCGACTTCCAAGCATGCGCCGCCTTCGCTGCTGCTGTAGGTCGACTTGAACCACTGACGTGCGGTGTTCATTGCTCTCCTACCAGACGGCCCAGCAGGCTTTGGGAGTCCTCGGTCGTGAGGGCCTGCGTTCGCAGCATCGCATACTTGCGGGCCAGGATGGACACCTCCTCTGGGTCGGAAACCCACTGGCTGCCGCGCTGCGACTCGGTGTACGCGAGCTGCTGGTGGTCGGGTGTTTCGAGCAGGGTGAAGGACCCCGCGTCTCCCGCGTGCGAGGTGCGATTCAGGGGCAGAATCTGCAAGGACAAGCCGGGGAGTTCGGACTGCTCGCGCAGAAATCGCAGTTGGGCCAGGTGCGTTGCGCGGCCGCCGGTCGGCATGAGTAGTGCCGGTTCCCAGATGACGAAACTGAGTGTCGGCGGGACCTTGCGTTGCAGGATCTCCTGGCGGCCGAGACGGGCCGCGATCTTCATGTCCAGCTCGTCGGGGTCGTACGCGGGGACGCGGCCGCTCAGCAGCGCGCGGGCGTACGCCTGGGTCTGGAGCAGGCCGGGGACGACCAGGGTGTCGTACCAGGACAGGGCGATTGCTTCGCGCTCGTGCTGCACGTACAACTCGGCGAACATCGGGAACTGGTCGATCTCCGGCAGGTTCTCCAGGCCGATGACCAACATGCCCTTCGCGTCCAGGATTTCCTCCAGCAGCACCGCGAGGTCCGGTTTCAGTGCTCGTCGGCCCTGCTCGATGGAGGCCATCGTCTCCTCTTCGACCCTCGCCAGGGCCGCCAGCTCACGCTGCGTAAGACCCGCCGCACGGCGCGCCGCGCCCACCTGCGCGCCCAGCATCTTCATCGCCGAGAGGTTCTTCTTCCGCGGAAGTTTCCTGGAGTTCATGCCGGTCAACTCCCCCTGCGTTCTCGTACACGACCTCGCACGAACCCGTACAAAAAATCTGTACGGGTTGACGCAGTGATCCACAGTAGTGACTCTGCGCGACATTCGTCCCGTGAATGCCGCAACCGAACTCCCCTACCAGCGCGATCAGTTCTACGCCCGCCATCGCCGCTCCGTCCCCGCCGCCCGGCACTTCGCCCGCTGGTCCCTGATCCACTGGGGTCTCGCCGCCTGGGCCCGCGCAGACGACCTCGTGCTGTGCGTCAGCGAACTGGCCACCAACGCCGTCCTGCACGGCGCCCCGCCCGGCCGCGGCTTCCTGCTGCGCGTGCGGTACGACGGTGACGTACTCCGGATCGAGGTGCACGACTCCGGGACCGGTGTACCGAGGGTCGCGGACGAGCCCGACGAGCCGGACGAGGGAGGCAGGGGGCTGTTCCTCGTCGCCGCGCTGTCGGACAAGTGGGGGGTGGGGCAACGGGATCTCGGCAAGGTGGTGTGGTGCGAGTTCGCGTGCGCGGGCTGAACGGGAGTTCCCCTGCGTACCCGCCTGCTTACTCGCCGCACCCTCGCGTCCCGATACCGTGGAGGCGTGGACGGACGAGGGGGACGGGGAGCGGGTGCCGGGATGGCCGACGGGCCGTTGCTCGAACAGCTGCACTTCGGGCGCGAGGATGCCGAACGGGACGTGACGGACGGCCTGTTGCTGCGCGGCGGGTTTCTGCCCAACGCCGCGTACCGGGGCGCGCTCAGTGGGCGCAAGATGCTGATCATCGGGCGCAAGGGGTCCGGCAAGAGCGCCATCTGCATGCAGCTCAAGGCGGACGGCGCCGGCCACTACGCCGGGACCGAACTGATCCCGCCGGACGAGACCGCGGGTGAGGAGATCCGGCGCTTCGAGTTGCAGGGGCTGCCCGGGGACTCGGCGAAGGCGCTGATCTGGCGGTACCTCTTCGCCGTATACGCGGCACGGCACTTGGTGGCCCACGCGAAGGACGTGCACGGGTACCGGCCCGACTCGGTGAAGGCGCTGGCACGGTTCCTGAAGCAGAACGGCGAGTCGGCGGACGGACGGTTCGGAGACCGACTCGCGCAGGCCGCGCGGGGGTTGCAGACCTCGCTGTCGCTGGAGGCGTTCGGGTTCAGGGCGGGGCTGGATCTCGCGCAGTCGCCGTTGTCCGAAGGGGCGCAGGCCACGCGGCAGTTGGACGTCGTCGAGCAGGGCGTGGCGCAGGCCTTCGCCGACCTGGGCTGCGGTGATCCCGACGGCGGCGCTGTCGACGACGGCGCCGAAACGCACGGACCGCTGCTGCTCATGGTCGACCAGCTGGAGTTGGTGTGGTCGGCCGAGACGGACAGCAACTCCATGGTGATCGGCCTGCTGTTGGCGGCCAAACACGCGGCGAGTCTCTACGGTCCCGCGGTGCGGGTCCTGCTGTTCCTGCGCGCCGACATCTATGACTCGCTGCACTTCGGTGAGGGCGACAAGTTCCGCGGCGACGAACTGCGGATCACCTGGACCGAACAGGCCCTGCGGGACCTGGCGTTGGCCCGGGCGCGGGCGTCCGCCGGGGCGGGGCTGACGGCCGAGGTGTTGTGGGGCGAGCTGTTCCCGGCGGAGGTGGCGGGGGAGGAGACGGCGGGCTACCTCTTCCGGCGGTGTCTGCCGCGCCCCCGGGACGCGATCCAGTTCCTCAACCTCTGCCAGGAGACCGCGTCGCTGCTCCACGGCCGGGACCGGATCACGGAGGCGGACGTCGTCCAGGCCGGACGGCAGTTCTCCGACTGGAAGTTGAAGGACCTGGCGCTGGAGTACTTGGTGGCGCACCCCTTCCTCAAGCACCTGTTCCCCCTCTTCCAGAACACCGGGTACGTGGTGACCCGGGCGGTCCTCGGGACGCGTTTCTCGGCGGCGGCCGAGTCGTTGCACCGGCTGTTCCCGGCGTACGCCGAGGCGTTGACGGCGCCGGGTGTCGTGGACGTCCTCTACGCGGTGGGCTTTCTCGGGGTGCGGCGGGGCGAAGACGTGGTGTTCGCCGGGGGCGACGACCTGCCGGCGCAGTTCCACGAGACGGAGTTCCACGTCCACCCCTGCTTCCGGGCGGCGCTCGGCGCCAACAGCGCGGTCGTCCTACGGCACTTCGAGCTAGGCGCGGCGGTCGACCGGGTCGTCCAGGGCGGCAACCAGGGTGGCGTCAACGACGGCGGGTTCACCTCCACGCCCACTCGTGACTACCGGCTCGTCGAGGAACTCCGCCGCTCCTGCCACTCGATCCTCGCGCAGACGAGCAGGGCGGTGAGTCTGGCGCAGGGGGCCCGGGACGAGATCACCCAACAGATCAACCGGGTTCTCGACGAGGTCAACGTCCTGCCGTCGGGGGCGGGTTCGGCTTACGACTTGGAAGACCGGGTCCTGGTCACCGCCCACTACTTCGACACGCTCGCTGCGCAGCTTCTCGCGGGTGGGCTGGACGACTCCACGGGGGCGGGGGATGTGGTGCGGCGGGTACGACAGGAGGCGGGGCGGTTGAGGCGTCAGGCGGGTGGGGCGTATGGGAGCTCGGGCAGTTCGGACGGGCCCTGACGGAACACCACGTGAGGCGGTTCGGCGGGCAGACCGGGCCGCCCGCCGAACCGGCCCACCGTCAGAGCTTCTCGGGCGTCCTGATCCCCAGCAGCGCCATCCCCCGCTGCAGCGTCCGCGCCGTGAGGTCCACCAGGAACAGGCGGTTTTCCACGACCTCCGGGGAGTTGTCCGGGGACAGTACGTGGCACTGGTCGTAGAACGTCGTCAGGACGGATGCCAGTTGGTAGAGGTACGCCGTCAGTTTGTGGGGGGCGTACTCCTTCGCCGCCTCCGCCACCACCTCGCTGAACTGGTCCAGGTGCAGGCCCAGCGCACGTTCCGCCGGGGCCAGTTCGAGTTCCGGGTGGGCAGACGGGCTTGCCTCGCCCGCCTTGCGGAGGATCGATTGGATTCGGGCGTACGCGTACTGGAGGTACACCGACGTGTCGCCGCTCAGGGAGACCATCTGGTCCAGGTCGAACTTGTAGTCCCGTACCGCGGACGTGGACAGGTCGGCGTACTTCACCGCGCCGATGCCCACGTAGCGGCCGTTGTCGATGATCTCCTGTTCCGTCAGGCCGACCTTTTCCGCTTTGTCCCGGACGACCGTCGTGGCGCGCTGAACCGCCTCGTCGAGGAGGTCCTCCAGCTTCACCGACACGCCCTCACGCGTCTTGAACGGCTTGCCGTCCTTGCCGAGGATCGTGCCGAAGGCGAGTTGGAACGCCGTGACGTCGTCGTTCAGCCAGCCTGCCCGTCGTGCGGTCTCGAAGACCATCTTGAAGTGCAAGGACTGGCGGACGTCGACCACGTAGAGCAGGCTCGTTGCCTTGAGGTTGAAGACCCTGTCCCTGATCGCCGAAAGGTCCGTCGCCGCGTAGCCGTAGCCGCCGTCCGACTTGCGCACGATCAGTGGGGTCCGGTTGCCGTCCGGGCCCTTGATGTCGTCGAAGAACACGCACAGCGCGCCGTCCGAGATCTCCGCGACCCCGGACTCCTCGAGGAGGCGGCACGTCTCGTCCAGCATGTCGTTGTAGCCCGACTCGCCGACGATGTCCGCGTCCCGGATCTCCATGTCCAGCTTCTCGAAGACGGAGAAGAAGTAGATCTTCGACTCGTCCACGAACTTCTGCCACGCGGCGAGTGTCTGCGGCTCGCCCGCCTGGAGGTCGACCACCCTGCGGCGCGCCCTCGTCTTGAACTCCTCGTCGGAGTCGAAGAGTTTGCGCGCGGCCTTGTAGAGGCGGTCGAGGTTCGACATCGCCTCCTCACCGGTGACCTCACCGTCGGCGTGGTCCAACTCGCCCGGGTGCTCGTCCAGATACTGGATCAGCATGCCGAACTGCGTTCCCCAGTCGCCGATGTGGTGCCTGCGCACCACCGACTCGCCGGTGAACTCCAGGAGTTGGACGAGCGCGTCGCCGATCACCGCGGAGCGGAGGTGGCCTACGTGCATCTCCTTCGCCACGTTCGGCTGGGCGTAGTCGATGACCGTCGTGCCGGGGTGTGCGGTCAGGGGCACGCCGAGGCGGGTCTCGTCCGCGTAGCGCGCCGCGAGGTTCTCGGTGATCGCCTTGTCGGTGATCGTGATGTTCAGGAAGCCGGGGCCGGAGACCTCGATGTCCTTGATCACGTCACCCGACTCGACACGTGCGACGACCTGTGTGGCCAGCTCCCGAGGGTTCGCCTTGGCCTTCTTCGCGAGGGCGAGGATGCCGTTCGCCTGGAAGTCGGCGCGGTCGCTACGTCGCAGCAACGGGTCCGCGTCCGCCTCCGGCAGGGTGGCCGAGAGGGCGTTCGCGAGGCGCTGGTGGACTAGGTCGGTGAGCGACGTGACCGAGGTCATGGGGTGGGAGCCGTTCTCCTCGTGGGATGCGTAGACACAGTCAGTATCCCATGGGGGGTAAAGCGGGTTTTCGGGTGCGGGCCCGGTGGGGGCTGGTCGCGCAGTTCCCCGCGCCCCTTGAAGGCGGCTGCGCCGCCATCCAAGCCTCAGCCCAGCGAGCCTTGAGAGGTGGCTGCGCCGCCATCCAAGCGTCAGCCGCGCGAGCCTTGAGAGGCGGGTGCGCCGGCATCGAAAAGGCGTTTTCGCGGATGTCGGGTCGCCTGGGACAATGGGGCGGTCAGCCGTGCGACCGTACCGGCTACCCCGCGCCAGAAAGAAGGACGTGCCGATCGTGGCTCAGAGCACCGAGACCACCGACTGGGTCTCCCGTTTCGCGGATGAGGTCATCGAGGAGTCGGAGCGTCGGGCCCCCGGCAAACCTGTCGTCGTCGCGTCCGGGCTGTCCCCCTCCGGTCCCATCCACCTGGGCAACCTGCGTGAGGTCATGACCCCGCATCTCGTCGCCGACGAGATCCGGCGGCGGGGGCGGGAGGTGCGGCATCTGATCTCGTGGGACGACTACGACCGGTACCGCAAGGTGCCGAACGGTGTCCCCGGGGTCGACGAGTCCTGGGCCGAGCACATCGGCAAGCCGCTGACGTCCGTGCCCGCGCCGAAGGGGTCCGCGTACCCGAACTGGGCCGAGCACTTCAAGGTCGCGATGGCCGAGGCGCTGGCCGAGCTGGGTGTGGAGTTCGACGGGATCAGTCAGACCGCGCAGTACACCTCCGGGGTGTACCGCGAGCAGATCCTGCACGCCATGAAGCACCGCGGCGACATCGACGCGATCCTCGACCAGTACCGGACCAAGAAGGCGCCGGCCAAGCAGTCCCAGAAGGCGGTCGACGAGGCCGAGTTGGAGGCCGCCGAGGGCTCCGGCGCGGCGAGCGAGGACGACGGGGCCTCCGGCTCCGCCGGCTACTTCCCGTACAAGCCCTTCTGCGGCGCCTGCGGCAAGGACCTCACCACCGTCACCGCGTACGACGACGACACCACGGAGCTGACGTACGTCTGCACCGAGGACGGCTTCACCGAGACCGTCCTGCTCAGCGAGTTCAACCGCGGCAAGCTGGTCTGGAAGGTCGACTGGCCGATGCGCTGGGCCTACGAGGGTGTCGTCTTCGAGCCCAGCGGGGTCGACCACTCCTCGCCCGGGTCCTCGTTCCAGGTCGGCGGCCAGATCGTCGGCATCTTCGGCGGCAAGCAGCCGATCGGGCCGATGTACGCGTTCGTCGGTATCTCCGGAATGGCGAAGATGTCGTCGTCGAGGGGCGGGGTGCCCACCCCCGGCGATGCCCTGAAGATCATGGAGCCGCAGCTGCTGCGCTGGCTCTACGCCCGGCGCCGGCCCAACCAGTCCTTCAAGATCGCCTTCGACCAGGAGATCCAGCGGCTCTACGACGAGTGGGACAAGCTGGACGCGAAGGTCGCCGACGGCTCCGCGCTGCCCGCCGACCTCGCCGCGCACGCCCGCGCGGTGCGCACCGCGGGCGGTGAGCTGCCGACCACCCCCCGGCCGCTGCCGTACCGCACGCTCGCGTCCGTCGCCGACATCACCGCCGGCAACCAGGACCAGACGCTGCGCATCCTCGGCGAGCTGGACCCGGCCAACCCGCTGGCCGACCTCGACGAGGTGCGGCCCCGGCTCGACAAGGCCGAGGCCTGGATCAACACGCACGTCCCCGCCGACCAGCGGACCATCGTGCGCGCCGAGCCCGACGCCGAGCTGCTGAAGTCCCTCGACGAGGCGTCCCAGCAGTCGCTGCGGCTGCTGCTCGACGGGCTTGAGTCGCACTGGTCGCTCGACGGTCTCTCGCACCTCGTGTACGGCGTCCCCAAGGTCCAGGCCGGCTTCTCCGCCGACGCCGGGCCCAAGGAACTGCCCGCCGAGATCAAGACCGCCCAGCGCACCTTCTTCGCCCTCCTCTACCAGCTCCTCGTCGGCCGCGACACCGGTCCGCGCCTGCCGGCGCTGCTGCTGGCGGTGGGGCAGGAGCGGGTACGGGCCCTGCTCGGGGAGTAGGCGGTACAAAAAGAGGCCCTCTCGGTGAGAGGGCCTCTTTTTCATGTGCTCAGCGCGGTTCAGGCGATGTGCTCGTCCGCCATTTCGGTGTTGAGCCGGTTGGTGAAGCGGGTCACCATGCGCTTGGCGTCGGCCTCGCCGAGCGTGACGGCGTGGGTCGCGTGGACGTCCTCGATGAAGCCGCGCGGGGTGGGCGCGCCGTTGCCGCCCTTTATCGACTCGCGGAAGACCAGGTAGTAGTCGTCCTCGGTCGGCTCGGTGCCCCCTCCCGCACCCATATCACGGGTACGACCAGGACCGGCCGGGATCGGGAACGTGCCGGTGTCCTCGGGCGAGGGCTCAGGGGCCGGGGGCTCCTCGATCATCTGCTGCTCGAAGAGCCGGCGCTCCTGGAAGCGCTGCTGCTCCTCGAAGCGGCGCTGCTCCTCGTACTGCTGCTCCTTGTACCGCTGTTCCTCGTCCCACTGGGCGTCCGGGTCGAAGTTCGGGTCGTAGCTGCCCTGGTAGGCGATGGACTGCGGGTCGCGCGAGTGCAGCCACGGGTTCTGCTGCTCGGGGGCTGCCCCGTCGGCGTAGGCCGGCTGCTGCGGCTGTTCGGGAGCGGGGAGTTCCTCGCGTACCGGTGCCTGGTTGTTCTGCACGACCGCCGGGGGCGCCGCCGCCTCCAACTGCGGGGCCGGTGGCAGGAGTACGGGCTCGATGCCGGCCGCGGCCAGACCCGCGGGGGCGGTCTCGGCCAGCGGGACGCCGTAGCGGGCCAGGCGCAGGGGCATCAGGGACTCGACCGGGGCCTTGCGGCGCCAGGCGCGGCCGAAACGGGAGTTGAGGCGGGCCTGGTAGACGAGGCGGTCCTGCTCCAGCTTGATGACCTGCTCGTAGGAGCGCAGCTCCCACAGCTTCATCCGGCGCCAGAGGAGGAAGGTCGGGATGGGGGAGAGCAGCCAGCGGGTGAGGCGGACGCCCTCCATGTGCTTGTCGGCCGTGATGTCGGCGATGCGGCCGATCGCGTGCCGGGCCGCCTCGACCGAGACGACGAACAGCACCGGGATGACCGCGTGCATGCCCACGCCCAGCGGGTCGGGCCAGGCCGCCGCGCCGTTGAAGGCGATGGTGGCGACCGTCAGCAGCCATGCCGTCTGGCGCAGCAGCGGGAACGGTATGCGGATCCAGGTCAGCAGGAGGTCGAGGGCGAGCAGGACGCAGATGCCCGCGTCGATGCCGATCGGGAACACGTACGCGAAGTTCCCGAAGCCCTTCTTGAGTGCCAACTCGCGGACCGCCGCGTACGAACCGGCGAAGCCGATGCCGGCGATGATCACAGCGCCGAACACGACCACGCCGATGAGAACGCGGTGCATCCGAGTCAGCTGCATTGGCGCGGCCACCCGTACTCCCCTCCCAGTGCGTGTTGTTGCGCGCAACAGAGTGGCACATGTGTGCGGCGCACGGGTTGCCGGTGGCCCCCGTCAGCTCTTCTTCGCAGCAGACTTGGACGGGGTTGCGGACTTCGCGGTGGACGGAGAGGCCGAGGTGGACGCGGACTTGGAGGGAGCCGGGGTCGTCGTTGCAGAACCGGAATCTGAGCCGGAGCCCGAACCGGTGCCCGTGCCCGCGCCGTTGGCCGCCGACACCGCGCCGACCGCCTCCGCGGCCGCCTTCTGCGCCAGCTTGGCGAGCGTGTCCGCGTTCGGCGTCTTCTCGCCGGCCAGACCCGCGCCGTTGTAGTCGAGCGTGACGACGACGTTCTCGACGCGCGTCACGATCGTCTGCTGCTTGAAGGCGCCTTCCTTCTTCTTCAGGTCGTAGCGCACGAGGGTCGCCGCGTCACCGATCCCGGTCACCGGCTGCGCCTTCGTGTTCTTCGCGCCCGGCGTCGCCTGGGCGTCCTTGACCTGCTTGTCGAAGTACGTCTGCGCCAGCTTGTCGCCCTCGCCGCGCGTGACGTCCGACTCGAAGCGCAGCAGCGAGACGTTCAGCCAGCGGAACTGCGAGCCCTTCACGCCGTTGTTGTCCAGGCTGTTCCAGGAGCAGCTCGCCCGCGTGCCCGTGTCGCTCGACGTGCCCTCCTTGCCGGACTTCGCGCCCTTGGGCACGAGCGAGGTCAACGTCTTCTTCGACAGTACGGCGCAGGAGTCCGGCAGCTTCTGGTACGCCGCCGCCTGCACGGTCGGTGCCGCGCTCGCGGAGGCCGAGCCGTCCCCGCCCGCCGCGCTGCTGCCGCCGCCGTCACCGGAGTCGGAGGAGCAGCCGGCGGCGAGCAGCAGTGCGGGGAGGGCGGCCGCGCCGACAAGGACACGGTGGCGCCGCTTCCCCCGTCGGTCTCGCTCGTTCCGTCGGACTGGCTGTGCTGGTCGCTGCATGGTTCCTTCACTCATGACGCTTGTGGTTCCTGCCGTCGGATCGGGTCCGAGGGGCCACGGTAGTCGGTGAAGAAGCTGTGCGGTTCGGCTTCATCCGCTTTGCGAACGGGCACGTGGGGGCGCCCGGAGGGGGTCAGCCGCTCAGTGTGTCGGCCAGTTGAGAGGCCAGTTTCCGGGCCTTGTCCTGCATTTCCTTGCTGTCCGGGGTGCTGCCGCCACCGGCCGGCTGCTCCTCGTACTCGATCGTCACGATGACGTTGGACGTGCGGAACACCACAGTCACCGTGCGCGGCTGGGCCGCTGAGGCGGAGCCGCTCAACGCGTCGTCGAGGTACGCCTCGTCGCCGAGGCCGTCCAGGACGCGGGGCTGGAGATCGGAGGGCGTGACGGAGCCGGAGGGGGAGCCCGAGGCGGAATCCGAGGGGTCGGCGGTGGCGGTGGCGGAGGAACTCGCCGTGGGGGACGCGGTGTCGCTCGCGCTGTCCTCGGCACCCGGGCTGGAGGTGGCCGGTTCAGGAAGGTCGGCGGCGACCTCCTTCTCCGCGAAGCGCTCCTTCGCCTGTGTGTCGTCGCTCACGGCGTTGTCGTAGGAGACGACCCGCTCGAAGTCGACGTGGAGGTGGTCGGTGGCGTCCGCGGACTCGACCTTCCAACGGCAGCCCACCTTGCGGTCGGTGTCGAAGGTCTGCGTGGCCTCGCCCGCGTAGGACTTGGTCCGCTGGTCCTCGTCGGTGATCTCCTTGGCGCCCGGCAGCAGCGAGTCGAGGTTGCCCTGGCTGACCGCGCCGCAGGCCTCCGGGAGGCTGTTGTACCGGCCCGGCTGGGCCGAGACCGTCGGCGCGTTGGGGTCACCCGGGTTGGAGTTGTCCGTGGAACCCGTGTCCCCGGACCCGCCGGTGCAGCCGGCCAGCAGCGCCGCGAGTAGCGCGGCGGCGCCGGGTACGTATGCCTTCCGCTGCACGGACGGGCTCCTCTCGACGGCGGCCCGGTGGCCGTAGACATGCCAGGTCTTCCAGTGTCCCCGCTGGTTAATCGCTTGCCGCACCGGGGCGTCCCCTGGAGACAATGTCTATCGCACGCATGGCCGTGGACGCCGGTCCGTTGTCTCTTTTGGCCCACCTGGCGTCGCTAATGCGATTCAAGACTTTCACTTGCTTTTGTTGCCATTCCGGGGGAATGAGGACGAGATGTCGTACGTAGAGCTGCCGGGGGCGAAGGTTCCCATCCGCATGTGGACCGACCCCGCCTCGGTCGACGAGGGCGCGCTCCAGCAGCTGCGCAACGTCGCGACCCTTCCGTGGATCAAGGGCCTCGCGGTCATGCCGGACGTCCACTACGGCAAGGGCGCGACGGTCGGCTCCGTCATCGCGATGCACGGGGCCGTGTGCCCGGCCGCGGTGGGCGTGGACATCGGCTGCGGGATGTCGGCGGTACGGACCTCACTGACGGCGAACGACCTTCCCGGGGACCTGTCGCGGCTGCGGTCGAAGATCGAGCAGGCGATTCCGGTGGGGCGGGGGATGCATGACGATCCCGTCAAGCCGGGGAGCTTTCATGGGTTCGCCACTGCGGGGTGGGACGAGTTCTGGGGGCGGTTCGACGGAATCGCCGACACGGTCAAGTTCCGTCACGAGCGCGCCGGAAAGCAGATGGGAACGCTCGGATCCGGAAACCACTTCATTGAGGTTTGTACGGATACGACCGGTTCTGTCTGGCTGATGCTGCACTCCGGTTCCCGGAACATCGGCAAGGAACTGGCCGAGCACCACATCGGCATCGCCCAGAAGCTCCCGCACAACCAGGGCCTGGTCGACCGCGACCTCGCCGTCTTCGTCGCGGACACCCCGCAGATGGCGGCGTACCGCAACGACCTGTTCTGGGCGCAGGAGTACGCCAAGCGCAACCGCTCGATCATGATGGCGCTCCTGAAGGACGTGATCCACAAGGAGTTCCGGAAGGCGAAGCCGACCTTCGAGCCCGAGATCAGCGCGCACCACAACTACGTGGCGGAAGAGCGCTACGAGGGCATGGACCTGCTCGTCACCCGCAAGGGCGCGATCCGGGCCGGCTCCGGCGAGTTCGGGATCATCCCCGGCTCCATGGGCACCGGCTCGTACATCGTGAAGGGCCTCGGCAACGCGAAGGCCTTCAACTCGGCGTCCCACGGCGCCGGTCGGCGCATGAGCCGTACGGCGGCCAAGCGGCGGTTCTCCACGAAGGACCTGGAGGAGCAGACGCGGGGCGTGGAGTGCCGTAAGGACTCCGGCGTCGTGGACGAGATCCCGGGCGCCTACAAGCCGATCGAGCAGGTCATCGAGCAGCAGCGGGACCTGGTGGAGGTCGTGGCGAAGCTGAAGCAGGTCGTGTGTGTGAAGGGCTGACGAGCCGGAGGTCCGGGGGTCGGTGGCTCAAGGCTGAACTGCGCGGTGCCGCACGCCGGTTGGCGTGCGGCACCGCGCGTCACAGTTCCCGGTGGACCTTCGTGTTGGAGGCCTGGGCGCGGGGGCGCAGGACCAGGAGGTCCACGTTGACGTGGCTGGGGCGGGTGACGGCCCAGGTGATCGTCTCGGCGACGTCGTCCGCGGTGAGGGGCTCGGCCACGCCCTGGTAGACCTTCGCCGCGCGCTCCTCGTCGCCGTTGAAGCGGGTCAGCGCGAACTCGTCCGTGCGGACCATGCCGGGCGCGATCTCGATGACGCGGACCGGCTGGCCGACGATCTCCAGGCGCAGGGTCTCGGCGAGGACGTGGGCGCCGTGCTTGGCGGCGACATAGCCACCGCCGCCCTCGTACGTGCCGTGGCCCGCGGTGGAGGAGACGACGACCACCGTGCCGTCACCGCTCGCGACGAGCTTGGGGAGCAGGGCCTGGGTGAGGTTCAGGGTGCCGATGACGTTGGTCTCGTACATCGTGCGCCAGTCGGCGGGGTCGCCGGTGGCTACCGGGTCCGCGCCGAGTGCTCCGCCGGCGTTGTTGACCAGTACGCCGATTGATTTGAAGGCCGTCGCGAACTCGTCCACCGCGGCTCGGTCCGTGACGTCGAGCTGGTACGCCGTCGCCGCGTGGCCCGCCGCGGTGATCTCTTCCGCCAGCGCTTCGATGCGGTCCTTGCGGCGGGCGGTGAGGACTACGCGGTAGCCGGCAGCCGCGAGTTGCCTGGCGGTGGCCGCGCCGATGCCGCTGCTTGCGCCGGTGACGATCGCGATTCGGGATGCCGTCGACGGGGCTGCGGTGGGCATGGGGTGCTCCTTGGGCGTGCGGTTGCGTGGCCTCGCCAGGATAGGTGGGGGCCTGGACGGGTCTCGCCGTGGTGGTGCCGTTGTATGCCGGGTGCGCGCGGTCTGTGGCTGGTCGCGCCCACGCGGCGGAGCCGCATATCGATACAGCCCCGCGCCCCTGGAAGCAGGTTGGTCAGCGAGCCCCTAATTCCTCGGTGCCCACATGATCAGCGCCATGCCTGCCAGGCACACCAGGGCCCCCGTGATGTCCCAGCGGTCCGGGCGGTAGCCGTCCGCCAGCGCGCCCCACGCCAGGGAACCCGCCACGAAGATGCCGCCGTATGCCGCGAGGATGCGGCCGAAGTGGGCGTCGGGCTGGAAGGTGGCCACGAAGCCGTAGGCGCCGAGGGCGAGGATGCCGCCGGTGATCCACAGCCAGCCACGGTGTTCGCGTACGCCCTGCCAGACCAGCCAGGCGCCGCCGATCTCGAAGACGGCGGCGACGACGAAGAGGGCTGCGGAACGGACGATCAGCATGTCCACCAGCTTGGCACGGGCGCTGTCACCTGTTGGACGGCGCCTGCCGATGGCGTGGCGGGGGATACATGCGTACGTCCGTGGCGAGTGAGGAGTGGGTATGCGCAGGGTTCTCGCGGTGGGGTTGGCCGCGCTGGCGGCGGTTGGAGCAGGGGGCGTACCCGCTGGTGCGGTGGGTGGGCCCGAGGCCGATCTCGCTTATCACGGGGCCGCCTCCATGGCCGACGGGCGCGTCGACGTCCGGTTCACCCCGCGCAATCACGGGCCGTCCGCCGTGCCGGACGCGACCGTGCGGCTGCGCTGGTCGGCGCCGCTCGCCAACGGGCAGGTGCTGCCGGGCGGGTGTGCGCGGTCGGGGCCGCGGGTGGTGTTGTGCCGGGTGGGGGCCCTGGCCGCGGACGATCTCGGGGCGCCGATCAGCATGCGGGTACGGCTGCGGGGGGCGCCGAGCGAGGTGCTGCTGGAGCTGGACACCGTCTGGAGCGGGGGCGCGGTGGACCACAACCGGGCCAATGACCAGCAGCGGGTGCTCGTGCTGGACAGTGGGGACGAGTACTACTTCTGAGGCACCGTCGTCTTCTCCGCCTGACCCTCCGCCTCGGCGTCGTAGCGGTCCCGCGCCTCGTGCACCTCCTCGATGTGCGTCTCCGCCCAGGCCTTCACCGCGGTCATCAACTGGGCCAGGCTGGCGCCCAGTTCGGTGAGTTCGTAGTCGACGCGGACCGGGACGGACGGGGTGACGGTGCGGGTGAGGATGCCGTCGCGTTCCAGTGAGCGGAGGGTCTGGGTCAGCATCTTGGGGCTGACGCCGGCGAGTTTGCGGCCGAGGTCGCTGTAGCGCATGGGGCCGGTCGAGAGCGCGGCGACGACGAGGCTGACCCATTTGTCGCTGAGCCGGTCCAGGAGCTGGTTGGTGGGGCAGGACCGGATGAACGCGTCGTACTGGACGCGGGCCTGCTCGCGTCGCTGAGCTGCGGTCGTGGTCGGCATGGCGGGCTCTCGCTCACTTCCGGGGTAGGTAGGCACTTTCAGGTAACTACTTACGAATCGATAGTAGCTCTTCCTAGGGTTGCTGACAGCTGCGGGGATACCCCGGCTGACCAGTAGGTATAGGGAGACAGTCGTCATGCGTGCAGTAGTCGTGAACCGTTTTGGTGGGCCCGAGGTCGTGGAGGTCGTGGAGACGGACGTGCCCGAGCCGGCGGCGGGGCAGGTGCGGATCAAGGTGGCCGCGGCCACGCTGAACCAGGTGGACGAGGGCGTGCGGGGCGGCTTCTTCGGGGGCGAGGGGGAGCGGATCGGGTTCGGGTGGGACGTGGCGGGGACGGTGGACGCCATCGGCGACGGCGACGGCGACGGCGGCGGCGGCGAGTGGAGCGTGGGTGACCAGGTGGTCGCGATGACCCCCGGCATGGTGCGACCGCTCGGCGCCCACGCCGAGTACGTCGTCGCGGCGGCCGACGCGCTCGCGAAGGCGCCGGTGACGGTCGACGCCGTGCACGCCGCGACCCTGCCGCTGAACGGCCTCACCGCCGTACAGGCCCTGGATCTCCTGGAGTTGGAGCAGGGGCAGTCCCTTCTCGTCACCGGTGCGGCGGGCGCCGTCGGTGGGTACGCCGTCCAACTCGCCGCGCACCGGGGTGTGTTGGTGACCGGGCTCGCTCGGGAGGGCGACGCGGAGCTCGTACGGTCGCTGGGGGCCGCGCACTTCACGAGCGGGTCCGTCGAGAACGGGAGCTTCGACGCCGTACTGGACGCGGCGATCCTCGGCGAGACGGCGCTGGCGACGGTGCGGGACGGGGGCGCCTATGTCGGGTTCCGGCCGGGCGGGCAGCCGGCCTCCGTGCGCGGGGTGCGGACCACCGCCGTGGAGGTCGCCGCCGACGGGGCGCGGCTCGCGGAGTTGGTGGCGCTGGTCGACGCGGAGGTGCTGAGCCTTCGGGTGGCCGAGACGTTCCCGCTGGCGGAGGCCGCCAAGGCGCACGCCCGGCTCGCGGAGGGCGGGGTGCGGGGGCGGTTGGTGCTGGTCCCGTAGGGCGGGCCGGCTCCTTGGGTCCCGGGGTGTCGATCAGGCCGGCGGTTGTGTGTCCGTCGTCTGGGCGTACGTCTTCGGCGGGACGCCCACCGTCGCCGTGAAGTCCCGCACCAGGTGGGCCTGGTCGGCGTAGCCGAGGTCCGCGGCGAGCGCGGCCCAGTCGACCTCGCGTCGGGTGCCGGCGAGTTCGAGGGCCTCGTGGATGCGGTAGCGGAGGATGACCCATTTCGGGGCGACACCGACGTACGCCGAGAAGAGCCGTTGCAGCGCCCGTACGGAGAGGCCGGCGGCCTGGGCGAAGTCGTCGACGCGGCGGATCGCGCGGTCGGTGCGGGCGCGTTCGACGAGGTCCACGGCGAGGTCGGCCTGGGGGTCGGGGGCAGGGGCGAGGGGGAGCAGGAAGGCGTCGAGGGCGGCGATGCGGGTGGCGTCGTCGGCCGGGTCCACGACGGCGCGGGCGGTGGCCGGCGATGCCTGTGCGAAGACGTCCCGGGCGTCGAGCACGCGGCCCGTCCAGTGGGAGGCCGGCAGTTCGGGGGCGTACGGCCGGAAGCCGCCGGGGCGGAACTTCACCCCGCACACCCGGCCCTTGCCGGTGATCTTCCTGGTGTAGAGGCCGTGCGGGATGCCGGTCAGTTCGGCGTAGGGCGGGGTGTCGTCCGTGTCGATGCCGTCCCACTGGAAGGTGAGGTTGACGGACGGGTGCGCGACGACGTGGGAGGCGTAGGGCTCGGGCAGGTCCCAGTCGATGAACCAGTACCGCTCGACGTACCGGCGCAGCGGCTCGGCGGGCTCGTGGCGGCGGAACCTCACCCGGGTCAGCAGCCCGGAGGGGTCGACGATCCCGCGGGTGTCGCGGCGGCGGGGGGCGGCCATGGCCGGATCGTACGACGCGCCGCGCCGAGCGGCGCGGGTCTTCGGGCGTCGCGTTTCTTCAAGAAGGGCCGGCCCCGGCGTCCGTACGGTCGAGGCATGGACACGAAGAGTGTGGCTACGTACGGCATCGGTGAGCTGCTGGCCATGGCGCGTGGGCGGGCGGTGGCGGTGGTGGCCGGCATTTCCGACGCGGCGCTCGTCGCGCCCACGCCCTGCGCGGAGTACGACGTGAAGGCCCTGGTCAATCACCTCTTCCAGGTGGTCGTGCAGTTCCAGTGGCTGGCCGTGAAGGAGGCGTCGGACTTCGGCGAGACGCCCGACCGGGTCGGCGAGGGGCCGGACTGGCGCGAGCGGTTCGCGGGCGAGGCGGACCGGCTGGTGGCGGCCTGGTCCGCGCCCGGCGCCGAGGAGGGCACCACCGGCGCGATGGACATGCCCGCGCGACTGGTGGGCTCGATGGCGCTGCTCGATCTCACCGTGCACGTGTGGGACCTGGCACGGGCGACGGGCCAGGAGTACCCGGACGCCGACGACGCGATCGTGGCCCAACTGACGGACACGGTGGCCCAGTTGGCCCCGACGGCCAAGAAGATGGGCGTCTTCGGGGAGCCGGTACGGGCGCCGGAGGGCGCGTCGGCGTTCGAGCGGTTGCTGGCGGGGACGGGACGGGATCCGGGGTGGGACGGAGGCGCGGTCGCCGGGTAGGGCGAGCCGTCGGACCCCCGGCCCCCCGGGGCCGACGTCAGGCCGTCGGTACAGGTGCGTCCGGTGCGATCAGGTCCTCCTCGCGCAGGTCCGTCCAGAACGCCGCCGGGATCCGCTCGCCGAGGGCCGCCACGTCCTCGGCGATGCGGCTGGGCCTGGTGGCGCCGGGGATCGCGGCCGCCGTCGCCGGGTGGGCGAGGGAGAACTGGAGGGCGGCCGACTTGATGCCGATGCCGTGCCGGTCGGCGAGCGCCCTGATCCGCGCGACCTTGTCGATGATGTGCGCGGGCGCCTGCTGGTACTCGAAGTGCGTGCCGCCGGCGAGGATGCCCGAGCTGTAGGGCCCGCCGACCACGATGTCGACGTCCTGCGCGGCGGCGGCCGGCAGCAGGCGCTGGAGGGCGCGGTCGTGGTCGAGGAGCGTGTACCGGCCGGCGAGGAGGAAGGCGTCGGGCTTCGGTTCGTCCAGGTCGAGGGTGAGTTCCAGGGGCTCCACGCGGTTGACGCCCAGGCCCCAGGCCTTGATGACGCCCTCTTCGCGCAGCCGTTGCAGCACACGGAACGCGCCGGTGCGGGCGCTCTCGTACACCGCCAGCCACTCGTCCCCGTAGAAGTCCTGGGCCACGTCGTGCACCCACACGATGTCGAGGCGGTCGGTCCGCAGGCGCTTGAGGCTGTCCTCGACGGAGCGGAGGGTGGCGTCGGCGGAGTAGTCGTTGACCATCTTGTTCGGGCGCCCGTGTTCGAAGAGGCCGCCCTTCTCGCCGAGGTCGCGGGCGGCCGGGTCCTCGATCTCGTCGAGGATGACGCGGCCGACCTTCGTGCTGAGGACGAACGCGTCGCGCGGGTGCCGCGCCAGAACCTCGCCCAGCCGGATCTCGGCGAGCCCGGCGCCGTAGAAGGGCGCGGTGTCGAAGTACCGGATGCCCTGGTCCCAGGCGGCTTCGACGGTGGCCGCGGCCTCCTCGTCGGGGATCGCGCGGAACATGTTGCCGAGGGGCGCGGTGCCGAAGCCGAGGGTGCCGGGGCGGACGCCGGGGGAGTGGGCGCCGGGAGTGCCGGGGGCGCCGGGGAGGGCGCCGAGGGTGCTGGGCAGGAGGTTCTTGATGCTCATGGTTCGAGGCTAGGATCCAGGGATGAGACTGTCCAAGACTCACTCGGACACACTTGAGTCCTCCGAGGTCCTACATGCTTGACCTGCGCCAACTCCGCTACTTCGTCGCCGTCGCCGAGGTCGAACACGTCGGCCGGGCCGCCGAGCAGCTGCACATCTCCCAGTCGCCGCTCAGCCGGCAGATCGCCCAGCTGGAGAAGAACCTCGGCCTGACCCTCTTCGAACGCAGCCAGCAGCGCATCCGGCTGACCTCCGACGGCCGCGTCTTCCTGACCGAGGCGCACGCCCTGCTGCGGCACGCGGACCGCCTGGAGAACCTGGGCCGCCGGCTCGGCCGGGGCGAGGAGGGCGGTCTGTGCATCGGTTACGTCGCCGACGCGATGTACACGGGCGTCCTGCCCACCGCGTTGCGCACCCTGCGCGATCAACACCCGGGCATTCACGTCGCGTTGTACGACCAGGAGTCGGCCGACCAGTTCGAGGGTCTGCGCCAACGCAGCCTGGACATCGCGCTGGTGCGGACGCCTCCGTCGGAGGACGACCCGGACCTGGACGCGGCCCCGTTGCTGAGCGACCCCCTGCTGCTCGCACTGCCGGCCGGGCATCCCCTCGTAGGGCAAAGGGAGTTGACCCCTGCCGCCCTGGACGGTCAGCCCTGGATCGCCGTGGGCGACGACTCCCGGGACGCGGCCTGGCGTGACACGTTCGTCGCGTCCTGCGTGGCCTCGGGCTTCACCCCGGACATCCGCCTCGACGCGGCCGATCCCCTCACCGCCCTGGGCCTGGTCGCCTCCGGCCTCGGCCTCGCGCTGATCCAGAAGAGCATGCTGCGCGGCACGACGGACGGCGTCGCGGTGCGCGAGCTGCCCTGGTACGGCGGGTCGGTCCAGCTGTGGGCGGCCTGGCACCGGGTGGATCTCCGCCCGGTGGTGGCCTCGTTCCGCGGAACGGTCCTCGCGGGCCGCGAAACGGCCATCGAGGGCCGGGGCGCCACCCCGGACCACTGACGGGAATAGCCGTACGCGGGCGACCGTTCTGTGGGTATAGTTGAACAGTCAACAACATGGAGGATGAGCGACCATGCAGTTCGGGATCTTCAGCGTCGGCGACGTCACGCCGGACCCGACGACGGGCCGGACGCCGACCGAGCGCGAGCGCATCAAGGCCATGGTCGCCATCGCGCTGAAGGCGGAAGAGGTCGGCCTCGACGTCTTCGCGACCGGCGAGCACCACAACCCGCCCTTCGTGCCGTCGTCCCCGACGACGATGCTCGGCTTCATCGCCGCGCGGACGGAGAAGCTGATCCTCTCCACCTCCACCACGCTCATCACGACGAACGACCCGGTGAAGATCGCCGAGGACTTCGCGATGCTCCAGCAGCTGGCCGACGGCCGCGTCGACCTGATGATGGGCCGCGGCAACACCGGCCCGGTCTACCCCTGGTTCGGCCAGGACATCCGCCAGGGCATCAACCTCGCCATCGAGAACTACGCCCTGCTGCACCGGCTGTGGCGCGAGGACGTCGTGGACTGGGAGGGCAAGTTCCGCACGCCGCTCCAGAGCTTCACGTCCACCCCCCGCCCGCTGGACGACGTACCGCCCTTCGTCTGGCACGGCTCGATCCGCTCGCCGGAGATCGCCGAGCAGGCCGCGTACTACGGCGACGGCTTCTTCCACAACAACATCTTCTGGCCGGCCGACCACACCAAGCGGATGGTCGAGCTGTACCGGGCGCGGTACGCCCACTACGGGCACGGCACGCCGGAACAGGCGATCGTCGGGCTGGGCGGCCAGGTCTTCATGCGGAAGAACTCGCAGGACGCGGTGCGCGAGTTCCGCCCGTACTTCGACAACGCGCCGGTCTACGGCCACGGGCCGTCCCTGGAGGACTTCACCGACCAGACCCCGCTGACCGTCGGCTCCCCGCAGGAGGTCATCGAGAAGACCCTCGCGTTCCGGGACTACGCCGGCGACTACCAGCGCCAGCTGTTCCTGCTGGACCACGCCGGACTCCCGCTGAAGACCGTCCTGGAGCAGCTCGACCTGCTCGGCGAGGAGGTCGTGCCGGTCCTGCGCGAGGAGTTCGCGAAGGGCCGCCCGGCGGACGTCCCGGAGGCCCCGACGCACGCGTCCCTGCTCGCCGCCGCCCAGAAGTCCCAGGAGTCCGAGAAGGAGACCGTGGCATGAAGCTCGTAGTCGTATCGGCGGGGCTGAGCGTGCCGTCGTCGACGAGGTTGCTGGCGGACCGGCTGGCGGCGGCCACGGTGGGGCGTACGTCGGCGGAGGTACAGGTGGTGGAGTTGCGCGACCTGGCCGTGGAGATCGCGCACAACTTCACCAACGGTTTCCCGGGCAAGGCCCTGTCTGCCGCCCAGCGGGCGGTGACCGACGCCGACGGCCTGATCGTCGTCACGCCGGTGTTCTCGGCCTCGTACAGCGGACTCTTCAAGTCCTTCTTCGACGTGCTGGAGAAGGACGCGCTGGAGGGCAAGCCGGTACTGGTTGCCGCGACGGGCGGCACGGCTCGGCACTCGTTGGTCCTGGACCACGCCCTGCGCCCTCTCTTCTCCTACCTGCGTGCCGTGGTCGTTCCGACCGGGGTGTACGCGGCTTCGGAGGACTGGGGAGCGGAGGGCTTGGAGGGCCGGATCGACCGGGCGGCGGGAGAGCTGGCGGCACTGATGACGGGCCTGACGGCGACGAGGCCGACGCCGAAGGCGGACGCTTTTGAGGTAGTTCCGTTCGCAGACCAATTGGCGGCGCTCGCGCCTACCAGCCCGTCCGGCGTTTGAGGACGAGGCCGTCCAGGCCGACAGCGGGGGTCTGGGGGCGGCAGCCCCCAGAGGACGGCACCCCAAGGGTGAGATCCGGGTAAAAAGGCTGATCGTAGGCCCACACACTCCGCCGATCCGCCGGAGGCATTGGCAGACTGGGGGACGTGTCCCAAACTGTGCTGCTCGCCGAAGACGACCGCGCCATCCGCCACGCCCTGGAGCGCGCCCTGAGCCTGGAGGGCTACCAGGTCACGGCGGTCGCCGACGGCGTGGAGGCGCTGGCGCAGGCCCACCGCACCCCACCGGACGTGCTGGTGCTGGACGTGATGATGCCCGGCATCGACGGCCTCCAGGTCTGCCGGGTGCTGCGCGCCGAGGGCGACCGCACCCCGATCCTCATGCTCACCGCCCTGGTCGAGACCGCGGACCGGATCGCAGGGCTCGACGCGGGCGCCGACGACTACGTGGTGAAGCCCTTCGACGTGGAGGAGGTCTTCGCGAGGCTGCGCGCCCTGCTGCGCCGCACCAGTTCGGGCAACGGCGCCCTGGTCGACGTACCGAAGGAGCCGCAGCACAGTGACCGGCAGATCGAGGCGGCCGGGCTGCGGATGGACATGCAGGCGCGGCGGGCCTGGCGGGGCGGGCGGGAGCTGGAGCTGACGCGCACCGAGTTCGAACTGCTGGAGCTGCTGGTCCGCAACGCGGGGATCGTGCTCGACCACTCCACGATCTACGACCGGATCTGGGGCTACGACTTCGGGCCCGGTTCCAAGAACCTGGCCGTGTACGTCGGCTACCTGCGCCGCAAGCTCGACGATCCGGGGGCACCCGCGCTGATCCACACGGTGCGCGGTGTGGGTTACGTGCTGCGGGAGGACTGAGTGGGGCGGCTGCGGCGCCTGCTGGTCAGACGGCGGCCCGGCCTGGTCTCCCTGCGCACCACGTTCGCGGTGTCCTTCGCGGCGGTGACCGCGGCCGTCACGGTGCTGGTCGGCGTGCTGTCGTACAGCGCCGCCGCGCGGCTGGTCCGGGTCGACCAGGAGTCGGTGTTCGACCAGGTCGTGCAGGATCTGCGCGACGAGGTGCGCCAGCACAAGATGACCCCCGCCGACTTCTCCTCCTCGGCGCCGGGGCACGACATCGTGCGCCCGGCCCGGACCGATGTGCAGGTGCTGGGGCCTGACGGTTCGGTCGTCGACTCCGGCAGTCCTGCGCTGCCGGTCACGGCCGCCGACCGGGGGATCGCGGCCGACCGGGCGGCCGGGACGATCGCCGAGCACAAGGAGGTCGACGTCGGCGCCGACGTCTACCGTGTCGCGACCGTCTCGCTGGGCGAGCGGCAGGGCGCGGTGCAGGTGGCGCAGGAGTTCAGCGACACCGAGGACCTGCTGCGGGCGTTGCAGCAGCGGACGCTGATCCTGATGGCCGCGGTGGTGACCGGCGCGGGTCTGGTCGGCTGGTGGCTGGCCCGGCGCATCACCCGCCGCCTGATCGTGCTCACCTCGGCGGCGGAGGACGTGGCCCGCACGCGCCGGCTCGGCATCGTCGTGCCCGTCGCCGGCTACGACGAGGTGGGCCGCCTCGGCCGCGCCTTCGACCGCATGCTGGGCCGCCTGGCCCAGTCCGAGGAGGACCAGCGCCGGCTGGTCCAGGACGCGGGCCACGAACTCCGCACGCCCCTCACCTCGCTCCGTACGAACATCTCCCTGCTCCGCCGCATCGACGAACTGCCCCCCGCCACGCGCCTCGAACTGGTCGCCGACCTCTCCCAGGAGGCGCGCGAACTGACCGACCTGGTCAACGAACTCGTCGACCTCGCGGCCGGCCAGTCCGACACCGAGCCGCCGCAGCGGGTGGACCTCGCCGACATCGCCGAGGACGTCGCGGGCCTGGCCCGGCGCCGCACCGGCCGCGAGATCACGGTCCGCGCGAGCGGCGACACGACCACCGACGGCCGCCCCGGCGCGCTGACCCGGGCGATCTCCAACCTTGCGGAGAACGCGGCGAAGTTCGACCGCGACGGCACGGAACCGATCGAGATCAACGTCGCCGGCCCCGCGCGCCCCGGCACGGTCCGCGTCGAGATCCTCGACCGCGGTCCGGGCGTCGCCGAGGCCGACCTCATCCGCATCTTCGACCGCTTCTACCGCGCCGCCGACGCCCGCTCCCTCCCCGGCTCGGGCCTCGGTCTCTCCATCGTCCGAGAGGTGGCGATGGCCCACGCGGGCGCACCGTTCGCCTACCGGCGGGAGGGCGGGGGATCGGTGATCGGGTTCACGGTGGGCGGGGCACCGACGGGTCCTACGAGGTGATGGGCAGGCGTGACGCAGGGACCGACGGGTCTTACGAGGTGACGGGCAGGAATGACGACGGGACCGACGGCCACCTGATCTGGGCCGCCCAGTTCCGCCCCGACGGTTCCCCGGCACCCGGCGTCCGCATTCACCGCCACGGCTCCGCTACGGCGGTGGCGAGCCCGGACCTCTCGGGGCGGGACCGGATCGCGGTGGCTGGGACGGAGGGCGACGCGCTGACCCTCGTACGGGATGTGCTGCGGGAGGTCGGACCGACGTATCGGCCTTTCGGCGAGGCGGAGTTGATCGACGGGCTGGTGCGGGGGATTCCCGAACTGGGGCGTGGGGGTGGGCCGTTCCTGTGGATGGAGACGGCGGTGCCGCCGGTGGTGACCGGTCCGGGAGACGCCGGCTGGCTGGACGCGCGCGGCGAACGGGACGCCGGGAACCTCATCACCCGCCACTTTCCCGACTCCTACGCCCAACCCGGCCGCCTCGGCGTCCGCCGCTGGGCGGGACTGCGCGACGAGGCCGACGGACGGCTGGTCGCCGTGGCCGCGGACGCGTGGTCGGGGGTCGGATGCGGGTTCCTGGCCGGAGTGGTCACGCATCCGGCGGCGCGGGGGCGGGGGTTGGGCGGCGCGGTGTCGGGGTTCGTGGTGGGGGCGCTCGTACGGGACTACGGGCGGGCCGCGTTGATGGTGGACGCGGGGAACGCGGGCGCGGTCGGGGTGTATGAGCGGGTCGGGATGAGGGGGCGGGTGTTCGGGGCGGCGGGGGTAATGGGGTTGGGGGCGACAGGGTCAACGGGGTTGGGAGCGGCGGGGGTAACTGGGTTGCGAGCGCCCTGAGTTGGCGGCGGTGCTGCTGTGACCGTCGTGGCCGCCGGAGTCGTATGTGACGCACGTCACGGGAACTCGGCGCTCCGGACGGTCAGTTGAGAACGTGACCACAGATATGCGAACCCGGATACGGGCCGGAGATCCGGACGCCTTCGCGGAACTCTTCGACGACTGTGCCCGCGCGGTGTACAACCACGCCTTTCGGCTGACCGCCGACTGGTCGGTGGCCGAGGACGTCATGTCGGCGACGTTCATGGAGGCTTGGCGGCGGCATGCGTCGATCGAGGCCGAAGGGGGCTCCCTGCGGCCGTGGTTGCTGGGCATCGCCACCAACGTCGCCCGCTCCCACTACCGCAGCAACCGGCGGTACCGGGCCGCGGCCACCGCCGCCGCGGCGGCGGGCGCGGGGGAGACACAGGTCGCCGACCACGCCGAGGAGACCGCCGGGCGGCTGGACGACCGGCACCGGATCACCGCCACGCTGACCGCCCTCGGTGCCCTCAGACGCCCCGAACGCGAGGTGTTGGTGCTCTGCCTGTGGGAGGGCATGGAGTACGCCGACGCGGCCCACGCCCTCGGCATCCCGATCGGAACCGTCCGCTCCCGCCTGTCCCGCGCCCGCGGCAAGCTGCGCAAGCTCGCGGACGCCGAGCTGAAAAGAAAAAGCGGAAAGAATCGGGAACTCACCTCCACGAACCGGCAGATAACAGGTGATCGCGGATACGCGGTCCGGTCCGCACAGGAAGGAAACCGATGAACGCCAGCCCCTCCCAGCCGCACCCGGCTGAGTGGACGGAGACCCAGGACCTCCTGCCCTCCGTCGAACGGGATCTGCCGGCGGGCCGCCACCAGTTCCACAAGGAGCAGATGATGGCCCAGATCCACGAGGACCTCCGCACCGCAGCCGACGCGCGTCCGGCCGCCCCGACGGCCGCCCCGCAGCGCCGCAACCCGTTCCTGCGCCGCGCGATCCTGCTGCCCGCCATGGCCTGCGCGTTGGCCGGCGCGGTCGTCGGCGGGCTCGCCCTGGCCGGCGGGAACGGCGACGGCAAGATGCCCCTCGCCACCGGCCCCGCGCTGACCACCACGATCGGCACCGCCGACGCCAAGGGCGCCCCCCAGCTGCTCGACCGCATCTCGCTCGCCGCCGCCGACACCTCGGGATCGGCCGTGCACGACGGCCAGTTCGTCTACATCGCCTCCAAGGTGGCCAGCACCTACCCCAAGACCGTCGACGACAAGACCACGATCGTCAGCCAGGAACTGCACGACCGGCAGACCTGGATGTCCGCCGACGGCAAGGACGGCTGGCTGATCGAGGCGGGCGAGACGAGCGACGAGGGCATGACCCTGGCCAGCAAGACCCCGATGAGCGGTGCGCACGACGCCCTGGTCAAGCTGCCCACCGACCCCGACGTGCTGCTGCGACAGATCTACAAGGAGTCGGACGCCGTCCGGGACCCCGAAGTCCCGAGCGACCAGGCGGCGTTCGTGGCCATTGGCGATCTGCTGACCGAGAGCTACCCGCCCGCGGACGTCGCCGCCGCCCTCTACAAGGCCGCCGCCAAGATCCCGGGGGTCGTCGCGGTGGACGACGCGGTCGACGCGGAGGGGCGCCACGGGATCGCGATCGCACGGCAGGACAACACCGGCGAGCGCACCGAGTGGATCTTCGACAAGAAGAGCCTGCGACTGCTCGGCGAGCGCGTCGTGGTGGTCGAGCCGCTGGCGGACAGCGAGTTCAAGGCCGGCACCGTCCTCTTCACCAGCGCGATCACGCAGCGCGCGGTGGTGGACGGGATGAAGCAGACGCCGGGCGGCACGGCGAGCTGAGCGACGAGGAGGGCGACGAGGAGAGCGCCGGGTCCCGAACTCCGGGGCCCGGCGGGCTCATTGTGCGAGGTCGTTGTGAGCGAGAGGCTGGGCGGATGAATCATGCGCACTCCGGCAGGCACCTCCGTTGATACCGGACCCGCCGCCCGAGCCCCTCGGTCCGTCGTCGTTGGTGTGGCGCTACTTCAGCGACTGGCGGAGCCTGCTGCTGAGCCTGTGGGCCGGGTCGATGCAGAACATGCACCCCGGTCTGGGCGCGGGCGTTCAGGAGCACTCGCACTTCTTCGAGGAGCGCTGGCAGCGGCTGTTCCGCTCGCTCTACCCGATCGCCGGTGTGGTCTACGACGGCCCGGACGCGGCCCGTACCGCCCGCCAGGTCCGCGACTACCACCTCGGCGTCAAGGGCGTGGACCGCCACGGCCGCCCCTACCACGCCCTCGACCCCGACACCTTCTTCTGGGCCCACGCGACCTTCGTCATGATCCCGGTGCTCGTGTGCCAGTACTTCGGCCGCCCCCTGACGACGGAACAGAAGGAGCAGCTCTACGCCGAGAGCCTCCAGTGGTACCGCCTGTACGGCGTCAGCGACCGCCCCGCCCCCGCCAACTGGCCGGACTTCTGCGCCTACTTCGACCGCATGTGCACCGAGGTCCTGGAGGACAACTGGCCGACCCGCGCGGTCCTGGACATCCGCCACATAGCCAAACCTCCCGCCCTACGCCGCCTGCCGGACCCCCTCTGGAAGCTCCTGCGCGTCCCGGTCACCCGCCCCATGATCTGGCTCACCGTCGGGATGTACCCACCGACGATCCGAGCCCGACTGGGCTACCGCTGGTCCCGCCGCAGCGCCCTCGCCCTGTGGCTGCTGGGCCGCACGGTCGCCCTCGGCTGGCATCTGGTCCCGTTCGAACGGCGCTACCACCCACGGGCGCGGGCGGCGTGGCGCCGTACCCGCGGCCTGTCGGTGGCGCGAGTGGAGACACCCCGCCGGAACCTGCCTAGTTGAGGTCGTAGGAGTCGCCAGAGTCGCCAGAGTCGCCAGAGCCGTCGGAGTCGTCAGAGTCATCGAGGTCGGTCAACAGGCTGTCGAGAGCGGTGTTGAGGGAGTCGACGTTGGCCCTGTCGAACCAGGTCGTACGGATGCGTTCGTTGCTCCCCCTCGGCGTCTCGTGATCGGCCGCGAGTTGGTGCAGAGTGCGGGTCTCGTCGCTGAGGGATCGGCCAACTCCCTGGAAGAGACCGCGGACGTAGCCGTCCGCCTCCTCGGAGGGGATGCCGTGGGCGACGGCCCATGACGTGAGCGTGGCGAGATACCAGTAGTGGGTGGTCAGGGTCCCCGTCAGCGCGGAGAAGACGTTGAAGGCCGCCTCGTCCGCGACCGGGAGCACCCCGCCGAGGCGCTCGAACAGGGCGTCCACCGCCGGGTGCGAGGGGTACGTGACGGTGACGGAACGACGTTCGCGTACGGCGGGCAGGGGGATGGCCCGTACGAAGGGGGCGTCGGTGCGCGCCAGCGTCGCGCGCAGGTCGTCATTGCCGACGCCCGCCATCACGTTGACCACGACCTTGTCCCCGCCCACCCGCAGACCGGCGAGCGCCTCGTGCCGATCCTGCCGCCGCACGGCGATGATCACCAACTCCGAGCGGTCGACGACCTGTTGGTTGTCGGCGCAGACGTGTACGCCGTCGTAGCGCGCAGCCAGCTCGGCGGCGACGCGGGCGCCCCGGGGCGAGAGGAAGACCTCCGGCGCCGCACCTTCCCCGTCACACAGACCTGTCACGAGGGCGCGCCCGATCTCACCTACTCCGATGACACCGACGCGTTTCACAGCAGCGACCTCACTCATACCGTCTCCCTACCCGTTGCCGTCGAAGGGGTCTTCCAGTTTCGGGACACACGGAGACAGCAGCCCCTCCGTGTGCTCGGTGACCGCGCCCCGAGCGAGCCTGAACACCCGTACCTCGTTCTCATGGCCCAGGTCCTCGTCATCGCGGACGTGGAGGAGCCCGTAGGAGCCGGGAGCGACCTCCGCCACATGCTCGAACAGGCCGACGACATCAGGCGATGAGCGGTGATTCGAGTGGCCTCCCAGGTGAATGAAGGGCTCGCCGTTCATCCACCTGAGGTCGAGGAGGTAGGGGCTGGCCATCTGGGCGATGCGAAGCCGAAGGTCATCGACGATCTGCCGCAGCCGGCTCTCGTTGTGGTCATCGACCGCGGTTTCCCTGAGGGTGATCCAGCCGTGGTACTCGAACACATCGCGATCTTAGTGAGGTTGGTCGTCTGGTCGTCTGCCAAAGCAGCTTCGTACCCAGCACCGAAGTCCGCCTCGCCGACGGCTCGTCCAAACCGATCAACAAGATCAAGGCCGTCGACACGGTCCTGGCGACGGACCCACAGACGGGCGTCACGGCCCCGGAGAAAGTCCAGAACATCATCGTCACGAAGACGGACAAGGACTTCACGACGCTGACGTTCGACACGGCGCCGGAGCGGGGACCGCCCTAGCACGGGAAGACCTGGACGGACGCCCACGACCTCACGGCAGGCACCGAGCTTCGTCAGCCGGACGGTACGACGGTCGTCGTTCGGGGGGTGCGCAATTTCCATCAGCAGAGCACTACGTACGACCTCACCGTTGGCACCCTCCATACGTACTATGTGCTGGCGGGTGCCACTCCGGTCCCTGTCCACAACTGTGGAACTTCCTCGGATGACCGCGGAGGAATGAATTTCACGGACAATGGGCGGCATGAAGTATACGATGCCGACTTGGAGAAGAATGACGAAGTCCTCAAGTGTGAATCGGCGAAGGCTGTTGCGCAATGGGACGATGAACTCCGAGAGTTCCTGGATCCGGAGGAATAGCCGTGACCGAGCCGAATGAGCGTCCCACCTCCGCGAGTGGTGCCAAGTTGTTCAAGGTTGCCTTTGATCTCGAGGTGGAGCGGCCTAACTGGCCTCCTGTGTCGGTCGAGCGACTCTGGGGAGAGAAGACGGACGTCAAGTTCGAGATCCGTGTAGTGAATACTCCTTTCTTTGTTCGTGGAATCGCGTTTGGTGACCTCATTCAGGTTCGCCCTGACAATGAACGACGCGACCTTGTATTTGAGAAGTTCACGCAAGAATCTGGGCATTCCACTGTGCGCGTCATCATCATGCGGGAAGACTCGCGTGAGAGGGTAGAGATCAAACTTCGAGAATCTGGGTGCGGTTGGGAATTGGCACGCGGCTTCGACAACTATTTGGCTGTTGATATTCCCCCGACGGTTGAATATCGGGAGATGCGTGATTGGCTCCAGGGGCGGTTCGCTGCCGGGGAAATCGAGATCCAAGAGAGTGCAATCTCAAAGGTGCACCAACGGCAACTGCCTCGATTTCCGTAGGTATCCGATGAGGTAGGTGCGACGCGGGTGTCGGAGCGGTCGTGCATCTGCCGACTGCCGCGCGTCGAGAAGGCGTCTCGACCTCCTCGACGAGCGGCAACCTGGTCGACACCGCCTACCCTCCGCGGTCGGTCTGACCGCGGAGGCGGTCGGCGGCTACTTCAGATGCCGGGCGAAGAACTCCGCCGCCGCGTCCCCGGCGAACCCCGGAACCCCGGTGTGGCCGCCCATGTTCGCGTGCAACGTCTTCTCCTTCGAGCCGAAGGCGTCGAACAGGTCCAGGGCTGCCTGGCGGTCGTTCCCCTCGTCGTCCCACTGGAGCAGGACGTGCAGCGGGATGGTGACCTGGCGGGCCTCCTCAAGGATGACGCGCGGCACGAAACTGCCCGCGAACAGCACCGCCGCCGAGATGCGCGGTTCCACCACCGCCAGCCTGGTGCCGATGGCGATCACTCCCCCCGAGTAGCCGACCGGGCCGTCGATCTCGGGCAGCGCAAGCAGCGCGTCCAGGGTGGTTCGCCATTCCGGGACCGACTGTTCGACCAGCGGGAGGACGAGGCGGTCCACGATGTCGTCGGTGACTGGTTCGCCGGCCTGCAGTGCGCGGCGCATGTCGGTGCGGGCCTGTTCAGCGGCGGGGAGACGGGGTCGGTCACCGCTGCCGGGGAGTTCGATGGTGGCCGAGGCGTAGCCCTGGGACGCGGAGTGCCGGGCCCGGCCCACCAGTCGGGCGTACATCTTGGGCAGTCCGCCGGGGTGGCCGAGCAGGATCAGCGGTGCCGGTGTGGATGCCGACGCGGAGGCAGGCGTCCACAGGGTGCCGGGGATCTCGCCGAGGGTGAAGTCGCGTTCCAGGACGCCGTCTTCGAGGTGTCGTTCGGAGGTGAAGTGCATGGTCGTGCCCTTTCGGGAGTGCGCAGAACGGCGCTCCCGGACGACCTATCGCCCGACCGTGACCCCGGAGGAGAGCACCCACGTCGATACTGTGATCACGGGTACCACCTCCTCGTTCTCTCGCACGGCCTCCGGAAAAGTAGCAGGGGGTGCCGTGGGCCGCCAACGGGTTTTGCGGAGGCGCCGGGTGGCGGTCAAGGTCGGCTGCCGGCCCATTCGCCGATCCGTGCCGCCTCCGCCTCCGGCTCGGGTGTCGGCTCTGTCTCGAGCGCCTCGGCATCCTCGAAGTGTTCCCCCGGCGGGGTGGCGTAGCCGGCGTACTCCACCGGGCGTCGTTCGGTGCGGTTGAGGAGGAGGCGGGTGACGTCGGGGCGGGCGTAGTGGCCGACCGGGTCGGCGGCGGCCTTGGCGAACGGGATCGCGGTCAGGTCGATGTCGGCGTACAGGATGCCCTCGGTGTCCTCGGGCAGCGGGTCGGCCAGGGGGCGGCCGTCGGGGCCGTAGATCCGGGCGAAGCCGCCGCCGGGCTGGAGCAGTTGCTGCTTGACGGGGGTGTCGCAGAACAGGTCGATGGCTGTCTCGCCGACCACGGCGCACGGGGCGAGGACGAAGACCTGGCCCTCGGCGGCGTAGATCTGGGAGGCGGCGGTGTTGACCTCCGGGCCGAGCGCGTAAGCCGCCCCCTTGTACACCGAGAAGCTGGGCCAGGCGGCCACGTGCACCTGCTCGTGCTGGCTGAACATGGCGTACTTGGTGAGCGGTTGGAGGTGCTCCCAGCAGCACAGGGCACCTACGCGGCCGAGTTCGGTGTCGTGGACCACCAGGTCGGAGCCGTCGCCCTCCCCGAACATGGTGCGTTCCACGTGGGTGGGCTTGAGCTTGCGGCGGGCCCCGACGAGCTTGCCGTCGGCGGAGATGAGCGCCTGGCCCATGTACAGGCTGCCGCCGCCGCGTTCGCTGAATCCGAGGGCCACCGCGATGGAGTTCGCGCGTGCGGCGTCGAGGAGGCGGTGGAAGCGCGGGCCTTCCAGGGTGAGGGAGTTCTCGTGGTAGCGGCCGACGAACTGCATGCCAGCGGCGGGGGAGTCCAGCCACAGCCACCAGGGGTAGCCGGGGACGAAGGTCTCGGGGAACGCGATGAGTTGCGCCCCCGCACGGGCCGCCTCCTCGATCAGGCCGATGCTCTTGTCGATCGTGGCGTCGGCGTCGAGCCATACCGGCTCGGCCTGGACGGCGGCCGCCTTGAACGCCCCTGTGTACTCGACCATGGTCAACTCTCCTCTGTTGTCAGGTGGTTGGGGACAGCGGCAGGAAGCCGGTGCGCGGGTCGCAGTTGATGTACTCGGCTGTCACCGAGCCGCTCGGCAGTACGGAGACCTCGTGCCAGAAGGCGACGTCCAGCGGGCCGTCGCCGCCGCCGACCATCCGGAAGAAACTGGCGTAGATGTCCAGATGCGTGCGGTGCGACCGGCACCAGGTCATCAGGTGTTCGAGCGAGGCGAACCAGGCGATGGTGCAGGCGCGGTCGAGCGGCGAGCCGTCGGCCGCCTCCTCGGTGAGGTTGCGGGCGGCGATACAGCCGGATCCGGCGTTCTCCGCCAGGAAGTCGACGCCCCGGTCCTTGACCGGTTTGACGTCGGCCAAATACGTCTCGCGGTAGAGCGTGCTGGCCGACCAGTCCTGGGCGGTGCGGATCAGCGCCACGTTTCCCGGTACGTCGACGCCGACGCGGCGGCCACGGGTCTCCCGGGCGGCGGGATCCTGCGGTTCGAAGGTCGGCAGCTCGGTCTCCAGCGCCTCGGTGGCCGACGCCGTGATGCGGTCACGGGCTGCGCCCCAGTAGTCGTGCACCTGCGTCTCGGGGAGTTCGAGGGCGCCGGACTGCGAAAGACCGCTGGTCGCGTAGTCCTCACTGCGGTGGGTGTGCAGTGTCTCGTTCCGCTCGACGGGGATCACCGACTCCTCGCGCCAGTGCCCGACCGGGCCCTGCACGGGCAGGCCGTCCCAGGTGGCGCGGACGGCCTCCGACTCCCGCCAGCGCCGGTGGCGACTCGGGTCGTACCAGTACGCCAGCAACGCGACGTTGTGCGCTCCGGCGGTGTCGTAGAACGATCCGCGGTCGACCAGGTCGGGTCCGTCCGGCCCGGTGAACAGCGCGGCGAGGCCCGCCGCGCCCCGCTCGGCCTCCTCCCGGGTCGGCGCCTGGCAGCCGTACTGCGCGAAGACGAAGGCGTCCGTGCCCTGCGGGAACCGGGCGCTGTAGGCGGTGAAACGAGGGGTGTGCCCCGGCGGGGCCGTTCTCGGCATGGCGCGCTCCTTCGACGAATTCGACGAACTGGACGAACTGTCCGTGACTCGAAGCGTGGGCCGCCCGGCGGCCGCGACTTGACCGCCGGCGCACCGGAACTTGCCCGAGAGGGAACTCGCGGGTTCGCGGGATCCGGGGTCGTAGGTTCGCGGGCCGGTGGGTCACAAAACCGATACGCGCACGTGACCTCGGAGAAGCGCTGGGCGAGGCTATATAGGACGAGCACATCGGTCATCCGGTGGAGGAGGCGCCGTGAGCCTTGTCCTTTCCACGGACTCCGTGCCCGCGGGCGAGCGGCGGGCCTACTGGCACGATGCCGTCTGGCGCACGTTCGTGCCCCTGGACGTCTCCACCCCGAAGGACCCCGCGGACGCGCCCTTCTCCGGAGCGGTCAGGACCGACCGCCTCGGCCACCTCCAGATCTCCACCGTGGACGCCGACCCGGAGCGGGTCTTCCGTACTCCGCGGCTGATCGCCCGGGACAGCGCCGAGTACATGCTCATCGGCCTGCAGGGGTACGGCCCCGCCGTCATCACCCAGGACGGCCGGGACGCCGTTCTGCGGCCGGGTGACTTCGCCTTCTACGACACGACCCGGCCGTACACGCTGAGCTTCCCCGACCGCTTCCAGATGAAGGTCTTCCAGCTGCCGCGACAGGCGCTCGGACTCCGGGAGTCCGACCTGCGGCGCATCACCGGCATCACCCTCCGCGGCGACGAGGGACCGGCCGCCCTGGTGGCCCCCTTCCTGGCCGGTCTCGCCGCCGGAGCCACCTCCTGCCGCCCCCCGGTCGGCGACATGCTCGCGCGCAACGCCGTGGACCTGCTCACCACCCTCATCGCCGAGCACCTCGGCCGGGACACCGCCGATACGGACGCCGCCCACCGTGCCCTGCTGGTGCGGATCCGGGCCTACATCGACCACCACCTCGCCGATCCCGACCTCTCGCCGGAGTCGATCGCCGCTGCCCACCGCATCTCCGTCCGCTACCTGCACCGGCTCTTCCAGGACGAAGGCCCCACCGTCAGCCGCTGGATCCAGCACCGCCGCCTGGAGGAATGCCGGCGCGAACTGAGCCGCCCCGGCCGAATGAGCCCGACCGTGACCGCCGTCGCCCACCGCTGGGGCTTCGCCAACCCCGCGCACTTCAGCCGGGTGTTCCGGGCGGCGTACGGGATGTCCCCGCGGGAGTGGCAGGGCAGGAGTGGCGGGGGCTGACACGTCGGCCGGCGCCGCCCAGTTCCACGACGTACCGCCAATGCGACCGGCAACCGTCAAGTGGCGGGAAGCAGGGGGCCGTTGCCGGTAGCGTCCCGTATCGACCGGGTCAATTGGGTCAATCGGGTCAATGGGCGTGGAAAACGATCAATGATCGTGGAAGTCGGATCACGGGGGCGGGAGCACATGACAAACCAGCCGGTATTCGTCCTGGGCGACGAACTACAGGCCCTGGAGCGGGCTGAGTTCGAGACCGAGGCGGAGTTCCAGGAGCTGCTCGCGCGTCATCCACGGGTGCTGGACTTCGGCTCGCTGGCCGATGGCCGACCGCTGCGGTTGGTGCTGGTGGCCCGGGAGATGGGGGTGCCGACGGGCACGGACAGTGCCCCGGCGTACTGGCTGGATCATCTCTTCGTCGACGCCGACGGCGTACCGACCCTGGTCGAGGTCAAGCGGGCCACGGACACCCGCATCCGGCGCGCGGTCGTCGGCCAGATGCTCGACTACGCGGCGAACGCCGCCCGTTACTGGCCGGCCGCACTGCTCCGGCGTTCCTTCGAGGACACCTGCGCCAAGGACGGCCGGTCGCCGGCGGAGGCGTACGGGGAACTCCTCGGCGACCAGGGCGACCGGTCCGCGGAGGAGTTCTGGACGACGGTCGAGGAGCGGCTGGCCGCCGGGCAGATGCGGCTGCTGTTCGTCGCCGACCAGATTCCGCTGGAGCTGCGGGCGATCGTCGAATTTCTGAACCGGCAGCTGCGGCAGACCGAGGTGTACGCGGTCGAGTTGACCCAGTACCGCGGTGGCGGCGACCTCCGCGTCCTCGTCCCCCGCGTGCACGGCGAGGTCGCCACCGCGGCGAAGTCCCCCTCGGGCCAGCGCACCACGCAGCGGACCACCCGCGCCGACATGGACGAGGCGATCGCGTCGCGCCCCGACCCGGACGTACGGCGGACCGCGACCGCCCTGCTCGATCACGCGGCGGCCGCGGGACGGCTGGAGTGCGGTACGGCCAAGTACCGGAGCATGCGCATCTATTACCGCGTCTCCGGACGGGACGTACCGGTCGCGACGCTCTCCCTGCGCGAGGACCCGGCGAAGGACGACCTCTCCTTCGCCTTCGGCTCGATCACCTATCACCTCGGTCATGAGCGGGCGGCGGCGTTCGCCGCGTCCCTGCCGACGCTCCCCGGCCTGGCGGAGAGGCTGGAGGCGCTGCCGGCGAAGGGCTACAACGGCTGGCCGTCCGTCCTGCTGACCGCCCTCGCCGCCGAGCCCACCGCCGTCGAGGAAATCCTCTCCGCGATTCAGCAACTCATCGACGGTCAGGAGTCGTCCGTCTGATCGTGTGCGCAGAACGGCGCCGACCACTTCCTACGGCGCAGCCGTCCTCATCGGCGCCCCCGTCAGCGCAGCGCCCTCCCGTCCGCGTGCAGCGGTGCCGACAGGCGGATGGTGATGAACTCGTCGTTGTCCGGCTGTCCTGGCGTGCGGGCCGAGGAGAACGGGAAGTTGTTGTCGTTCAGGACGGCCAGCGTGCGGTCGTCGAGGAGGACGACGTCCTCGATCGTCTGGAACGGGAAGCGGAACGTCGTACCGAAACCGCCCAGGCCCTTGGGGTTGGCGAGGTTCAGCAGGTCGGCGACCAGGGTCTTGTCGACCACTCCGTCGCCGTCGCGGTCACGGGTGTCGACCAGGTAGAGCCGCTTGAACTTGGCGGTGTCGCCCTGTCCGCCGTCGCGCTCGATGACCAGGAAGCGCTGCTTGTCGACGGCTATGGCGTCGCCGATCGCATTGTCGGTGGACTCCAGGCGGTACACGAAGCGCTTGCCGGTGTAGCTGCCCTTGCGTACGTCGAACTCGCTGAAGCGCAGGTCACCGGGGGTGTCGCCGACGACCGTGCCCTCGGTGAGCGGGTAGAGGTGACGGCCGTCGACGCCTCGGACCAGGCCCTCGAAACCCTTGCTGCTGTTGAGGGTGGGCTGGGCGCCGTTCAGGTACGGGTTCTCCGGCGCCTGTACGCCCGCCAGCGGGATCGGCGCCTGGAGCAGGCGGCCGGACTTGGAGAAGTGCAGCAGGAAGGGGCCGAACTCGTCTCCCGTCCAGTACGTGCCGTCGGCGGTCCGCACGATCGACTCGACGTCGAAGTCGGCGCCGGTGAGCACCCGGTCGGCCCGCGTCAGCGGGAACGCGACGCGGTGGTCCGGGTCGCTCAGGTCGAACCCGCCGACCACGGTGACCTTGCCGGTGCGGGTGTCCGGCTTGACGCGGTGGACCCGGAGCAGGAAGTCGGCGCTGTTGGCCTTGTTGCCGTAGCCGTTGTCGGACAGCACGTCGTAGGTGCCGTCGTGCCGGTTCACGGCACCGCTGAAGCCCTGCACGGGCTGGTGGGCGAACGGCGCCGTGACCCCGTTGAACGGGCCCGTGCCGATGGCGGAGCCGGACGGCTCGCTGCCCGGTACGAAGGTCGCCGCGGGCAGGGAGGCGAAGCCGGTCAGGGTGGCCTGGCCGTATGTGGGCCGGCCGTACGTGGCCCGGTCATGCTCCGTGGGCTCTCGGTCAGCCATCGCGGGGGAGGCGAGGCCGAGGGTCAGCGCCGTGGCGGTGACCATGATCGAAAGTCTTCTCATGGCGCGCACAGTAGGGATACAGGGTGACGGGGGCGCCAACGGCGGGCGACCGGTCAGTGCCCCGGCTCCGGTTCACGTGTTCTCGACGGCACCAAAAGGGCGAGGCCCGAAGACCCCGCCCGCTACAACCGAAAAACCCTCGCTCAGGGCCACACCAAGCAGTACGGCTGATGCCCCGCCTCGTGCAGGCGGTGGCTGAAGTCCTGCCATTCGTGCAGCAGTTGGTACACGTTGAACGCGTCCCGCGGACCGCCCCGGTCCGGGACCGTCGACCAGATGAAGGCCGCCGCGCCGACCGCTTCCTCGCCTATGCCGCGCAGCGGGTCGACGACGGTCATCGGGAGTTTGACCACGGCGTAGTCGGGGTGGAGGACGACCAGTTCCAGCGGCGGCACCTTGTTGAGGGGGACGCCCTCGATGCCGGTCAGGACCATCGCCGCCATCGTCTCCGGCTTGATCTTGGTGAACATGCCGTTCATCCCGAGCTCGTCGCCGCCCAGTTCCTCGGGGCGCATCGAGATCGGGACACGGGCCGCGGTCGCACCGTCCGGCGCGCCGAAGTACTTGTACGTCACCCCCACCCGACCACCATTCCTGCTCCCCGCCCTGAGGCGCTCACTGTGTGCCTGACGTGCGTCCGGCAGACGTGCTTCGTTCGAATCCTCCGCCTCGCGTCGGTGCTTTCCCCCTCGGGCACGTCGAGGACCCAGGTCGTCGGTCCCCTCGCCCAGTCCGCCACCGCGATGCATATCTCCACCCGACTGCTTTTCTAGGACGCGTGGCCCCCGCCGCGCAACCCGATCATCGTGTCAGTGACCTCCCCCACGGCCGCTCGCCGAAACGTGCGTTGAAACACCTGTCCGCAGGATCTTCGCAGCCCCCGTACACGATGGCATCTGTGAGCTGTGTGTATCACGTTCCAGTCTCGCAGATGGTCCGGGGGCGGTGGCCTGCCGATGGTCGGGGCATGGTCGGCCGATGGCCGAATAGTGGCCCAAGGGTGGCGGACCGGATCGTCGATCAGGTGGCCTGGCCTGCGGTGCGCGGGCGCGCCCCCGAGGCCCCACGCCCCCTGGCCTACCCTGAGGAGGCCACAGGCAAGCGGAGTCCGTGAAGTCGGAGAAAGACGGAGAAGGTCGGAGAAGTCGCAGGTCATGAGCGAACTGCCCTATTCATACGAAGCGCCTGTCTCACAGGCCCTGTTCGACCGTGCGGCCGTCGTCACACCGGGCGGCGTGAACTCGCCGGTGCGCGCCTTCCGCGCCGTCGGCGGCACGCCCCGGTTCATGGTGTCCGGTACCGGTCCGTACCTGACGGACGCGGACGGGCGGGAGTACGTCGACCTCGTGTGCTCCTGGGGGCCCATGATCCTCGGGCACTCGCACCCCGAGGTGATCGCCGCCGTGCAGCGGGCCGTCTCGCGCGGCACCTCCTTCGGCACGCCCGGTGAGGGCGAGGTCGCGCTCGCCGAGGAGATCGTCGCCCGGGTGGAGCCGGTGGAGCAGGTCCGTCTCGTGAGCAGCGGGACCGAGGCGACCATGAGCGCCATCCGGCTCGCTCGCGGGTTCACCCAGCGGGCCAAGGTCATCAAGTTCGCCGGGTGTTACCACGGTCACGTCGACTCGCTGCTCGCCGCGGCCGGGAGCGGGGTCGCGACCTTCGCCCTGCCCGACACCCCCGGCGTCACCGGTGCCCAGGCCGCCGACACCATCGTGCTGCCGTACAACGACCTCGAAGCCGTCAACGAGGCCTTCCACCGGCACCCCGGCGAGATCGCCTGTGTGATCACCGAGGCCTCGCCCGGCAACATGGGCGTCGTCCCGCCGAAGCCCGGCTTCAACCAGGGGCTGAAGGACGCGTGCGCGAAGAACGGCGCGCTGTTCATCTCCGACGAGGTCATGACCGGGTTCCGGACCAGTCGGAGCGGGTGGTTCGGGATCGACGGTGTCCGGCCCGATCTCATGACCTTCGGGAAGGTGATGGGCGGTGGGTTTCCCGCCGCCGCCTTCGGAGGGCGGGAGGACGTCATGGCGCGGCTCGCGCCCGCCGGGCCCGTCTACCAGGCCGGCACCCTCTCCGGAAATCCCGTCGCCACCGCGGCCGGCCTCGCGCAGTTGCGGCTCCTCGACGACGCGGCCTACGTCAAGGTCGACGCCGTGTCCGAGCAGATCCAGGCGCTCGTGACCGAGGCGCTCAGCAAGGAAGGCGTCGCGCACCGCGTGCAGAACGCCTCCAACATGTTCTCCGTCTTCTTCGTGGACCGTTCGGTGCGCGACTACGAGGACGCCAAGGCGCAGGAGTCCTTCCGCTTCACCGCCTTCTTCCACTCGATGCTGGCGCAGGGCGTCTATCTGCCGCCCTCGTCCTTCGAGTCCTGGTTCGTGTCCACGGCCCACGACGAGCGAGCCGTGCAGCGCATCGCCGACGCCCTCCCGGCGGCGGCCCGAGCGGCGGCGGAGGCCACCTCAGCATGAGCGACAGCAACAACACGGCCGGCAGCGACCTCACCGTCGTACACCTGATGCGGCACGGCGAGGTCGCCAACCCCGACGGGGTGCTCTACGGGCGGCTGCCCGGGTACCACCTGTCCGAGCTCGGGCGGCAGATGGCCGACCGGGTCGCCGAGCATCTCGCGCCGCGCGATGTGACGTACGTCGTCGCCTCGCCGCTGGAGCGGGCGCAGGAGACGGCGACGCCGATCGCCAAGGCGCACGGGCTCGACCTCGCGACCGACGAGCGGCTCATCGAGGCCGACAACGTCTTCCAGGGCAAGACGTTCGGGGTCGGGGACGGGGCGCTGCGCAAGCCCGAGAACTGGAAGCACCTGGTCAACCCGTTCCGGCCGTCGTGGGGTGAGCCCTACGTCGACCAGGTGGTGCGGATGATGGGCGCGCTGGACGCCGCCAAGGACCGGGCGCGCGGGCACGAGGCCGTCGTCGTCAGCCACCAGCTGCCGATCTGGATCGTGCGGTCGTACGTCGAGAAGCGGCGGTTGTGGCACGACCCGCGCAAGCGGCAGTGCACGCTCGCCTCGCTGACGACCTTCACCTACCAGGGCGACAAGATCGTGTCCGTCGGCTACAGCGAGCCGGCCCGCGACCTCGTCCCGGCCCATCTCCTGGCCGGCGCCAAGCCGGTGAAGGGGAAGAGCAAGGCCTTCGGCGCCTGAACCCTCACCGCGACCCGGGTACGTACGGAATGCCCTTTGCGTTCCATCACACGCCCGTGACATTTGTTTCGGAACGCGGATCGTCCACTCCGAACTTTCCCGTCCGACGCGTCCTCTCACAGGTTGACCACAGAGGACGCGACGGATGGGGAAGCAATGTCGAATCTCACGCGACGGGGAATGCTCGGGGTCGGTGCGGGCGCGGTGGCCACACTGGGACTCGCGGGATGCGGCTCGGTGACGTCGGACCCCTTCAGTCCCTCCGGCGGTGCCGGCGGGACCAAGAACAGCGGCACCAAGAAGCCGACGACCCACCCCGTCCGCCCTCTCGGTGACGGCTCGACCTCCTTCACCGGCAAGCAGCCCCACCAGCCGGCCAAGCCCGAGCCGTTGGAGCCCGGCCAGACCCCGCCCCAGTTCGTGATCTTCTCCTGGGACGGCGCCGGCGAGGTCGGCAACGGCCTCTTCCCGCGCTTCCTCGACCTCGCCAAGCAGCACGGCGCGTCGATGACCTTCTTCCTCTCCGGCCTGTATCTGCTGCCCGAGTCGAAGAAGCGTCTCTACAACCCGCCGAACAACCCGCAGGGCGCCTCCGACATCGGCTACCTCACCGACGAGCACGTCAAGGCCACGCTGACCAACGTCCGCCGCGCCTGGCTCGAAGGGAACGAGATCGGCACCCACTTCAACGGCCACTTCTGCGGCGGCAACGGCACCGTCGGCAACTGGACGCCCCAGCAGTGGAAGAGCGAGATAGACCAGGCGAAGTCGTTCGTGAAGGAGTGGCGCACCAACAGCGGGTGGACCGACCTGCCGAGCCTGCCCTTCGACTACGAGAAGGAGCTCGTCGGCGGTCGTACGCCCTGTCTGCTCGGTCAGGACAACCTGCTGCCCACCGCCAAGGCACTCGGCTGGCGCTACGACGCCTCCTCGCCCGGCGGCCGCCAGGTCTGGCCGCAGAAGAAGCAGGGCGTCTGGGACCTCCCGTTGCAGGCCGTCCCGTTCCCCGGGCACAGCTTCGAGGTCCTGTCGATGGACTACAACATGCTCGCCAACCAGTCCGTCAACTCGACCAACGCGCCCGCCTACAACTACCCGGGCTGGCGCACCCAGGCCGCGCAGGCGTACATATCGGGCTTCAAGCGGGCCTACGAGAGCAACCGCGCGCCCTTCTTCATCGGCAACCACTTCGAGCAGTGGAACGGCGGCATCTACATGGACGCCGTCGAGGAGGCGTTCAAGCACATCGCCCGGGAGAAGGAGAAGGGCGAGGACGTACGCATGGTCTCCTTCCGGCAGTTCGCCGACTGGATGGACGTGCAGAAGCCGGAGGTGCTGGAGCAGCTGCGCACTCTCGATGTCGGGCAGGCGCCGGCCAGTGGCTGGAAGAACTTCATCACCGCTCCCTCGGGCACCCCGTCCTCGAACAAGGCCGCCTGAAATGCGGGTTTCCGCCCGCAAGGCGCCTGTGAGGGGGGTGGGCAAGATCCCCAGAACGGGCATGCGAAACTTTTCACATGAGTGCCGCCAGCCGCGTCCCCCAGTGCTCGAACCGTAGCCGTGCCACCGCGATCGGCGCTGTGGCCGCAGCTGCCGCGCTGACCCTGTCCGCGTGCGGTTCCGGCGGCACCTCCGGCGGAGGCGGTGACACCAACTTCGTCATGGGCAAGGACGGCATCTCCACCGCCGAGCAGGGCAAGCGGGCCGACGCGCCCGACCTATCCGGCAAGACCGTCGACGGCAAGCAGCTCGACGTCGCCTCCTACAAGGGCAAGATCGTCGTACTGAACCTGTGGGGCTCCTGGTGTGCCCCCTGTCGTGCCGAGGCGCCGAACCTGGAGAAGGTCTACCAGGACCTCCAGACCAAGGGCGTCGCCTTCGTCGGCATCAACACCCGCGACCCCTCGACCTCCAACGCCATCGCCTTCGAGAAGCAGCACGGCATCACCTTCCCCAGCCTGTACGACCCGACGGGCAAGCTGATGCTCCGCTTCAAGAAGGGCACCCTCAACCCGCAGGCCATCCCCACCACGCTCATCCTGGACCGGGAAGGGAAGATCGCCGCCCGCTCGCTGGCCGCGCTCAGCGAGGACAAGCTGCGCAAGATGATCGCCCCGGTCCTCGCGGAGAAGTGACGTGAGCGCGGTCACCTCGGGCGCGAGCGCGGTCACCACGCTCGCCGCGACCGGATACAACGGCACGGTGCTCAACGGCGCCCTCCTCGTCGCCCTGCCCGTCGCCCTGCTGGGCGGGCTCGTCTCCTTCTTCTCGCCGTGCGTCCTGCCGCTGGTCCCCGGTTATCTGTCGTACGTCACCGGCGTCACCGGCACCGACCTCGCCGAGGCCCGGCGCGGTCGGATGGTCGCCGGCGCCTCCCTGTTCGTCCTCGGCTTCACCGCCGTGTTCGTCTCCAGCGGCGCCCTGTTCGGCTACTTCGGCGACACTCTCCAGGACAACAAGGGCGTCCTGTCGAAGGTGTTGGGCTCGCTCATGATCCTCATGGGCGTCTTCTTCATGGGCCTGATGCCCTGGATGACCCAGCGCGAGTTCCGCTTCCACCGGCGGCCCGTGGCCGGTCTGGCCGGCGCCCCGCTGCTCGGCGCGCTGTTCGGCATCGGCTGGACGCCCTGCATCGGTCCGACCCTCGCCTCCGTGCTCGCGCTGTCCTCGCAGCAGTCGAGCGCCGGCCGCGGCGCCATACTGACCGTCGCCTACTGTCTCGGCCTCGGCGTGCCCTTCGTGCTCGCCGCGGTCGCCTTCCGCAAGGCGCTGGGCGCCTTCGGCTGGGTCAAGCGCCACTATGTCTGGGTGATGCGGATCGGCGGCACGATGATGATCGTGACCGGTCTGCTGCTGCTCACCGGCGCCTGGGACAGCCTCGTGCAGGACATGCAGTCCTGGTCCGCCGGCTTCACTGTGGGGATCTGATCGATGAGCACGCCTTCCAAGACCCGGTCCGGCGCGAACCCCGAGCGCCCCGACGAGGACCTCGGCGCCGCCGGCTCCCAGCTGTCCACCGCGCCCAAGGAGGAGCTGCCCAACCTGCCCTCCCTCGGCGTCATCGGCTGGGCCCGCTGGTTCTGGCGCCAGCTCACCTCGATGCGGGTCGCGCTGCTGCTGCTCCTGCTGGTGTCGCTCGGCGCGATCCCCGGCTCGCTGATCCCGCAGAGCGGCACCGACGAGACCAAGGTCGCCGACTTCCGCAAGGCGCACACCTTCGTCGCGCCGATCTACGACCGGCTCGGGCTCTTCCACGTCTACAGCTCGGTGTGGTTCTCCGCGATCTACATCCTGCTGTTCGTCTCCCTCATCGGCTGCATCATCCCGCGCACCTGGCAGTTCGTCGGCCAGCTGCGCGGCCGGCCGCCGGGCGCGCCCAAGCGGCTGACCCGGCTGCCCGCCTACACCACCTGGCACACCCAGGCCGAGCCCGAGCAGGTCCGCGAGGCCGCGCTCACCCTGCTGAAGAAGCGCCGCTTCCGCGCCCACCTCGCCGGTGACGCCGTCGCCGCCGAGAAGGGCTATCTGCGCGAGATCGGCAACCTCGCCTTCCACGTCGCCCTCATCGTGATGCTGACCGCCTTCGCCTGGGGCCAGCTCTTCAAGTCCGAGGGCAACAAACTCGTCGTCGAGGGCGACGGCTTCTCCAACACCCTCATCTCCTACGACGACTTCAAGTCCGGCAACCTCTTCAGCTCCGACGACCTGGTGCCGTTCAGCTTCAACCTGGACAAGTTCACCGGCACCTACGAGACCAGCGGCCCCAACAAGGGCACCCCGCGCACCTACCAGGCGGCCATCACCTACAGCGAGGGCGCCTACGGCAAGGACCGCAAGACGCTCGTCAAGGTCAACGAACCGCTGACCATCGGCGACGCCAAGGTCTACCTCACCGCCCACGGCTACGCCCCCGTCATCACCGTCCGCGACGGCAAGGGCAAGGTCGTCTACAACGACGCCGTGGCCATGCTCCCGCTCGACTCCAACGTCACCTCCACCGGTGTGATCAAGGTCCTCGACGGCTACAGGAACGCCAAGGGCGTCACCGAGCAACTGGGCGTCTCCGCCTTCCTCCTGCCCACCTACACCAAGGGCAACGAGACGGCCTCGACCTTCCCGGCGCTGAACAACCCGGTGCTGAACCTGACGCCGTACCACGGCGACCTCGGCATCGACTCCGGTATCCCGCAGAGCGTGTACCAGCTCGACAAGTCGCACGTGAAGGAGTTCAAGGACGCCAAGGGCGCCCAGCTCCGGGAGAACCTGAAGCCCGGCGAGACCATGCAACTCCCGGGCGGCGCCGGGTCGATCACCTACACGGGCACCAAGCAGTGGGCCAACTTCCAGGTCGTCCAGCAGCCCGGCACCGACTGGGCGCTCGCCGCCGCCCTCACCGCGATCTTCGGCCTCGCCGCCTCCCTGTTCATCCAGCGCCGCCGGGTCTGGGTGCGGGCCGTGCCGGGCCCCGACGGCGGCACCGTCGTCGAGATGGCCGGCCTCGGCCGCAGCGAGTCCGCCAAGCTGCCCGAGGAGCTCGGCGACCTCGCCGGGATCCTGTACGACCGGACGCCGGGCCCGCCCGAGCCCCCGTCCGGCGACGGCGACAAGGCCGTCGCCGACTCCGCAGACCGACAAGACCCCACCACCCCCGAACCCGAAGCCGTACCTGCCGAAGGGGCTGAGACGTGACTCTCGCCGCCGGAACCGAGTTGGCCACCGCGACCAACGAACACCTCGCGAACCTCAGCAACACGCTGATCTACTCCGCGATGGCCGTCTACACCCTGGCCTTCTTCGCGTACATCGCCGAATGGCTCTTCGGCAGCCGCAGCCGGGTCGGCCGCACGGCCGCCGCGCTCACGCCGGAGGCCAAGGCCGCCGCCAAGGGCCGCCCGGCCGTGACCGTGCAACAGGCCGGCGGCACCGCCGTGCTGGAGCGGCCCACCGTCGTCGTACGCTCCGAGGCCGGTGCGCGGGACGTGCCGGACGGGCCCGGGGCGCACGGCGGGGACGCGCAGGGCGATCTCTACGGACGTATCGCCGTATCGCTCACCGTGCTCGCGTTCCTGATCCAGCTCACCGGGGTGATCGCCCGCGCGGCCTCGGTGGAGCGGGCGCCGTGGGGCAACATGTACGAGTTCAACATCACGTTCTCCACCGTCGCCGTGGCCGTGTACCTCACGCTGCTCGCGCTGAAGAAGAACGTCCGCTGGCTCGGCCTGTTCCTGATCACGACGGTCCTCCTCGATCTCGGCATCGCCGTCACTGTCTTGTACACCGCCAGCGACCAGTTGGTTCCCGCCCTTCACTCGTACTGGCTGTACATCCACGTCTCCACCGCCATCCTGTGCGGCGCGGTGTTCTACGTGGGCGCGGTCGGCACGGTCCTCTACCTCTTCAAGGACTCCTACGAGACCAAGCTGGAGAACGGCGGCAAGCCCGGCACCTTCGCCACCTCCGTCATGGAGCGGCTGCCCGCGTCCTCGTCCCTGGACAAGTTCTCCTACCGCGTCAACGCGGCCGTCTTCCCGCTGTGGACGTTCACGATCATCGCGGGCGCGATCTGGGCCGAGTCCGCGTGGGGCCGCTACTGGGGCTGGGACCCCAAGGAGACCTGGGCGTTCATCACCTGGGTCGCCTACGCCTGCTACCTGCACGCCCGCGCCACGGCCGGCTGGAAGGGCCGCAAGGCCGCGTACCTCGCGCTGATCGCGTTCGGCTGCTGGCTGTTCAACTACTACGGCGTCAACATCTTCGTCTCCGGCAAGCACTCGTACGCGGGGGTGTGAGCCGGGGAGCGGTCAGGACGGGGGCAGGCACTCCTTGCCGGGGGGCTTGCCCTCGGGCCAGGCGATCCTGACGAACCGTGAGTCGCCCTCGGGCGTGAGTTCCACGATCGGCACGGCCTTGTCGTACGGGTTGCCGTGCACGTCCAGGCAGATCCAACCGCTCGCCCCGCTCACCCGCAGCGAGCCCTTGACCTGCGGCCACTGAAGCCCCACGTCCGCGAGCGGCGGCGCCGTCCGCCCGTCCGGCGTCGCCTCACGGATGCCGTGCACCACCAGGGTCATGGCGTCATAGCCGATGATCAACTGCCCGTCGTCCAGGGCGACCGAGCCGATCGGCCCGATCGGCGCCCGCTCGCTCCTGGCCAGCAGATCGCTCAGCACCTTGGCGTCCCGCGCCGAGCCGCCCGTCTTCACGGTGTCCTTCGCCCAGGCGTCCGGGTGGGCGAGGGAGGTGTAGCGGACCGAGAGGTTGTGCCTCAGGGCACTGCGGTCCAGGGCCTTCTCGCCGGTCAGGTAGGAGCCCTCGTCGCCGGTCAGCAGCGTGAACTTCCGGTCCTGGCAGCCGCGTCCGCCCAGCGCGTTGATGAACTGCCGCAGCTGGGTGTGGCGTCCGGCGAACAGGATCGTGTCCGTCTCCTTCGAGGTGTCGCACACGAGGTGGGTGATCTGCCGGAAGGTGTTGGCGGTCGTGCCCTCCTGGGTGCGGTCGGCGGGCGGGGTGAACGGTTGCGGTTCGTAGGGCGAACCCTTGATCAGCTTCGCGAACGACGCCTGGAGCGTGCGGGTGTAGGGGTCGCCCGGCTTGTCGTACACCAGCAGCGCCCGCCCGGCACTGACCTTGGCGAAGGAGGCGAGAGCGCGGGCCTCGTCCGTGTTGGTCGGGGAGACACGGGCCAGCCCGGGGAACGGATCCTTGCCGCCCTGCCCGTTCGCGAGGTCGTCCGCGGTGATCGACGAGCCGACCACCGGGATGCCCCGCCGGGTCAGTTCGGCCACGGCCTTCTTGTTGTTGTCGGTACTCATGCCGACCCCGGCGACCGCCCGCAGCCGGTCGGCACTTCTCGTCATCGGCTCCAACTGGTCCACCAACCGCTTCCAGTGATCACTGGTCGCCCCCGGGTTGGCGAGCACCAACCGGATCGACGGGGACTGCCCGTTGGCGGCGTGATTGGCCTCCCACTGCGCCAAGTAGGCGCCCTGCAACTCGTGTTGTATGTCGCTCAGCGTGGAAGGGGTGGACGCCGTGTACGGCAGCATCACCGCGACAGTGACGTAGGTGCCCGCCTTGAGCGAGTCGTTCTCCCGGTCGATCGCCCGCACCGCGTCCCGGAGTTGGGGCCGCCCGAAGTCGTACGCCGTCGTCGAGACCCCCACGCAGTCGTCGCTGTCCTCCGGGTGGACCACTCCCGGGGCGCACGCCCGATCGTCGTGCGTGAGCGCGCGGACGGCGAGGACCAGGCCCACCACCAGCGCGGCGCTCACCACCACCGCCAGATACCGCCGCAGCGGAATCTCCCACACACCCTCCCGCAGCCACCTCCCGAAGCCTCCGCCGGCCATCACGCCACCCCCTCGTCATCGGCATCGGCCTCGTCGTCGTCCGGCACCCGCAGGGCCCGGCCCGCCGCCGCGTCCTCCGCCCAGTCCCGCGAGGCCCGCCACAGCAGCGCGTTACCGGCCGGGCGCAGGTTGGACAGCTGCTCCAGCTCGAACCGCAGCCGGTCGGCCACCTTCGGATCGGGCAGCGCGAGCGGGTCGGTCAGCCGCCACACGGCGTGCAGCAACCGCCGTACCCGCAGATGCAGTACGCCGTCCACGCCCGCCGGCGGTGGATGACCCGCGTCCGTGCGGCCGAGCGCCACGTTGGCCCGCCGGTCGTCCCGGCCGGTGAAGTCGTGGCCGTCGGCGTCGTGCGCGTGGAAGTAGGGCGCCGAGGCGATGAAGCGCAGGGAGCGCAGCCAGGTCGCGGCGGGCAGGGAGGGGAAGGCGTCCCGCAGGTAGGCGACCGCCGACTCGGCGTCGCCCAGGGCGAGTTCGTGGTGCAGCCGGTAGCGGGCGCGGACGGGATCGTCACCGCCGTCGCCCTCTCCGTCACCGCCGTCGTCGCCGGTCTCGGGTGGCGCGTAGTGCGCGATCAGCGTCTCGTGCGCCGTACGCCACTGGCCGTGGTCCGCGTCCCGGTGGTGCAGGGCGAGCAGCAGCAGGGTGCGGACGAAGGCGTCCCCGACGAACTGGCCCGGCACTTCGGGCAGTCCCTCCCGGGCGAGCCGGGTCTGGAGGGAGCGGATGTCCGCCGGGCCGAAGTCGTCCGGGAGCAGGGCCTGCGCGAGCGCGACCGCGGAGTCGTGGTCGTGGGCGGCGGCCAGCACCGTCAACTCCTCGCGGCGGTCGGTGGGGACGAGCCGGTCGAGGAGTTCCAGGTACGTCGGCGCGCCGTCGCTCTCCTCGTGCGGGCGGACGTCCGCGGTGAGCAACTCGCCGAGGGAGGCGGCCTCGGGGAGGTTCTGCGCGGCCGACTCGGCGAGCAGGGTGATGCCGAGCGGGTTGCCGCCGGTCAAGCGGTGGGTGGCGTGGGGGAGTTGGGGCGGCAACGGGAGGTCCGCGCAGGCCGCGCCGACGATGTGCAGGGTGTCGTCGGGGCTGAGCGGCGGCAGCGCCACGAGTAGCGCCCGGGAGGTGGGGGCCGCCGGATCGGGCGTCCAGCCGCTGCGCCGGGTCACCTCGGGCAGCGCCCGCCGTACCGCGTTGCGCAGGGCGGGGCGGCCGTCGCCGCGCAGGGCGCCGACGAAGACGACCTGGTCGGCGATGCCGTCGGCGCGGTCGCGCAGGACGGCGTCGGTGAGCCCGGGTCCCGGCGCGGACTGTGCGTTGTCGAGCAGCACCAGCGGCCGGCCCAGGCGCTGCATCCGCGGCAGCATCCCGGCGTACGCCTCGGTGAGGTCGGCGAGCAGGGCGCGCACCAGGTGGCGCTCGGCGTGCTCGCGGGAGGTGCCGCCGGCCCTGAAGTGGCCGGAGAGCAGCATGAGTCCGCGCCGGGCGTTGCCGGAGGCGTTCGGATAGTCGCGGTACCAGGTCGCGGCCTTGGCGTGCCGCCGGTGCACGAAGCTGTCGGAGATGGACTCCAGGGTCGCCTCGATGGACGCGGAGACCAGCGGCCCGGTGCCGGTCGCGGCGGCGACCACGTTGGCGGCGACCCGCCCCGCCCACCGCCCTGCGAACCCGGCGATCCACGACCCGCCCTCGTTCAGCAGCAGGATCCGCTCCACCTCGCGCCGGATCCGCTCCGAGTCGGCGTGGCTCCAGCCCCCGGCGGCCACCGCGACCAGGCCCGACATCAGCCGTGGGAAGACGATCCGGCCCGCGCCCGTCACCGGCTCCGCCAGCTGCTCCGCGATCACCAACAGCGCCTGCGACACCGGCGACCAGGCCTCGGCGGGCCGCCCGGCCGAGGGCACCGCGAACTCGGCGCTCGCGCAGTCGATCAGCGCGACCGGGGTGTGCCCCTTGTAGGCGGCCCGTAACTCGTCGAGGACCGCGGTCTTGCCGAGCCCGCGCGCGCCGGTGAGCAGGACGAACGGGAGCTCGCGCCGATGCTCGTACGGCGTGGTGCGGTGCTGGTGCGGGCGCAGACCCACGAGCCGCGGAACGAGACCGGCCGGATCGGCGTCGAAGAGCGCGCCGCGCCCGTGCAACCGTCTGCCCACCGCACCGCTCCCCCCGGAGGTGTCCCCAACTCAAGAGTAAGGAGGGTGAGTTGGTTCGGACTAGATCGCATGGTGACCGTTGGGTCACAAAAAGTGGCGACCGGTCACTCGCTGAACTCCGCCCGCTCAGTCGACGGTGATGGAGTCCAGCTTCTCCCGCAGGTAGACGTGCGAGTCCACGGCCTCGTACGCCACCCGCCCCACCGGCGCGGGCACGGACTCCACCACGGTCCCCGGGGTGCACTCTCCGAAGTAGACGAGGGACATCAGCTCCTCGGCCGGCGCGTCCGCGGGCGGCGGCAGCACGCGGTGCCTTCCCGAGCGCCACCGGTCGCCGGTCCAACGGGCCATCAGATCACCGATGTTGATGGTGAACGCCTCGGGATCGAAGGGCGCGTCCTCCCACCCGCCCTCGTCGGTGAAGACCTGCAACCCGCCCTTGCCCGCCTGCCGGTCGAGGATCGTCACCGTCCCGAAGTCGGTGTGCGGCCCGATCCGGAACTGCCCCGGCTCCGGCTCCCCGACCACCTCCACTCCCGGATACCAGTTGATGTTGAAGCCGTACGTCGGATGGTCCATGTGCCGGGAGAAGAAGTCGGGTTCGAGCCCGAGGGCGTCGCCGAGCAGCACCAACAGCTGCTTCTCCAGCTCGCTCATCCGGTCCAGGTACTCCTCGCACAGCGCCTGCAACCCCGGCACTTCACCCGGCCACACATTGGGCGCGTACCACTCCGCGTTGATCACGGGGTCCGCGAAGGGCCGGTGCGTGGCGAAGGTCAGCGACTCCTTCAGGTCCGGCGGGGTCTCGGTCCCCTCCGAGTACCCGTTGGCCTCGGCCCCGGGCCCGAGCCACCCCCGCCCGCCGACCTTGGCGGAGTAGGGCTCCTTGACGTCGACGGGAAGGGCGAAGAAGTCCCGCGCGGCCTCCCGGATCCGCGACCGCAGCCCGGGGTCCACACCGTGCCCGGTGACCAGGAGGAATCCGGCGGTCTGGAGGGCGCTGTCGACGGTACGGGCGATGTCCTCGCGGGTCTGCTCGTCGCCGTCGAGCCAGGGCCGCAGGTCGATGGTCGGAATACGCGGGGCGGAGGTGTCACTCACCAATGTCCTCGTTCCAGAGTGCCGGGTTGTTCTCGATGAAGTCGCGCATCAGGGAGATGCACTCGGAGTCGTCGAGGACGACGATCTCCACGCCGTGCTCGGCCAGCCAGTCGTGGCCGCCGTGGAAGGTGGCGGCCTCGCCGACCACGACCCGCGAGATGCCGAACTGGCGGACCAGCCCCGAGCAGTACCAGCACGGGGAGAGGGTCGTCACCATGGTGGTGTTCCGGTACGACCGCTGCCGTCCCGCCGCCCGGAAGGCCGCCGTCTCCGCGTGCATCGAGGGGTCGTCGTCCTGGACGCGCAGGTTGTGGCCGCGCCCCAGGAGGGTGCCGTCGGCTCCGTAGAGCGCGGCGCCGATCGGGATGCCGCCCTCGGCGAGGCCCGCGCGGGCCTCCTCGACGGCGGTGGCGAGCCAGGTCCGCGCCTGTGCCTGATCCATGAGCTCCATGGTTCTCACTCTCCAGTGGCCGAAACACGAGGGCAACGTGCGGAAAGTACTCTCCGGACATCCCGCCCCCGGACGAACTGTCCACGCCCCTGGAGGAGCCCGTGCCCGCACTCACCCTCCGTGAGGTCCTGGACCTCGATCCCGTACGGGCCGCCGAGCCCGAGCTGCTGGCCGGCGAGAGCGCCCTGGACCGCCCGGTGCGCTGGGTGCATTCGAGTGAGGTCTACGAGGGCGCCAACTTCCTGGACGGCGGCGAACTGCTGCTCACCAACGGTTTCGGTCTGATGGACGCCGAGGAGGAGGACCGGCGGCGGTACGTCCGTGAGGTGGCCGCCCGCGGCGCCGCCGGGCTCGCGGTGGAGATCGGCCGCTCCCTGCCGAGCATGCCGCCGGAGGTGACCGACGAGGCCCGCCGCCTGGGCCTGCCCCTGCTGGCCATGCGCCGGGTGGTGCCCTTCGTGCGCATCACGGAGGCCGCCAACCGGGCGATCGTGGCGCGCGGTCTGTCCGGGCGTTCGGTGGTACGTCCGTGGGGCGACGACCATACGGCGGCCCTGCTCGCCGACCTGGCCGACCGGGCCGCCCTGAACCAGCCCGAGGTGGAGGCGCGGTCGGCGCTCGCCGGGTTCCATCCGGGGCCGGGGGCGCGGCTGATCGGCGTATCGCTGCACGGGACGCGCGAGGTGGGGGCGGTGGACCGGGCGGTACGGCTGCTGGGCGGGGCGGGGTCGCTGCGGGCCGCGTTCCCGGGCGACGTACTGGCCCTGCTGGCCCTCCCCGACACCCGGGCCGGAGACCCCATCCGCGCGGTCCAGGAGGCCTTCCGCACGGCCGCCGAACCGGGGCTCACCGTCGCGGTCGGGCTTGCGGTCGCGGGCGGCAGCGGCTGGCTGCGCTGGAGCGACACGCTGCGCGCGGCCCGTACGACCCTTGAGCTGGCGCTCACCGTGCCGGCCGCCGAGCCGGGCGTCCCCGACGGCCCGCTGGTCACCTCCGCCCGCGCGCTCGCCCTGGAACGGGAGCTGACCCGCGGTGGCGTCGACGCCAACCGCGACCGCCTCGCCCGCCTGGTCCAGCACACCCTGGGCCCCCTCCTGGCCTGGGAGGCGGCCCACCCCAGCGACCTCGTCCGCACCCTGGAGGTCCACCTCCGCCACGGCTGCTCCCCGACCCGCACGGCGGCCCTGCTCCACATCGGCCGCCAGTCCCTCTACCAACGCCTGGAACGCATCGAGTCGTTGCTCGGCCTGGAGATCGACGACCCTGATCTGCTGGGGGAGTTGCTGGCGGCCGCCTGCGCGCATCGGGTGGTGCGGGGGATGGGAGCGGGACAGGTGCGGGGGCTGCGGACGGTGGCCTGATGGCCGGTCAGCGCAGGGTGACGCGGCTCGGGCCGTTGAACGGGGCATAGGACGTCACGGTGTCGGGCGTGCGCAGGCTGTCCTCCTCGGCGAACAGTTCGCGTGCGGCGGTGAAGGAGACGTCACCGCTCACGACCGGGGCGACACGGTCGAAGAACGCGCGTGCGGAGTCCGGGAGCGGCCCCCCGAGCTCGTCCCCTTCGTCCTCCGTTCCCCATACGTCCCACAGGAGCGTCTCCACCTTGTTGAGCGCGGCGAGGTCGAGCCGGATGTTGCCGGCGACGAACCACTCGCCCCAGAAGGGGCCTTCGTGCGGCGGGTGGAGTCCGAAGGTCTCCTGGTCGGCGCCGCCCTCCCGGATCGCCCGCCAGGCCTCGCCCGCGACGAGGAAACGGTCACGGGGTACGTCCATCGGGTCGAAGTCGATCTTCCAGTGGGCGGTGACGAAGGGGTCGGCGAGTTCGGCGTCGGCGAGGAGCCAGCCGCGCCGCTCGTCCCAGTACTCGGTGACGACGTGGTCGTTGTGGAAGGCGCTCGGACCGTTCGGGTCGAAGTAGTCGGCGAAGCCGGAGCGGATGCGGGCGGGGACGCCTATGTGGCGCAGGAACGAGCAGTGCAGGAGGGAGAAGTCACGGCAGGTCCCGACGAACCGGTCGGCGGGCTCGCGCCGTTGGCCGAGGGGGGCGTCGTTGCGCTCCACGATGATCCGCAGGATGTCGTCGACGTAGCGGGTCTCGGCGTCGTTGTGCAGGCGGTCGGTGGGGTGGGTGTGGGCGAAGAGCTCGCCCTCCATGCGGTGGATCACCAAGTCCCTGGATATGCGCGCGAGTTCGGTGGGGTCGTGCGGCAGGTCGGCGTAGTGGTGGGCCAGTTCGCCGGGGTCGGAGAACGTGCTCTGGGCCGCGTAGAAGTCGAGGGGCATGTCGCGTCACGCTGCCAAATTTCGGGGCGAATTGTCCAGAGGGTGGTCATGGCCGGGGGGCCGGAGGCCGACGGTGGCCCGGCGGGCGACTAACCTGTGCCGATCACCGTCGCGTGTGCGGCAGTTGAACCCCAGGTGTGGTGTGGAGGAACGGTCATGGTTGCTGCTCCGGTACTGGAGGAGCTGCGGGAGGTCTGCCAGCCGCAGGCCAAGCTGGCTAGCCGTAACGGCGAACACTGGGCGGGCCGGCTGTACATGCGGAGCGTCTCGCTGCGGTTCACCCGGCAGCTGGTGCGCACGCCGGTCACGCCCGACCAGCTCACCTGGACGATGGTGGCGTGCGGGGTGGCCTCCGGGGCCGCGCTGATGATCCCGGGTCTCACCGGTGCCGTACTCGCCGTGATCCTCATGCAGTTGTTCCTGCTCTTCGACTGCGTCGACGGCGAAGTCGCCCGCTGGAAGGGGCAGAACAGCGCGGCCGGCATCTACGTCGACCGGCTCGGCGCCTATCTGGCGGACGCGGCCCTGATGGCCGGTGCCGGCTACCGCGCCGCCGAGTCCGGCGTCGGCGGCTGGCTGTCGATCGGCATCGCCACCGCGCTGGGTGTCGTGCTGCTGAAGGCCTCCACCGACCTGGTGGACGTGGCCCGCGCCCGCCGCGGTCTCGGCGTCGTCGACGACGAGTCCACCCGCCCCCGCTCCCAGGGCGTGGCGAACGTCCGCCGCCTCGCCGCCGCCTTCAAGATCCACCGCGTGACCAACGGCATCGAGGCGTCCCTGGTCCTGCTCGTGGCCGCCGTCGCGGACACCCTGACCGACGGCATCGAACCCACCCGCTGGGCCCTGGGCGCGCTCGCCGTCATCACCTGGGTGATGGTCCCGGCCCACCTGCTGTCGATCCTGTCGTCCTCGCGACTGCGCTGACTCGGCCTCGGGTGGCGGGAGTTCAGCCGGCCACCCGCAGCAGCAGCTTGCCCGTGCTGGTCCGCGTCCCCATCAGGCGGTGCGCCTCCGCCGCCGCCTCCAGCCCGAACTCGGCGGTGACCGGCAGGACGACCGTCCCGTCCGCCACCTTGGCGAAGGCCCGCCCGGTCAGCTCCCGCAGCGCCGCCGGGTCGGTCTGCGCGAGGGTGAGGATCGAGAAGCCCGCGACCGAGAGGGCGTGCGGGTACAGGTCGGGCTGGCCGACCGTCCAGGCCGGTTCGCCGCTCGCGTTGCCGAAGGAGACCAGGCGGCCGAAGACCGCGAGGGAGGCGAGGGAGGAGCGGAGGGTCGCGCCGCCGACGGGGTCCAGGGCGAGGTCGACCCCGCGCCCGCCGGTCGCCTCCCGCACGGCCGCCTCGAAGTCGCCGACGAACACCTCGTCGTAGCCGTACTCCCGCGCGTACGCCGCCTTCGCCCCACTCGACACCACGCCGTACACCGCACCGGCGCCCGCCGCCTTCGCCAACTGCCCCACCACCGTGCCGACTCCGCCCGCCGCGCCCTGCACGAGCACCGTCTCTCCGGGCTGGAGCCGGCCGACCGCGTGCACGAGGGCGTACGCCGTCGGCAGCACCGTGGGGAGCGTGGCCGCCGTCCGCAGGTCGACGCCCGACGGGAGCGGGAAGACGGTCGCCGCGTGCGCGACGGCCACGTCCGCGTAGCCGCCGCCCTCGGTCAGGGCCGTCACCTCCTGGCCGACGGCGAGGTCCGTGACGCCCGCGCCGACCGCCCGTACCCGCCCGGAGACCTCGAGGCCCGGCCGGAAGGGCAGCGACGGCACCCGGTATCCCGTCTCCCGCGCCTTGAGGTCGGCGAAGTTGATCCCGGCGTACGCCACGTCGACGCTCACCTGGCCGGGGCCCGGCTCGGGGACCTCCGTCTCCACGACCTTGAGGACCTCGGGACCGCCGTACTCCTGGATCTCGACCGCGCGCATGCCACCACATCCCTCGTTGAGTGTTCGACGGTAGGCGAACACTCGGGAGTGTATGGTTTTCATCGAACACTCGGCAAGCGGGCACGGGAAACAGGAGGCGGGTGAGGGCATGACCGGCACCAGTCACCGCGCCGCCCCGGAGCACACCCACCCGGACGACGTCTCCGTACCGGCCGCCTTCGCCGCGCTGGCCGATCCCGTACGCCTCACCCTCGTGAGGGAGTTGGCGAACTCGCCGGAATGGGCGCGCAGTTGCGGCAGCTTCGACGTGCCCGTCGGCAAGGCCGCCCTCAGCCACCACTTCGCCGTCCTGCGCGCCGCCGGCCTGGTGGAGCAGCGTGACGAGGGGCCGCGGCGCGTCAACCGGCTGCGCCGCGCCGAGTTCGAGGCCCGTTTCCCGGGGCTGCTCGCGCTGGTCCTGCGCGACGACATCCGGCAGGGCTGAACCTCCCGCCCCCGTCCGGCGTCACAGTGGCGAGTCGGACGGAGTCGGACGGAGGGGGACGGACATGAGGAATCGTGGGTGGGCGGGCGTGGCCGCCGTGCTGGCGCTGGGCGCGGTCCAGGCCTGCGGCGGCGAGGGGCTGCGGGTCTCGACGGCGCCGGAGGCCGACGACCTCACCGTGTGCGTGGGCCACCGACCCGTGAACAGCCTTCCCGACCGGGACGACGGCACGCCGCTGATGCGGGTCGTCGTGCACGTCGAAGACCTCGCGCGGAAGCGGTACGGCGCCGTCTACACCGGCCTCTCGGTGGACGAGGACGACTCCGCCGCCGACATCTGGCGCATCCCGTCCGACGCCTTCGACACCGCGGTCTGCGAGGCGGCCGTGCAGGGGGTGACCCTCCGGCTGCACGACACCGACGTCAACGGACGGACGCTGACCAGGCTCGGGGACCGGATCGTCGACGACATGGACCGCTGGGACGGCAGGTTCCAACTGCGCGAAGTCGGCTCGGACGAAAGGGGGTTCGTCATGGTCGGCGTCGACGACCCCGCCACGGCCGAGCCGATCCTCAAGAAGGCGTACGGGGCGAAGAACGCCCCGTACATCAGGGTCGAGTACGCCGATCAGGCCGAACTGCTCGACGAGGGCTGAGACTTCGGCCGCCGCAGCACCGCGCACAGCCCGGCGTACACCGCCGCGCTCAGCACGAAGCCGACGACCGGCGTGATGTCACCGAACGACGGCCAGTGCTTCGGTACGTAGCCGACGTAGTCCTCCTGGTTGGAGAAGAGCGGGACGGACACCGCGACGCCGATCAACAGGGCTGCTACGCCGGGCCAGTTGGTGAAGGAGCGGTCGGTGAGGCGGGGGGCCAGTTCGGCGTCCGGGGTGCCGGAGCGGAGTCGGCGTTCCACCAGGACCACGCCCAGCCAGGGCGCCACCCAGTACGCGATGACCAGCAGGAACGCCTCGTAGGCCGCCCCCGCGTCCGACAGCGACGCCCATGCCGCCGCCGTACCGGCGATGCCGGAGACCACGACCAGGACGCTGCGGCTCAGCCACGGCGGGAGGTTCAGGCCGAGCGCGGTGATGGAGATCGCGCCGGAGTAGACGTTCAGGGCGTTGGCCGAGACCGCGCCCAGGATGATGGCGATCAGCACCAAGTCGCCGAGCCAGCCCGGGAGATGGCCGGTGAACGCAGCCGTCGGGGTGGCGTCCTTCGGGGCGATCAGGGTCGCCGAGGCCGCGCCGATCACCGCGACGAGGGTGACGGACACGAAGAGCCCGACGGCCGGGTAGAGGACGGTCTTCAGCCTGTTCGCCGTGCGCGGGAGGTAGCGGGAGTAGTCCGTGGCGTACGGGTTCCAGCCGGCCGCGTAACCCCAGGCCGCGCTGAACGCGAGCAGGAAGCCGCCGATGCCGCCGCCCGTGCCGCCCCCGGTGAGGTCCGCGTCCTTGAACGTCCACACGCCCGCGAGCAGGAAGATCAACGCGAGGGCGGGGAAGGCGTACTTCTCGAAGGTGTGCACGAAGTTGTGGCCGATGAAGCCGATCAGGATCTCGGCGACGACCACGAGGAGCAGCGAGGGCAACGGGCGCAGTCCGGTGAGGGTGTTGAGCGCGAAGGCCGCGCTCACGCTGTTCACCGCGAACCAGCCCACGCCCGCGACCAGGCCGTTGGCCGCCGACGGCAGGATGTTGCCGCGGAAGCCGAAGGAGAAGCGGCCGATCACCATCTGCGGGACGCCGAACCGCGGCCCGTCCAGGGAGAGGAAACCCTGTGTGATCGCGCCGAGCGCAGTGCCGAGCACGATCGCGCCGGTGGCCTGCCAGAAGCTCAGCCCGAAGAAGAGGACCGCGATCACGCCGATGTAGACCGTCGCGAACTCGATGTTCGGGGAGGCCCAGGTCCACAGCAACTGGAGCGGGCTGCCGTGGCGTTCGGCGTCGGGGATCGGTTCGGAGCCCGCCGTCTCGACGGCGATGACCTTGTCACCGTATTCGGGGGCGAGGGTGCCGGTGGAGTCGGCGGGTGCTGTCGTCATGCGAGGTAAGTGTCCGGTTCCGACCGGTCCGGGCACAGGGGCGCATTGTCCGCTTCGAGGGGCTCGGCGGCGTACAACCTGTAGGTCAGTCCGTCCGGCGGTCGTCCTTCTTCTGGTCGTCCTCGTCGAGCGACTTCAGGAACTCCGGGTTGTCGTCCGGCGCCACCCAGCGGCCCTGCGCGGGGCCCGCGCCCGGCGCGGTGCGCTTCTTGCCGGCCACCAGCCAGGCGACCGGGCCGACCAGGACCTCGCCGAAGAGCAGGATGACGATCACCCACGCGACCTTCGGCAACGGCTTGCGCACCTGGTCCTCGGGCGTGTTCAGACAGTCGATGAAGGCGTAGATCCAGAGCGCCAGGACCAGCAGGAAGGGCAGATACCTGAGCATGTTCGAGCGTTCTCCCTACGGGTGGGGCGGCCCCGGTGACGGGGTCAGGGTAGCGGGTGGCCGATACTGGGACGCATGGCTTACGACGATCTTCGCTCCCTGCTCAGGGCACTGGAACGCGAGGGCGACCTCAAGCGCGTCAAGGTCGAGGTCGACCCGTACCTGGAGGTCGGGGAGATCGTCGACCGGGTGCAGAAGGCGGGCGGCCCCGCGCTGCTCTTCGAGAACGTGAAGGGCTCCGACCTGCCCCTCGCGATGAACGTCTTCGGGACCGACCGGCGCCTCCTGAAGTCGCTCGGGCTGAAGTCGTACGCGGAGATCAGCGACAAGATCGGCGGACTGCTGCGGCCCGAACTGCCGCACGGGTTCGTCGGGGTGCGCGAGGCCTTCGGGAAGCTCGGCGCGATGGCGCACGTACCGCCGAAGAAGGTGAAGGACGCGCCGGTGCAGGAGGTCGTCCTGACCGGTGACGACGTGGACCTCGACCGGCTCCCCGCCCTCTTCACCTGGCCGCAGGACGGCGGGTCCTTCTTCAACCTCGGGCTCACCCACACCAAGGACCCCGCGTCCGGGATCCGCAACCTCGGCCTCTACCGCCTCCAGCGCCACGACAAGCGCACCATCGGCATGCACTGGCAGATCCACAAGGACAGCCGCAACCACTACCAGGTCGCGGCCCGGCGCGGCGAGCGGCTGCCGGTCGCGATCGCCTTCGGCTGCCCGCCGGCGGTGACGTACGCCTCCACGGCTCCGCTGCCCGGTGACATCGACGAGTACCTGTTCGCCGGGTTCATCGCGGGCAAGCGGATCGAGATGGTCGACTGCAAGACCGTGCCGCTCCAGGTGCCGGCGCAGGCGGAGGTCGTGATCGAGGGCTGGCTGGAGCCGGGGGAGATGCTGCCGGAGGGGCCGTTCGGCGACCACACCGGGTTCTACACCCCGCAGGAACCCTTCCCCGCCCTGAAGATCGACTGCGTGACGATGCGGAAGCGCCCGCTCCTTCAGTCGATCGTCGTAGGCCGCCCTCCGACGGAGGACGGACCGCTGGGGCGCGCCACGGAGCGCTTCTTCCTCCCCCTCCTCAAGATCATCGTGCCGGACATCGTGGACTACCACCTGCCGGAAGCGGGCGGTTTCCACAACTGCGCGATCGTCTCGATCGACAAGAAATACCCCAAGCACGCCCAAAAGGTGATGCACGCTGTCTGGGGGGCCCACATGATGTCCCTGACGAAGCTGATCGTGGTCGTGGACGCCGACTGCGACGTCCACGATCTGCACGAGGTCGCCTGGCGGGCCCTCGGCAACACGGACTACGCCCGCGACCTCTCGGTCGTGGAAGGCCCCGTCGACCACCTCGACCACGCCTCCTACCAGCAGTTCTGGGGTGGCAAGGCGGGGATCGACGCGACCAGGAAGTGGCCCGAGGAGGGCTACACGCGCGACGGGGGTTGGCCCGAGATGGTGGTGTCCGACCCCGAGACGGCGGCGACGGTCGACCGCCGGTGGAAGGAGTACGGCCTGTGAGCAGCGCCTCCGCCGCGATCCCGCAGCCAGGACGCACGAAAGCCTTTCTGCGGCTGGTGATGATCGAGCATTCGGTCTTCGCCCTGCCCTTCGCCTACATCGCCGCGCTCACCGCGATGTTCGAGACGGACGGCAACATCCACTGGGGCCGGCTGCTGCTGGTGACCATCTGCATGGTGGGTCTGCGGACCTTCGCGATGGCGGTGAACCGGATCATCGACCGGGAGATCGACGCCCGGAACCCGCGCACGGCACACCGCGAGCTGGTGACCGGTGCGATGTCGGTGAAGCACGCGTGGACGGGCGCGCTGGTCGCGGTCGTGGTCTTCCTGGGCTCGGCCGCTCTCCTCAACCCCCTCTGCCTGGCCCTCGCCCCCATCGCGGTCGTGCCGATGGTGATCTACCCCTACGGCAAGCGGTTCACGAACTTTCCGCAGGCCATCCTCGGCCTCGCCCAGGCCATGGGCCCGATCGGCGGCTGGCTCGCGATCACCGGTGAGTGGTCCTGGGACGCGGTGATCCTGGGCCTGGCCGTCGGCATCTGGATCGGCGGCTTCGACCTGATCTACGCCTGCCAGGACGTCGAGACCGACCGCGAGATCGGCGTCATGTCGGTCCCGGCCCGCTTCGGCATCCCGGCCGCGATCCACGGCGCCCGCGTCTGCCACGCCCTCACCACCGGCCTCCTCATCTGGTACGCCGTCGCCACCGAAGCCGGCGCGTTCTTCTGGATCGGCCTGATGATCGTCGCCGGCGCGTTCGTCTACGAGCACTCGATCGTGCGCCCGCACGACCTGTCCCGCCTGAACAGGGCGTTCTTCAGCGTCAACGGGTTCATCGGGATCGCGCTGTTCGTGTGCGCGCTGCTGGATCTGCTGGTGCGCGGGCTCACCGTATAAGCGCTGGAGTGGTGCGGGTGCGGCCACGGCGGCCCAGCCAGAACGCCGTGCCCACCCCCGACACCAGCCCGATCAGGTGCGCCTGCCAGCTGACGCCCGACTGGGTCGGGGCCAGGCCCAGCAGGATCGACGTGCCCCAGATCGCGCCTATGACGAGGCCGACCAGGATGCCCAGGGGCTTGCGCTCCACGAAGCCGGTGACCAGCAGGAAGCCGAAGAGGCCGAAGATCAGGCCGGAGGCGCCCGCGGTGTTGGTGTGGGCCGGGGCCACCAGCCAGACGCCGAGGCCGTCGGCCACGATGATCACCGCGCAGATCGCGGCGAACCGGCGCAGGCCGCCCAGCGCGGCGAGGAAGCCGAACACCAGCAGCGGCACACTGTTCGCCGCCACGTGGGCGAAGCCGAAGTGGATGAACGCGGCCGGTACGACGTCGATCAGCTGGGAGGGCTCGCGCGGCACGATCCCGAGGCTGTCGAGAGCATGGCCGGACGCCACGTCCACCACTTCCAGCAGCCACAACAGCGCGACCCAGCCCACCATCAGCTTCGCCGCGGTCTTCGCGCGGTCGCCCCGCGACCACTCCAACCCCGTACCGGACATGGCACCCCCACGGTCCGCTAGTCCCCACAGAACAACGCCCCAGCCCCCTTGGCCGGTTCCCGACCCGCGGTGCCGGATAGGCTCGGGGGCGTGAACCCAGTCAAGCCAGGAGAAGCGCCGCGTACGCCTTGGATCGTAGGGGTGTCCGGCGCCTCCGGCACCCCGTATGCCGCGTCCGTGCTGCGCGCACTCCTCGCGGCCGGCGAGAGCGTCGACCTGGTGGTCAGCCGGGCCTCGCGGCTCACGCTCCTGGACGAGACCGGGATCGCCTTCCGGGACGCGCACTGGCGGGACGACCTGCGGGAATGGCTGGCGCGGGGGGCCGACGGGAAGCCGGGTGTCTTCGACGCGGACCTGGAGCGGGTGCGGTACTGGGCCGCCGGGGACCTCGCCGCCGGGCCCTCGTCGGGGTCGTACCCGGTCAAGGGGATGCTCATCGTGCCCGCCTCCACCGCGTGCGTCGCCGGTGTCGCGCTGGGCCTCTCCAAGGACCTGCTCCAGCGGGCGGCGAGCGTCACGCTGAAGGAGCGCCGGCCGCTCGTCGTCGCCGTACGGGAGACTCCTCTGAACGGGCAGACCCTGCGTCATCTGGTGACCCTGGACGACCTGGGCGCCGTCGTGGTCCCCACCTCGCCCGCCTTCTACGCGGGCGCCACCCACATCCAGGACCTGGTGGACTTCGTGGCCGGACGGGTGCTCGACGCGGCGGGCGTCGGACACCAGCTGTACCGCCGTTGGGAAGGCGAGCTGGGCGGCGGGGGCCGTACCGGCTGAGCGACCCGCGGCGCGCACGTGGCAGTACCTCTCATCACTTCAGGAACTTTTCAGTGGAAGGCTTCGATCGCATGGACGCGGTGGACAGGCAGCTCATCCAGGCCCTGAGGGAGAACGGCCGGGCCTCGTACGCGGAGCTGGGGCGCCTCGTCGGACTGTCGGGACCCAGCGTCACCGACCGCATCAACCGGCTGGAGGCGGCCGGCGTCATCACCGGCTACCGCGCCACCGTCGACGCCGCCTCGCTCGGCCTCGGCGTGATCGCGCTGATCGGCATCTCGCTGTCCGACGCGGCCGACCACGAGGACGTGGCCCGGCGGCTGAAGGACCTCTCCGAGATCGAGGACTGCTGGTTCATCGCGGGCGACGACTCGTTCATGCTCAAGGTGCGCTCCACCAACGTGGACGGCCTGGAGAAGACCATCCGGCGGCTCAGCGGGACCAAGGGCGTCTCCCGCACCCGTACCACCATCGTGCTCTCCACCAAGTGGGAGAACCGGGTCGGAGAGCTGCCCGAAGAGGTGTGAGCGAGGGCGTGATCGGGGTGGGCGTACGGTTGGTTCGGGATTCTGAGAAAGGTGTGGGTATGGACGTCGGGCTCAAGCGCGAGCTGGAGGAGAAGGTCCGCTCCGGCGAGCGGCTGTCCCGTGAGGACGGCATCGCGCTGTACGAGTCGGACGACCTGGCATGGCTGGGCGGCCTCGCGCACGAGGTGCGGACGCGGAAGAACGGCGACGTCGTCCACTTCAACGTCAACCGCCACCTCAACATGACCAACGTGTGCACGGCGTCCTGCGCCTACTGCTCCTTCCAGCGCAAGCCGGGCGAGAAGGACGCGTACACGATGCGCATCGAGGAGGCGGTGAAGCTCGCCAAGTCGATGGAGGGCGAGAACCTCACCGAGCTGCACATCGTCAACGGCCTGCACCCGAACCTGCCGTGGCGCTACTACCCGCGCTCCCTGCGGGAGTTGAAGGCCGCGCTGCCGGAGGTGTCGCTCAAGGCGTTCACGGCGACGGAGATCCACCACTTCGAGACGATCAGCGGTCTGTCCGCCTCCGAGATCCTCGACGAGCTGATCGACGCGGGTCTCGAATCGCTGACCGGCGGCGGCGCGGAGATCTTTGACTGGGAGGTCCGCCAGCACATCGTGGACCACCGCACGCACTGGGAGGACTGGTCGCGGATCCACCGGCTGGCGCACGAGAAGGGGCTCAAGACCCCGTGCACCATGCTCTACGGCCACATCGAGGAGCCCCGCCACCGGGTCGACCACGTGCTGCGGCTGCGTGAACTCCAGGACGAGACCGGCGGTTTCCAGGTCTTCATCCCGCTGCGCTACCAGCACGACTTCGTGGACATGAAGGACGGGAAGGTCCGCAACCGGCTCCAGGCGCGGACGCAGATGGCGACCGGCGCCGAGGCCCTGAAGACCTTCGCGGTCTCGCGGCTGCTCTTCGACAACGTCCCGCACGTCAAGGTCTTCTGGGTCATGCACGGCGTCCAGACCGCCCAACTTGCCCTCCAGCACGGCGCGGACGACATGGACGGCTCGGTCGTCGAGTACAAGATCACGCACGACGCCGACAACTACGGCACGCCGAACAAGCTGACCCGCGAGGACCTGCTGGACCTGATCCGCGACGCGGGCTTCCGGCCGGTGGAGCGGAACACGCGCTACGAGATCATCCGCGAGTACGACGGTCCGGACCCGGAGCGTCGGGAGGCACCGCAGCCGATGCGGGTCTGAGCGGGAGCCCCACCCGCTGCAAGATCGCCCTGGGGGCGTGCTTCACTGAATGGTGCCCCCTTTGGGACGCCTTTTGGGACGGTCGGACAGTTCGAATCGGAAGAGTGGATTGAGATGTTCCGCTACACGTTGATGCGCCTCGGAGTCTTCGCGAGCTGCCTCGTGGTCGTCTGGGGCCTCGTCTACTTCGGCGTCTTCCCGCGCGGGCTCGGTGAGTCCAACGGCATGTGGGTCGTCCTGCTCGCCCTGCTCGTCTCCGCCCCGATCAGTTTCGTGGTGCTGCGCAAGGAACGGGACCGCGCCTCCATCCAGGTCGTCCAGCGGGTGGACCGGATGAAGGCCAACCTGGACGCGAACCGCAGCCAGGAGGACGTCGAGGACGACTCGGCGCCGGCGCAGGGCGCGCAGGGTCAGGCACCGCAGGCTTCGTAGGTCTTGTTGCGAGGCTCGCGGGAGGGTTGCCCGGCGCCGCCGCCAACTAGTGTGTGATGCATGGGTGCCGTGAAGACCAAGCGGATGCCGCGAGCGGTCCGTGAACAGCAGATGCTGGACGCCGCCGTTCGGACCTTCGGGCAGCGCGGGTACATGGCCGCGTCGATGGACGAGATCGCCGAACTGGCGGGCGTCTCCAAACCGTTGGTGTATCTGTACCTGAACTCCAAGGAAGACCTGTTCACCGCGTGCATCCGCCGGGAGGCGAAGGCACTGGTGGAGGCGGTACGGGCCGGAGTGCGGCGCGATCTGCCCGCCGACCGCCAACTCTGGGAAGGGCTGCGGGCGTTCTTCACGCACACCGCGCAGAACCCGGACGGCTGGTCGGTCCTGCACCTCCAGGCCCGCACCCACGGTGAGCCGTTCGCGGCCGAGGTCACGGCGATGCGCGAGGAGATCGTCGTGTTCGTCACGCAGCTCATCGTCGTCGCCGCCCGCGAGGCGCACCGTGACCCCGACCTGCCCGAACGAGAGGTCGCCGGTCTCGCGGAGGCCCTCGTCGGCGCCGCCGAGTCGCTGGCCGCCTGGGCCAACGCCACCCCCGGCGTCACGGCCCGCCAGGCCGCGGCCACGCTGATGAACTTCGCGTGGGCGGGCCTGGGCAACCTGATGGAGGGACGGCCCTGGCAGCCGCCGGCGGGCTCCACGGCTCAGTAGCCCCGTTCGCTCAGGACCCGAGCGGGGTCACCGTCCCCGACACATGCACCCGCTCCTCGTCACCCCGCAGCTCGAACCGCCCGCCCTCGGCCGCGTACGTCACCGTCCCCGGCAACAACACCGGCGCCCGGAACTCGGCCCGCACCCGCACCGCGTCCGGTGTCCCGTGCGCGGCCAGACAGCGGGCCACCGTCCACATGCCGTGCGCGATGGCGCGGGGAAAGCCGAACAGGCGGGCGGTGAGCGGGTGGAGGTGGATCGGATTCCGGTCCCCGGACACGGCACCGTAGCGACGGCCGACATCCCCGGCGAGCTGCCACTCGGCGACGGCGGGCAGGGGCTCGGCAATCGGGCCCTCAGCCGTGGCGCCGGCGGACGGCGCCCGGCCCTGCCCGGAGCCGGTGGCGGGCAGCGGCTCGCGCGCGTCCGGGGCGTCGTCGAGGGACCGGCGCCGCTCGCCGGCGGGCAGCGGCTGGCCAGGCCCCCGCGCGTACGGCGCCCGGTCGCCCGAGGCGCGGCCCTCGCCGTCCGCGCGCGACGCCGTCCGCTCGACCTTCTCCCCGTCCCCGCCGGAGCCCCGATGCCGGGCCAGGTACGTGCTCCGTGACCCCCACACCACCTCCCCGCCACCCCGCAACTCCGTCACCACCGTCGCCTCTGTGCCGCGGCGGTGCGGGGCCAACCCCTCGACGCGCACGGCGAGTTCGTACTCCCCGGTGGCCAGGAGGGGCCCGGGGCGGGTGATGTCGATCGAGGTGTGGACGAGGCCGAGCAGCGGCAGTGGGAAGTCCCGGCGGCTCATCAGGCGCATGGCCAGCGGGAAGCCCAGGACGTGCGGATAGGTGAGGGGCAGCGCGTCGTCGCCGGTCGCGAAGCCGCACACGCGCTCGTACGCCGCAAGGCGGGCGAGGTCGATGCGTGGGGCGGCCAGCACGAGGCGGTCGTGGGGGAACTCCGCGTCCGGGCGCGGCCGTTTGAAGGGGGACAGCAGGGCGCCCCGGGCGAGGAGCGGCGTGAGCGCGGGGGACTGCGCGAGGACTACGGACATCACGCCCCCAACAGGCTCTGGCCGCAGACCCGGACGACCTGTCCGTTGACCGCGCCGGAGGCCGGGTGGGCGAGCCAAGCCGTGGTGCGGGCGACGTCGACGGGCAGCCCGCCCTGGGCGAGGGAGTTCATGCGGCGGCCCGCCTCCCGGATGAGGAGCGGGACGGCGGCCGTCATCTTCGTTTCAATGAAGCCCGGCGCGACCGCGTTGACGGTGACCCCGTGCTCGGCGAGCGCGCGCGGCGCGAGGGAGCGGACCAGGCCGACGATGCCCGCCTTGCTGGCGCCGTAGTTCGTCTGGCCCGCGTTGCCCGCGAGGCCGGCGATCGACGCGGTGGCGACGACACGGCCGCCCTCGCGCAGGGTGCCCGCCGCGAGCAGCGCGTCCGTCGTCCGCAGCACGCTCGCCAGATTGACGTCGAGGACCGAACTCCATCTCTCCGCCGGCATGTTGACCAGTCGCCGGTCCCGCGTGATGCCCGCGTTGTGGACGAGGACGTCGAGACCGTCGGGGAGTGCTTCGGCGATCCGCTCGCCGGCGTCCGGCGCGGTGATGTCGAGCAGGAGCGCGCTGCCGCCCAGCCGTTCGGCCACCCGTCGCGCGTCCTGTTCGGCCTGCGGCACGTCGAGTACGACGACCTCGGCGCCGTCCTCGGCCAGCGTCTCGGCGACCGCCTCGCCGATCCCGCGCGCGCCGCCGGTGACCAGCGCGGTGCGCCCGCCCAACGGCCGCTGCGCGTCCGCCGGTTGGGTCACCGGGCGCGCGTCGACGGCGATCACCTGGCCGCTGACGTAGGCGGACCCGGGGGAGAGGAGGAAGCGCAGGGTCGACTCGGCGGCTGGGGCGTCGGTGAGGCGGACGAGGTTCACGGTCCTGCCCCTTCCGATCTCCTTGCCGAGCGAGCGGACGAAACCCTCCAACGCCTGCTGGACGGCGGCCTGGTGGTGGTCGTCGGCGTCCAGGGGCGCGCCCAGCACGACGATCCGGCCGCTGCTCGCGACCGACCGGACGACGGGGTGGAGGGCCGCGTGCACCTCGGCGAGGGTCTCGATGTCCCGTACCCCGGTGGCGTCCAGGACGACGGCGGCCGGTTCGTCGGCGGGGCCGGCCGCGGGCTCCGTACGGGCGAGGACCGGTTCGAGGTCGAGGTCCGACTTGCCGGCGGTGAGGTGGCGCAGGCCGCCGGTGAAGGCGGGGGCCGTGGGGGACCAGCGGCGCAGCGGGGCCGGTTGCGGCAGCCCGAGGCGGCGGGTCAGGAAGCGGCCGGGTGCGGTGCCGGTGAAGCTCAGATAGCGGTCCGCCATGTCCATCTCCCCATTCGGGACCGCACTGGGTCCACCGTCAGGTCCACGTTGCTTACTCTGAAGTAAGGTTACCGTAGGTAAGCCTACGTCACAGGTGAGGAACCGGTCGAGATGAGCCCCCTTGAGCAGCCCCTCGCACTCCCGCGCACGCGCCGCGTGGCGATCATCGGCGGCGCCCGGATCCCGTTCGCGCGCTCCGACGGCCCCTACGCCACCGCGTCGAACCAGGAGATGCTGACCGCGACCGTGGACGCGCTGGTCGACCGGTACGGGCTCGAAGAGCCGGGCGCCGTCGGCGAGTTCGTGGCCGGCGCGGTGCTCAAGCACGCCCGGGACTTCAACCTCGCGCGCGAGACGGTCCTCGGTTCCCGGCTGGACGCCCGCACACCGGCGTACGACATCCAGCAGGCCTGCGGCACCGGGCTCCAGGCGGTGATCGCCGCCGCCAACAAGATCACCCTCGGGCAGACCGAGTCGGCGATCGCGGGCGGCGCCGACACAGCCAGCGACGCGCCCCTCGGCGTCAACGACGCGCTGCGCCGGATCCTGCTGGAGACCCGGCGTGCGAAGTCGGCCGGCGCCCGGCTGCGGGCCCTGTCCCGGATCCGCCCGGGCCACCTGGTCCCCGACATCCCGCGCAACGCCGAGCCGCGCACCGGTCTGTCGATGGGTGAGCACGCGGCGGTGACCGCGCGGGCCTGGGGCGTCGCGCGCGAGGCGCAGGACGTGCTGGCGGCGGCGAGTCATCAGCGGTTGGCGGCGGCGTACGAACGGGGCTTCTTCCAGGACCTGGTGGTGCCGTTCCGGGACCTGGCGCGCGACCAGAATCTGCGGCCGGGCTCGACCGTGGAGAAACTGGCCTCCCTGAAGCCGGTGTTCGGCCTCGACGCGCCCAACCCGACGATGACGGCAGGCAATTCGACCCCGCTGACCGACGGGGCGGCGACCGTGCTGCTGGCGTCCGAGGAGTGGGCGCGGGCGCGCGGCCTGGAGCCGCTGGCCTATCTCACGGCCTACGAGACGGCGGCCGTCGACTTCGTGGCGGGCGATGTCGTGGGTGGCGAGGACGGGCTGCTGATGGCACCGGCGTACGCGGTCCCGCGGATGCTGGAGCGCGCGGGGCTGACCCTGGCCGACTTCGACCTCGTCGAGGTGCACGAGGCGTTCGCCTCCCAGGTGCTGGCGACCCTCGCGGCCTGGGAGAAGCGCGGGCTCGCGCCGGTCGACCGGGCCCGGCTGAACGTGGCCGGGTCGTCGCTGGCCACCGGCCATCCCTTCGCGGCGACCGGGGCCCGTATCGTGGCGACCCTGGCGAAACTGCTGGCCGAACGGGGCGGACCGGGGCGCGGGTTGATCTCGGTGTGCGCGGCGGGCGGCCAGGGGGTGACGGCCGTTCTGGAGCGAACGTGAACTCTTGTCACATAACCCCCGAGGTTGCACAAGCCCGGCCCCGGATCGCCGTGGAACCCTTACCAACCCCCCACGTGGGCCCCGTACGATCGCCAACCTGACCGCCGGTAACTCCTTCCGCCGCAGGCCGCCGGTGAACGACTTGGTATGCGAAATCCGTACCAAAGCAGCAGAGCGGTACCGAGCTGCGCGCCCCAGGAGCTGCCATGTCCGTGCCCTACCCGTCCGCCGCCGACTACGACGGCGTGCCTCAGCTCGTGGAACCCGAGATCGTGCGGCTGGACGGGGTGGTGCGGGAGGTGTCCGTGCCCGCGTTCGTCATGCCGTCCACGCACGGCTCGCTCGCGGACCTGCCGTTCGACAACGCGGCCGCCGCCCCCGGGGCGCGCGTGCTCAGCCGCCGTACGCAGGACGGGGATTGGGCCGATGTCACCGCGGCGGAGTTCGCGGACGAGGTGCTGGCCCTGGCCAAAGGGCTGATCGCGGAGGGGCTCGTGCCCGGCGACCGGATCGCCGTCATGGCCCGGACGATCTACGAGTGGACCCTGCTCGACTTCGCCGCGTGGGCGGCCGGCCTGGTCACCGTCCCGATCTACCCCACCTCCTCGGTCTTCCAGACCCGGTGGATCCTCCAGGACTCCGGCGCGGTGGCCCTGGTGACGGAGACCGCGGGACAGGCCTCGGCGCTCGGCCCGGAACTCAACCGGCTGCCCGACCTGCGCCACATGTGGGTCGTGGAGAAAGGCCACTTGGACCGGCTCGCGGAGCTCGGACAGCCGGTCCCCGACCAGGAGATCTCCGTACGCCGGGGCATGCTGGTCCCCGACACCCTCGCCACCGTCATCTACACCTCGGGCACCACGGGCCGCCCCAAGGGCTGTGTGCTCACGCACGCCAACTTCCTGGCCGAGGTCGACAACGCGGTCGAACTCCTCTACCCCGTCTTCAAGTCGAAGACCTCGGACGAGCCCGCCACCCTCCTCTTCCTGCCCATGTCGCACGTCTTCGGCCGCATGGTGGCCGTGGCCTGCATACGCGCCCGTGTCCGCCTCGGCCACGCGCCGAGCCTCCAGTCCGAGGACCTCATCGCGGACCTCGGCAGCTTCAAGCCGACCTTCCTGCTCGCCATCCCCTACATGCTGGAGAAGGTCTACAACAGCGCCCGCGCCAGGGCCGAGAGCAGCGGCCGGGCCTCGTCCTTCGACCGCGCCGCGAGCGTGGCCCAGCGCTACGGCGAGGCCATGGAGGCCCGGCACGCGGGCACCGGGTCCGGCCCCGGCACGGCCCTGAAAACGGCCCGCACCTTCTACGACCCGCTCGTCTACCGCCGTATCCGCAACGCCATGGGCGGCCGCATCCGCCAACTCATCTGCGGCGGCTCGCCGTTGGGCCGCCGTCTCGCCGCGTTCTACGCGGGCGCGGGCATGGAGATCTACGAGGGCTACGGCCTCACCGAGTCCACCGGCGCCGCGACCTGCACCCCGCCGCTCAAACCCCGTCTGGGCACGGTGGGTTGGCCCATGCCGGGCACGAAGGTGCGGATCGCGTCCGACGGCGAGATCCTGCTCAGCGGCGGACACGTCTTCCGCGGCTACTGGGACCCGCACGCGGGCGGTGTGGTGCCCGCGTCGACGGACGGCTGGTTCGCGACCGGTGACATCGGCCAGTTGGACGACGAGGGCTATCTGACGATCACCGGCCGCAAGAAGGAGATCCTGATCACCGCGGGCGGCAAGAACGTGGCCCCGGCCCCGCTGGAGAACTGGCTGCGCCAACACCCCCTGATCTCCCAGTGCATGGTCCTCGGCGACCGCCGCCCCTACGTCTCCGCGCTCATCACCCTCGACCTCGACGGGATCACCCACTGGCGCCAGATGAACGGCAAGCATCCGGTTCCGGCCGAACTTCTGGTCAATGACGAGGAGTTGCGCCAGGTCCTCCAACGCGCCGTGGACGAGGCCAACAAGATGGTCTCCCGCCCCGAGTCGATCCGCCGATTCACCGTCCTGCCCCGCGACTTCACCGAGGCGGAGGGCCATTTGACGCCCTCCATGAAGCTCCGCAGGGAGTCGGTCATGAAGGACTTCGCGGCGGATGTGGAGGGCTTGTACACGAAGTAGGGAGCTCCCTCGCCTTGTTACGACAACATCTTGACGTAACACACGTGTGACGGTTGGCTGTCGGCCACTCGGGTATCCACGCGTCCCCCGCGGACCCTCGAGAAACCGCTTCCCCCCACGCCCCGCCCGCTCGGAAGGCCCCGTCGTGAACGCTCCCCTCCGCCGGACCGCTGTGCGCCGCTCAGCCACGGTCCTGGCCGCCTTCAGCACCGCCCTCTCCCTCACCGCGTGCGGTGCCGTCGACGCCATCAGCGGGGGCGGCAGCTCCTCGTCCCCGACGAAGGGCGACGACGTCACGGTGGGTCTGCTGCTGCCGGACAAGGACACGGCACGCTTCGAGAAGTTCGACTACCCGATCATCAAGCGGCAGGTCACCTCCCTCACGAACGGCAAGGGCAAGGTCGTCTACGCCAACGCCGAGGCGAGCGTGGCCAAACAGAGCAGCCAGTTCCAGAAGATGATCGACGACCAGGTGGACGTCGTCCTGGTGGACGCCCTGGACTCCAAGGCCATCTCCGCCGAGGTGCAGAAGGCCAAGGACGCCGGGATACCGGTCATCGCCTACGACCGGCTCGCGCAGGGCCCGATCGACGCCTACGTCTCCCACGACAACGAACTCGTCGGCGAGGTACAGGGCCGGGCCGTCGTCACCGCCCTCGGCGACAAGGCGGCGACCAGCAAGATCGTCATGATGGACGGCGACGTCAACGACCCCAACACGGGCAGCTTCAAGGCCGGCGCGCTCAGCGAGCTCAAGGGCAAGGTCGTCATCGCCAAGGAGTACGAGACCCCGCAGTGGCTGCCGGCCACCGCCAAGGCCAACATGCTCAAGGCGATCCAGTCGGTCGGGCTCGACAACATCGCCGCCGTCTACTCCGCCAACGACGGCATGGCCGGCGCCGTCATCGACGCCCTCAAGGAAGCCGGCGCGGACAAGATCCCGCCGGTCACCGGGCAGGACGCGAACCTGGACGCCGTCCAGCGGATCGTCTCGGGCGAGCAGTACATGACCGTGTACAAGTCCTTCCTGCTGGAGGCCACCGGCGCCGCGAAGCTGGCGGTCGCCCGGGTCCAGGGCCGCGACATCGAGTTCGACGCGCTGACCCAGGACCGGGTCGACAGCCCGACGCAGAAGGACATCCCCGCGAACCTGGTGCCGGTGGTCGCCCTCACCAAGGACAACATCAAGCAGACGCTGATCGCGGACGGCGTCTACACCGTCAAGGACATCTGCACCCAGGCCTACGCGGCGGACTGCGCGCAGATCGGCCTCAACTGAGCCACCGGGCCACACCTGACCCACAGGGTCAACTCGCTTACAGAGCAGGGTATTTCGGCTCCGATAGTTATTGACTTCACAAGACCCTCGCGCGACATTCCGGTCTCCTTGTCCTCGTTCGGCAGGAGGAACCCGAGATGTCCACGAGCACGTACAGGGAGCCCGGCAGACCCATCGGGCTGCCGACCCGCAGACAGGTGCTCGGCACCTCCGCGGCGGCCGGCGTCGCCCTCGCGACCGGCGCCGGTACGGCCACCGCCGCCGACCCGCCGCTCCTGGGCACGTACGACGTCGTCGTGATCGGCTCCGGGGCGGCCGGCATGACCGCCGCGCTCACCGCGGCCAAGGCGGGCCTGAGTTGTGTGGTCGTCGAGAAGGCGGCCACCTTCGGCGGCTCGGCGGCCCGGTCCGGGGCCGGCATCTGGATCCCCAACAACCCGGTGCTGCTGGCCGCGGGCGTCCCGGACACGCCCGCCAAGGCCGCCGCCTACCTCGCCGCGGTCGTCGGCCCGGACGTCCCGGCCTCCCGGCAGCAGGCCTTCCTCGCGCACGGCCCGGCGATGATCTCCTTCGTCATGGCCAACAGCCCGCTGCGCTTCCGCTGGATGGAGGGGTACAGCGACTACTACCCCGAACTCCCCGGCGGCCTCCCGAACGGCCGCTCCATCGAACCCGACCAGCTCGACGGCAACGTCCTCGGCGCCGAACTCGCCCACCTCAACCCGCCCTACCTGGACGTCCCGGCCGGCCTCGTCGTCTTCAGCGCCGACTACAAATGGCTCGCCCTCTCCGCCGTGAACGTCAAGGGCGCCGCCGTCGCCGCCGAGTGCCTGGCCCGCGGCACCAAGGCCGCCCTGCTGGGCCAGAAACCGCTCACCATGGGCCAGTCCCTGGCCGCCGGACTGCGCGCCGGGCTCCAGAGCGCCGGCGTCCCGGTATGGCTGAACACCCCGCTCACCAGCCTGTACGTCGAGGGCGGCGCCGTCACCGGGGCCGTCGTCACACGCGCGGGCGCCGCCGGTCTCCTGCGCGCCCGGCGCGGTGTCGTCGTGGGTTCCGGCGGCTTCGAGCACAACGCGGCCATGCGGGCCCAGTACCAGCGCCAGCCGATCGGCACCGACTGGACCGTCGGCGCGAAGGAGAACACCGGCGACGGCATCCGGGCCGGCCAGCAGGCCGGCGGCGCGCTCGCCCTGATGGACGACGCCTGGTGGGGCCCGGCGATCCCGCTGCCCGGCGACCCGTACTTCTGCCTCGCCGAACGCACCCTCCCCGGCGGCCTGATGATCAACGCGGCCGGCAGCCGCTTCGTCAACGAGGCCGCCCCCTACAGCGACGTCGTCCACACCATGTACGACCGCAACCCCACCGACCCCGACATCCCGGCCTGGCTGGTCGTCGACCAGAACTACCGCAACCGCTACCTCTTCAGGGACATCGCCCCGACCTTCGTCCTGCCCGCCGACTGGTACGGCTCGGGCGCCGCCCACAAGGCCTGGTCCTTCGACGCCCTCGCCGCGTCCATCGGCGTCCCCGCGGCCGCCCTGCGCACCACGGTCAGCCGCTTCAACTCTCAAGCCCTGCTGGGAAAGGACCCCGACTTCCACCGCGGCGACAGCGCGTACGACCACTACTACACGGACCCCGCCGTCCTCCCCGACTCCTGCCTCGCGCCCCTGTGGCTGCCCCCGTACTACGCCTTCAAGATCGTCCCCGGCGACCTCGGCACCAAGGGCGGCCTGGTGACCGACGCCAGGGCGCGCGTGCTGCGCTCCGACGGCTCGGTCATCCCGGGCCTGTACGCCGCCGGGAACGCCAGCGCGGCGGTGATGGGCCACAGTTACGCGGGCGCCGGCTCGACGATCGGTCCGGCGATGACGTTCGGGTACATCGCGGCGCGGGATCTGGCGGGGGTGCTGTAGGGGCGCTCAGGGCGTTTCCGAGGGGCTCTTGCGGACGAGGAGGATGGCCTGGGGGGTCGACTCGTTGGGCCAGGGTTCACGCACGGTCTGGGAGACGGGCGCGAACCCGGCGGCCAGCAGCAGCGGGAGGACCTGCTCGGGCCGGCGCCGCAGGAAGTCCAGCTGTACGTCGTGTCCGAAGGGCCGGTCGTGGCGGCGCGGCTCGTCGCCGACCTGGAAGGCGAGGAGCAGATACCCGCCGGGGGCGAGCAGGCGCAGGAACTCGGCGAAGAGCGCGGGGAGTTCGTCCACAGGGGTGTGGATGGACGAGTACCAGGACACGGCACCCGCGAGCGACCCGTCGGGCAGGTCCACCGCCAGCATCGAGCCGTGCTCGAAGCGCAGCTCGGGATGCTCCCGCCGGGCGATCGCGAGCATCGACTCCGACAGGTCGAGCCCGAGGACGACGGACAGGCCCAGGGAGGCGAGGTGGGCGGTGATCCGCCCCGGCCCGCAGCCCAGGTCGGCCACGCGCGCGCCGGGCCCCACCAGCTCCGCGAAGGCGGCGAACATCGCCCGGTCCACGGGCTTGGTCAGCTCGGTACGGAAGAGGTCTGCGTAGTCCTCGGCGATGGTGTCGTAGAACGTGCGGGTCGCTGCGACGAAGTCGGGTTCGGTCATGCCCCCGGACGCTACCGACGACCACTGACAACGTGCCCGACCTGCGAAGACCCCACCACCTCCGCCCGCGCAGCACAAAGGCAGGAGCCCCGTCGCCTTGCGGCACGGGGCTCCTTGGGTAGTGCAACTCGTACTCAGATCGCCGGGCCGACGGCCCAGGTCACATCAGACCGGCGTGACGTTCTCCGCCTGCGGGCCCTTCGGACCCTGGGTCACGTCGAAGGAAACCTGCTGGTTCTCCTCGAGCGAGCGGAAACCGGACGCGTTGATCGCGGAGTAGTGAACGAAGACGTCGGGGCCTCCGCCTTCTTGGGCGATGAATCCAAAGCCCTTTTCGGCGTTGAACCACTTCACGGTTCCGGTAGCCATAAGCCCTCCTTGGGCCCAAAGGGTCGCCCTGCTCCAGAACCCTGCACGTGTGAAAACAAGTCCCGCACTACTGCATACGTCTGAAAACGACTAGAGCCCGCGGTTACATGCTCCGCAGGCTCTGTACTGCAAGGGAAACCAAACTGCAACTTGCGGCGAGCCTAGCATGCAGGCACCCGAAAGCAATAGAGGCCAAGATCACGTCACCGGAACGTTTGATCTCGGGCGTGTCGCGTTGACGGTGGGGCGGCGGGGGCGGTCGCCATACCACGTGCCGCAGGGTCTAGCCTCGCGATGTGGACAATTCTCGCACCCGGCCGCGCGTCGGACACATCCAGTTCCTGAACTGCCTGCCCCTGTACTGGGGGCTCGCGAGGACCGGCACCCTCCTCGACATCGAGCTCACGAAGGACACCCCGGACAAGCTCAACGAGAAGCTGGTGCGGGGCGACCTCGACATCGGTCCCATCGCCACCGCGGAGTTCCTCAAGCACGCGGACGACCTGGTCGTCTTCCCGGACATCGCCGTCGGCTGCGACGGTCCCGTCCTGTCCTGCGTCATCGTCTCCCAGGTCCCGCTGACGGAGCTGGACGGCGCCCGGGTCGCCCTCGGGTCGACCTCCCGCACCTCCGTCCGCCTCGCCCAGCTGCTCCTCGCGGACCGCTACGGCGTGACCCCCGACTACTACACGTGTCCGCCCGACCTCAGCCTGATGATGCAGGAGGCGGACGCGGCGGTCCTGATCGGGGACGCGGCGCTGCGGGCCTACTTCCACGACGGCCCGCGCTACGGCCTCCAGGTGCACGACCTCGGCGCGCTCTGGAAGGAGTGGACCGGACTGCCCTTCGTCTTCGCCGTCTGGGCGGCCCGCCGCGACTACCTGGAACGCGAGCCGGAGATCACCCACAAGGTCCACGAGGCCTTCCTCGCCTCCCGCAACCTCTCCCTGGAGGAGGTCGGCAAGGTCGCCGAGCAGGCGGCCCGCTGGGAGGTCTTCGACGAGCAGGTCCTGGAGCAGTACTTCACGACCCTCAACTTCGACTTCGGCGCCCCCCAGCTGGCGGCGGTCGAGGAGTTCGCCCGCCGGATCGGACCGACGAGCGGTCTCCCGGCGGACCTGAAGGTGAATCTGCTCCAGCCGTAGCCGATCCGTGGGCGATCCGTAGCCGGCGGGGAGTCTTCCGACGGCCGTCGGCGCACTAACCTTCTACTCGTTACGGGGGAGGGGTGGACGTCATGCAACCGCTCGGAGTCGACGAGCCCACCGTCGTGGGGCCCTACCGCCTGCTCGGCCGGCTCGGTTCCGGCGGGATGGGCCGGGTCTACCTGGGCCGCAGTGCCGGGGGCCGCACGGTCGCGGTGAAGATCGTGCACCCGCACTTCGCCCTCGACGAGGAGTTCCGCGCCCGCTTCCGGCGCGAGGTGGACGCGGCCCGGCGGGTGGGCGGCGCCTGGACCGCGCCGGTGCTCGACGCCGACCCGCAGGCCGCCGTCCCCTGGGTCGCCACGGCGTACGCGGCCGGCCCGTCCCTGACCGGCGCGGTCACGGACGGCGGCCCGCTGCCCGCCCCTTCGGTACGGGTCCTGGGTGCCGGTCTCGCCGAGGCGCTGACGGCCGTGCACGAACTGGGCCTGGTCCACCGGGACGTCAAGCCGTCCAACGTCCTGCTCACCCTGGACGGCCCCCTGCTCATCGACTTCGGCATCGCCCGCGCCACCGACGGCACCGCGTCCCTCACCTCGACCGGCGTCTCCATCGGCTCGCCCGGCTACATGTCCCCCGAGCAGATCCTCGGCAAGGGCGCCACGGCGGCGGCCGACGTCTTCTCGCTCGGAGCGGTACTGGCGTACGCGGCGACCGGCGAACCCCCGTTCCCGGGCGACTCGTCGGCCGCCCTGCTCTACCGGGTCGTCCACGAGCCGCCCGAACTCGGCTCGCTGGAGGGCGAGTTGCGGGAGGTGGTCGAGGCGTGCCTGGTCAAGGACCCGACCGCCCGGCCGACCCCACCCGAACTGGCCCGCCGGCTCGCTCCCGAGGGGACGGCCCGGCTGGTGGCGGGCGGGTGGCTGCCGGGGGCGCTGGTGGAGCAGGTGAGCCGGAGTGCCGTACAGCTGCTGAATCTTGAGGCGGTGCTGGGGGAGACGGGGCAAGGGGGAACGGGGCTGAGGGAGGCGGCTTCCGGGCCGGTGGGGTTCAGCAGTCCGTCGGTCGATTCGAGTGGTTCCGTGGGGCAGTTCGGGCCGCCGCCGACGATGGCTCCGCCCATGCCTGCGGCCACGCCGACATCCACGCCCGTCTCCGCGCCCACCGGCGTTCCCGAGCCGCGTGACGCCACTCCGCAGGAGACGACGGGGGCGTCCGGCACCGGGAACGAGCGCCCCGGCAAGCTGTCCGTGTCCGTCGCCGCGTCGTCCGCGCCGGGGAACGGGGGGCGCGGGCGCCGGATGAGCTGCACCGTGGCGCTGGCGGTCGCGGGGGCGTTGGCGGCGGTGACGGTGGGGTCGGTGTTCCTGTTCGACCTGATGCCGAACGGCGGCAACAACAACGACGCGTCGGGCGACACGGGCGCCAAGTCCTCGGCGCCGGCGGCCACTTCGGGGAACGAGCCCGGCTCCTCGGCGAGCCCGAAGCCCAGTTCCGGGCCCAGCGGCAGCAAGGAGCCGAGCCCCGGCCCGACGAGCGCGGGTCAGACCGCCGGGTCCGCCGTCCCCGCCTCCTACCTCGGCACCTGGGAGGGCTCGGCCCTCGCCCTCGACGGCACGCTCCCGGTCGGCACCTTCCGGCTGACCGTCCGACAGGCCGCCGTGGGCGAGGCGTTGGGCACCCTGCGCCAGACCGACCAGCTCGGCGGCACCTGCGACGACAACCTCACCGTGAAGTCGGTGACCAAGAAGGAGATCGTCGCCACGTCGACCGGCGCCGCGTCCAACCACGACGGATGCAATCCGACACCGCACACGGTGCGGTTGTCGCTGGTGGGCGACGATCTCAAGTACGTGTCGGACAGCGAGGCGGAGGGGAATCCGACGTCTCGGATGTCGCGGGCCAACTAGTGCTGTGACCGGGATGGCTCACCGTGGTCGGGAGACGGTTCACGGGACGAGCGCGGTCCGCGAGGCGGCTGGTATTACTGGTGCATGCAGGAAGAGACCGCACGGTCCGCGATCGACACGTTCATCTCCGCGTTCAACGCCTCGGACGACAGCTATGTGACTGCGCTGCTCTCCCAGGCCCTCACCTCGGACGTGGTCTTCTGGGGACCGTTGGGCCGCAGCGAGGGGATCGAGGCGGTCGAGCGGTTCGTGCTGGACATCCGGCGCCACCCCGCGGGGACCGGCACGATGGTGCGCTGTTCGGCGGTGGACATGCCGGACGAGTGGGCCCGGTACCAGTGGGTCTTCACGACGCCGGACGGAGGCCCCCGCCTGGCGGGAACGGACGTCGTCCATCTGCGGCGGAGCCTCATCGACCAGGTCATCGTCTTCGCGGGGGAGATCGAGCCGTCCGCCTCCTGAGTCGCTCTCCTCCGGCGCCGTCCTTCTCCTGAACCGGCCCCGTTCGGGGCTCCGGGTCTGCCCGGCCTCCCGCTCACGGAGGGTCCAGGCAGGCCAGGCCGATCTCGTTGAACCGGTGGATGCGGTCACAGCACTGGCCGCGGGCCGACCGGAGGTCGCCCCTCCTCGCTACAGCGGCGTCGTCACCGTGACGTGGTCCCCGCCGCCCAGGTGGAGCATGCCCTTGCCGGGGGTGACCGGGCCGCCGACCATGCTGCGGTTGGTGCGGATGCCGATGAGTTCGCCGGAGCCGGACTCCTGCGGGGAGAGCAGGATGCCGCGGCGGGCCTTCTTCGCGTCCACCTGCCAGCCGGAGAAGCCGTCACAGATCTCGTCCTCGTCACCGGCGATCACGACGGCGAGGCCCTCCTCGACGCCGCGTTCGACGATGCGCTTGAAGACGTCCTCGGCGTCGCAGTCGTCCAGCACCTCGGCGTCGTCGACCAGGACGACGATCGGCTCCGCCGGGCTGGCCGTCCCGACCAGCTCCTCCAGCTCGTCCTCGTCGACGTCCCGCCCGGTGAAGACCTTCAACACGCCCTCCTGGCCGTCGAGTTCACGGAGCGGGGAGGGACGCGGGGCGGCGACGACGAGCCGTACACCCTGGGTGAGGTAGGAGCGGGCGAAGTTCAACAGCACCATGCTGCGGCCGGACTTGGCGGGGCCGCCGATCACGAACGCCGGGACGCCCTGCGCGAGGTCGGGGCCGAACGCGGTGAGTTCGTCGCCGCCGACGCCCGCGATCGCCCACAGCGGAGTACCGGCCGTCGCCGGGTCGCGCATCGCCCACGCGTCCTCGAAGGAGATCCGGCTCGGCAGCACGTCGACCCGGAACGGCCGCCGCTCACGCGGGACTTGGGCGTCCCGGGCGGCCGCCGCCTCGCCGATCGCCACCAGCGCGGCGTTCTGGCCCTGCCCTGTGGTGTCCTCGGAGAGCAACGCGAACTGGGTCTCCGCGGCCGTCTCGTTGCGGAAGGCGCGGCCCGGCGGGATCTCCTCGGGCACCTTGCGGGAGTTGATGTCCAGCATCGAGAAGTCGGCACGGTCGGCGAGCCGCAGACCGAACTTGTCCTCGGTGAGCGACGAGATACGGCCCGCCAGCAGCTGTCGGTCACCGGTGATCACGACATGGATGCCGACGCTCGCGCCTTCCCGCATCATCACCATGACCTGGTCGGTCAGTTCACCGTGGTTGTGCTCGCCGAGCGTGGGCAGCCAGCCCTCCCAGCGATCCAGCAGCAGCACGATGTGCGGCAGCCGCTCCTCCTCGGTGACGGCGGCCCGCTGCTCGCCGATGTCGGCGAACCCCTTGTCGGCCAGCAGATCCTGACGACGGGTCACCTCGCTGCCGAGCCGCCCGATGAGCCGCTCCACCCGCTCCAGCTGGTTGCGGCCGACGACCGCGCCGCAGTGCGGCAGCCGGGTCAGCGCGTTGAGCGCGCCGTTGCCGCAGTCGATGCCGTAAAGGTGCACGTCCGCACAGGAGTTGGTGCGGGCCAGCGAACCGGCGATGGTCCGCAGCAGCTGCGAGCGGCCGGTGCGCGGGGCGCCGGCCACGATGAGGTGCCCGAAGGTCGCGAAGTCGACGGCGACCGCACGCCGGGCCTGGTCGGCCGGCAGGTCCTCCACACCGTACGGGGCGGCGGGCAGCGAGCCCTGGGCCTGCACCGCCGGGACGTCGTCGAGCAGCAGCGAGTCGTCAAGGGCGGGCAGCCACGGCGAGTGCTGCGCGGGGATGCCGAGGGCGGTGTTGGCCTCGCGTACGACGTCCACCAGCACCTTGAGGTCGGTGATCTCGTCATCCTCGCGGGCCTCGGACTTGGGCTTCTGCAGCGCCCCGCGCCCCAGGTCCTGCCAGGTCAACGGCCCGGCCCAGGGCGCGAGCGTCGCCGGATCGGCGGCACCGGGACGCCGGCCACCGACCCGCCCCGACTGGAAGGGCACCAAGGAGGCGTGACCGAGGCGGACGTACGCCCGTCCCGGTGTGCTCTTCGCGATGTGCCCGGCGTCGGGCGCGTCGATGACGTCCGTGGACTCACCGGCGTCGGTCACGCGCAGTGCGATGCGGAGGTTGGTGTTGGCGCGAATCTCCGGGGAGACCACACCACTTGGCCGCTGGGTGGCGAGCAGCAGATGGATGCCGAGGGAACGCCCTCGCTGGGCGATGTTCACCAACCCGGCGACGAAGTCGGGCAGGTCACGCACCATCGACGCGAACTCGTCGATGACGATGAGGAGTCGGGGCACCGACGGATGACTCGGCTCCCGCCGCACCAGGTCCTGGTAGTCCTCGATGTCCTTGGCGTCGGCGGCGGCGAGGATGTGCTCGCGCCGCTTGAGCTCGGCGCCCAGCGACTCCAGCGCGCGCTCGACGAGGTGGGCGTCGAGGTCGGTCACCATGCCGACGGTGTGCGGGAGTCGGACGCAGTCCTTGAAGGCGGCGCCGCCCTTGTAGTCGACCAGGACGAACGTCATGTTCTCCGGCGTGTTCGCGACGGCGAGCGCCGCCACGATGGTCTGCAACAGCTCCGACTTGCCCGAACCGGTCGTACCGGCGATCAGCCCGTGCGGGCCGTCCCGCCGCAGGTCGATGCCGAACGGACCGTCGTACGACTCACCGATGACGGCCATCGTCGACTGCCCGCCCATCCGCCACCGCGCGGCCACCGCGTCCCGCGTGGGCGGCTCCAGTTGGAGCACGTCCAGCAGCCGGCTGGCGCCGGGCAGCGCGGAGTCCTCGGTCTCGCCGCTGATGTCGCGCAGGGGGGAGAGGGAGCGGGCCAGCCGGGCGCACCAGGCGGCGGAGACGAAGTCCGGCCGCACGTTCCGCTTGCGCAGCGCCCCGCTCTGCTCGACCCGCAGCCGCAACTCCAGTACCTGCTCGGCCTGTTGGTCGTCCTGCTGGGCGTTGGGGTGCCAGGCCTGGAAGGAGGGGAAGCCACCGGCGGACTGGGCGGCGGCGGGCACGGCGGCCGGGGATTCGTCTTGCCGGTGCGGCTCGGCGACGACCACGGCCTGGCACTCGCCGGGCAGGAACCGCTCCTCCTCGTCCAGGCAGACCGACCGGATCGCGACCCCCGGACCCTCCCGCAGCAGTCGTACGACACCGGGCATGGACCGCAGCCGCCGCGAGCCGTCCCATACGACGACGATGTCCGGGTCGGTGAAGGCGGGACCGTCGGCCTTGTTGCGGCCGCCCTGCTGGAGGGCCTTCTGGCGGCCGTCGAGCAGCTGGGTCAGCTCGCCGACGCGGGCCGCGACGGTCTCGGCGTCGGTGCCGATGAGGACGTTGACGTCCTGGCCGCCGGTCGGGCGGGAGTGCGGCAGCCAGCGCACCCAGTCCCAGCGGTCGTGGGCGTCGTTGTCGGTGAGGACGTAGAACTGCACGTCCATCGGGCTGTGCAGGACGGCGGTCTGGGCGACGGCCCAACGCCCCAGCGCGTGCGCGGAGTCACCGGGCCCGGCGACTCCCACGACCCCGAGGTCGCGCAGCGAGAGCGCGACCGGCGCGTCCTCGATGTACCAGCGGACCTTGCGCTTGTGCTCGTCCTGCTCGGGGTCGTCCAGTTCGACCTCGGAGGGCAGGCGGCCGGTGCCGAAGCGGAGCAGCAGATGGTCGGCGTCGGTGCGCCGGCGCTCCCACAGCCGGGTGCGCGGGCCGGTGCCGAAGGTGAGCACGGCGGCCGGATCGGGCACGGCCTGCCGCCGGTCGGACCGCTCGGTGACGAGAGCTTCTTGCGCGTCCTTCTCGATCCGAGCCTTGTGCTCCTTGTATTCCTTCTGCTGTTTGGCGTGGGACTTGCGGCCGTGCTTCTTGTCCATGAAGTAGTTGCCGAAGAGCATGAGCGGGCTCATCAGCGCCATGATCAGGTAGTACCAGCGCCCGAACATCATCACCGACACCACGGCGCCGACCAGCGGCAACACCGCCATCAGCCAGGGCAGCGGCCGGGCCTCGTAGTCGCTGGGCGGGTTGGGCAGCGAGAAGCTGGTCTGCCGGTCGGCGGGCCGCAGCCGCGGGGGCCGGTTGTAGTCGAGCGCGGAACCGTCCTCGGACCACTTCAGTGCGGCGTTGGGCGGGGCGTACGCGTTGATCTCCAACAGGCTGTTGCCGAGGGAGAGTTGAGAGGAGAGGGGCCATTCGCCGCCGGTGAAGTCCTCACCGTCGAGCCGGGCTTGGTCTTCCGCGTCTTTCGTCTCTTTACCTGCGTGGAGGGCGAGTTGGCAGGTGCCGTCGATGGCGATGGAGAGGGTGGCGGCGCGGGCGGGGAGTTCGGGGTCGTCGACGCGGAGGTGTGCGGCCGGTCCGTTGCCGATGTCGTACTTCCCCACCCCGAGCCGGTGCACGGCCCCGGCGGCGGGACCGCCCACCACCCGGAACTCCACGACACCGGTGGGCTCACCGAGCAGACACCCGGCCGGATCGTGCAGGCTGACGACGACACCGTCGCGCAGGGGAGAGCCGACGACGTCGGCGGCGGGATCGAGGGCGTACCCGTCGACGTAGGCGAGAGGGGAGCCGCCGGCGCCGAGGCCCCGCTGCGCGCCGATCGGAATGATCTGCGCACTCCCGCTCAAACCGACATGCTTCGCCAACTCCCCGGTGATGTCACCGACGGTGGACTCCGGATCGGCGTCGAGCACCACGTCGGCACTGGCACCGCCGAGCGGGTCGACGACGGTAAGACTCAGGCGCACGCTAGGTCCCCCAACAGACTCAACACAGACTGGGAGCGACCTTAGCCCGAGAGCCTTTGCCGTACGCAACGGGATGTGCGACGGTTCACGATTCCCTTGCACGAGGCCCCTGTGGCCCCACGGGTCGCACCCGTAAGATCTTTGCTCGTGCGGACTACCGCCGTACCGAGGTACGGGTGGGACGGTTCGCACGAACGGTGCCACGGGGGAAGGCCCTGAGGCCACACCAACGGGAGGGAGCCGTCATGGGCAAGGGCAAAGACGCAGACCTTACTTATGCCGAGATGGAGAAGGTCGCGGGTGACCTGATCAAGGACATGCACGACCTGGAAGACAAGATCAAGTCGGTCGAGAAGCGGGTCTCGGCACTGGTCGAGAACGGCTTCTCCACCCAGAAGGCCTCCGGAGCGTACGACGACTCCATGAAGGACTTCACCAAGGGTGCGACGAAGACGATCCAGGGGCTGCACGGGCTTTCGGACTTCTTGAAGAAGGCGAAGGAAGCGTACGAGCAGCTGGACGATCAGTTGGCTAAGTCGGCCAAGGGCTGATCGACGCGGCCGTTGCGCGTCCGTGCGATGGGGGCACAGGCCTTGTGCCCCCATCGCACCCGCGTCTCATGCCTCGGTGCTCTGGCCCTCACCGGTGTCCGGGTGACGCATCAGGTACTTGTGCAGGTCGCTGCGCCATTCCTCGGAGGTCAGGGTCAGCCAGGTGTCGTCCTTGAAGCGGATCCGCAGTTTGTTGCTCTCGTACGCGGGGAGCGGGTCCTCGAGGACGGCTTCGCCGGCAGGGATCTCGGCGACGACACGCATACGCTCGTCCCTGCGGACGGACACCCGCTTGGGCGGCGAGGCCAGCAGGATGCGGCCCTGGGCCAGCAGCACGAACCGCTGGTGGTGGGAGGAATGGCTGTACCAACGCAGCAGGAACTGGGCAGCCGCTCCATGCCAGTTGCCGTCGAAGGTCTTGTCGAGGCCGAGTTCGACGATGGCTTTGTCCCGTCGCTCGACATCGAGGTCCGCGGCGCGGGCACGGTCGCGTTCTTCTTTCGTCGACAGCAGGCGCTTCAGGGCCTCCTCGCCTGAGGCCAGGAGGCTGAACAGCATGGCGATCGGCATGAAGGGCGCGACCAGCACGGCGCCGAGCATGCCGAGAGGCCTCAGGAACGCCGGCCGCAAGGGGCCGGCCCCAGAAGCCTCGTACACGTCCGCGGGCGGCTCGGGAATCTTGCCGATGGTGCACCATGCCCCGGCGTCCGTGGCCACGCCGAGGCGGTTCCGTATGGTGCGGTCGGTGCTCCTGGACAAACCCGTCTCACCTTCCTTGCTGCTGCAGGGGACGCCGTGCAGCAGTGTCTCATGTTCACGATGGGGGAAATTCTTCAATGGCCGACAGAATCGCGTACGACCTCGACATGATCAAGGGGTGTTCGCGTGCTCTGGGAAAGATTCAACGTGAGTTCGAGGAACACGGGAATCCTGCGGACGGTTATGAGGACGATCTGGGGCACGGTGGCCTGAAAGATGCCTTCGACGACTTCGGCAGCACGTGGAAGAAGACACGGAAGAAACTGTCGAAGGAACTCAAGAAGCTGGCCGAGTACACAGGGGCCGCGGCCCAGAAGTACGAAGAGATCGACCACGAGTTGGCCAAGGCCATCGCTGACGCTACGGGGAAGGGCAAGAAGTGAGCAGGCGATCCGGTGACTGGCCGCCGCTGTGGGACGAGGATCCCACGCCGGGTGATCCCGATGAAGTGGCGGCCCTGGGGCGCAAGTTGCGCAAGATGGCCGACATGATCGATGAACAGGCGCGGGCCATCAAGGCGTTGTCCTCGGTGGAGGGCTGGGACAGCGACGCGGGACGCGCTTTCAACGAGATCGCCGACGGTGCCGGTGACCGGCTCAAGAAATCCTTCGAGCGATACGACGAGGCGGCCAAGGCGCTGGGAACCAAGGTGGCCGAGGGCGAGTCGAAGGAATTCGCCGGTGAGCTGCACCGTGCCCAGAAAAAGGCCGACAAGGCGTTGGTGAACTACCTTGAGGCGAAGTCGGATCATGACCTCGCCGACCGGGAAGTGAAGAAGTTCACCGACAAGTATCTCGTGAGTCAGATACCCGAGGCCGACAAGCCCGAGTACGAACGCTGGGTGAAGAAGCGCGAGGATGCGCTGCACCGGATAGGTCAGGCACGCAAGGACGTCAAAGACGCGAGGGACATTTTCGACGACGCGGGGGATCGCGCCGCCCGGCACATCAAGGATGTCGTGCACCACGACGCGGTGCGGGACCCGGGTGGGTTCATGAACTGGCTCGCCGACTGGGCGGACCGCTTCTCCAACATCTCCGCGATCCTGTCCGTGCTCGCGGTCATCTGCGCGTTCATTCCACCCTTGCAGTTCCTTGTTCCTATCTTCGCCACCCTCGCGGTCCTCTCCAGCGCGGCCGCCCTGGCCGGCCACGCCTACGACATGTCGGTGCGCGGCGGAAAGGTCAACTGGCTGAAGCTGGGTACCGACTTCCTGGGTGTGCTTCCCGGGCTGGGGGCGATGAAGGGATTCAGGGCACTCGTCGGCCTCAAGGGTGTCTCCAAGCTCAGCGCTTTCGGGAAGCTCGGCACCTGGGGCTCGTTCAGGGGTATCGCCGCCGTCGACGGGATCGGGCACAACTTCCTCAACGGCCTCAGCGTCGGCCTGACGAACAAGGTCCTGGAAGGAGGACTGAAACTCGGCAACAGGCTCGCCGTTTCGAGGGTCGGAGCCGTTGTTCCCGAGCTTCCCGAAGTGTTCAAGCCGCTCGGCGGAAAGCAGATCACCGCAGCCATCAAGGGCAGCGGACTCGCGAGCGCGCTCCACCGGATGTTCAGTGGGGAGAACGGTGGGTCGACCGGTTACCAGGAGCCTGAGCAGTCGCCTGCCGCGCCGCCCACGCCGAACCCGTCCCCCGGGCCGTCGCCGCAGCCGTTCCACGCTGCGCTGGCCGCATAGCGGCAACGATCCGACTACGGATGGAAGCTCCATGGAAGGGGGCCGGACGGCATGAGTGAAGCAGCGGACCTCGGCGAATGGGAATTCGTCGGCCGCAGGGGAACCGATCCCACGAAACTCGTCCCCGGCGAGGTGATTGCCGCCGTTCCCGCAGCGAGGACACTCGCGGAGCGGTCGGCCGAGGAACTCCGCTTCGACTTCCTCGACGACCGGGGTGTACTTCGTATGCTCCGGCGCCGGCATCACGACGAGATCGAGATGTTCAACGCGGGATTCAAGACCGGGGTCCCTCTGGCGATCATCGGTTTCGGTGCCGCTGTGTACTGGGGCGGCGTGGTGCAGTACTGGGAGTCGAGTGCGACCCGTACCGGCTATGCCGTCGTTGCCGTCGCCGTCGTACTGATACTGCTGGCCCTGTTCGTGCGAACCGCCATGGCTCACTGGGGCGATCCCGTCCGGCAGAATCTCCGGGCCCGGGCTCGCAGGTACCGCGAGCTGGCGCACCTGGCCCGCAGAGAAGGCGCAGACATTCCCGCCCACTATCCGCACTACGGCCCGTATCCGTTCGCGGCCGGTTTCCACCCCGAAGTGGACGAAGCGGAGTTCGCCGATGGAGAAGGCCTGTCGTGAGTGCGATCGCAGCTGAGGAGAACCGCCAAGGCATGGCCGGAGGTCCGGGCATCGACGTCCGGTGGATCATGCCGGAGGGATTCTTCGAGATCCCGATGGACGCAGAGGATCTGGACGCGACGGCCGAACAGCTCATAGAGATGTCCCGAGCGGTGATGCCGGAGGCGACATTCGAGGTGCAGTTGCAGTGGGCGGTGATGGTCGCCGCTCACTACGACTCGTTCATCGAGGCCGGGATCCAGTACTCGGGTTTCGTGCTGACCGAAGTGGACGACGAGCGCTGCACGGCGACGGTCACCATCAGCATGATCGACCTGGATGAGCGGGCCGGAGCTCAGCCTGTGGGATTCCTCGCCTCGACCATGCGTCACCTCGGCATCGGGCAGGTCGGCGAGATCGCTCTTCCCTGTGGTCCGGCCGTTTCCTGCATAGGTACTCGTAAGGGAACACTCGACGGAAGTCTCACGGCCTCCGGCAGCGACGAGCCGGTCGTGACGTCCTTCATCCAGGTTCAGATACCACTCGACAACGGCACGGCTCTGGTCCTGGAGATGAGCACTCCCACGCCGAAGGGCTGGGACGTCTTCTCGGCCATGTTCGCCGGCGTGGTGAAGAGCGTCCGCCTGTTCAACGAGTCGGGCAAGTCGATTGTGATGCCTGGATGATTCCGCACTCCGACGCGACAGCCCCGCCCAGCGACTACCGGCTCCTGGTCCCCCGGGACTGGTTTCGAATCGACCTCACACAGGACCGCTGGCGCGCACAACTGAAGACCTTCGTGGACCATCAGGCCGAGGGCAGGGGCGCTCCGGCCGAGACCAAGCAGGAAGTCTGGGTGACCCTTCGCAACACCGCGGAAGCCGGTGTCAGGAACGGCGCCTTGGAGTTCTTCCTCAAGCCCGAGCTGGACGACGGCGGGATTCTCCCTGCTTCGCTCATCGTTTCCCTGATCCCTCGCACCGGGTCTCTGACCCCCGATGGCCTACGAGCGTCTTTCGAGGCGAGGGGAGGGACAGACGCACAGGACACCGAGGTGTCGATCATCGGGCTCCCGGCGGGAGAGACCGTACGAATCCGCACTCCGACCACCATGGATCTGTACGTCCAGATGCCCGGAGCTGTCGGTTACCTGGTCCTCGGGTTCGCGATACCTCTCGGTGGGACGACAGGGCCGATGTACCGGCTGTGTTCGGCTATCGGTGAGTCTTTGCGCTGGATCGTGTGATGCGTTCAGGCCGTCCTGAAAGGCCCTCGGGCGATGCCCACAGGAAAGGACAGAGCATGACCGCACCGGGCGACGGCGCTCCGCTGGAGGAGACCTTCGAGTGCGCTTTCGACTTCCAGCCGGGCTGGATCGATCTGACACTGCGCGAAGGCACGACGGCTGAGGCCATGGCGCTGGCCACCGAGGTGGTGAACAACCTCAACCCCCTCGCCCTGGAGATCGAGAAGAGTGCGGTCATCGACGACATGGTCGAACGGGCCGTCGACCTCAACGAGGACGTGCCCACCCTCGCCGCGGCTTACTACTCAGAGGCTGGGGAGGCTCTGGCCAACCTGATGGTCGATTCCTACGGTGATGAGGGCGTGCCGCGCCCAGGGGCGGACGAGGTCACGCCGCTGCTTCTGGAGTGGGGGAACGCCCAGATCACGGGGGTTCCGCAGATCTCCCATCTCGAAGTGACCGCCGGGCCGGCCGTGCGCGTACAGGCCATGCTCCAGGTGAAGCGCATGTGGGGCTTCGGCCGGAAGCTCACCGAGTTCGTCAGGTACGCCGTCTTTCCGGCCGATCTGCAGAGCCTCATCGTGGTCACGGTGACCTGGGAGGAGGTCGCTCTTACCGAGCAGATCACGGAACTGGCCGATGAGGCGGTTCGGACCCTGCGCATTGCTCCGCTCGTTGCGGGAGGTAGCGCGGCCCTCGTCGATGGAGGCACTGAATGAAAACCGCCGACCAGTTCGGCTCGCTGCCCACGGCCTACTGGGTCGGCGGCACCTGATGGCCAGAAGTCTCTTGTCGCCGTTCGTCGGACAGTCCGGCGGTGCCTGTCCGTAGCTCTGTGGTGGATTTCTACTGGGCTTCGGTCAAGGGAGAGCCGAAGCTGGTGAGTTCCGCGATCTGTCGGAGGATCGCGCGGTACTGGTCACGCCGCTCCACCGCGGTTGTGCTCAGCATGAGGACCGCCAGGCGTCTGCAGTCCGGGTGGGGCAGGTAGGCGTAGATCTGGAGCAGAGGGGTCGTCGGGAGTCCGGCTTCCGGAGATGGGCTGCGTACGGTTTCGCCCATCGACGCAGGGCCGCTGGCCAGGTCCAGGTACTCGATGTGCGTGTGTTCCTCCGTCGACGCGACTGCTCGCGCCGCGCTCACCGCACGCGGGGACCAGGCAACGTCGCGCCATGACACGGTGAAGAGGGAATGCAGGGTTCTGCCGCAGTCTTCGCCTGCGTCGTCTCGGTGCACTCCGAGTGAGCAATGAACCGTGCCCACCTCGCGCAGGGCACGAAGGAGTTGTTGTCCTGACGCCAGCTGGGCGATGAACTGTTGGCGGGTGACGCCGTCCGGAATGGCCTCCAACAGTGGGGCGAGCGCTTCTTTGAGTCGGTTCGCCTCGGTGGACGAGGGAGGGGCGAGCAAGACGTCCATCGGCATCTCGGTGAAACCGCCGGGTACGGCGAACCAGATACCGGCGCCCGGGTCATTGACGGAATCGGCGATGGTGATGGCGATGCGGGAGTGCATGACGGTGAGATCTCGTTGTCGTCGAGGAGGTCAGGGACGGGCAGGCCGAATCCCGGCGCGGTGCCCTCGTTCGATGTCCTCGACGGTGGCGCCCCAATCGGTGACAGAGATCCGACCTCCGTCCGCACCCGTCTGCTGATGCAGGAAGCGGAACCGCCGAGGCGTGGAACCGTCGGACGAGGGCGCGGCGAGCACGCCGATGAAACGGGGGTCTCCCGCCAGCCACACCACACCGATCTGGGCCTTCAGCTCAGGAGTCGCGCGCGGAGCCATACGCCGGCTCCACCAGCCCACCCCCCAGTGGCGGGGAAACACCATGGGCAGCCGCTCCTCCGGCCGGGCCGGGTTCGGGAACTCGAACCAGCCGTACTGCCTGCCGACGACGTCGGTTCTGTCGGCGAGACCACGCGGGGCGTCGCTGTGCAGGTGCCACGGGTACACCTGCAGAGTGCGCCGCATTCGGAAGATCGCGGGGAAGACGAACACCTGAAGGAAGGCTCGGTAGAAGGCGTACACGAGGAACGGTGCGATGGCGATCGCGTACCCGGGGGACAGGAAGATCGACAGGACGGCAAGAAGCGCGAACCACAGAGCGACCCAGCCGACGAGACCGAGCGCGTTCACCGCCAGTTGCCTCAGCCAGGCCCGGCGGGTCGGTGGGTGCTCCCATGCCACGGGGTGGTCTGCGGGGCTCATATCGGTTCTCTCTCGTCCTCTCAGTCAGAAGGCGTGCCGGGCGAGGTCGATCAGGGCACCGCCGTCCAGGACGCTTCTTACGCCGTCGACACCCGTGCTGCCATCTGTGACACCGTCGTTGTCCAGCTCATCCACCGCACTGGAGACCAGACCATACCCGGCGGTCACGACACCGAGTGAAGCCGAGCTGATCTCCACGATCTCTCCGGCGCGCGCGGAATCGCGCGCGCCGCGCACTACGAGATCCAGAGCGGGATTCCCCAGGTCGGAGATCGCCTTCGCCTCGCTCATCGTCTTACTGCCGAACGTCGTCACGACCTTTCCGAGGGTCACTGCCTCCTCGCCGGCGCGCAGAGTGTTCACCGTTGCGCGGACACCTGTGCTCACCACTGTCACGCCCGGAACGAGCCCCAAGACATCACCTCCGAGGCTGACGATGTTTCCCCAGAAATCGGAGTCGAACTCACCCTCGGTGAAGCCGTCCTTCAATGAGGCGAGTACTTCAGGATCAAGCAATCGTTCGATGAGGGCGTAGGCGCTCAGTGCGGCGGCCGCGAGCAGCAGAACGGCCGCAGCTGTTCCTCCCGTCGCCACGAACAGAGCCACCAAGCCGATGACACCCGCGGTGAAGCTCAGGATGTCAGGCAGATTTTCGGTGAACCAATCGGCGAAGTCCTCGAGCCAGCCCGGTTCGTGCGGCGCCAGCTTCTTCGTGGCGTCACGAATCTTTCCGGCCCGGTACCGGGACTTCTCCTCGTGCTCCGCTGCGAGCTTCTTGGCCCTTCCGATGACCTTGTCGAGCTCGGCCTGAGCCTGTTGCACCGCTGTGTCGGCGGTGGTGAGGGTCTTCTGCGCCTTGTCGTGCCGACTCCCCTTGGCGTCAAGGCCCGGATCCTTCTTCGCCGTTGAGGCGTGTCCCTTTGCCGTGTCTACGAGGTTCTGCGCATCCTTGGCGTCCTGTTCGAGCCTGTTGGCTCGTCGTTGAAACTCCTCGAGTTCACCCTCCCAACTGTTGAGCTGTCGGGCGGCCTTGCGGATGGAGTGCGCTGCGTTCTTCAGGTTGAGCGGGAGGGGACCGCCTTCGAGTTGTTCACGGAAGGCTACGGCGGCGTCGCCCTTCCAGTAGCTGCCGTCCATGAGCTTGGTGACGATTCCGTGCGTCTCTTCCAGGACCTTGGCACAGTTGCTCAGTTTCTTGTACAGCTCGTGGACCGTATCCGTGTCACCCGGGGTCGGATTGAAGCCCAAGTGTGGATAGTTGGGGTTCGGGATGGTGGGGGAGGATTTCAATCCTTGAGGCAGGGCGCCGTTTCGGGCGGCGGGAGAACTACCGTACGGGGACGGTTCCAAGCCTGGCGTAACAGTCACTTCTTGCCTCCCGCGCTCCCGTTCCCGGACTTCCGCAAGGCTTCTTCCAGTGCCTTGTCCACTTCTTCGTAGCTCTTCTTGTTCTGGCCGATAATCTTGGCCAGGCCCTCGGTCTGCTCGGCAATCTCGTCGGTCCCGTACTTCCAGTCCTCCTGGAAGTCCTCGCATGCCGAGTCCAGGTCGTCCGTACCCAGTCCTGTGACGCTCGCATCGCCCAAGGCTTTACACAGCCCCTTCAATGAGGTGCTGGATTTGTTCAAGAGCTTCATGAAATGCGCGAGTTCGCCGCCGTCCACGGCGAGCCGGTCAGCCATGTGCCGGGTTCCTCTTCCCGTTTGATCTGTCGCCGTCTGAGTCGGCAGGAGCTGCCGGTCCACTGCCCCGGCGGTCGGTCCGTGCTGCCGCGTCAGCGGTTGACGGCCTGGATCTCCTGGACGACAACGTCCTGGTCCGTGCCGAAGGCACCATTCGGGAGCCTCCCTCGCTCGCCGTTGGACCCCTCCCAGGAGATCTCCCACGTGATCGTGGCTCTGAGTTGATACGTGCCTCCGTCGGACGAGCGGAGGTAGGCCACACCGCAAGGAGGCGTTTCGGTGGCCTTTCCCTTTGCATAGGGCTCGCCGATGGAGCCGTCGGGGTTGATGGCGCACTCGCCGTCGGACGGGTATGTCGTCGCGTCGGCTGTGCCTGGGTCCAGCTTGAGAGAGACGGGCCTGGCGGTCGTCGTGGCCGAGGCCCTCCAGCCGCCGACGCTGAGGGATGCGGTCACCGACACGCTGTGGAAGTCGGTCTTGTCGAGCCAGGCCCACGTGGGGAGGTTGACCTTCGTGGGCCCTTCCGGGGCGAGGGATACCTCGGTGTCGGGAACCAGAATTCGGCTGTAGGCCAGTCCGGCAAGCGTTTCGGCGTCGATGGCGTTCGCGACCGGAGGAGTCTCGCCGTTGGCCACCCAGAAGTCCGGCTCGCGGCATTCCCAGATGCCCGGGTCCGTGGGCCGGCTGTTGTCACGGGCCGAGGTCCAGAACAGACCGGTGCCGGTCTTCTTCTTGTTGAAATCGGTATAGGGGTGGCCGTCCTTGAAGCGGTACTCCATCCCCTCGACAGCCTCTTTCTTACCGGAGAAGAGAGGGGAACCGAGCAGATCCCTGTACTGCTGCTCCTTCTCCTCCGGGGTGTCCTTCGGCTCGTACCAGCACGCAGGGGGACTCCATATGCCCATGGCTGTGACTGTTCCGGTGGACTCCCCGCGTCCGTTCTTCGACAGGCCGAATCTCACTCGAGAGGCGATTGACTGATTCTGGGAGTCGGCGCTGGTGTCGACGGCCCCAGGAGGCTCGCTTCCACCTCTGATCGCGTGTGCCGAGCCCGCGCTGAGAACGCAGAGCGTCGACAAGGTGCAGATAGCTGCTCGGTTCTCCAACACCCTTACTGAATGCACGACTTGTGTCCCCGCTGCGAGACGATGCCCGCCGTCCGCCACACGCCCTTGCCGTCCTTCTCGAGGTGCGTGTTGTGAAGGACGTACGCCTTGCTGGTTGCAGCGGTGATATCGACCTTCCCAGTCGTCTTGTCCTTGTTGTACGCCTTGCTCTCGTCCGAGCAGTAGACGGCGGCGGCGGACGACTCGCTGGAGACGGTCACGTTCGCGTCGTAGTAGCGAACGGTTCCGACGTACGTGGAGTTGTTGTCGACGAACCACTTCACCCAGTGGACGGCTTCCGCCAGTGCGTCGCCCTTCCAGTAGAAGCTCATGGCGGGTTCCTTGGTGTTGCCCTGGGCGCCGGCGTAATCAAGGGCGAGACGCGCCTGGCCGGCATCGGAGAGGATCGCGTCCTTCGTGGTGTCACCCGTCTTCCAGCCCTCGAAGTCGTCCTTGACGCCCTCCGGCAGCGTGATCTTCGGCCGCTCGGCGTTGTCCCGCCGAACGGCGCTCGGTGGGGTCGACGCCGAGCGGCGGCCGGCGTCGACCCCCGCGATCTTGTCGTTGGCCCGGGAGCTGTCGTCCCCGCCCCCGCAAGCCGTCAGCAGCAGGCTTGTGGCTGCGGCCAGCGCGACAGCGGTGGGCAAAGTGCGGCGCTTCACTGTGGACTCCCCGTGAGACTGAAGATCAGCAAGAGAGCAAACGGTATCGGTGGGGTTCTGGACTTCACCAGCGCGAACCCGAAGGCGAAGCTGGGCAATTGTGGGCGTAACGGTCTCTCATGGTTGAGTGAGGTGCCCCTATCGTGCAAGAGCAGCGGTCGGTGACAGACACGATCGAGTGGACACCGGAGCCCGCATTGCCAGGGGTTCCGTATCGCGATTGCAGTGCCCCACCCCGCAGCGCCCGTCCACGCTCCCGCTTTTGCGACCGCACGCCCGGAAACCTGTTCTAGGCACGTACTTTGCAGTTCATTGGTTGCCCGGGACCCCGACCGCGACGGCATGGGCGCGGCGCTGGAGACCTTCGCGTACGGGATCGTCGCTCGGCACGTCGTTCGTCTATCTCTGAGGGCACAAAGCGTTGATGCCAACCGCGCGACGGGGGACGGTCGCGGCCGGTCTTCTCGTTGCTTTTGCCCTCTCTGCGATCGGTTGCGGTAGCGACTCGGGCAACAGTCCGACCGATGCCGCCACGCCGTCCGCGTCTAGTGTGGCCGAGAGGAGCACTTCGCCAAGGGGGTTGGCCAGACCGCCAACATGAACTGCTACTTCGCCGCGCCCGCCCTCGCATACCTTGTCGACCGAGTCGCGACGGTCAGGAACGACGGGCTCACCCCCAGCCGAGCGACAAGGACTTCATCCGGTTCGCCGTTCAGGCGCAGAGGGACTCCGTCGGCGACTGGCAAGTGAAGCAGATGAGTTGGAAGAAGGCGGACGCTGCGTGCGTGCGGGGTTGAGGCCTGCCTCAGCACCCCCTGTCGCCGGTCGGCGACATTCCGCTCATGGCGTGAGCCCCGCTCGCGAGCCAAGGTCATGCCACGACGCCCCCTCAGCCTCGTGAGTGATTCGTGCAGGCCTCATGGCCACCCCGTGACGAACGCCCCGCTACGGAAAGGATGTCGGGGCGGGCGCGGATTCGCGACCGCACAGAAGGTGGAGGGTCGCAAGGGGCGGGCGTAACCGGGGAAGATGCGCCTCTAGTTGCAGATGGATAACGGCGGGGCCGGGGCGGAGCGAGGGCTGGGATGCGCCTTGAGGGGCTTATGTGTGGCTGATACGGTGCGATGGCTTGACACTCACCCCCGGCGATGGCATTCGCCCAGGTCGCAAGGGGATCTGGTGAAGTGTCCGGTTTTATAGAGAGTTTGGCAGGCGTGGCAGACACCATCGTGGTGGCAGAAACCATCTGGGGCGTACGGGGAGCGGTTGCGTGAAGATCCAAGAGCGTACGGGGGCGGGCGCGGGACGTTCCGCGGTTCCGGCTCAGGCGGGGGTCGGTGACCGGCTTCCCACCCCTCCTCGCGAGCGCAAACCCGCGCTGGCCGCGTTGGCGGTGCTGTTGATCCTGGTCGGTGCGCTGGGTGCAACGATGCTTGTGCTGCAGGCCGGCGATCGGATCGAGGTCGTCAAGGTGACCAAGGAGATCCAGGCCGGCGAGTCCGTCAAGGACAGTGACGTGACCTCCGTGATGGTGGCCAAGGACGACAGCATCAACTACGTCGAGTGGTCACAGCTGGGCGGTCTCAGGGGCTACAAGGCGAAGTCCACGATCTATCCCGGCACCGTCGTGATGGGTCAGATGTTCACCAAGGGCACCGGCCTCCCGGCCGGCAAGGCCGCCGTCGGTGTCGCCCTCAAGGAGGGCCAGTACCCGTCGGATATCAAGCCCGGTGACACCGTCGCGGTCTACAACGTCGACACCAGCAGCTCCAGCGGAGACAAGACCGGCTCGTCGACCTCCACGTCTTCCGGCGGTCTCATCGTCGACAACGCGAAGGTCAACACCAAGGCCGAGGACAACGACTCCACCGTGACCACCGGCAACCTCTCGCTCACGCTGCTCGTCGATCAGGACGACGCGGCCGCCGTGACGCGGGCCGCGTCCGCCGGCTCGGTCGCCATCGTGCACGTCCCCGGCAACTAGAAGGCGACCCCCAGAAAATGGCCCTCATCGCCCTCGCCGCCGACAAGGGTTCCCCCGGCGTCACCACCGCGGCCGTCGCCCTCGCCGCGGTGTGGCCGCGTCGTGTCCTGCTCGCCGAGACCGATCCGGCGGGTGGGGACCTGGTGTACCGCAGTGCCGCCGCGCACGGTGGGCCGCTGAATCCGAATACCGGGATGCTGTCCATCGCCGCCACCGCTCGGCGTGGGCTCGTGCCCGATCAACTCTGGGACCACGTACAGCCGTTGAGCGGTGGGCTCGAAGTGCTCGTCGGGCTCGGGATAGCCGAGCACGCCGCCGGGCTCGCCGGGCTGTGGCCCACCCTCGGGCACGCCTTCTCCGCGCTCGCCGACTCCCCGAACGCGCCCGCCGACGTCATCGCCGACTGTGGGCGGATCAGTGGGGACACGCCCGCTGTCGAGCTGTTTCCGCATGCCGCGCTCGTGCTGCTGATCAGCCGTACCGAGCCCGAGGCCATCGCCCGGGTGCGGGACCGGGCCGCCGCTCTCACGAACAAGCTGCACGGCGGGCCCCGTGGTGCCGCGAGCCTCGGGACGCCGCTGATCGGTGTCGTCCTCATCGCCGACACGAACAACGCCGGCAAGCTCGCCAACCAGGTCAACGACATGCTCGTACACGCCCAGACCGGCGCCCGAGTGGTCGGCACCATCGCCGACGACCCGGCCGGCGCCGACCAGTTGGCCGGGCGCAAGCGCGGGCGGCTCGAGAAGTCGTTGCTCATCCGGTCCGCCCGCAAGGTCACCGCCGATCTGTACCAGCAGTTCGGCGCCAGTTGGTCCGCGTCCACCCACGGTCATGTCAACGGGCATGCGGGGGCCGGGACATGACGGCTGTCGACCATCAACTGGTCAAGCGGTTCCGGCAGGACGCCGGTGACCGGATCGCCGAACAGCGTCGCCTGGACCAGACCGACGGCGTCACGCCGATGTCCAACGAGGACGAACGGCAGTACGCCCGCGCGGTCATAGCCCAGATGCTGGAGGAGTACGCGCGGACGGAGATCAACGCCGGCCGTACGCCTCTGGACGCTGAGACCGAGGAGCAGTACGCCGCCGCCGTGCACGCCGCGCTCTTCGGTGTGGGGCGGCTGCAGCCGCTGCTGGACAACCCCGAGGTCGAGAACATCGACATCAACGGGTGCGACCAGGTGTTCGTCGGATACGCCAACGGGCAGGAAGTGAAGGCCGATCCCGTCGCCGAGAGCGACGAGGAACTCATCGAGCTCATCCAAGTGCTGGGCGCCTACTCGGGGTTGTCCTCCCGGCCCTTCGACTCCGCCAACCCGCAACTCGACCTGCGGCTGCCCGACGGTTCGCGTCTGTCGGCCGTCATGGACGTGGCCCGTCGGCCCGCGCTCTCCATCCGTCGCGCCCGCATGGGCAAGGTCTTCATCTCCGACCTCGTCGGCAACGGCACGGTCACCCCTGAAGTCGCCCACTTCATGGCCTGCGCGGTCCGCGCCCGCAAGAACATCATGATCGCCGGTGCCACCAACGCCGGTAAGACCACCTTGCTCCGAGCCCTGGCGAACGAGATTCCGCCGCATGAGCGGCTCATCACCGTCGAGCGGGCCCTTGAGCTCGGGCTCGACACCTTTCCCGAACTCCACCCCAACGTCGTGGCGTTCGAGGAGCGGCTGCCCAACTCCGAGGGGCAGGGCGCCATCGCGATGGCGGAGCTGGTCCGCCGATCCCTCCGTATGAACCCCTCCCGCGTCATCGTCGGTGAGGTGCTCGGCGACGAGATCGTGACCATGCTGAACGCGATGTCGCAGGGCAACGACGGTTCGCTGTCCACGATCCACGCCAACAGCTCCAGCGAGGTCTTCAACCGTATTTCCACCTACGCCCTCCAGGCCAACGAGCGACTGCCCATCGAGGCCAGCCAGATGCTCATCGCCGGCGCGGTGAACTTCGTCGTCTTCATCCAGCGGCGCAACGAATTCCAGACGGGCGGCCGGCTCCAGCGCATGGTCACCTCCGTCCGCGAGGTCAACGGCGTCGACGGACGCGTGCTGTCCAGCGAGGTGTTCGCCGAGACCCCGGACGGCCGGGTCGTCCCGCACGCGCCGCTGGCCTGCCTGGAGGATCTGATCGCACAGGGCTACCGGCCCACGGGATGGGGGTGACATGACCTACGAGGCTCTCGGCTCGCTCGGTTCCCTGGGCGGCCTGTTCTCCACGACCGTCCTGTACTCGGTGGGCAGCGGTGTCGCCGTCGGCGGCGGACTCGCGCTGTTCGTCGTCGCCGTACGCGGACTGCCCGCGAAGCCCGCCCACGAGAAGCAGAAGGCGGCCGAACGCGCCGGCGAGCTGATCCGGTTCGCCGGACAGCGCGGCTCGCTCGCGGCCATCGTCGGACTCGTCGTGCTGCTGCTGACCCGCTGGGCGGTGGCCGGTATCGCGGCCGGCATCCTCGTCTTCTTCTGGGACCGCCTCTTCGGCGGCGCCGGGGAGGAACGGGCCGCCATGAAACGGGTGGAGGCCCTCGCTTCCTGGACGGAGTCGCTGCGCGACACGATCGCCGGCGCGGTCGGCCTGGAACAGGCCATCCCCGCGTCCGCGCGCGCCTCCGCACCCGTCCTGCGGCCCCATCTCGACGCCCTGGTCGACCGGTTGCGCTCCCGCACCCCGCTGCCCGAGGCGCTCCAGCACCTCGCCGACGAGATCAACGACGCGTCCGCCGACATCATCGTCGCCGCCCTCATCCTCAACGCCCGGCTGCGCGGCCCCGGTCTGCGCCAGGTCCTCGGCGCGCTCGCCAAGTCGGCGCGCGAGGAGGTCGACATGCGCCAGCGCGTGATGGCCCAACGGGCTTCCACCCGCCGCTCGGTGCAGATCGTCGTCGCCGTCTCGATCGCCTTCGTGCTCGGACTGTCCATCTTCAACCGGGAGTTCGTCGAGCCCTACGGGACGCCCGTCGGCCAGCTCGTACTCGCCTGCGTCTGCGGCCTGTTCGCGCTGGGCTTCTGGTGGCTGCGCAAGCTGTCGACCATCGAGACACCCGAACGCTTCCTGGTCCGCGACGAGTCGGCCGTGCAGTTCGTCCGGCCGCGCACCCCGGCAGGGCCTGCCGGCACGCCGGGTGCGGCCGGGCCGGGTCACCAGGAAGAGGGGGTACGACGGTGAACCTGACGATGCCGATCGTCGTCGGCGCGGTCCTGGGCCTGGGTATCTACGCCCTCGTCCGCGCCCTCATGCCGTCCAAGCGCAGCGCGGTCGCGCAGGTCGCGCGGATCGACGCGATGCGGGTGCGCGGGGCGGCGTACGAGTCGTCCCGAACGGCGCCCGACGCGGGCCGGATCGGCTCGCTGCGGGCCCAAGTCGGCGCGCGGGTCTCCGAGTTCTACATGCAGCAGGGGTGGGAACAGCGCTCCCTGCGCGCGGACTTGGCCGTCCTGGACCGGAGTTGGGAGAACTTCCTCGCGACGAAGGTGCTGCTGTCGGTGGCGGGGCTGTTCTTCGGACCGTTCCTGTTCGCGGTGGTCTGGACGCTGGGTGTCGGCAGCAGCCCGATGATCCCGGTCTGGCTGGCGCTCGCGTTCGCACTCGTCTTCTTCCTCCTGCCCGACCTTGAGGTGCGGCGCGATGCCGCCGAGAAGCGGCGGGACCTGCGGCGCGTGATCGGGGCGTATCTGGACCTGGTGTCCATGAGCCTGGCCGGCGGCCGCGGTCTGCCCGAGGCGCTGATGGCCGCAGCCGAGGTCTCCGACGGCTGGGCCACCCAGCGCATCCGCAACGCGCTGGCCGACGCCCGCATCACCGGCATCAGCCAGTGGCAGGCGCTCGGCCACCTCGGCGAGGAGATCGGCGTGGAGGAGCTCAAGGACCTCTCCGCCTCCCTCGCCCTGGTGGCCGACGACGGCGCGAAGGTCCGGGAGTCCCTCGCCTCCCGCGCCGAGACCATGCGGCACCGCGAACTCGCCGAGATCGAGGGCAGCGCGGGCGAGAAGTCGCAGTCGATGCTCGTCGCGCAACTGCTGCTGTGCGCGGGCTTCCTGGTGTTCCTGATCTTTCCGGCGGCGATGCGGGTGTTCCAGGTGTCATGACGCGAGCCGCGACGGCAGGCGAGAGCCGAGCAACCAGCGACAGAGACCTTTTGAGAGGACAATTCACCATGAACACAAGGAACTTCAGCACCGGCATCCCGGCCATGGACTTCCTGGTCACGTTCCTTCAGGGCCGCGTCCAGCGGGCCCGCTCCGGCGAACTCGACCGTGGCGCCTCCGCGGTGGAGTGGGTCATCATCTCCGCCGTCGTGGTGGCGATCGTGGGCGTGGTCGCGGCGATCATCAACGCCGCCCTGAGCGACGGAGCCAACAAGGTCGGCAACTGCATCAAGGGCGCCGACGCCGGCAAGACCTGCTGAACGCCCGTACAGAGCCTGCCAGTTCTGTACATACGTCGATTTCTGCAACGGGGATGAACGGGGATGTCGGTGCGCGTACATCGCTGGGTACGCCGACGGGTGGAGGCCGCCTCCACCCGCGGTGAGTCCGGCATGACCGCGATCGAGTTCGTGCTGCTCACACCAGTGCTGTTCTTCATGATCTTCGCCACGGTCCAGTTCGCGCTGTACTTCTTCGCGGACCACGTGGCCCAGGCGGCGGCCCAGGCCGGCGCCCGCAAGGCCCGCGCCACGGCGCACGACCAGCCGGGCGCCTGGCGGGGCGAGGCCCAGGACGTGGTCGACAGCTACATCCGCCAACTCGGCCCGCAACTGGTCCTGTCGCCGCGCGTGACGATGCTCCAGCCGGAGCAGAACACGGTCGGCGTGGAGATCACGGCACGGGTGCCCTCGGTCTTTCCCGGGCTGGATCTGACGGTCCACGCGCAGTCGGAGGGGCCGGTGGAGAGGTTCGTGCGGGAGGGGGAGAACTGATGCGACTCCCCATCCGGGGCAGGATCCGGGGCAGGCTCCCGCACCGGGACGACGACCGGGGTCTGTCCACCATCGAGGTCGTGATCCTGGCGCCGGTGATGATCCTGTTCATCCTGGTGCTGGTGGCGTTCGGCCAACTGGTCGACGGGCGGGGCGCGTTGGACGGTGCCGCTCGGGACGCCGCCCGCGCCGGTTCGATCCAGAAGGACCACGGGACGGCCATGGCCGAGGCGAGGAAGGCGGCTTCGGCGGACCTGGAGGACGTCTGCTCCGGGCCGGTGACCGTCGTACAGACCAGTCAGGGCTTCGCGCCGGATACCATCTTCACCGTCGAGGTCAGCTGCGAGGTACGAGGTCTGGCGATGCTCGGCCTGGACGTGCCGACGCGCCTGACGGCGAGCTTCAGTTCGCCGCTGGATCCGTTCCGGAGGACGGTGTGAGCCGATACGTGCGTACGTGGCTGTCGTCCCGCCGGGCCCGGATGGACGACCGGGGTTCGGGTGCCGGCGCGGTCATCATCTTCGCGCTCGTCTTCCTCTCCCTGTCGGCCTTCGTCATCGACGGCGGCCTGTCCATCTCCAAGCGCGAACGCGCCGCGGACATAGCGGAACAGGCGGCCCGGTACGCGGCCCAGGACATCGACCTCGACGCGCTCTACGACGACGAGGGCGGCCCCGCGCCGATCAACTACCAGGACTGCGACGCCCGGGTGAAGACCTTCGCCCGCCAGATGGACATGCGGGGTGCGGACATCGCGGCGACCCACTGTGTGCAGGCGGATGCCGAACAGGTCGAGGTCGAGGTGCAGTTGACGTACTCGCCCGTCTTCAGTGGCATGTTCTACGGCGGGGACGTGGTCGTGCACGGGCAGGCGGTGGCGCGGAACGAGGTGGGGTGAGAGCGGTTCCGGTCCCCCGGGAGGGGTCGGTTCCCCGGCAGGGGCCGGCTACTTCTGCTCCTCCTCCTTGACCCCGTCCTTCACCTTCTTCTCCAGGTCCAGGTCCAGTTTCCGGAACTCCCGGACGACGGCGTCGGACATCTCCGCGAGGGAGTCGAGCTGCTGGGTGATGTCCTCGCGGCCGTCCTCCCAGTTGGACTCGAAGTCGCCGAGGGCGTCGTTGACACGGCCGTCGCCAATGTCGTCACGGTAGGACTCGAAGAGCTTCTTGGTGTGGTCGAGCCGGGTCTTGAGGGAGCGCAGTTTGCCCCCGTACTCCTCCAGCTCGCTGAGCGGCAGCGCGAGATCGCTCTTGCCTTTGCCCATGTGACCGTCCCCCGATCCCGATCTCGTAGTCTGGCGGCACCGTACAACGGAAGGGAGGCCGACGTCATGGCCCGATACATGGAGGCGCTCACGATCGAGCGCGGAGGGTTCCTGATCAAGGTGCCCGAGTCCTGGTGGGAGTTCGACGTACGGCCCGAGTCGCGGAACGACTCGATCCACCGCATGGTGACCGAACGGGTCGAGCAGCAACCGGAGTTGGCGCCGTACCGGGACACGTACACGGCGTTCCTCCAGAAGGCCGCCGGGGAGGCGTGGAAGTCCGGTGCGCTGTACTGCGGTTGCATGGCGGACACCTTCGGCGGCGCGACCCCGGTCACCGCGTCGGTGACGGTCTCGATGGTCGGTGGCCGTACGCGCGACGGCGCCCCTCTCTCGACCGACCCGGCCGCGATGGCCGCGGGTCTGTCGTCCAAGGAGGCGAAGAAGGAGGGCGACTCCTGGCGCAAGGTGACGACGGTCGACCTGCCGGGGGTGGGGGCAGCCGCCCGTACGTACGGCATCGAGGACATCGTCGTACCGGACGACGCGCTGAACCGCACGGTGCGTGCTGTGCTGATGCAGACGTTCATTCCGGTGCCGGGGCAGGAGGGCAAGGCTGCGTTGGTGGCGGGGAGCAGTCAGGTGCTGGATCTTGCCGACTCGTTCTTCGACATCTTCGACGCGATCACTTCTACGTTCCGGTTCACGGGCTGAGCCCGTTTCACCTGGAGTATCTGCCCTGTTCCGCGCACGGACGAGGTCTGTATGAGGGGATTGTGTGCGAGCGCGCCGGCCGTGCACATGGCGACCTTCACTTCGAACGCGGGTGCCGTGTAAGTTCGCGTGTGCATACGGGTGTTGATGGTGTTGTACGCGTGACGGGGGTTGCGGGATGGCGGGGTATCGGCCTTCGGACTGGCATGTGCTGGATCTGGACAGGGATCCGACGCCGGGTGACCCGGACCGGGTGCGGACGTTGGCCAAGACCCTGCACGACTTCGCCGATGACGTCTCCGAGGCGTTGCGTCTGGTCAAGGGGATGGCTGAGGACGATGCGACGTTGCAGTGGGCGGGGAAGTCGGCGGAGGTGTTCCGGGATCAGTTCTCGGGTGTGCCGAAGAATCTGAAGAAGCTGAAGAAGTCGTACGAGTTGTGCGGGAGCGCACTGACTGATTTCTGGCCGAAGCTGGAGCGGGCGCAGGCGCTGGCGGACAAGGCGTTGGTGAAGGCGCGGGAGGCCCGCAGCAACCTCTCGTCGGCTCAGTCCCGGCTTTCGTCCGCCGACTCTTGGGTGACGCGGGCGTCGAAGGAGTCGGACAAGTACAAGGACGATCCGACCGGCAGCAAGTCGGATGCGGACAAGCCGGATGAGGCGAAGGTCCGGGCGGCTACACGTGATGTGCAGAACGCCAAGTCGGCCCACACCAAAGCCCAGTCGGACGTCTCCGATGCGCAGGATGCGTTGGCCGCGGCGAAGAAGATGGCGGCGGATGCGCGTCAGATGCGGGATGAGGCGGCGGGGGACGCGAAGCGGAAGATCGACGAGGCGTCGGACGCGGGTATTCAGAACCGGTCGTGGTGGGAGGACGTGGGCGACTGGTTCGAGGACAACTGGGACACCATCGTCACGGTCTGCAAGGTGGTCGTGGCGGTGCTCGGCATCGTCGCGATGATCATCGGTGGGCCTATTCTCGGGGCCATCGTGCTCATTGCCGCGCTCGTTGTGCTTGCGGACACGCTCTACAAATACTCCAAGGGACAGGCGTCCCTATGGGATGTGGGCTTTGCCGCGCTGGACTGCATACCCGGCATGAAGGGCCTGACGACTCTGGGCGGTCTGGCCAAGGGGCTCAAGGGCGGGCTGGCCGCGGCGAAGGATCTCAAGACCGTGGGGCTCGGCCTGCGCGGGCTGGGCAAGAACGCGCGCGGCATGCTCGCCGACGGTGCGGAAGGCGCGTACAACCGCGTCAAGAACCTTGTGCGTTCCAAGGGCAGTGACCCCATCGACATGGCGTCCGGCGCGATGTACCTGCCGCAGACCGACGTCACCCTGCCCGGCGTCCTCCCGCTCGCCTTCACGCGACGCGTCGCCTCGGACTACCGCAGCGGCTGGTGGTTCGGCCCCACCTGGGCCTCGACGATCGACCAGCGCCTCGAAGTCGACGCCCACGGAGTGGTCCTCGTCACCGAGGACGGGCTGCTGCTGGCCTACCCGCATCCCGAGGGGCCGCAGGCGTCCGTACTGCCGGAGCAGGGACCGCGCCGACCGCTGTCGCGTCTGGCCGACGGCGGCTACCGCGTCACGGACCCGCTGACCGGGCACAGCCGGCTGTTCGCGGCCCCGCGTGACGGAATCTGCCTGCTCACGCGGATGACGGACCGCAACGACAACACCATCGACTTCGACTACGACGCCGAGGGCACCCCACAGGCCATCCGCCATTCCGGTGGCTACCACCTCAAGTTGACCGTGGACGAGGGACGTGTCACCTCGCTCGCCCTGGTGGGCGCGGCCGAGGACGGCTCGGACCTGGCGGTCAAGCAGTACGGGTACACCGAAGGCAATCTCACCGCGGTCACCAACTCCTCGGGGCTGCCGCTCCAGTTCACCTACGACGAGCGACTGCGTGTCACCGCGTGGGAGGACACCAACCACAGCCGCTACCACTACGCCTACGACGACCAGGACCGCTGCGTCGCCGAGGGCGGCGAGGCCGGGCACATCGCGATCACCGTCGCGTACGACGGGACCGATCCCACCCGCCCCGACTGCCGCGTCACCACTGTCACCACGGTCGAGGGCGCCACCTCTCGCTTCGTCGTCGACGGCCAGTGCCTGGTCGTCGCCGAGACCGACCACCTGGGCGGCACGGTCGTCACCACCTACGACGACCACCAGCACGTCATCGCGACGACGGATCAACTCGGGTACCGCACCACCTTCGTGAACAACACGGTGGGGCAACCGGTCGAGGTGACCCGGCCCGACGGATCGGTCGTCAGCGTCGCGTACGACGACCGGCACATTCCCACCGACGTGACCCTGCCGGACAGTTCCTCCTGGCAGTACGCCAACGACGAGCGTGGAAACGTCACCGCCATCACCGACCCCGTCGGTGCGACCACGCACTACACCCGGGGGACGGACGGCAGTCTTGTCGCGGCCCAGGACGCGTCCGGCCGTTCCGCCACCTACGTGAACAACGCCGCCGGCCTTCCGCTGACAGCGACCGACGGCCTCGGCAACGCCACGCGATACGTGTACAACTCCTTCGGTCTGACGACCGCGGTGACCGACGCGCTCGGCCATGAGACCCGCCTGGATTGGACGGTCGAGGGCCTGCTCGCCGGCCGCACCGACCCGGACGGGTCGCACGAGAGCTGGGAGTACGACGGCGAGGGCAACTGCGTTCGCCATGTCGACGCCGTCGGTCGCGCGAGCACATTCGAGTACACCCACTTCGACCGGCTCATCGCGCGCACCGGTCCGAGCGGCGAACGCCACGCCTTCACACACGACGCCCAGCTTCGCCTCACCCAAGTGACCAACCCTCAGGGGCTGTCGTGGGACTACACCTACGACCCGGCCGGTCAACTCCTCGCCGAATCCGATTTCGACGGACGCACCACCCGGTACACCTACGACGCCGCGGGCCGTCTCGCCACCCGGACCAACGCTCTTCAGCAGACCGTCCGGTACCAGAGGGATGCGCTGGGGCAGATCACTGCCAAGGACGCGGACGGCACGACAACCCGCTACACGTACACGGCGAACGGTTCGCTGACCGGGGCTGTCGGCCCGGACAGCAGCGTGCACGTGGAACTCGACGCCGCCGGCCGTCGCGTCAAGGAGACCGTCGACGGCCGGACCATGAGCTTCGCCTACGACGCAGCAGGCAACCGGACGCTGCGAACCACCCCCTCGGGCGCGCGCAGCACCTGGGCGTACGACTCCGCAGGACGTGGCGTCCAGCTTGCCACGGCAGGTCACGTCATCGACTTCGAGCACGACGCGGCGGACCGCGAAGTCACCCGCCGGCTCGACGGCGCCTTCACCCTCACCCATGGCTACGACAGCCTTGACCGACTGATCACGCAGGCGACCGCTGCTCCCGGAGAGCACCGGAGCGCGGAGCGCTCCTACGCCTACAGCCCTGACGGCTATCTCGTCGGTGTCCAGGACTCCCGGACGGGCAGCCGGAGCTTCGACCTCGACACCCAGGGCCGCGTCACGGCGGTACACGCGGCGGGCTGGAGCGAGCGCTATGCCTACGACTCCGCGGGCAACCAGACCGAGGCCTCGTGGCCGGCCAAGCACCCGGGCCACGAGGCCACCGGGTCGCGCGACTACGCGGGTACGCGGCTGACGAGGGCCGGCGGCGTTCACTACGAGTACGACGCTCAGGGACGCGTGGTCGTACGCCGTAAGACCCGGCTCTCCCGTAAACCGGACATCTGGCGGTACGAATGGGATGCCGAGGACCGGATCACCGCCGTCACCACACCGGACGGCAGCCGCTGGAACTACACGTACGACCCGCTGGGCAGACGAACCGGAAAGCTCCGAATCGGGGCCGACGGGAAGACCGTTCTGGAGCGCACCGTCTTCACCTGGGACGGCAACACGCTCTGCGAACAGACCACGGAGCAGGGCGACACAGACGTACGCAACACGCTGACCTGGGACCACGACGGGCTCTCCCCGCTGAGCCAGGCCGAACGCATCTGGGCTGCCGAAACGCCCCAGGAGACCATCGACGAGCGGTTCTTCGCCATCGTCACCGATCTTGTGGGCACCCCGACCGAACTGGTCTCTTCGGACGGAGAGGTCGCCTGGCGCACCCGGTCCACCCTCTGGGGAAGTACGGCCTGGAACCGGGAGGCGACGGCATACACCCCGCTCCGTTTCCCCGGTCAGTACCACGACCCGGAAACCGGTCTTCACTACAACCATCACCGTCACTACGACCCCGAGACCGCCCGCTACACCAGCCCCGACCCCCTCGGCCTGCTCCCGGCACCGAACCCCGTCGCCTACGTCCACAACCCCCACAGCTGGTCCGACCCGCTGGGTCTGGCCCCTCTGTGCCATCAGCACGGCGGCGACACAGGCAGTCCCGAGGGCCTTGGAATTCTTCCCGGCCCAGCGCCACGACACGCCTCGGACATGCTGGACCAGGTCAATGCCCGGCCCGGCGGAATCGGGAAGGTCGACGGATACCATGGCAACGCCAACTGGGGTAACAACAAATCCGTCCTGCCCGGGGGCAAGTACAAGGAATGGGACGTCAACGCCAAGGTCGACCTCCCGCAGTGCAGTGCGCCAGGCTGTGGCAAGGAGATCAGAGGCACCGAACGCCTCCTCACTCCCAAGGACGGTCCCGGCCCCGCGTACTACACACCGGACCACTACGGAACCTTCTACTACGTCGGAGAATTCACGGGGTGAGCCAGGAATGACCAGCTTCGACATCACGGGAACCTCGGAACCTTGGGCCATCTTCGTTCCCCAGGGCGCGGCCGAGGTTCAGCGGCAGTTGTCGGCCTTGGAGGCGAAGGGCGGGCAGGTCCACCGCTTTGACTCGCGCGATCTGACAACCGAGCAGGGTATCTACCGTTCGTTCGCTCAAGTCCTGCAATTCCCGGCTTATTTCGGCAGAAACTGGGATGCTCTGGTCGACTGCCTGGACGACCTGTGCGGTGCGGTCACGGGGGGCGTGGGAATCGCGGGCGTCATCCGTGACGCGGATCAACTCCTGGAAGCGGAATTCTTCCCCCTGTTCGTGTCGGTTCTCTGCCAGGGGGCGGATCGCGCGAACTCCGCGGTGGACCTCGATGGCTTTCCCTTGGACCGGCCCGCCCTCGTGGAGCATTTCGTGCTCGAGTTCCATGATTTCGACCCCGAGAAGATCGCACTGCGAATTGGGCAACCCGACCTCACCGTCACCGTCGGGGACGGGTTCGTCGGTGCCGCTCTCAATCCCGAGGAGTGGCACTGAAGCCGGCCGAGCCGCGCACACGTCGCCGAATGGGGTTTTCGTACGACTGGCAGAGCGGCGAAGGGCTGTCCGGGATCGACGACCCCGCCGCGGTGGACGCCGCTTTCGAACGCGGCGAGGAGCATCTTGGCGCGGCGGTGATCGGGCTGGCGCTGACGTGTTCGCCGGACGTGGCATCGCCGCGCATCGTGCGGGCAATGCGCGTGCTGGACACCTCTCGCCGGGAGTTCGCGTTCACCGCGGCGGGGATCGTCGCGCGAACTCATGGCGACCTGACGCCGGAGCTGTACGCCGCGCTGCGAACCGAGGGTCCTGGGGGCGTCGCCGCGAACGCGATCAAGGACACCCTGACGTTCGTCCCCTTCCGGAAGCTGCCGCTGTGGTTCAAGTGGCGATGGCTGCGGGCGACGGTGGGGGACACGTTGGAGGGCTGGTGGCTGCGTGCTGAGGACGTGGTCGGGGACGCGTGGAGGGTTGTGCGTGGGCGCCGGTCCTGACGTGAGCGTGGAACTGGATCGCTTGACCCGTCTTGACGGGCTCACCGGGCCGGCCGTGGACGCGGTTCTCGCCGAGATGGGGTGGACGGGGGAGCGGAGGAATCCCGCGAAGGCGTGGGCCACGACCTGGAGTCGTGGTGACGCCACGGCGTGGATTCAGGGTGACGGGCCGTCCGTGCAGGTGGAGTTCACGGTGTGGTTCCGCGAGGTCGAGGAGGAGTGGCCCGACCCGGACACGTACATCGACGGTCTTTACGACGCCGCTTCCGCCGAACTCCCTCGCGTTGTCTTCCAGTTGGAGTCCGGGGTAGTCGGAGGGCGGCTCGAGACTGTCGGCGTCGGCGAGGAGGACCTGACCGACGGTGCGGACTTTGTCGACCACACCGCGTGGAGGGTTTGGGATACCGGGAAGGTCGTCCTGGCCGGCGTCAAGCACGATGATGTCGAGGCGCCGGTGCAACTCGTTGTGGTGGTGCGGGAGTTCGGCGAGAACTCGTAAGAGTGGTTTTCGCCGGCCTCAGCGGTTGACCGACTGGATCTCCTGGACGTTCATGTCCTGGGTCGTGTCGAAGGTGCCGTCGGGGAGGTTGCCGTTGGTTCCGTCGCTGCCCTGCCAGGTGATCTGCCAGGTGATGCTCGCCTTCAGACGGTAGGGGGCTCCGTCCGTGGCGTGGAGGTAGGTGATGCCGCACGGTGGGGTCTTCTCGGCGCTGCCCTTGGTGTATGGAGTGCCGATCGAGCCGTCGTCGTTGATCTTGCAGTCACCCGAGGCCGGGTACGTGGTGGCGTCGTCCGTGCCGGGCTCCAGGTGGAGGGACACGGGCTTGGCGGTCGTTTCCGCCCACAGGCCCGTGTTGGGGAGCGACGCGCGGACCTTGACCTCCTGGAACGTGCCCTTGTCCAGCCAGACCCAAGTCGGGAGGTTCACCGTGGACTTGGCTTCCGGCTTCAGCTCCACCTCGGTCTCGGGGACCTTCACCTTGTTGTAGGCGTATTCGGCGAGAGTCTTCGGGGTGGGAGTGTGCGGGTCGTTCGGGATCTGGCCCGCGGGGACCCAGAACATGATGCGGCCGCAGTCCCAGGAATCGGGGTCCTGGGCGTCGGGGGCCACGCCTCGCCAGAAGTAGCCGTTCTTGCCGAGGTTGTAGTCCTTGTATCCGTCGGCACTGCTGTTGGTCGGCGAGTTCATGTCGAAGTTGTCCGCCGGCTTGCCGTCCTTGTAGTGGTCGGTCCACAGCTCCTTGCCGAACCACGCTTCGTGGATGCCGACGTCGCCGCCGCCGTCCGAGTCCACGAAGTCCTTGAGCGCGGCGGGCGAGAAGGCGGGCTCGTACCAGCAGGCGGGAGGCTTCCAGTTGGGATCGACCGTGCCGAGGTTGCCCTGTTTGCCGTGGCCGTTCCCGCCGCTCACGTACTTGATCTGGATGTGGGAGACCGAAGCCTTGAGCGTTCCCTTGCCGTCGGTGGTACCGGTCGGTTGATCGGCCGGCGGCTGGGTGGTGTTGTCCTCCGGACCCGCGGCGTACGCCGTTCCTCCGGACCACAGGAGACTCGCGGCGGTCAGGGCCGCGGACCAGCGCAGAACAGTTCGCGCGGACGTCATCGCTGGCACTCCTTCACACGCCCCTGCACCTCGATCTGCAGCACCTTCCAGATCTTCTGGGATCCCTTCGGCGGAGCCATGAGGAGCCGGAACTCCTGGTAGTCGTTGAGGCTCGCCTTCGTGTACTTGGTCTTCTGTGTGTCGACGTTCTTGCCGTAGAACTTGCCCTGGTCCCGGCACATCGTGACGAGAACACCACCCGAACTGGCGACGTCGTCAGTCCGGGTCTTGTAGTAGCTGTCGACTCCGGTGGCGGTCCACTTGTCGTCCACCCACGCCTGGATCTGCTTCTTGGCGTATTTGGTGGCATTGCCGAGCGAATAGAACTGGTACGCCGGGTCGTTTGGGTCCTGGGCGGTGATGCCGTGGTTCAGGGCCAGGATGTAGTTCTTCGCGTTGCCGAGGGCCGCAGCGTGACGGGTGTCCGACGGCTGTGTCGCGTCGAACTCGACCTTCAGGTCGCCCGGCAGGCTCAGATCCGGTCCCTTGGAGTCGCCTGCCGCCGAAGCCGACGGGCTCGACGACCCCGTGTCCGCCCCCTTGATGTCCCCCGAAGACGAATCGTCACCCCCACCACACCCCGTGAGCAGAAAGCTCGCCGCGATGGTGAGTGCGGTGGCGGTCGTGGTCAGAGCGCGGCGGGCCACGTTTGATCTCCCCCGAGGTTGGCGTGTGTGCAACAGAGAACGAAGCTATCAGGGGTGGGTCAGGGGGCCTTGGGGCCGGTGGGGGGATTGTGTGGGGAACGTGGGGGGTGAGTCGGGCTTTTGGGGCGGGCGGTGCGGTATCGGGCGAGGGTGAGTCTCACCTCCGTATCAGACCTTCGACGATGCAAATAAGAGTCAATAGGATCTCTGTAGGCTCACTAGCCGTCCCGCTCCACCCTGCTTACCGCTCCACCCTGCTTACCGCTCCACCCTGCTCCCCACCCGACGCGCACCCGCTCGACCCACCCACTCGACACGACCCAGGACTCCCGCCATGCCGCGACGCCGCACCGAAAGCTCTTCAAGCTCGACGGGCAACTCGTCGGGGCCCAGGAATCGGACGCCTCAGCCCGTCCGGATCCGGCGGCGTAGTTTCGGGGACTTCGTGAAGGCGTTCTTCGCGTTCGCGGCGCTGCTCGTGCTGGTCGTCGGGGTGCCGTGGGCGCTCGCGATGTTCGTCGGGTGGCCGTTCCCCAGCGGGGCGCCGAAAATGGCCTGGTTGCAGAGCGAGATCACCGTCGACACCTTCCTCAACATCCTCACGGTGATCGTCTGGCTGGCCTGGGCGCAGTTCACCGCCTGTGTGCTGGTGGAAGTGAAGGCCGCGATGTCCGGCGTCGGCGTGCCGGGGCGGGTGCCCGGGTCCGGGCCCAGTCAGTTGCTCGCCCGGCAGCTCGTCGCCGCGCTGCTGCTGGTCGGGGCCACCGCCGCCAGCCTCACCCCCGGGCTCTCGCAACTCGGGCAGCACAGCATGGACGGGAACCAGAGGCCCACCGTCGCCGCCGCCCAGCAGACCCCGGGGCTCTTCGCGCAGCAGCAGGAACAGGCGGCCGGAACCGCCGCCGCGCTCGCCGAACAGGCCACCCACGCGGCCGCGCAGGCCGACGCCGGCGGCACGGTCAAGCAGGCCGACACGAAGTACTACCGGATCCAGCCGCCCGAGGGGCGCCACCACGACTCCCTCTGGGAGATCGCCCAGCGGCACCTCGGCGACGGCCGCCGGTACAAGGAGATCTACCAGCTCAACAAGGACCGCGTGCAGCCCGACGGGTCGAGGTTGTCCGAGGCCAGTCTCATCCGGCCCGGCTGGATCATGGAGATGCCCGGCGACGCCCACGGCGGCGAACTCGTCGAGATGCCCGACGCCAACGCGTCCGACGCGTCCAGTACGTCCAACGCCTCGGATCAGCTTCAGCAGCAGATCCACGACTACGCGAAGAGCGGCGACCAGGCCCAGGGCGGGGGGCAGCAGGCCCAGGGTGGTGGCGAACACGGCACCGCCCACCTCACCGTGCCCGCGCAGCGACCCGCCGCCGACGCCGGACAGCAGCACGCCTCCGACCCCGCCTCCCACTCCGCCGGCAGTGATTCCTTCGGGCTCCCCGAGGCTCTCCTCGGCGCCCCCCTCCTCGCCGCCGGTCTCCTCCTCGCCCTCGGGCGCCGGCGCCGACAGGCCCTGTGGCAGTCGGCGTTCGGTGCCGTCGGCGGGCGGCGCGGGATGGAGCCGCCCACGCCCACGGGCGACGCCGCCGACGCGCAGGACGCCCTTCTCGTCGGCGCCGACCCCGAAGGCGTACGACTGCTCGACCGGTCGTTGCGTGGGTTGTCCGCGCAACTCGCCGCCGAGTCACGGGCGTTGCCGACCGTGTACGCCGCCTGGCTGACCAACGGTGATCTGCATCTGCAACTCGCCCAGCCCGCCGGCAAGCCCCCGGCCCCCTGGCAGCTCGGGCAGGATCAGACCTTCTGGATGCTGTCGCGCACGGACGGCGAGCGGTACGAGGATGTCGACACCGCCGCTCCCTACCCCGGGCTCGTCAGCCTCGGCACGATGGACGACTCGCGGCTGCTGCTGAACCTGGAGTCCGTGCCCGGCATCGTCTCGCTGAGCGGGCGGGAGGCCGACCGGGCCGCCGTGTTCGCGTCCGTGGCCGCCGAGTTGGCGACCAACGGGTGGTCGGACCGCATGACCATCACCCTCGTCGGCTTCGGCGAGGACCTCACCCCGCTCGCGCCGAACCGGCTGCGCCACCTCGACGGCATCGACGACCTGATCGAGACCATGGAGGCCGAGACCCGGCAGCGGCGCGGAGCGCTCGGCGCGGCGGGGCACCACTCGGTACTGACCGGCCGTACCGGGCCCGCTCAGCACACCCGTTGGGCCCCGCATCTCGTTCTCCTCGCCGCCACCCCGTCCGCCGAGGACGCCGTCAAGCTGGCCGAACTCGCCTCCGGAGCAGGCCACTTGGGCATCGGCTATCTCGTCGGCACCGAGACCGGCGAACTGCCCGGCGCCGCTTGGGAGATGGAGATCACCGGCGAGGGCAAGCTCCTCGCCCCCCTGCTCGGGCTCGAACTCGACGCCCAGATGCTGCCGGCCGCCCAACAGCGCGCCGTCGTCGACCTGTTCGTCGAGGCCGACCCCGAGCGTGACCCCCAAGGGCCCACGACCACACCGCCGTTCCTCGTCGACATCAGCGAGCAGGGACGGCCCGCGGTGTACGCGCGGCTCGTCGGCCCGTACGAGATCATCGGCCTCGACACCCCGGACGGCGAGCGCAGCGCACTGCTGCACGAGGCGCTCGCGCTGCTGCTTCTGCACCGTGAGGGCGTTCACCCGCGCGTGCTGTCCTCCGCGTTGTGGCCGCGGGGCGTCACCGCGGACGTGCGGGACGCGCTCCTGGAGCGGCTGCGCGCCTGGCTCGGCGCCGACCCCGACGGCACCCCGCGGCTCAGCTCCGACTCCACCGGACGGCTCGTGCTCGCCAAGTCCGTCGTCTCCGACCTCGACGTACTGCGCTCGCTCTACCACGAGGCCACGCAGGGCAAGGGAGTCGACAGCCGGGCCGTGCGCGGGCGCCTGCTCACCGACGCGCTCGTGCTGGTGCGCGGGCCGCTGCTCGCCGACCGGCCCGAGGGCCGCTACCGCTGGCTCACCCACGAGATCATCGACGCCCAACTCCCGCTGCTCGTCGCGGACATCGGCCTCGCCCTCTCCGCCTTCCACCTGGAGAAGAACCGCGCCGAGAAGGCCATCGAGGCCCTCAACGCGGCCCTCAACTCCGCCCCCGGCGACGAGCGCCTCTGGAACGAACTCCTCCGCGCCACCCACGCCACCGCCGACACCGCCCGCCTCCAGTCCGTCGCCGCCGACCTCGTCGACCGCAGCGGCGCCCGCGGCCTCCCGCCCCGCACCGAGGCCCTCCTCGACGAACTCCTGCCGACGTGGCGCAACGGCGTCGCAGCGGTGGGTTGAGCAGCGCGGTGAGCGGCGGAGTGAGCGACGCGGTGGGTTCGGAGTGAGGGCGGAGTGAGAGCGCAGTGAGTACGGGGGTGCTGATCGCCGTCGCCGCGCTCTGGGGCGCGGTGGCGGGGGCGTTGCTGCCGCGAGCCGCCTACCGTTTCTCCGCGCCGATGGGGGAGGCCTGGCGGGACACGTGCCCGCGCAGGCACGCGATCAGCGGGGGGATCGGTGGGTGGCTCGGCGGGTGGATCGGGCCGGCGCGGTGCGGGGAGTGCGCCCCGACGGAGACCCGCTACGGCTCCCGTACCCCCGTGACCGCCGCGTCCACCGCCCTCGTCTGCGCCGCCCTCGCCGCCGCCACCGGTACCCGGCCCGAACTCGGGGTGTGGCTGCTGCTCGCGCCGGTCGGGGTGCTGCTGACGCTCGTCGACTTCCGGGTGCAACGGCTGCCCGACCCGCTGACCCTGCCCCTCGCGGGTGCCGCGCTCGCGCTGCTGGGGGCCGTGGCCTTCGTACCGGAGCACGCGGGGGACTGGTTGACGGCGCTGTACGGCGCCCTCGCGCTCGGCGGCGGGTTCTTCCTGCTGTTCCTGATCAACCCCGGTGGCATGGGCTTCGGCGATGTGAAGCTGGCGCTCAGTCTTGGGGCGGTGCTCGGGTGGTACGGGTGGGCGACGGTCATGCTGGGCACGTTCGCCGCGTTCCTTTTCGGCGGGTTGTACGGCGGTGCGCTGGTCGTCGGGCGGCGGGCGGGGCGCAAGACGGCGATCGCGTTCGGGCCGTTCCTGATCGCGGGGGCGTTCGTGGGGCTGCTGATCGGGGCCTACGCCGCCTGACGTCGGGCTTGTCGGAGGGCTGGCGTACGCTGGCTTGGTCCGTCCACAACCCTTGACGAAAGGGACGCCCCGGTGACCGAGAAGGCCGACCTCGCATCTTTTGATGTCACAGCCGTGCTCGACCGTGCCGCCGCCGGTGGGCGGATCACCCCGGAAGAGGCCCTCGTCCTCTACCGCGACGCCCCGCTGCACGCGCTCGGCGCGGCCGCCGACGCCGTACGCCGCCGTCGGTACGCGGGCACCGAGCACATCGCGACCTACATCATCGAGCGGAACATCAACTACACGAACGTGTGCGTCACGGCGTGCAAGTTCTGCGCCTTCTACGCCGCTCCCAAGGACACCGCCAAGGGCTGGACGCGGGACCTGGACGACATCCTGCGCCGGTGCGCGGAGACCGTCGAGCTCGGCGGCACGCAGATCATGTTCCAGGGCGGTCACCACCCGGACTTCGGCGTCGAGTACTACGAGAAGCACTTCGCGGCGATCAAGGGCGCGTTCCCGCAGCTTGTCATCCACTCCCTCGGCGCGTCCGAGGTCGAGCACATGGCCCGGATCAGCGGGGTGTCGGTCGAGGAGGCCATCACCCGGATCCACGCGGCCGGTCTCGACTCCTTCGCGGGCGCCGGCGCCGAGCTGCTGCCCGCACGCCCCCGCAAGGCGATCGCGCCCCTCAAGGAGTCCGGCGAGCGCTGGCTGGAGATCATGGAGGCGGCGCACAACCTGGGCGTCGAGTCCACGTCGACCATGCTCATGGGCACCGGCGAGACCAACGCCGAGCGCATCGAGCACCTGCGGATGATCCGTGACGTACAGGACCGGACGGGCGGCTTCCGCGCCTTCATCCCGTACACCTACCAGCCCGAGAACAACCACCTGAAGGGCCGCACGCAGGCCACGCTCTTCGAGTACCTGCGCATGATCGCCATCGCGCGCCTGTTCATGGACAACATCGCCCACATCCAGGGCAGTTGGCTCACCACCGGCAAGGAGGTCGGCCAACTCTCCCTGCACTACGGCGCGGACGACCTCGGCTCGATCATGCTGGAGGAGAACGTCGTCTCCTCCGCCGGCGCCAAGCACCGCTCCAACCGCATGGAGATCATCGACCTGATCCGCAAGGCCGGGCGCGTGCCGGCCCAGCGGGCCACGACGTACGAGCACCTCGTCGTCCACGACGACCCGGCGAACGACCCCGTCGACGAGCGGGTCATGTCCCACATCTCCTCCACCGCGATCGCGGGCGGCACGGCCCACCCCGAGCTGAAGCTCCTCGCGTCCAACTGACGAACTGAAGCTCCTGTGCTGACGATTCACACGGCGGACGCAGGCGACGCGGTCGCGGTCGAGGGCAGCCGGATCGCGGGCGTCGGCACACTGGCGGAGGTCCAGAAGCGGTTCCCTGACGCCCGCGTACGGAACTGGCCGGGCACCCTGGGCCCGGCCCGCATCCACGAGGGCCCACTGCCGGAGGCTCCGAGCCCACGGGAACGCATCCACGGGGTCTTGAAGTTGGGGGCGACGGCGGTTTTGGAGCGGTACGTCGACTCACCTGACCTGCGGGCGGCGGCGAACCGGAACGACGTGCTGGTTCTTCCGGCGCCGGGTCCGACGGCCATCGCAGAGGGCGAGCGAGCTGATTTGGCCGTACGGGACGAGACGGGCGCGTGTATCGCCACGGTGTGCGCCGGGCGCCTGGTACATAGGCGCCGCTAGCAACGCCCCTGCGTTTTTGGCCTGTAGGGGCGCGGGGAACTGCGCGACCAGCCACGTACAACCCGCACGCACCCACTCACCCCGCGAACGCTTCCCCAAACGCCCCCGCACTCTGATCAACCCCACTGCAATCGGTCGCCGCATCATCCGCCCCGGCGGACCCGTCCTCACACTGCTGATCCCGAAACGTCGACCACATGGAAACCCACGCGATCTCCTTCTCCTCGGCGAACGCCCGAACATCCGCCGCGTCGGACAGAGTCAGCGTCTCCCCGTCCACGTCATTGACGCCGATCATCGAGGTCAACGCCATCCCCCGCCACGCATCCGCGTCGGACAACCCGAACACCTTCTCCAACTGCGCATGCGCGGCCTTCGCCGAAGTCACCGCATAGTCGCCCATGTCCCCGTCGTACGACTCCCCGTAGTTCATGGTCATGAGATTCACCGAGGACACCTGAACGTCGTACTTGTTCGCCGACTCCAGCAACGCGACCCCGTCGGAGTCGAGCCCCGACGGCATCACCGGCAAAGTGAACGTCACCTGGAGATCGCTCCGTTCCTTCTGCAGCAACGCGATCGCCTCGGACCGCAGAGCAACCCCGTCGGAGTCGGTCAACTCATCGCCCTCGATGTCGAAGTCGGCCTCGGAGGACCCGGCCGCATCCAACGCCTTCCCGTACGCGGCGGCCAGCGCAGACGCGCTGTCGCACGTGGACGCCAGTTCCTTCCCGGAGGCCCCGCCGAAGGACACCCGAACACTGGCACCGTCACCCTTCAGCCCAGAGATCCGAGACGTCACCGCCGAATCGCCGACGGCCTCCGTGCCGTTCCACTTGGGCGTGCACGTACTGCCGGAGGCGATCACGAAGGCCAGGTTGTACGTCGTCGGGGAGCCGGCCGAGTCGTTGTCGGACGCCTCCGTCGCGCTGACGTAGGGGGCGTACGAGGTACTGGACGTCGCCTCCGCCTCCTGCGAGGCGCTCGCGCTGGGGGTCGTGCTCTGTTTCGGGGGATCCGACGCCGCGTCCGAGGTGTTGTCGGAACCGGCGGAGCACCCCGTCGTGGCCAGGGCAAACAGACATGTGACCCCGACCGCCGGTTTCAGGAAACCCTGCATTGAAGATGCACCCGCTCTCGTGATTTCTGTCTCAGGCGTGAAACAAAGTCCCATTCAAATAGAGAACGTCTCACACGAGGCCGCTGTTCATGAAGACGGCCAACGCACAGGAAGCGCATGGGAGATGTGGTGCGAATCGTATCAACCGGGCGGAATAAATGGGGCATTGGGCTCCTGCTCCCTCGTGTGTCACCGTGCAGGCGTTCATGGAATCTCATAGCCAAGAGACAGGTTAAGAGGTCTCTCATATGCGCCTCACAAGAAAACTGGCCCCGGACACATAAAGGCTCTCTAATGTCCGGGGAATGCATTCCGAGCCTGCCATCGAAAACCGCGTGACCGCACGCGGTCGCCGCCGCAAACGCGGCAACGAGTCCGCCGAGGGACCCGTGTTCGTTGACAACTCCGGACGCCGCTCGAAGCTGCTGCGCCGGATCGGTCTCTTTGTCAGCGTCCTGTGTCTCGGGTACGCAGCCGTGCTCGTCCTGGCCTTCATGGGCATCGGCACGTCGATCAACCCGTCCTCGCTGCTGCCCTTCGGCAACGGCCAGGCGGGACCCGGGAACGGCAACGTCCCCGCCGGCTACCGCCAGCAGAGCGGCCTCGGCCACCAGGTGGGCAGCCGCCCCAGCGGCCTCCCCTCCGCACCGCCCTCGGGCCTCCCCACCACGTCCCCTTCCACGTCCCCCTCACCGTCCTCGTCCTCGTCCGCCGCCGCGAACGCCAACTGAGGGGAACGGCACACCCACATGTCCACGACGACGTCCTCACGCGGCCGTCGGCGTGCCCCCTCCCGCATCGAGCGGGCGGCGGGCAAGGCCGCGGCGCTGCAGAAACCGCGAGTCATCCTCGCCCTGCTGCTCCTTCTCGCGCTGACCTGCATCATGCTGCTCGACGGCTATCTGCGTGCCGAGGTCGGCGGCGACCAGCGGGTGCGCGACGGGGCCAGTTCCAGCAAGGTCCCCGACAAGGTCCTCAACGGCGGGCCGATCGTCAGGTTCCAGGGCGGTCAGGCCACGACGATCTCCGTACCGAAGAAGACGATCGCGCTCACCTTCGACGACGGCCCGAACCCCACGTACACGCCCCAGGTCCTCAAGATCCTGGAGGAGAACGACGTCCCGGCCACCTTCTTCGTGGTCGGCTCGATGGTCTCGCGCTATCCGAGCATCGTGAAGGACATGGTCCAGCAGGGCAACGAGGTGGGGATCCACACCTTCACCCACGTCGACCTGTCGTACCAGAGCGACTCCCGCATCAAGCGGGAGATGGAGCAGACCCAGCTCGCGCTGGCGGGCGCGGCCGGCATCACGACCACGCTCTTCCGCGCGCCGTACTCCTCGGAGACGGACGCCATCGACAACTACAGCTGGCCCGTCTACAAGAAGCTCGGCGCCGACGGGTACATCAGCGTCTTCGTCGACACCGACAGCGACGACTGGAAGAAGCCGGGCGTCTCGAAGATCGTCGACTGGGCCACGCCCAAGGGCACGACGGGTGCGGCGGTCCTCATGCACGACGCGGGCGGTGACCGCGAGCAGACGGTCGAGGCGCTGCCGACGTACATCAAGAAGATGAAGGCGAAGGGCTACACCTTCACCACCATCAGCGGGGTCGTGGAGAAGGACAGCGCCAGTGACCGCCGGGCGGGGGCGACCGGTTCGGCGACGGGGACGGTTCCCGGTGCGAGCGGGCAGGCCGCGGACGGGCCGAACGGCGCGGAGGGCAACGCCGGTTCAGGCACCCAGGGCACGCAAGGCACCCCGGGGAACGGCAACGGAAATGCCGCCGCCCTGGCCCAGGCCCGCCTCCAGGCCGCCCACCGCACCGCCACCGGCGCAACCCTCTACGAGGGCAAGGCACTTGTGATGGCCGTCGCCGTCGCCGAGTGGACCGTACCCGCGCTCTCGGTCGGGCTGATCATCGTGGGCGTGGCCGTCATGGGCCGCTTCGGGATGATGCTGATCCTCGCCCGGCGGCACTACAGACAGCGCAACAAACACCGGTTCAGCTGGGGGCCGACCGTCACCCGGCCGGTGAGCGTGATCGTCCCGGCGTACAACGAGAAGGAGTGCATCGCCAACACCCTCAAGTCGCTGGCGAAGAGCACCCATCCGATCGAGGTCATCGTGGTCGACGACGGTTCGACCGACAACACCTCCGAGATCGCCCGCGACGCGGCCAGGGAACTGGGCATGACCAACGTCCGGGTCATCCGCCAGGAGAACGCGGGCAAGCCGGCCGCTCTCAACAACGGGGTGCGCAGCGCCAGTTACGACATCGTCGTGATGATGGACGGCGACACCGTCTTCGAGCCGGAGGCCGTCCACCAGCTGGTGCAGCCCTTCGCCGACCCCGAGGTCGGCGCGGTCGCGGGCAACGCGAAGGTCGGCAACCGCGACACGATCATCGGCGCCTGGCAGCACATCGAGTACGTGATGGGCTTCAACCTCGACCGCCGCATGTACGACCTGCTGCGCTGCATGCCCACGATCCCGGGCGCGATCGGCGCGTTCCGCCGGGACGCGGTGCTCCAGGTCGGCGGCATGAGCGAGGACACCCTCGCCGAGGACACCGACATCACCATCGCGATGCACCGCGCGGGCTGGCGGGTCGTCTACCAGGAGCACGCCAGGGCCTGGACGGAGGCGCCCGGTTCGCTCAAGCAGCTGTGGTCGCAGCGCTACCGCTGGTCGTACGGCACCATGCAGGCGCTGTGGAAGCACCGCAAGTCCCTTACGGACAAGGGTCCTTCGGGCCGCTTCGGCCGGGTCGGCATGCCGCTCGTGGTGATCTTCCAGATCGTCACGCCGGTCTTCGCCCCGCTGATCGACGTGTTCACGGCGTACTCGATGATCTTCGTCGACTTCCAGGCGGCGCTCTACGCGTGGCTCGCGGTCCTCGGCATCCAGCTCTTCTGCGCGGCGTACGCCTTCCGGCTGGACCGCGAGAAGTACCGGTACCTGCTGATGATGCCGCTGCAACAGCTGGCCTACCGCCAGATGATGTACCTCGTCCTCATCCACTCCTGCATCACCGCCCTCACCGGCGGCCGCCTGCGCTGGCAGAAACTCAAGCGCACGGGCGAGGTCGGGACTCCGGCGGGGGTGAGCTGAGGTGGGTTCGCACAGAAGAGGGGCGCCGGCGAACACGGCTACGGCTGCCCCTGTTGCCACGGCTGGGCCTGCGGCTGCGGATACGGCTGAACCGGACATCCGGAGCACCGCCCCGCTCCCGCTCCCTCAACCCCCCGCCCGCGACCGCTACTTCGACACCCTGCGCGCGGTCGCCCTCATCCGGGTCGTCACCTATCACACCTTCGGGTGGGCCTGGTGCGGGATGGTCTTCCCGTCCATGGGCATCATGTTCGGCCTGGCCGGCACGCTCATGGCCAAGTCGCTGGAGCGGCCCGCGGCCAAGGTGCTGAGGAGCCGGCTGCGCAGGCTGCTGCCGCCGTTCTGGTTCTGGGGCGTCTTCGTCGTCCTCGCGATGCTCGTGCACGACTGGATGCCGGGCTGGGAGATCGTCTACTGGGTCGTGCCGCTCGGCGACCCGCCGGGCAACGCGTGGGGCGAGCAGGCCTGGGAGATCCTCTGGTACCTGCGGACGTACCTGTGGTTCGTACTCCTCTCCCCGCTGCTCCTACGGGTCTTCCGGCTCGCCCCAGTCTTCGTGCTGTTGCTGTCCCTGGCCCCGATCCTGGTCCTCACCTACCTGTGGGCGGGGCCCGACAACCGCTTCGGCAGCGCCCTGTGGGACCTGTCGACGTACCTCTTCTGCTGGCTGCTCGGCTTCGCGCACCGCGACGGCGTGCTGGAGCGGCTGAAGCCCGCCCTGGTGGTCGTCCTCTCGCTCGCCGCGCTCGGCTACGGCGGCTGGTACGCCTTCTCGCAGCAGGGCGAGGTCGGCACCTACGACCTCGACGAGATCCCGCTCGCCCAGGCCTTCTGGTCGGCCGGGTTCGTGCTGCTGCTGATGTGGGCCAAGGCGTACTTCCGGATCGACTTCGCCTGGCTGACCCGGTTCCGGCGGACGGACCGGGTGGTCACGATCTTCAACGCGCGTGCCGTCACGATCTACCTCTGGCACGAGATCGCGCTGATCCTGGCGGTGCCGCTGATCGACCAGTTCTGGAACGTGCCCGCGTTCGAGAAGTGGCTGCCGCTGGACAGTCAGTGGTTCATGTTCGGGATCGGCTGGATCCTGATCGCGGTGTTCGTGCTGGCGTGCGGCTGGGTGGAGGACGTGGCGGCGAAGAAGCGGCCGCGGCTGCTGCCCTCCTGAGCGGCCGGCGGGGGCCGTACTGCAAGAATGGCCCGGTGACCCGCGCCTCCCTGAACAAGCAGCCGCACGAAGTCGCCTCGATGTTCGACGACGTGGCGGAACGGTACGACCTGACCAACGACGTGCTGTCGCTGGGCCAGGACCGGGTGTGGCGCAAGGAGGTGGCGAGGGCGGTCGACGCGCGGCCCGCGCAGAAGATCCTCGACCTGGCCGCCGGTACGGCGACCTCGTCGCTGCCCTTCGCCCGCACGGGCGCGTACGTCGTCCCGTGCGACTTCTCGCTCGGCATGCTCAAGGTCGGCAAGAAGAACCACTCCTGGCTGCCGTTCACCGCGGGCGACGCGACGAAGCTGCCCTTCCGGGACGACGTGTTCGACGCCGTCACGATCTCCTTCGGGCTGCGCAACGTGCAGGACTACGACTCCGCGCTGCGTGAGATGTACCGGGTGACCAAGCCCGGCGGACGGGTCGTGATCTGCGAGTTCTCGCACCCGACCTGGGCGCCCTTCCGCACCGTCTACACCGAGTACCTGATGCGGGCGCTGCCGCCGGTGGCCCGCGCGGTGTCCTCGAACCCGGACGCGTACGTCTATCTCGCCGAGTCCATCCGCGCCTGGCCCGACCAGCCCGCGCTCGCCGGCCACCTCCAGAAGGCCGGCTGGTCGAAGGTGGCCTGGCGCGACCTCACGGGCGGCGTGGTCGCCCTGCACCGGGGCTTCAAGCAGAGCTGAGGGCCCTTCCCGGGGCTGCGGACGGGGCTTCAGGCCGAGCTGACGAAGGCGTACGGGTCGCCGCCGCCGGGCTCGTTCAGTTCGCGTTGCAGTCCGCCGCCGGGCGGCCTGGGCAGGCGCGGCTCGCGCACCCCGCCGCCGCCGTCGCCCTCACCGAAGTCGAACCACACGTACACCACGGAGTCCCGGGGCACCTCGGCATTGGGCTGCGGGTACTGCCGTACGACGTACTCGACCACGGTCTGGTGGAAGTCGGGCCGGTCCGGCGCGTTCAGGAAGAGGCCGGTGTCCTCGGCCGTCCTGCGCGCGTCCATGGCCATCAGACCGACCAGCCGTGGCACTCGCACTTCGGGTGTTTTGGGTGTTAAGCGCACAGATGTCACCCCCAGCGGTACTGGCAGAGTAACCGCCGGGGGGTGGCGATCGGAAGGTCCAAGTGTCTTTCTGTAGCAGTCGGTTACTGTGGGTGACTTTTCCCGATCATCTACGATCACGGATCGCGCCGGCACCTCACGTGTCGCGCCGGCGCCTCACAGGTCGAGCCGGTAGCAGTGGCCCTCCCGGTCGCTCGACGGCGTCCGGAAGACCTCGTCGAGCCGCATGCCCAGCCGCCGCGTCACCGCGATGGACCGCTCGTTCTCGGCGATGACCATGGCCACCACCGTCGGCACGCCCGCCGCCCGCAGCCGCTCCAGGGTCATCTGTGCGGCCGTGGTCGCGTACCCCTTGCCCCAGAACTCCCGGCCGAGGCGCCAGCCGATCTCGATCTCGCCCTTGGGGCCCCAGTCCTGCGGCCAGGGCTGGGCGCCGGTGAAGCCGATCACCCGGCCGGTGTCGTCGACCATGGTCCACAGGCAGAAGCCGTGCTCGGCGTCGTGCCGGCGCTGGCGGGCGGTGAGCTCCTCGTAGACGGACAGCTCCGCGGTCCGGCCGCCGTGGAACTCCATCACGTCCGGGTCGTCGAAGATCCGGTGCCAGGCCACCGCGTCCTCGTCGGTGGGGACGCGCAGCCGTACGACGGGCAGAGCTCGGTTCACGTTGGCAGCCCTTCAGCTGGGTGATCAATTCTGCTGAATAGACTGCCCTTGTCCAGTGCCCGTCGGCACGCAGATTCCGAACTTGGGGAGATCCCGCCGTGACCGTCGTGACTGAGCCGCTCTCCGAAAACACCGCCGATGTGATCGTCGTCGGCGCGGGGCCGGCCGGCTCCACGACCGCGTACCACCTCGCCAAGTCCGGACTCGACGTACTCCTGCTGGAGAAGACCGAGTTCCCGCGCGAGAAGGTGTGCGGCGACGGCCTCACCCCGCGAGCCACCAAGCAGCTGGTGGCCATGGGCATCGACATCTCCGAGGAGGCCGGCTGGCTGCGCAACAAGGGGCTGCGCATCATCGGCGGCGGCGTCCGCCTCCAGCTCGACTGGCCGGACCTCGCCTCGTACCCGGACTACGGTCTGGTCCGCAAGCGCGACGACTTCGACGAGCAGCTCGCCCGCAACGCCCAGAAGGCGGGCGCCCGGCTGTACGAGCGCTGCAACGTCGGCGCCCCGATCGTCGACGACCGCACCGGCCGCATCACCGGCGTGCACGCCAAGCTCGGCGAGGACAAACGCGAAGTCACCTTCCACGCGCCGCTGGTGGTCGCCGCCGACGGCAACTCCACGCGCCTGTCCCTGGCGATGGGCCTGCACCGCCGCGAGGACCGCCCGATGGGTGTCGCGGTGCGCACGTACTTCACCTCGCCCCGCCACGAGGACGACTACCTGGAGTCCTGGCTGGAGCTGTGGGACCGCCGCGGCCCGGGCGAGGACCGGCTGCTGCCCGGCTACGGCTGGATCTTCGGCATGGGCGACGGCACCTCCAACGTCGGGCTCGGCGTGCTCAACACCTCCGACTCCTTCAAGGAACTGGACTGGCGCGAGGTGCTGAAGGCCTGGTGCGCGTCCATGCCCGAGGACTGGGGCTACACCCCCGACAACATGACGGGACCGATCCGCGGCGCCGCGCTCCCCATGGCCTTCAACCGCCAACCGCACTACACGCGCGGGCTGCTGCTGGTCGGCGACGCGGGCGGCATGGTCAACCCCTTCAACGGCGAGGGCATCGCCTACGCCATGGAGTCCGGCCAGATCGCCGCCGACGTCATCGTCCAGGCTCACGCCCGCCCGACGCCCGCGAGCCGCGAACTGGCCCTGCAGCGCTACCCGCGCGTCCTCAAGGACACCTACGGCGGCTACTACACGCTCGGCCGCGCCTTCGTGAAGCTCATCGGCAACCCGAAGGTCATGAAGATCGCGGCCCAGCGCGGCCTGACCCACCCCCTGCTGATGAAGTTCACCCTCAAGATGCTGGCCAACCTCACCGACCCGACGGGCGGCGACGCAATGGACCGCATCATCAACGGCCTGAGCAAGGTGGCCCCGAAGGCGTGAGCGCCGCCCCGGTCGCCGCCGCGAGTGACGCGGGATGATTGCGGCGGATTCCGGGCATGACGATCTCCCTCGGGTGCCATATTCGGGGTGAGCGCACACCGACGGCGGACTCGCGCGAACCGGTGGCGCCCCAGGGGGATCGATGACTGTCTCGGCACTGCTGCTGCTCGTCCTGGCGGCCCTGATCGGAGTCATGGCGTGGCGGCTGGTCTTCAGCGTCCGCCGTCTGAACGCCGGTCAGGATCCGGCTCGTCGGGGGCCCGTCCTTCCGGACCCGACCCGACAGGAGCCCCGTCGGCGGGATCCGGGTGCCGGATCCGGAGAGCCACGGCGGCCGATGCTCACCGTGGCCTCCGAACTGGCGGCGATCGTCGGGCTCCTGATCGCTTTCATCGCCCTGCTCAAGAACTGAGGGCTGTCGGCCGGTCAGCTGTGGAGCGCCTCGATGTTGGCGGCCCGGCGGGCGTACACCTCGTCGCGGTGTTCTTCCACCTGCCGTAGCGCGTCCCGGCGTTGGCGCTTGGAGAGCCGGTCCAGGTAGACGTGGCCGTTGACGTGGTCGGTCTCGTGGGCGAGGCAGCGGGCGAAGTACCCCGTGCCCTCGACGACGATCGGCTCGCCGTCCTTGTCGAGGCCGCGCACCACGGCCAGGTCCGGGCGGGGCAGTTCCATGACGGCGCCCGGCACGGACAGGCACCCCTCGTTGTCGTCGAGCAGCCGGCGTCCGGTCGGGTCGAGGGCTTCGAGGACCGGGTTGACGATGTGCCCGACGTGCCGGACCCCGTCGTCGTCGAGGCAGTCGTAGACGAACAACCGCAGATCGACGCCGACCTGGTTCGCCGCAAGGCCGGCTCCCTCGGCGACGTACATGGTGAGGAACATGTCGTCGATCAGCGCGGCGAGGTCGGGTCCGAACTCGGTGATGTCCCGGCAGGGCTTGTGCAGCACCTCTTCGCCGACCTCGGTGATGCGCCGCACCGACCCGCGCCGGGCCTCGGGCGCGAGCGGCGGATACGAGTCGACGGGCTTCCCCTGGACGAACACACTGGGCATGGCTGTCTCTCCTGTCGTGTGAGGACGCTGTGGCGGGGCAGGAGAGGGCCCTACGGGCCTTGGGAGCCTCTTCCCGCCCCCCAGGAGCCATGACAACAGAACGCGCCCGACAGCCGCAGGAGAACACCGGCCACACTCACGGACGTCCCGCACCGGCGACCGGCGGGCGGACGCCGGGAGGGCCGCTGCCCCCGAGCGGCTGCGGCCCTCACAAGCTGTCCGGATGCTCCGAGGTTCAGAGCACCCGCACCGCGCCGGTCGGCGGGTCGTACGACAGCGGCCGCTCGACGACACCCGTCGAGGAGTTCTGCGCGCCGACGAACATGCCGCCACCGACGTACACCGCCACGTGGTACGCGCTGCCCGCGCTGCCCCAGTACAGGATGTCGCCCGGCTGAAGGTTGCTCAGCGACACCTGGGTGCCGGCCGTCGACTGGTCCTGCGAGACGCGCGGCAGGCTGATGCCCACCTGCTTGAAGGCCGTCTGCACCAGACCGGAGCAGTCATAGGCGGACGAACCGGTCGCGCCGGACACGTACGCCTTGCCGACCTGTGCCTTGACGAAGTTGACGATGGTGGCCGCCGAACCGGTCGCCGTCGACGAACTCGTCGTGGTGGTCGAGGGAGTTGAAGCGGCGAGCGTGGTCCGCTGGGTGCTGCGGCTGGCTGCCTCCTCAGCGGCGGCCTTGCGGGCCGCTTCCGCCTTCTTCTTGGCCTCCGCCTTCTTCTTGGCGTCCGCGAGGTCGACCTTGGCCTGCTTCGCGGCCTTTGCGGCGGCCGCGTCACGCTCGGCACGCAACTGGTAGTTCGCGGCTGTCTGCTGCGTGGCATCCGCGGACTGGGCGACCTGAGTGGACAGGTCGGCGGTCAGGGTGGGCAGTTCGAGGGTCTGGGTCACCGGCTCGGCGGCGCTCGCCGAGGCCGACGCGCCCGCCGCTGCCAGACTGAGTACGCCACCGGCGACTCCGGCACGCACCGCGATCGAACTCGTCGCGTTGCGGCGGGGTTTCCGGTGGCTGCGTATGTGAGCGGTGTGGGACATGAGTCCAACCGGTATCAGGGGCTCCTCCATACCTTCAAGAAACGTGTGGTGCGCCACATTTACTCAATGGGTCCCCACAATCCCGGGCGTGGCGTTCTTTATTGACGCCGTAACGGACATTGCGGGCAGAGCCCGATCGGCCCGTGATCACGCCCTTTCGTCGTTACGCCCGAATTGCCCTTGACCTACCACCGGTTGAGACAAGTGGCCAAGCCCCGCTCTCAGACGCCTCTCATGGATGTGGCGGAGGTCACGCAACGGTCACAGCGGCGGCTGCGTCATGCGCGTGCCTCGGTCCTCACTCGCTCGTGAATGTGTGCACGTGTCCACATCGCGCCGTGCGACTCCCTCCGATGTGTGAATGCCGTCCTCTAGCAAGGCACCCCGTCCAGCACCAATTTGCATGCAAGGGAAGTCTCTTGATATGGAGACACCTCGTCCGAACTGCGCCGACGAGCGCAAATGTCACCTCTGGTGATCACTCGGACGCTTCACGTGCGAAGATCACCGGCCATCCGACTTCATGATCCTTCGTCAGGTGGTGGAGATCACAAAGCTTGTGCAATACCCCGTGTCGCAGATCACAGAGCGCCGGGCATAAGATGCGAGGCAGTTGGGCTTGTGACCTGCTTCACATGTTCTCGATCTTCGCTGGGACGCGAGGTGTTCGGGGATCCGGTGGGGCAGCAGCGGGCCCGGTGCCATCGCCAGCAGTCAGTGCCGACTGAGAGGAGCGAGGAGCGGTGAACGCGTATGCGCCCATCCTCGTACTGGGAGCCCTCGGGGCAGGCTTTGCGATCTTCTCCGTGGTCATGGCCACGCTGATCGGTCCGAAGCGGTACAACCGGGCCAAGCTCGAGGCCTACGAGTGCGGGATCGAGCCGACCCCCACGCCGGCCGGCGGCGGGCGTTTCCCCATCAAGTACTACCTGACGGCGATGCTCTTCATCGTCTTCGACATCGAGATCGTCTTCCTCTACCCCTGGGCCGTCACCTTCGACTCCCTGGGGATCTTCGGGCTCGTGGAGATGCTGCTCTTCGTGCTCACCGTCTTCGTCGCGTACGCGTACGTATGGCGGCGCGGCGGCCTGGAATGGGACTGAGGGGCCTTTAAAACATGGGACTCGAAGAAAAGCTGCCGAGCGGCTTCCTGTTGACCACCGTCGAGCAGGCCGCGGGCTGGGTGCGCAAGTCGTCCGTCTTCCCGGCCACGTTCGGCCTCGCCTGCTGTGCCATCGAGATGATGACCACCGGCGCCGGCCGCTACGACCTGGCGCGCTTCGGCATGGAGGTCTTCCGCGGTTCGCCCCGCCAGGCGGACCTGATGATCGTCGCGGGCCGGGTCAGCCAGAAGATGGCGCCCGTGCTGCGGCAGGTCTACGACCAGATGCCGAACCCCAAGTGGGTCATCTCCATGGGGGTGTGCGCCTCGTCGGGCGGCATGTTCAACAACTACGCGATCGTCCAGGGCGTCGACCACATCGTGCCGGTCGACATCTATCTCCCGGGCTGCCCGCCACGGCCCGAGATGCTGATGGACGCCATCCTCAAGCTGCATCAGAAGATCCAGACCTCCAAGCTCGGCGTGAACGCCGAGGAGGCGGCCCGCGAGGCCGAGGAAGCGGCGCTCAAGGCCCTGCCCACGATCGAGATGAAGGGGCTGCTGCGGTGAGCGACGCGAACGGCACCGGCGGTGCGAACGGTGCGTCGAACGGCGTGAACCCCGAGAAGGACATCGCCGCCGACAACCTTCCCGGCCAACGCGGCCAGGGCGGTGAGGAGATCCGCGTCCAGCGCGGCATGTTCGGCGCCAACAACGGCGGCGACACCTCCGGTTACGGCGGCCTGGTCCGCTCGGTCCGCCTCCCGGGAGCGTCCAACCGCCCTTACGGCGGCTGGTTCGACGAGGTCGCCGACGAGTTGGAGGGCGCCCTGGAGGAACAGGGCCTGCTGCCCGACAACGCGATCGACAAGACGGTCGTCGACCGCGGCGAACTCACCTTCCACATCGAGCGCGAGCACCTGCTGCGCGTCGCCCAGACCCTGCGCGACGACCCGGCCCTGCGCTTCGAGCTCTGCACGGGGGTGAGCGCGGTCCACTATCTCCACGACAAGGGCCGCGAGCTGCACGCCGTCTACCACCTGCGCTCGATCACCCACAACCGGCTGATCCGCCTCGAAGTCAGCGCCCCCGACAGCGATCCGCACATCCCGTCGCTGGTCTCGGTCTATCCGACCAACGACTGGCACGAGCGCGAGACCTACGACTTCTTCGGAATCGTCTTCGACGGTCACCCGGCGCTGACCCGGATCATGATGCCGGACGACTGGCAGGGCCATCCGCAGCGCAAGGACTACCCCCTCGGCGGCATCCCCGTCGAGTACAAGGGCGCCCAGATCCCGGCTCCGGACCAGCGGAGGTCGTACTCGTGAGCACACAGTCCCCATCCGCGGCCGCCGCCGCCTCGGCCCGCGAGACCACCGAGGGCACCGTATATACGGTCACCGGTGGCGACTGGGACGAGGTCGTCCAGTCCGCCGCCCGCGCCGACGACGAGCGCATCGTCGTCAACATGGGTCCCCAGCACCCGTCCACCCACGGAGTGCTCCGCCTGATCCTGGAGATCGAGGGCGAGACGGTCACCGAGGCCCGCTGCGGCATCGGCTACCTGCACACCGGCATCGAGAAGAACCTCGAGTACCGCACGTGGACGCAGGGCACCACGTTCGTGACGCGCATGGACTACCTGACGTCCTTCTTCAACGAGACCGCCTACTGTCTCGCCGTCGAGAAGCTCCTCGGCATCGAGGACCAGATCACCGAGCGGGCCAAGATCATCCGGGTGCTCCTGATGGAGCTGAACCGGATGTCCTCGCACCTGGTGTGCATCGCCACCGGCGGTATGGAACTCGGCGCCACCACGATCATGATCTACGGATTCCGCGATCGTGAAATGATTCTCGACATCTACGAGCTCATCACGGGCCTGCGGATGAACCACGCGTACATCCGCCCCGGCGGACTCGCCCAGGACCTGCCGCCCGGCGCGGTGGACCAGATCCGCGAGTTCGTGAAGAAGATGAAGAAGAACCTCCCCGAGTACGACAAGCTCGCCACCGGGAACCCCATCTTCAAGGCCCGTATGCAGGACGTCGGTTACCTCGACCTGGCCGGCTGCATGGCCCTCGGCGCCACCGGCCCGATCCTGCGCTCCACCGGTCTGCCGCACGACCTGCGCAAGTCGCAGCCCTACTGCGACTACGAGACCTACGACTTCGAGATCCCGACCGCCGACACCTGCGACTCCTACGGGCGCTTCCTCATCCGCCTGGAGGAGATGCGCCAGTCGCTCGCGATCGTCGAGCAGTGCCTGGACCGGCTGCAGCCCGGCCCGGTCATGGTCGGCGACAAGAAGATCGCCTGGCCGGCCCAACTCGCCCTGGGACCGGACGGACTGGGCAACTCCCTCGACCACATCAAGCAGATCATGGGCACCTCCATGGAGGCCCTGATCCACCACTTCAAGCTGGTCACCGAGGGCTTCCGCGTCCCGCCGGGACAGGCGTACGCGGCCGTCGAGTCGCCCAAGGGCGAACTCGGGGTGCATGCCGTGTCCGACGGAGGCACCCGCCCCTACCGGGTCCACTTCCGGGACCCGTCCTTCACCAACCTGCAGGCCATGGCGGCGATGTGCGAGGGCGGCCAGGTCGCCGACGTCATCGTCGCTGTCGCCTCCATCGACCCCGTGATGGGAGGCGTCGACCGGTGACCACCAGTTCCTCGGAGCAGAGCGTCAGCCTGGGCATGCCCGAACTGCCCGCGCCCGCCTACCCGGACGACGTCCGAGCCCGGCTGGAGGCCGACGGGCGGGAGATCATCGCCCGCTACCCGGACTCCCGCTCCGCGCTCCTGCCGTTGCTGCACCTCGTGCAGGCGGAGGAGGGTCATGTCACGCGCACGGGACAGCAGTTCTGCGCGCAACTGCTGGACCTGACGACGGCCGAGGTCGCCGCGGTCGTGACCTTCTACACCATGTACCGGCGCAAGCCGAGCGGCGACTACCAGGTCGGCGTCTGCACCAACACCCTGTGCGCGGTGATGGGCGGCGACGCGATCTTCGAGGAGCTCCAGGAGCACCTCGGTGTCGGCAACGGCGAGACCACCGGCGACGGCAAGGTCACCCTGGAGCACATCGAGTGCAACGCGGCCTGCGACTTCGCGCCGGTGGTGATGGTCAACTGGGAGTTCTTCGACAACCAGACCCCGGCCAGCGCCAAGCGCCTCGTCGACGACCTGCGCGCGGGAGCGGACGTCCGGCCCACGCGCGGGGCGCGCCTGTGCACCTTCAAGGACACCGCCCGCATCCTGGCCGGCTTCCCCGACGAGCGGCCCGGGGCCGTCGAGGAGAGCGGTGGCGCGGGCCCCGCCTCGTTGGTGGGCCTCCGCCTGGCCAGGGGAGAGGCCGCACCTGCGCGCGTGGTGCACCCGCGTGCCGGCCGGCCGCAGGACGAGCCGCAGGACGCGGCGGCGCACGACCCGTCGCCGTCGGAGCACCTCAGTTCACACGATGCGCCACAGGACACGTCGGCCTCCGACCCGGCCCATCCGGCCGGGCCCGCCGCCGAGGAGGGGGAGTGATGACCTTGGCACCCGAACTGAAAGACACCAGCCCCGAGAAACTGCTCGCACCCGTGCTGTCGGCCTTCTGGGACGAGGACAAGTCCTGGTCGCTGGACGTCTACCGAAGGCACGAGGGATACGAGGGTCTTCGCAAGGCGCTGGCCATGTCGCCGGACGACCTGATCGCGTATGTGAAGGAGTCCGGACTACGGGGCCGCGGCGGTGCGGGATTCCCTACGGGAATGAAATGGCAGTTCATTCCCCAAGGGGATGGAAAGCCGCACTATCTAGTTGTCAACGCCGACGAATCGGAGCCCGGGACCTGTAAGGACATCCCGCTCCTCTTCGCGAACCCGCATAGCCTCATCGAGGGCATTGTCATCGCGTGTTATGCCATCAGGTCGTCGCATGCCTTCATCTATCTGCGTGGTGAAGTCGTCCCCGTGTTGCGGCGGTTGCACGAAGCCGTGCGCGAGGCCTATGCGGCCGGCTACCTGGGCGAGAACATCCTCGGTAGCGGCCTCGATCTCCAGCTCACCGTGCACGCGGGCGCCGGCGCGTACATCTGCGGTGAAGAGACCGCACTGCTCGACTCGCTCGAAGGCCGTCGTGGTCAACCGCGGCTGCGTCCCCCCTTTCCTGCGGTGGCGGGCCTCTATGCGTGCCCGACTGTTGTGAACAACGTCGAGTCGATCGCGTCGGTTCCCGCGATTCTCAATCGGGGCAAAGAATGGTTCCGCTCGATGGGCAGCGAGAAGTCCCCGGGCTTCACGCTCTACTCGCTCAGCGGTCATGTCACCAGCCCCGGCCAGTACGAGGCGCCGCTCGGCATCACACTCCGCCAGCTCCTTGAAATGAGCGGCGGGATGCGGGCCGGGCACCGGCTCAAATTCTGGACGCCGGGCGGTTCTTCGACGCCGATGTTCACCGACGAACACCTCGACGTGCCCCTCGACTACGAGGGCGTCGGCGCCGCCGGATCCATGCTCGGCACCAAGGCCCTGCAGTGCTTCGACGAGACGACCTGCGTGGTCCGCGCCGTCACCCGCTGGACCGAGTTCTACGCCCACGAGTCCTGCGGCAAGTGCACCCCGTGCCGCGAAGGCACGTACTGGCTCGTGCAGTTGCTGCGTGACATCGAGGCCGGCATGGGCGTCATGTCCGACCTCGACAAGCTCAACGACATCGCCGACAACATCAACGGCAAGTCGTTCTGCGCCCTCGGCGACGGTGCCGCCTCGCCGATCTTCTCCTCGCTCAAGTACTTCCGCGAGGAGTACGAGCAGCACATCACGGGCCGCGGCTGCCCCTTCGACCCGGCCAAATCGACGGCCTGGGCCGACCGCACGGAGGTGAACGCATGACCGTGACCACCAACGCTCCCTCGGGAGGGGGAGAAGCGGCGGTCCCGCCGGAGGACCTCGTCTCCCTGACGATCGACGGCGCCGAGATCAGCGTGCCCAAGGGCACCCTGGTGATCCGGGCCGCCGAACAGCTCGGCATCGAGATCCCCCGGTTCTGCGACCACCCCCTCCTCGACCCCGTCGGCGCCTGCCGCCAGTGCATCGTCGAGGTCGAGGGCCAGCGCAAGCCGATGGCGTCCTGCACGATCACGTGCACGGACGGCATGGTCGTGAAGACCCAACTCAGCTCGCCCGTCGCCGAGAAGGCCCAGCACGGTGTGATGGAGCTGCTGCTCATCAACCACCCGCTGGACTGCCCGGTCTGCGACAAGGGCGGCGAGTGCCCGCTGCAGAACCAGGCGATGTCGCACGGCCAGGCCGACTCCCGCTTCGAAGGAAAGAAGCGGACGTACGAGAAGCCGATGCCGATCTCGACGCAGGTGCTGCTCGACCGCGAGCGGTGCGTGCTGTGCGCCCGCTGCACCCGCTTCTCCAACCAGGTCGCGGGCGACCCGATGATCGAGCTGCTGGAGCGCGGTGCGCTGCAGCAGGTCGGCACCGGCGAGGGCGACCCCTTCGAGTCGTACTTCTCCGGCAACACCATCCAGATCTGCCCGGTCGGCGCGCTGACCTCGGCGGCGTACCGATTCCGCTCCCGCCCCTTCGACCTGGTGTCCTCGCCGTCCGTGTGCGAGCACTGCGCCGGCGGCTGCGCCACCCGCACCGACCACCGGCGCGGCAAGGTCATGCGGCGCCTGGCGGCCAACGAGCCCGAGGTCAACGAGGAGTGGATCTGCGACAAGGGGCGGTTCGGCTTCCGGTACGCACAGCAGCGCGACCGGCTGCAGACGCCGCTGGTGCGCAACCCCGAGGGTGAACTGGTCCCGGCCTCCTGGCCGGAGGCGCTGGAGATCGCCGCCCAGGGGCTGCTGGCCTCGCGCGGCCGGACCGGCGTGCTGACCGGCGGCCGGCTCACCATCGAGGACGCCTACGCGTACAGCAAGTTCGCGCGCGTGGCGCTCGACACGAACGACGTCGACTTCCGCGCGCGCGTGCACGGCGGCGAGGAGGCCGACTTCCTGGCGGCCCAGGTCGCCGGACGCGGCCGTGACCTCGACGGTACGGGCGTCACGAACACCTTCCTGGAGAAGGCGCCCGCCGTCCTGCTGCTCGGCTTCGAGGCCGAGGAGGAGGCGCCCGGCGTCTTCCTGCGGCTGCGCAAGGCCTGGCGCAAGCACGGCCAGAAGGTCTTCTCGCTGGCCACGCACGCCACGCGCGGGCTGGAGAAGGCCGGCGGCACGCTGCTGCCGGCGGCTCCGGGCACCGAGACCGCCTGGCTGGACGCGCTCACGAGCGGCGTCGGACTGGACGAGCCCGGCGCGCGGGCCGCGGAGGCGCTGCGCGCCGACGGCGCGGTCATCGTCGTCGGCGAGCGGCTGGCCGCCGTCGCGGGCGGGCTCACCGCCGCCGTACGGGCCGCGTCCGCGACCGGCGCCCGGCTGGTGTGGATCCCGCGCCGGGCCGGCGAGCGCGGCGCCGTGGAGGCGGGCGCGCTGCCGACGCTGCTGCCGGGCGGACGCCCGGCCACCGACCCACGCGCGCGTGAGGAGGTCGCCGCGGTCTGGGGACTCGCCGAACTCCCGCACCGCTACGGCCGCGACACGGGCCAGATGATCGAGGCCGCCGCCGCGGGCGAACTGCAGGCCCTGCTGGTCGCCGGCGTGGAGGTCGCCGACCTGCCCGACCCGGCACGCGCGCGTGCCGCGCTGGACGAGGTCGGGTTCCTGGTCTCGCTGGAACTGCGTCCCAGCGAGGTCAGCGAGCGGGCCGATGTCGTCCTTCCGGTGGCCGCGGTCGCCGAGAAGGCCGGCACCTTCCTCAACTGGGAGGGCCGGGTGCGGTTCTTCGAGGCCGCGCTCAAGCCCGAGCAGCTGACCCGCCACCTCTCGCCCACCGACGCGCGCGTGCTTCAGATGCTGGCCGACGCCATGGACGTACACCTGGGTCTGCCCGACCTGCGGACCGTGCGCGCCGAGATCGACCGGCTCGGCGCCTGGGACGGGCCGCGGGCCACCGAACCCCTGGAGACCGCGGCCCAGTTGCCGCGGCCCGCCGCCGGGGAGGCCGTACTGGCCGGGCACCGGCTGCTGCTCGACCAGGGTGTTCTCCAGCAGGGCGACGAGGCGCTCGCCGGAACGCGGCACGCCGCCCACGCGCGCGTGTCGCTCGCCACGGCCGCCGAGGCCGGCGTCAAGGACGGCGACACCCTCGCCGTGACCGGACCCGCCGGAGCCGTCGAACTCCCGCTGCGCGTCACGGAGATGCCCGACCGGGTGGTCTGGCTCCCGCTGAACTCCGTCGGCGGGGGCGTCGCCTCCGACACCGGGGCGCGTCCCGGCTCCCTCGTCCGCATCGGCCCGGCGACGTCCGTCGGCGAGGCCCCCAAGGAGGTGGAGTCATGAGCCCCCACGGCATGAGCTCGTACGGCGTGAGCCAGTACCTCGCCGCCGAAGACCTCTCGCTGTTCGGCCGCGACCCCTGGTGGCTGGTCGTCGTCAAGGCCGTCTTCTGCTTCGCGTTCCTGATGATCACCGTGCTGTTCTCGATCGTCTGGGAGCGCAAGGTCGTCGCCTGGATGCAGCTGCGCATCGGCCCCAACCGGCACGGCCCCTGGGGCATGCTCCAGTCGCTCGCCGACGGCGTGAAGCTGATGCTCAAGGAAGACCTCATCGTCAAGCGCGCGGACAAGGTGGTCTACGTCCTCGCGCCGATCATCGCGGCCATCCCGGCCTTCATGGCGATCGCGGTGATCCCCTTCGGCCCGTCCGGCAACGAGGTCTCGATCTTCGGCCACCGCACCACGATGCAGCTCACCGACCTGCCGATCGCGATGCTCTACATCCTCGCGGTCGCCTCGGTCGGCATCTACGGCATCGTGCTCGCGGGCTGGAGTTCCGGATCCACGTATCCGCTCCTGGGCGGTCTGCGGTCCTGCGCGCAGATGATCTCCTACGAGATCGCGATGGGCGCCGCGTTCGCCTCGGTGTTCCTCTACTCCGGGTCGATGTCGACGTCGACGATCGTCGAACAGCAGCACGACCGCTGGTACATCGTCCTGCTGCCGGTCTCCTTCATCCTCTACATCATCACGATGGTCGGCGAGACCAACCGTGCCCCCTTCGACATGCCCGAGTCCGAGGGCGACCTGGTCGGCGGCTTCAACACCGAGTACTCGTCCATCAAGTTCGCGCTGTTCATGCTCGCCGAGTACGTGAACATGGTGACGGTCTCGGCGGTGTCGACCACGCTCTTCCTCGGCGGCTGGCGGGCCCCCTGGCCGATCAGCACCTTCTGGGAGGGCGCGAACCACGGCTGGTGGCCGATGCTCTGGTTCGTGATCAAGGTCCAGCTGCTGCTGTTCTTCTTCATCTGGCTGCGCGGCACGCTCCCGCGCGTGCGCTACGACCAGTTGATGAAGCTCGGCTGGAAGGTCCTCATCCCGGTCTCCGTGGTCTGGCTGATGCTGGTCGCGACCGTGCGGGCGCTGCGCAACGAGAACTACGACTTCGCCGACATCGCCCTCTACATCGGCGGCGGCGTCCTCGCCCTGCTGCTTCTGTCCTTCGTCGTGGACATGTTCCGCGAGAAGGCGCAGACGGCCGAGGCGTCTGCGGCGGAACCCGCCGGATTCGACGCGATGGCGGGCGGATTCCCCGTGCCGCCGCTGCCCGGACAGGAGTTGCCGCCGGTGCCCAGGCGCAGCCCGCGACGGGAGCGGGAGCTCATTGTCAGTGGCGGGTCGGATACTGCCAGTGACGGACCTACGGATGGAAAGGAGGCGTCCGATGGCTGAGGAACCCAAGGAGACCAAGCCCGGTTTCCAGAACCCCGTGGCCGGCTTCGGCGTGACCTTCAAGGCCATGTTCAAGAAGCGGCTGACCGAGCAGTACCCGGAGCAGCAGAAGACCACCGCTCCCCGCTTCCACGGACGGCACCAGCTCAACCGCCATCCGGACGGCCTGGAGAAGTGCGTCGGCTGCGAGCTGTGCGCCTGGGCCTGCCCCGCCGACGCGATCTACGTCGAGGGCGCGGACAACACGGACGAGGAGCGCTACTCGCCGGGCGAGCGGTACGGCCGCGTCTACCAGATCAACTACGCCCGCTGCATCCTGTGCGGCCTGTGCATCGAGGCGTGCCCCACGCGCGCGCTCACGATGACGAACGAGTTCGAGCTGGCCGACAGCAGCCGCGCCAACCTCATCTACACCAAGGAACAGCTGCTGGCCGGCCTCGAAGAGGGCATGGTCGACAGCCCGCACTCGATCTTCCCGGGGACGGACGAGCAGGACTACTACCGGGGTCTGGTCACGGAGGCAGCGCCCGGCACCGAGCGCCAAGTGGCCGTCTCCAAGGGCGAGAAGCCGACGGACGAGGAGGTGGACGCATGAGCGCCCAGCTCGCCGCCCACTCCACCGCGCAACTCGCCGCCTACTCCACCTCCACCGGCGAGGCGTTCCAGTTCTGGGTCCTCGGCACGGTCGCGGTGATCGGCGCCCTGGCCACCGTCCTCATGAAGAAGTCGGTGCACAGCGCGCTCTCGCTCGCCGGGACCATGATCATCCTGGCGGTGTTCTACCTCGCCAACGGGGCCTACTTCCTGGGGATCGTGCAGATCGTCGTCTACACGGGCGCGATCATGATGCTGTTCCTCTTCGTGGTGATGCTGGTCGGCGTCACGGCCGCCGACTCCCTGACGGAGACCATCAAGGGCCAGCGCTGGCTGGCCCTTCTGTGCGGTCTCGGCTTCGGCATCCTGCTGATCGCCGGCATCGGCAACGCGTCCCTCACGGAGTTCAACGGCCTCGGCCAGGCGAACGCGAACGGCAACGTGGAGGGCCTCGCGAAATTCATCTTCACCAAGTACGTCTTCGCCTTCGAGATCACCGGCGCCCTGCTGATCACGGCCGCCGTCGGCGCCATGGTGCTCACCCACCGGGAGCGCACCGAGCGCGCCAAGACCCAGCGGGAGCTGTCCGAGGAGCGCGTGCGCGGCAACCACCTGCCGCCGCTGCCGGCGCCCGGTGTGTACGCGCGGCACAACGCCGTGGACATCGCGGGCCTGCTGCCCGACGGCACCCCGTCCGAGCTCACCGTCAACAAGACGCTGCGCGAGCGCGGTCAGATCCGTGACGTGTCCGCCGAGGCGCTCAACGACCTCAAGGCCATCGAGCAGCGCTCCGAGGAGCGGCTGGAGCGGACCGAGGTCGAGCCGGCGCACTTCCATCGGACCGAGGAGGCGTCGAAGTGAACCCGGTCAACTACCTGTACCTGTCCGCCCTGTTGTTCACGATCGGCGCGAGCGGTGTGCTGATCAGACGCAACGCGATCGTCGTGTTCATGTGCATCGAGCTGATGCTGAACGCCTGCAACCTCGCGTTCGTCACCTTCTCCCGCATGCACGGCAATCTCGACGGCCAGATCATCGCCTTCTTCACGATGGTCGTCGCCGCCGCGGAGGTCGTGGTCGGGCTCGCGATCATCGTGTCCCTGTTCCGTTCCCGCCACTCGGCCTCGGTCGACGACGCCAGCCTGATGAAGCTCTGAGGGGTCGCTGAATCGTGGAGAACCTGATTGCGCTGCTGGTGGCGGCGCCACTGCTCGGAGCGGCCGTACTGCTGTGCGGTGGCCGGCGTCTCGACGCCGTCGGCCACTGGATCGGCACGGCACTGGCGGCCGCCTCCTTCGTGATCGGCGTCGTGCTCTTCGCCGACCTGCTCGGCAAGGACGCCGAACACCGGACCCTGCTCCAGCACCTGTGGACCTGGGTCCCGGTCGAGGGCTTCCAGGCGGACGTCGCGTTCCGCCTCGACCAGCTGTCGATGACGTTCGTCCTGCTGATCACGGGCGTCGGCTCGCTGATCCACCTGTACTCGATCGGGTACATGGAGCACGACGAGCGCCGCCGCCGCTTCTTCGGCTATCTGAACCTGTTCCTCGCGGCGATGCTGATCCTGGTCCTCGCCGACAACTACCTGCTCCTGTACGTCGGCTGGGAAGGCGTCGGTCTGGCGTCCTACCTGCTGATCGGCTTCTGGCAGCACAAGCCCAGCGCGGCGACCGCGGCGAAGAAGGCCTTCCTGGTCAACCGCGTCGGCGACATGGGCCTGTCGATCGCCATCATGCTGATGTTCACGACGTTCGGGACCTTCGCCTTCGGGCCGGTGCTCGACAGCGTCGGTGACACCTCGGAGGGCAAGCTCACCGGCATCGCCCTGATGCTGCTGCTGGCCGCCTGCGGCAAGTCCGCCCAGGTGCCGCTGCAGTCCTGGCTCGGCGACGCGATGGAGGGCCCGACCCCGGTCTCCGCCCTCATCCACGCGGCGACGATGGTGACCGCGGGCGTCTACCTGATCGTCCGCTCCGGAGCGATCTTCAACGCCGCGCCCGACGCGCAGCTCGTCGTCACCGTGGTCGGTGCCGTCACGCTCCTGTTCGGTGCGATCGTCGGTTGCGCGAAGGACGACATCAAGAAGGCCCTCGCGGGCTCGACGATGTCGCAGATCGGCTACATGATCCTCGCCGCGGGCCTCGGCCCCATCGGCTACGTCTTCGCGATCATGCACCTGGTGACGCACGGCTTCTTCAAGGCCGGGCTCTTCCTCGGCGCCGGTTCGGTCATGCACGGCATGAACGACGAGGTCGACATGAGGAAGTACGGCGGCCTCCGGAAGTACATGCCGATCACCTTCGTCACCTTCGGCCTCGGCTACCTCGCCATCATCGGCTTCCCGGGTCTGTCCGGCTTCTTCTCCAAGGACAAGATCATCGAGGCGGCGTTCGCCAAGGGCGGCACCGAGGGCTGGATCCTCGGCGGCGCGGCCCTGCTGGGCGCGGCCATCACGGCGTACTACATGACGCGCGTGATGCTGATGACCTTCTTCGGCGAGAAGCGCTGGCAGCCCGACGAGAACGGCAACGAGCCGCACCCGCACGAGTCCCCGAAGACGATGACGATCCCGATGATCGTGCTGGCCTTCGGATCGGTCTTCGCCGGCGGCATCTTCGGCATCGGCGACCGCTTCCTGCACTGGCTGGAGCCCATCACCGGGCACGAGCACGGAGACTCACCGGTCAGCGCCCTGACGGTCACCCTGGCCACGATGGTGGTCCTGGTGATCGGCGTGGGCATCGCCTGGGCGCAGTACGGCCGTCGGTCGGTCCCGGCCGTCGCCCCGCGCGGGTCGCTGCTCACCCGGGCCGCCCGCCGCGACCTGCTCCAGGACGACTTCAACCACGTGGTCCTGGTGCGCGGCGGCGAGCACCTCTCCCGCTCCCTGGTCTACGTCGACCACACGCTGGTCGACGGGGTCGTCAACGGCACGGCGGCCTCGATGGGCGGCCTCTCCGGAAGGCTGCGCAAGCTGCAGAACGGCTATGCGCGGTCGTACGCGGTCTCGATGTTCGGCGGTGCGGCCATCCTCGTCGCCGCGACCCTGCTGATGAGGGCGGTCTGATACCGATGTCCTTTCCCCTCCTGACAGCGACGGCGGTGCTCCCCGCGATCGGGGCGATCGCCACGGCGGCCGTGCCGGCCGCGCGGCGCACCGCCGCCAAGTGGCTCGCGCTGGTGGTGTCGCTCGCCACGCTCGCGCTCGCGATCGTCGTCCTGGTCCGCTTCGACCCGGACGGCGACCGCTACCAGCTCACCGAATCCCACGCCTGGATCAAGGACTTCGGGGTCCGCTACGAGCTGGGCGTGGACGGCATCGGGGTGGCGCTGCTCGCGCTGACCGCGCTGCTGATCCCGTTCATCATCCTCGCGGGCTGGCACGACGCCGACCCGCTGGAGACCGGCAACAAGCGGTGGCGGCCCACCCAGGGCTTCTTCGCGCTGATCCTGGCCGTCGAGGCGATGGTGATCATCTCCTTCGAGGCCACCGACGTCTTCCTCTTCTACATCTTCTTCGAAGCCATGCTGATCCCGATGTACTTCCTCATCGGTGGCTTCGGGGACCGTGCCCACGAGCACGGCGAGGAGGCCGCGTCGACGCAACGGTCGTACGCGGCCGTGAAGTTCCTGCTCTACAACCTGGTCGGCGGTCTGATCATGCTGGCCGCGGTGATCGGCCTCTACGTGGTCGCCGGGAACTTCAGCCTCCAGCAGATCGCCGAGGCCCGCGCGAACGGCTCGCTGCACATGGCGACGAGCACCGAACGCTGGCTGTTCCTCGGCTTCTTCTTCGCCTTCGCGGTGAAGGCGCCGCTGTGGCCGCTGCACACCTGGCTGCCCAACGCGATGGGGGAGGCCACCGCCCCGGTCGCCGTCCTCATCACGGCGGTCGTCGACAAGGTGGGCACCTTCGCGATGCTCCGCTACTGCCTCCAGCTGTTCCCGGAGGCCAGCAAGTGGGCGACGCCCGCGATCCTCGTCCTCGCCCTGATCAGCATCGTCTACGGCGCGCTGCTCGCGGTGGGCCAGCGGGACATCAAGCGGCTTGTGGCGTACGCGTCGATCTCGCACTTCGGCTTCATCATCCTGGGCATCTTCGCGATGACCAGCCAGGGCCAGTCGGGCGCGACGCTGTACATGGTCAACCACGGCATCTCCACCGCCGCGTTGATGCTGGTGGCCGGCTTCCTGATCTCGCGGCGCGGCTCGCGGCTCATCGCGGACTACGGCGGAGTGCAGAAGGTCGCCCCGGTGCTCGCCGGCACCTTCCTGATCGGCGGTCTGGCGACCTTGTCGCTGCCGGGCCTGGCGCCGTTCGTGAGCGAGTTCCTGGTCCTGGTCGGCACCTTCGCGCGCTACCCGGCGATCGGCATCATCGCCACCTTCGGCATCGTCCTCGCCGCGCTCTACGTCCTCGTCCTCTACCAGCGGACGATGACCGGGCCGGTGAAGCCGGAGGTCTCCACGATGCCGGACCTGCGCGCGCGTGAACTCGTGGTCGTGACGCCCCTGATCGTCCTGCTGATCTTCCTGGGCGTCTATCCCAAGCCGGTCACCGACATCGTCAACCCGGCGGTGAAGTCGACCTTGTCCGACGTACACAAGAAGGACCCCCAGCCCGAGGTGGAGGCCGCCAAGTGAGCGCAGCAGCCGTCCACAGCCTGTGGACAACCGCGGCCGACCCGATCTCCAAGATCGACGCGCCGAAGATCGAATACGGGCAACTGTCGCCCACCCTGATCATCCTCGGCGCGGCGATCGTCGGCGTGCTGGTCGAGGCCTTCGTGCCGCGCAAGTCCCGTTACTACGCCCAGGTGTTCGTCTCCGCCGTCGCGCTCTGCGCCGCCTTCGCGGCGGTCGTGGCGCTCGCGGCGGACGGATACGGCACCACCAAGGCGCACATCGCGGCGATGGGCGCGATCGCCGTCGACGGACCGGCCCTGTTCCTCCAGGGCACGATCCTGCTGGTCGGCCTGGTGGGCCTGTTCACCTTCGCCGAGCGGCGCCTGGACCCGGAGGCGCACGGAAACCGCGTCGACTCGTTCGCCGCGCAGGCCGCGTCCGTGCCGGGCAGCGACAGCGAGAAGGCCGCCGTCAAGGCCGGGTTCACCACCACCGAGGTCTTCCCGCTGCTGCTCTTCGCGGTCGCCGGAATGCTCGTCTTCCCCTCGGCGAACGACCTGCTGACCCTCTTCATCGCCCTGGAAGTGTTCTCGCTCCCGCTGTACCTGATGTGCGCGCTGGCCCGCCGCAACCGGCTCCTGTCGCAGGAAGCCGCCGTCAAGTACTTCCTGCTCGGCGCGTTCGCCTCCGCGTTCACACTGTTCGGCATCGCGCTGCTCTACGGCTACGCGGGCTCGGTGTCCTACGCGACGATCGCCCAGGTCGTCGACGGCACGGTCACCAACGTGAACCCGGCGCTCGCCGACACCATGGGCAACGACGCGCTGCTGCTCATCGGCGCGGCGATGATCGTCATGGGCCTGCTGTTCAAGGTGGGCGCGGTGCCGTTCCACATGTGGACGCCCGACGTCTACCAGGGCGCGCCGACCCCGGTCACCGGCTTCATGGCGGCGGCCACCAAGGTCGCGGCGTTCGGCGCGCTGCTGCGCCTGCTCTACGTCGTCCTGCCGGGCCTGCGCTGGGACTGGCGGCCGGTCATGTGGGCCGTCGCGATCGTCACCATGCTGGGCGGCGCGATCGTGGCGATCACCCAGACCGACATCAAGCGGCTGCTGGCGTACTCGTCGATCGCGCACGCGGGCTTCATCCTCGCCGGTGTCATCGCGACCACGCCCGACGGCGTCTCGTCCGTCCTGTTCTACCTGGGCGCGTACTCCTTCGTGACCGTCGGCGCCTTCGCCGTGGTGACGCTGGTGCGCGACGCGGGCGGGGAAGCGACCCACCTGTCCAAGTGGGCGGGCCTGGGCCGTCGTTCACCGCTGGTGGCGGCCGTGTTCGCGGTGTTCCTGCTCGCCTTCGCCGGCATCCCGCTGACCTCGGGCTTCTCCGGGAAGTTCGCCGTGTTCAAGGCGGCGGCGGAAGGCGGCGCGGCCCCGCTGGTCGTGGTCGGTGTGATCTCGTCCGCGATCGCCGCGTTCTTCTACATCCGCGTCATCGTGCTGATGTTCTTCAGCGAGCCGCGGCCCGACGGCCCCACGGTCGCCGTGCCGTCACCGCTGACGATGACGACGATCGGGGTCGGCGTGGCGGTCACGCTCGTCCTCGGTGTGGCGCCGCAGTACTTCCTGGACCTGGCCAACCAGGCGGGAGTGTTCGTGCGCTGACGCGCGGTACGCGAGCGGCGGGCCCCGGTTCCCTTCGAGGGAACCGGGGCCCTTCGCGCGCAGCCAGCACTCAGGTCGTCGGGCAGACGACCAGGGGGTTCCAGGGCGCGAACAGACCCTCGGAGTTGGGCTTGTAGATCCAGGCGTGGAGGGTGAAGAAGCCGGGGAGCTGGTCCTTCTGGAAGGTCTGCCCGAACAGGGTCGGCGCGTCCTGACCCTTGTCCTCCACCACCCACTCCACCGCGACCAGCTTGCGCCCGCCGGTGAAGTCGGACACGTCGGCCCACGCGTTCCTGGACCCCTCCGAGTACAGCAGGGCCGCCGGCTTCTCCGGATCGACCGAACCGATGTTCGCCTTGTTGAGGTAGTGGTAGCCCATGCCGCCCTCGACCGGGTCGGCGACGCAGTCGTCGGTGCGTACATAGCCGCCGGCCGCGGCGGACGCCTCGTACCCGTACTTGGAGGTGGCCTGGTACGTCTTGCTCAGCTCGGTCCACGCGGACGGGTCGGGATCATCGGGCGCGGCGTGGGCCGGGGCGGCGGTCAGCGCGAAGGCCGCGGCCGTCGCCACCGCGATGGCGGCCTTGACGGCGCCCTGCAGGGACCGAGGGGACATGGTGGGGCTCCTTGACTTGGGAGGCGTCCGCACGCACGGCGCGCCGTCCGTTCGGTGGCGTGGCGGACCTCCCCCGTCCCGCACCGGCAGCATGTCCCGGCCGCATCGGTCGCGCCATGTGACGGAGCCATTCGAATGACCACACCCCGTAACCGTCACCAGCCTGTGGATAACTCCATGGCTGTCAGTCCGGGCCCCTATCGTGGACGCAGTGGTCGAGGGACGACGTACGGGGGACGGGACGATGCGTGGGATGGGCGGGATCAGCGAGATGCCAGGGGTCACGGAGAGCGAAGCGCTCTCCACCTTGCACCGGGTCTTCGGATACGAGGCCTTCCGCGGCGAGCAGGAAGAGGTCATCGACCATGTGGTGGCCGGCGGCGACGCCGTGGTCCTCATGCCGACCGGCGGCGGCAAGTCGCTGTGCTACCAGATCCCGGCCCTGGTCAGACCCGGCACGGGCGTCGTGGTCTCGCCGCTGATCGCGCTGATGCAGGACCAGGTGGACGCGCTGCGGGCCCTCGGGGTCAACGCGGGCTTCATGAACTCCACGCAGGACTTCGACGAGCGGCGCGTGGTCGAGGCCGAGTTCCTGGCCGGCGAGCTGGACGTGCTGTACATGGCGCCGGAGCGGCTGCGCCTCGACTCCAGCCTGGACCTGCTCTCCCGCGGCAAGATCTCGGTCTTCGCGATTGACGAGGCGCACTGCGTCTCCTCATGGGGCCACGACTTCCGCCCCGACTACCTGACCCTCTCCGTCCTGGGCGAGCGCTGGCCGGACGTCCCGCGGATCGCGCTCACGGCGACGGCCACGCACGCCACCCACCAGGAGATCACCGAGCGGCTCGGCATGCCGACGGCCCGCCACTTCGTGGCGAGCTTCGACCGGCCCAACATCCAGTACCGGATCGTCCCCAAGGCCGACCCCAAGAAGCAGCTGCTGAGCTTCCTGCGCGAGGAGCACCCGGGCGACGCGGGCATCGTGTACTGCCTCTCGCGCAACTCGGTCGAGAAGACGGCGGAGTTCCTCTCCCGCAGCGGCGTCGAGGCGGTGCCGTACCACGCCGGTCTGGACGCGGGCACCCGCGCGGCGAACCAGTCCCGCTTCCTGCGCGAAGAGGGCCTCGTGGTCGTCGCCACGATCGCCTTCGGCATGGGCATCGACAAGCCGGACGTCCGCTTCGTCGCCCACCTCGACCTGCCCAAGTCCGTCGAGGGCTACTACCAGGAGACGGGCCGCGCGGGCCGTGACGGTATGCCCTCCACGGCCTGGATGGCCTACGGACTCAACGACGTCATACAACAGCGCAAGATGATCCAGTCCAGCGAGGGCGACGAGGCGTTCCGCCGCCGCGCCGCCGCCCACCTGGACTCGATGCTGGCCCTGTGCGAGACGGCCGCGTGCCGCCGGGGCCAACTGCTCGCCTACTTCGGCCAGGACCCCGACGCGAGCGGCTGCGGCAACTGCGACACCTGCCTCACCCCGCCGGAGACCTGGGACGGCACGGTCGCGGCCCAGAAGGTGCTGTCCACGGTGGTGCGGCTGCAGCGCGAGCGGGGGCAGAAGTTCGGCGCGGTGCAGATCGTCGACATCCTCATGGGTAAGCGCACGGCCAAGGTGATCCAGTTCGACCACGACCAGCTGTCCGTGTTCGGCATCGGCGAGGACCTCGCGGAGGCCGAGTGGCGGGGCGTCGTACGGCAGTTGCTCGCGCAGGGACTGCTGGCGGTCGAGGGCGACTACGGCACGCTGGTGCTGACCGAGGCCAGCGGAACGGTGCTGCGGCGCGAGCGGGAGGTGCCGCTGCGCAAGGAGCCGAAGAAGCCGGCGGGCACCAAGTCGGGCTCCTCGTCCGGCAGCCGGGGCGACCGCAAGGCCAAGGCCGCCGCGGCGGAGCTGCCGGAGGCACTCCAGCCGGCCTTCGAGGCGCTACGGGCCTGGCGTGCCGAACAGGCCCGCGAACAGGGCGTCCCGGCCTACGTCATCTTCCACGACGCCACCCTCCGCGAGATCGCCACGGTCTGGCCGACGTCGGTAGCCCAGCTCGGCACGATCAGCGGGGTCGGCGAGAAGAAGCTGGCGACGTACGGGGAGGGCGTGATCGGGGTGCTGGCGGGGCTGGGGGACGCGCCGGAGGTGGCTCCTACGGCGACACCGGCCCCGACACCGGCGGCAGCGGCTACGGCGGCGCCGAGATCGACGGCGGCGCCGAAAACGACGGCAGCGGCAAGAGCGACGCCGACAACCGCTGCCGATCCGGGTGCCGACTACTGGCCCGAGATGGACATGGAGCCGGAGCCGGAGGACTGGATATAGGGGACTGGCCGGTCGGCGTCGGCTCAGTGCGGAGGGCGCCTCGCAGCAAAGCGCCCCGCACCGTCACAGCGCCCGTGCCGCGTACGCCCTGACGTCCGCGTCGGTGTCCGTCGTGGCCGTGGCGAGGGCTGCTCGGGCGTCCTCGGTGGCGCCGTGGCGGGTCAGGGCCAGCACGGCGGCTTTGCGGACGTCGGCGTTCGGGTCGGCGAGGGTCTTGGCGAGGGCGGGGACGGCCACGTCGGAGTCAGCGGCGGAGAGGGCGGTCGCGGCGCCTGACCTGACCTGCCAGGCACTGGCGGCCAGGGCGGTGACGGCGCGGGCGGCGAGAGGCGCCGGGCAGCCGGTCGTGCCGAGTGCGCCGTAGGCGGCGCCCTGGACCAAGGGGTCGGCGTCGGCGGCGAGTTGGGCGAGGGCGGTCAGGATGACGTCGGCCTCGTCGGGGTCGCCACCCACGTGAGTGTCGGGCGCCTCGTGCGTGCCGTGGCCCCCGTCCGCGCCCTGGACCTGCGCCCGCCGCGTCGCCGTCACCGTCGCCAACGCCTTCGCGATGGTCACGCGGACCTCGCGGGACGGGTCGTCGGTGGCGTGGGCCAGTTCGGGGGCGGCGTCGACCGAGACCAGGGCGCGTACGGCCTCGATGCGGACGGGGATGTCGGTGTCGGAGAGGGAGGCGGAGAAGAGCGCGGCGTCGCCGAGGTGCAGGGCGCGCAGGACGTCGAGGGAGGCGGCGCGGACGACCGGGTCGGACTCGGCCAGGGCGGCGACCAGGCCGTCGCGGAGGGCGGGTTCGGGCGGGAGTGTCTCGACGAGTTCGCGCAGGGAGGCGGCGGCCGCGGCCCGTACTTCCGGGGCGGTGTCGCGGAGGGACGCGGCGAGGGCGGGGCCGGTGCCCGGTGGGACCGTCTCGGTGAGGACGGCGACGGCCTCGCGGCGGACGGCGGCGGCCGGGTCGGTCAAGTAGGGCCGCAGGGAATCGAGTTCGGGCTGCTCGTCGGCGAGGGCGACCAGTTCGAGGAGGCGTCGGGAGGACTCCTCGGGGCGGGGCTCGGGGGAGTTCGGGGTGGAGGCGTGGTCCGCGCCCTCTGTACCCCCCGCACCTTCCACGCCTCCCGTACCGGTCGCGACCGGGGCCAGGTCCCGGGAGCCGGCGGTGGCGACGTCCTCGGCGTGGACCTCGCCGAGGTGACGGGAGGGACCGCCGACGGGCGTGAACTCGTCGATGGGGACCAGGTAGGGAGCCACGGGACGGGCCGTGAACTCCATCGCACCAGAGGGGGACTTGTGCAGATCGAGGTGGTGGAACCAGGACGCGTCGTCGCGATGAGGGTGGTCGAGACGGTCGTGGTAGAGGCCCCAGCGGGATTCCGCGCGGGCCAGGGAGGCGCGCGCGGCCATCTCCGCGCAGTCGCGGATGAAGGAGACCTCGGCGCAGCGCATCAGTTCGTGCGGGGTGCGCGCGCCCATCTCCGCGATGTCGGCGTGCATGCGCTCGAACGCCTCGAGGGCCAGGGAGAGTCGGGCGCCGGACTTGGGCGGGGCCACGTAGTCGTTCACGAAGCGGCGCAGTTTGTACTCGACCTGGGTCTGCGGCGGGCCGTCCGGGTTGCCCAGCGGGCGGTAGATCAGCTCGTGCGCCTCGCGGAGCTGGTCGGCCGGCAACTCCCCTTCGTACGCCGCGTACTGGGACGCGTCCGCGCCCGCGAGGTCGCCGAAGACGAACGCGCCGATCATGTAGTTGTGCGGCACGCAGGCCAGGTCGCCGGCGGCGTACAGGCGGGGGATTGTCGTGCGGGCGTGGTCGTCGACGCGGACGCCGGAGGCGGAGTGGCCGCCGCACAGGCCGATCTCGGAGATGTGCATCTCGACGTCGTGGGTGCGGTAGTCGTGGCCCCGGCCGGAGTGGAAAGTCCCCCGGGTCGGGCGCTCGGTGGAGTGCAGGATCGACTCCAGGGCGGAGATCGACTCCTCCGGGAGGTGGCTCAGCTTCAGGTACACGGGCCCGCGGTCCGACGCCACCTCCGCCGCGAACTCGGCCATCATCTGGCCGGACCAGTAGTCGGAGTCGACGAAGCGTTCGCCGTGCCGGTTGACCTGGTAGCCGCCGAACGGGTTGGCGACGTAGGCGCAGGCGGGGCCGTTGTAGTCCTTGATCAGCGGGTTGATCTGGAAGCACTCGATGCCGGTGAGCTCGGCGCCCGCGTGGTACGCCATCGCGTAGCCGTCGCCCGCGTTGGTCGGGTTCTCGTAGGTGCCGTAGAGGTAGCCGGAGGCGGGCAGACCGAGCCGGCCGCAGGCGCCGGTGGCCAGGATCACCGCACCCGCGCGCACCACCACGAACGCGCCGGTGCGCGTGTTGAAGCCGACCGCCCCCACGGCCCGCCCCTCGACGGTCAGCACCCGCACCGGCATCACCCGGTTCTCGATCCGGATCCGCTCGCGCATCTCGCGCCGCCGCAACTGCCGGTACAGGACCTTCTTGACGTCCTTGCCCTCCGGCATCGGCAGCACGTACGAACCCGAGCGGTGCACCTGGCGGACCGCGTACTCGCCGTGCTCGTCCTTCTCGAACTTCACGCCGTACGACTCCAGGCGCTGCACCATGCCGAAGCCGCGGGTGGCGGTCTGGCGGACGGTGGACTGGTCGACGATGCCGTCGTTGGCGCGGGTGATCTCGGCGACGTAATCGTCGGGCTCGGCGCGGCCGGGGATGACCGCGTTGTTGACGCCGTCCATGCCCATGGCGAGGGCGCCGGAGTGCCGGACGTGGGCCTTCTCCAGCAGGATCACGTCGGCGCCGTGCTCGGCGGCGGTCAGCGCGGCCATCGTGCCGGCGGTGCCGCCGCCGATGACGAGGACGTCGCAGGTCAGTTCCTCGGCGTCGGCGAGCGCGGGGATCTCCAGGGGAGTGGTCGCGCGAGTCGCCGGGGGCGTGTTCACAGGAGTCACCGGGGGAGTGGTCACGGGGGTCACCGGAGGGCCTTTCAGGTACCGGGTCAGGCACCGAATCAGGAACCGAGTCGGGTACCGGGTCAGGTACCGAGCGAGGTGAGGACTTCGCGCCGCAGCGCGGTGCGCGCCGGGTCGTCGTGCGCCGTACGGTCGCGCGGGCGCGGCACCTCGCGTACGGCGGTCAGCCGGCCGGCGCCGAGGAGGGCCACGCGGTCGCCGAGGAAGAGCGCCTCGTCCACGTCGTGGGTGACGAAGACGACGGTCGCGCCCGTGCCGCCCAACACCTCCACCAGCAAGTCCTGCATGCCGGCCCGGGTCTGGGCGTCGAGGGCGCCGAAGGGTTCGTCCATGAGGACGGCCCGCGGCGCGCCCGCGAGGGCACGGGCGAGTTGGGCGCGCTGGCGCTGCCCGCCCGAGACGCGGTGGGGCAACTGCCGGGCGAGCGGGGCGAGTCCGACGCGGTCGAGCCAGGAGTCGGCCTGGGCGCGGCGTTCGGCGCGCGGCAACCCCTTGATGGCGAGGGGGAGTTCGACGTTGGCGCGCAGGGAGCGCCAGGGCAGGAGGGCGTCCTCCTGGAAGATCAGGGCACGGTCGGTGGCGGGGCCCGTCAACGGACGTCCGTCCTGGGTGACTTCACCGGCGAGCGGCGACAACAGCCCGGCGAACGTGCGCAACAGGGTCGACTTGCCGCAACCGGAGGCGCCGACGACGGTCAGGATCTCGCCGGGAGAGACGGCGAGGTCCACGGCGTCGAGCACGGGCGCGCCCGGTCGGCCGAGGGCGGCTTGGCGCAGGGCGAGTGCGGCGCCGGTGCGGGGGGATGCCGGGCGGGTGCCGGAGGAGTCTGCCGGGCGGCCACCGGACGAGTCGGCTGGGCGACCCCTCGACGAGTCGGCTGGACGGCCGCCGGAAGAGCCTGCCGTGCGGACCTCAGACGAGCTGGTCATGGGACACGTCCTCCTTGCTCCCGCTGCTCCCGTTGCCCCCGCTACTCCTGTTGCTCCTGGGGGCGACCCGCGCGGGCGCGGTGCCAGTGCCCCTCACTCGCCGCGAAGGGCGTCCACCCGCCACGTACGACGCCCGCGGCAACCACCGCGTAAGCCGCCGCCCCAGCAGCTCGACCGCCGTGGACGTGAGCCAGCCGAGGATGCCGATCGTGACCATGCCCACGAAGACGCCCGGGTAGTTGACGATCGTGTAGTCCTGCCAGGTGCGGTAACCGACGCCGTACTGGCCGGAGATCATCTCGGCGGAGATCACGCAGATCCACGAGACGCCGATGCCGACCGACAGGCCGCCGAAGATGCCGGGCAGCGCGCCCGGCAGGACGACCGAGCCGAGCACGCGCCACCGACTGCCGCCCATGGTGCGAACCGCCTCCTCCCACACGGGAGTCAGGGCGCGGACGGCGTGCCGGGTGGAGACCAGGACCGGGAAGAAGGCGGCGGTGCAGGTGATGAAGACGATGCCCTGTTCGTTGGAGGGGAAGAGGAGGATCGCGACGGGGACGAGGGCGATGGCCGGGATCGGGCGCAGGACCTCGAAGACCGGACCGAGCAGGTCCTCGGCGAGCCGCGAGCGCGCCACGAGCACGCCGGTGGCCACGCCCAGGACGGCGGCGAGCAGCAAGCCCGTGAGGATGCGGGTGAGGCTGTCGGTGAGGTCGGTCCAGTAGTCGGGGCCGGACACCCGGTCGGCGAAGGCGTGGGCCACGTCGGCGACCGTGGGGAACTGCGAGAAGCGCAGCCACAGATCGACGTCCAGGCTGGTCAGCAGCTGCCAGATGCCGAGGGCGGCGGCCGGCGAGCCGAGCCGCAGCGCGTACCGGCCCACCTGTTTCGGACGCCCGCTCACGAGGCTTGCTCCAGCGCATCGGCGTACGTGATGACACGGGCGCCCCCGTGCCCGGCGATGTACGCCTGCGCGGTCGCCGGTGCCACGAACGGCAGCAACTCCTCGCCATCAGCCACCCACACCGCCTTGTCGGCGAACCAGAGGGTGCCGGTGGTGGCGTCGGGGACGTAAGCGGCGCGGATGCCGTTCCGGTGCTTGGCCACGTAACTCAGCAGCTCGGCCGGGGACTTGAAGGCGAGCGTCTTCTCGGAATCCGTCGAATCCGTCGAACCCGTCGAACCCGTCGAGCCCGTCGAACCCGCCGCTCCCGTCGCCCCCTTCGGCCACACCTCGCTCGCGGCGGCAGCCGGCCTCGCGGCGAGTTGCGTGGCGTAGTCCGCGCCGAGGGCCTTCTTGACGTACTGGTCGTCGACGAAGGAGTCCACGTCCACGTCGCCGGTCAGCTTCGCGGCCTTGAGGACGGAGACGTCTTCCTTCAGGGCGGCGACGAGTTGGGGCTTGACGGCCGGGTCGAAGGTGGCGATGCCGTGGGCGCCGTTGTAGAGGTAGACGACCTCGGCGGGCAGTTCGGTGGCCTTGGCGACCTTCTCGGCGGCGGCGACGGGGTGGGCGTTCAGGTAGTCCGTTGCCTCGGACTGGGCCTTGAGGAAGGCCTCCAGGACGGCGGGGCGCTGCTGGGCGAAGTCCTGGCGGGCGGTGACGCCGTGGAAGGTGGGGAGGTTCAGCTGGGCGCCGTCGTACAGGGCCTTCGCCTTGCCCTGGTAGGTGAGCAGGCCGGGCCAGGCGACGAACTGGGAGAGTGCGTCCACGCTGCCGGCGGCGAGGGCCGAAGCGCCCACCGCGGGCTGCTGGTTGAGCTTCTCGATGCCCTTGTCGGGGTCGATGCCGGCCTCTTGGAGGGCGCGTACGAGGGTGCCGTCGGCGGCCGAGCCGATGCTCGTGGAGACCTTCTTGCCCTTCAGGTCCGTGAGGGAGGTGAGTGTGGAGTCGGGTGCGGTGACGACGGTGTTGAGGCCGCCGCGGAGGTTGTAGCCGGTGACGGAGACCAGGCGGGTCGGCTTGCCGAGCTGCTTGCCGCGGGCCGCGTTGATGAGCAGCGGGAAGTCGCCCATCGAGCCGATGTCGATCTTCCCGGCGGTCATCTGCGCGGTGATGGGGGCGCCGGTGGCGTAGTCCTGCCAGTCGACCTTGTAGGTGTGGCCGTCGTGGAGGGCGTCGAGGTCTCTCTCGAAGTAGCCGAGGGAGCGCAGGAGGGTGCCCGCGGTGACCGTGTTGATGGTCTTGGACTGGTAGCCGACGGTGATCGTCACCGTGGAGCCGCTACCGGCCTCCGCGCTGCCGCCGCAGCCGGAGAGCGGGAGCAGCAGGGCGGCCGTGGCCAGGGCAACTGCCGTGCGTTTCATAGGGGTTCGGGCCTCTCACCGGAGCAGATAGGGCATGTTGACCGTCACGGCTCCGGTGGGACAGCGAGCCGCGCACGGGCCGCAGTACCAGCACTCGTCGACGTGCATGTAGGCCTTGCCGTTGCTCTCGTCGATGGCGAGGGAGTCCAGGGGGCACATGTCGACGCAGAGGGTGCAGCCGTCGATGCACTTCGACTCGTCGATGGTCACGGGCACGTCGGCCCGCTGGGGCGCCAAGGGCATGGCTGTCTCCAGGAAGGTCCAGCAAGTCAGGGAGTGGGGTGGGGAAAAGGGGCGGAGTCAGAGAGGCGCTGTCACAGCGAGCGGTGCAGGAGGCCGCTCATCGTGATGCGGTCGCCGCGGAAGCGGATGAACTCCAGGTCGACCGGGCGGCCGTCGTCGAGATACGTGAGGCGTTCCAGCATCAGGACGGCCGCGCCGCGCGGGGCCTCGAGTACGGCGGCGGAGTGGGTGTCCGCGTTCACCGCCTCCAGGGTGATCTCGGCGTGCCCGAGGGAGTGGCCGGTGATGGCTTCCAGGAGGCGGAAGACGTCGGTGTTCTCCAGGTCCGCGCCGAGCAGGGCGGTGCCGATGTCGAGCGGGATGTAGGTGAGGTCGAGCGAGAGGGGAAGGCCGTCCAGGCGGCGCAGACGTTCGATGTAGAGGACGTCCGAGCCGGGCGGGACGTGCAGGCGTTCGGCGACCGGGGCGGGTGCTGAGGCGGGGCCCATCGTGCGGACCTCGTTGGTGACCCGGCCGTGTTCGCGGAGGGTCTCCGCGAGGCCCATCAGCCGGTCCAGGCCGTGCGGGAACTTCTCGGCGACCACCACGGTGCCGACACCGGGGAGTCGTTCCACCAGCCCCTCGGCCCTGAGCAGGTCCAGGGCCTCGCGGACCGTGTTGCGGGTGGCGCGGTAGTCGGCGGCGAGGGTCGTCTCGTGCGGGAGCGTGCCGTCCGGGAACCCGCCGGCCAGCAGCTGGTGGCGGAGCAGATCGGCGAGCTGCCGTGCCTGGTCGGCGCGCAGCCGACGCCGCGCACGGTGGGCGGCGACGGTGGTCGCACCCTGCCCTGCGTGGTCCCGGACGCGGTCGCTGGATGGCATGTTTCGAACCATAGCGAGCCGGTAGGGAATGGAGTGTTGCGGGAGTGTTGCGCCACCGGGGGCTCCGCCGGTGAGGCGGTTGAGCTGGGGGAACGGCGGCTGTCGGGCTACATCTGCCACTGCCGACCAGGTCGGTGCCTCGTACTGCCGGTCGGCGCAGCGCTGTCAGCTCAACGCCGTCAACCCGGGAGCGAACGTGATCAGCAGGGGGAGCAGCGGCACCAGCGTCGCCACCGTCGCAGTCAGAGCCCGGTGACGGCGCCCGAGGCGAGCCGGAGGCTGTAGCAGCCGGTCCACCCGCTCACCCAGCAGCCGGTGACTGGAGGCGCAGGAGAGGACACCCCGGTGCTGGTTCAGCTCGATCAGGGCCAGCGCGGTGGTGAGGTGACCGCAGCGACGGGACGCCGTGTCGTCCGCGGCCAGCTCCACCAGCCGGTGCGTCTGGTCGCAGAAGTGGGCGAAGAGCGGCACCCGGGGAAAGCCCGTCGCGAGCGCCGTCGACAGATGCAGCAGCCAGTCGTGGTGAGCACGAGCGTGATCGCGCTCGTGGGTGAGGACCGATTCCAGCTGGGGGTCGGTGAGGCGGTGCAGGGCGCCGGTGGTGACCACCAGCTGGGGCGGGTGACCCGGCATCCACCAGGCGTCCGGGTACTCGTCCTCCAGCACCAGGAGCGGCCCGCGTGCCGCCTCCTCCAGGCCGCCGGGCAGTTCGGGCGCCCGCTCGCGCAACTGGGCCCTGGCCTGGCCGCGGTGCCGGCGCGCCTCGACCAGCTCGCGGGCGAGCATCGCCGTCGTCCAGGCCGCGCCGCAGGCCAGCAGCAAGGTCAGGGCGGCGGCCCAGACCGGCGCGGCGGACAGGTCATAGGCCGCGGTCACGGCCGGTGGCGCCGGTGCGAAGACGTGGTCGCGGACCGTGTGGAAGACGGCCGCGGCGCCCAGCACGAGCGCCGTCAGACAGCACAGCAGGACGGTCGCCACCAGGCACTGCCACACCCACAGCGCGACCACGGGTTCCCGGTCGGGCCACGCGGCCCGCACCAGGGCGCGCGGCACCGGCACGGCGGCCGTGAGGGCGACGACGCTCAGCAGGAGCAGGCAGACGGTCATGCCATCGGTCATGCCATGGGCTCCGGATCCTGGTCGGAGGAAGGAGAGGTGCGGTACGGGGCGAGGGGCTCGGCGCGTGGTCCGCCCGCGGCCGCTCCGCCCGTCGCCAGTATGCCGGTGCCGGAGCCGGACGTCAGGACATGAGAAAGACCCACTACGCCCCGTAGAACCGCCGTCACACCCGACTCGCCTTCACCCCGGGACGCACCCGACCCCCGTCCTCCCGGCCCTCCCCTTACTCCGCCCCCGCCACGATCCGCCCGGTCACCTCGCCCAACCCCACCCGGACCCCGCCCGGTCCCGGTGCCCATGCCGAGAGCGTGACGACGTCCCCGTCCTCCAGGAACGTCCGCTTGCCGTCGGGGAGTTCCAGAGGTTCGGTCCCGTTCCAGGTCAGTTCAAGCAGGGACCCGCGCTGCGACCGCTCGGGCCCGCTCACCGTGCCGGAGCCGTAGAAGTCCCCGGTGCGCAGGGAGGCGCCGTTGACGGTCATGTGGGTCAACTGCTGGGCGGCCGTCCAGTACATGGTGGAGAAGGGCGGCTCGGAGACGACATGGCCGTTGATCGCGACGGAGATCCGGATGTCGTAGCCGCCCGGGTCGATCCCGGCGGCGCCGTCGTCCAGATACGGCAGCAACGCGTGCGTGCGCTCCGGCGGCGCCACCGCGGCCTCCTCCAGGGCGTCCAGCGGGGTGATCCACGCCGACACCGAGGTGGCGAAGGACTTGCCGAGGAACGGGCCGAGGGGGACGTACTCCCAGGCCTGGAGGTCGCGTGCGGACCAGTCGTTGAGCAGACAGAGCCCGAAGACGTGGTCCCGGAAGTCGCCGAGCGCGACCGACCCGCCCATCGGCGAGGGCGCGCCGACCACGAAACCGACCTCCGCCTCGATGTCCAGGCGGACGGAGGGGCCGAAGACGGGTGCCGGGTCGGTGGGCGCCTTGCGCTGCCCCGAGGGTCGTACGACATCCGTGCCCGAGACCACCACCGTGCCCGACCGGCCGTGGTAACCGATGGGCAGGTGCTTCCAGTTGGGGGTCAGCGGGTCGGGGGCGTCCGGGCGGAAGATCTGTCCGACGTTCCGCGCGTGGTTCTCGGACGCGTAGAAGTCGACGTAGTCCGCGACCTCGAAGGGGAGGTGGAGCGTGACCGACGCCAGCGGGTACAGGAAGGGCGCGATCGTCTCCTGGTGCGCGGGGACCGTCACCCAGCCCGTCAGCGCGCGCCGGACGTCCGACCAGGCCGTGGGGCCGGCCGCGAGCAGCGGGTTCAGCGAGGGGCGGGCGAGCAGGGCAGCGTACGGCGAAGCGAGCGCCCGCGCCGCCGCGCCCGCGTCGAGGACGTGGTCGCCGAGCCGGACGCCCACCGTCCGCCCGTCGGATCCCGCGCGCGAGAAGACGCCGTACGGAAGGTTGTGGACACCGAAAGGGTCGCCCTCGGGGACGTTGAAGGGGGGCATGCGGTACTGCCTCACTCTCACCATGTGTCGCGTTCTGACATGCGGCCGTGCCACACGTTACGGCCGAGTTGCCTGTCCTGACAGTGTCTAAAGAGTTTGCAATGTCCGAATTGGCCTTGTCGGACGCCCCAATTCCGGCTTAGCGTCCTTTGGGGGACACGGACGGGGTGGGTCCGGTCCGTAGAGGGGGACGCGTGGGGGGACCCGTGGCCAAAAGCGCTGCCAGTGTGCCGTTTGAGGCTGATCGTGAAGTGCCCGGACTGATCGTGAAGTTCGGCGACTATCCGCTGCACCACGGCGGCGTGGGCGCGATACGCAGCCTCGGCCGTCTCGGCGTGCCGATGTACGCGATCACGGAGGACGCCTACACGCCCGCCGCCGCGAGCCGCTATCTCAAGAAGGCCTTCGTCTGGCCGACCACCGGCACCGAGGACCCCGATCACCTGGTGGAGGGCTTGCTGCGGATCGGACGCCGCATCGGCCGCCCCACCGTGCTGATTCCGACGGACGAGGAGGCCGCCGTCCTGATCGCCGAGCACCAGGACGGACTCGCCGGCCACTTCCTCTTCCCGCGCGTGGAGCCCGCCCTGCCCCGCCAACTGGCCAGCAAACAGGGCCTGCACGAACTGTGCGTGGAGCACGGCATCCCGAGCCCGACGGCCGGGTTCCCGCAGTCGTACGAGGAGATCGTGGACTTCGCAGAGAAGGCCACCTTCCCGGTGGTGGCCAAGAACCGCGAGGCGTTCCTGCGGCGCAAGCGGCCCGCGGTGAACGGCACGACGAGGATCGCCACCCGCGAGGGCCTGCTCACGCTCGCCCGCGACTGGGGCGAGCACCCCGGCGTGATCCTCCAGGAGTACCTCCCGCGGGAGGAGGCCGAGGACTGGATCGTGCACGCCTATTTCGACCAGGACGCGACCCCGCGCGCGATGTTCACAGGAGTGAAGGTCCGCTCCTGGCCGCCGCACGCCGGAATGACCGCGAACGCGTATGTCGTCGACAATCCGGAACTCGCTGATCTCGCCGCACGTTTCATCAAGCAGATCGGCTTCACCGGCATCATCGACCTCGACCTGCGCTTCGACCGGCGCGACGGACAGTACAAACTGCTCGACTTCAACCCCCGCATGGGCGCCCAGTTCCGGCTCTTCGAGAGCGAGTCGGGAGTGGACGTCGTCCGCGCCATGCACCTGGATCTGACCGGCCGCTGCGTCCCGGAGGGGGAACAGCGCGCAGGCCACCGGTACATCGTGGAGAACATCGACCTGCCCGCCCTGCTCGCCTACCGCCGCAGCGGCTATACGACGCCGCACGCACCGGCGCGCGCGAGCGGGACGGAGCTGGCCTGGCTCGCGGGTGACGACCCGCTGCCGTTCCTCACGATGCTCACCCGCTTCGTGCGACCTGGCGCGAAGCACCTGTATCAGCTGTGGCGCACCAACCGCCGCGGCAGCACGACCGGTTCGGGCGGCTAGCCGGCGCCTGGCCGGTATCCGGCCAGGAGTACCGACCGCCCGAGCCGGCCACGAAGTGACGAAGAAAGACGTCCTGGGGAGGGACTTCGTGTTGCAACCGGTAGCTGTCATCGGCGCCGGGCCGTTCGGCCTGTCGACCGCCGCCCACCTGCGAGCCCGCGGTATTCCGGTGCGCGTCTTCGGCGACCCCATGGTCAGCTGGCGCGACCACATGCCCGTCGGCATGCTGCTGAAGTCGACCCCGGTCGCCTCCAACTTCGATGCCCCGCAGCCCGGGCACGACCTCGTCGACTACTGCGACGCGGCGGGCATACCCCGCCTGGTCACCGACGAGGACATCATCCCGGTCGAGACCTTCATCGCCTACGGCGAGTGGTTCCGGCAGAAGCTCGTGCCCGAGCTGGAGCAGGTGCGGGTGGTCTCCGTCGACCGGCGGGACGGCGGCGGCTTCGACCTGAAGCTGGACTCCGGCGAGTCGTTCACCGCCCGCGCGGTCGTCGTGGCCACCGGCCTGTCCGGCCTCGAGCAACTGCCCCCGGAGCTCGCGGCCGCCGCGCCGGACGGACCGACCCCCGTGGGCCCGGTCTCGCACAGCTCCCAGCAGCACGACCTCACGCGCTACGCCGGCAAGGAACTCATCGTCGTCGGCGCGGGCCAGTCCGCGCTGGAGACGGCGGCGCTGGCGGCGGAGGCGGGCGCGCAGGTGCGGGTGGTCTCCCGCGGCCGCGGCCGGGTCGCCTTCGGGGCGCCGCCCTGGCAGCAGCCGAAACTGCGCCCCGAGTCGCCGTTCGGCCGCGCCTGGTCCCTCTGGGCGCTCAGCTACTACCCGCAGCCCTACCGCCACCTCCCGGCCCAGACCCGCCACTATCTCGTCCGGCGCGTCCTCGGCCCGCTCGGCGCCTGGTGGCTGCGCGACCGCTTCGAGGGCAAGGTCCAGGTCAGCGAGGTGGACCGGATAGTCGGCGCCGACGCGACCGACGGCAGCCCCACCCTCACGGTCCGCACCCACGCCGGCGGCACCGACCGGCTCACCGCGGACCATGTCATCGCGGCCACCGGATACCGCGTCGACATAGCGGCCATGGACTTCCTCGGCCACGAACTGCGCACCCACCTCGCGGTGAGCCGCGGCGCGCCGAAGCTGGGCGCGGGATACGTCTCGTCGATCCCGGGCCTGTACTTCACGGGCCTGCCGGCCGCGTCCTCGTACGGCCCGGTGATGCGGTTCGTGTGCGGCACGGAGTTCGCGTCACCGCGACTGGCGAAGCATCTGGCGGCGGCGCACGGGTAGTCGAGGGTCCGGCCGGGTGAGGACGGTCCGACTCGTCCGCTCACCCGGCCGACAGTCCGCTCACCCGGCCGGCGATCGCACTACGAATCTCCCCGGTACCGGCCCAGGGTCCGCAGTCCCGGCAGCGCCCTGTCCTGGAAGTCGAACAGCGCCAGGTTCTCCCACGCGTTGCCGGACGTCGGGTCGGTCGGGTCCCAGCCGTCGCCGGCCCGGTAGGTCCAGACGCCTTCCCAGTAGCAGTAGCCCAGCCCCTTGCCGCCGGGCACGCCCGCCATCAGGTCGGCCACCGTGCGCAGCCAGGCCGCCTGTCCCGCAGGCGTCGCCGGATACCCCTCCGTCAGCTGCGACGGGTCGTACAGGATGTCGTTCGTCGCGTCCTCGCTCTCCAGCGTGAACGGGTACGCCGTCTCCGCGATCACCACCGGCTTGCCGTAACGGGCCGCCAGATCCGCCAGGTTGGCCGCCGCTGCCGCCGGGGTGCCGTGCCAGAACGGGTAGTACGACTGGGCGATGACGTCGAAGTCCACCCCGTCGGCCACCACGTTGTCGAACCACCAGCGGGACGTGCCGTTGTCGCCGCCCGAGGCGATGTGGAGCAGCGTGCGGACGCGGGGCGTGGTGTCGCGGGCCGCGCTGAGGCCGGCCTTGAGGAACGTCGTCAGGTTGCCCCAACCCCCGGCGTCGTCACCCCAGTTCTTGCCGGTGGGCCAGAGCAGGCCGCCGTTGATCTCGTTGCCGATCTGCACGAGGTCGGCCGGGGTGCCCTGGCGGCGCAGGGCGCCCAGTACGTCGGCGGTGTGGTCGTAGACGGCCCTGGTCAGGCCGGCCACATCCAGGTCCGCCCAGGCGGCCGGCTTGGACTGGTGCGCCGGGTCCGCCCAGGTGTCGGAGTAGTGGAAGTCGACCCAGATGCCGATGCCCGCCCGGCGCAACCGCCTGGCCAGCGGCAGGATCCGCTTCTTGTTGTTGTAGCCGTCGGCCGGGTTCACCCAGACCTTGAGGCGCGCGTGGGTCACACCGGCGTCCGCCAGGATGCGGATCGGATCGTCCCGGCGGCCGTCCGCCCGGCGGTACACGGCCCCGAACGCCTCGTCCTTGGGGAGGGAGGAGATGTCCATCCCTCGTATCTCCAGCCGGCGCCGGTCCGTGGCGACCGCCGGTGCCGCCGTCACCACCGGGATCGACAGTGCCACCGCACCCGCCGCCGTCAGCACACTGCGTCTGCGCATCACGAAGCTTCCTTTCACCAAGTAACCGAAGAAACAAGCGAGTTGAGCAGAGGATCAGCGCGGGTCCCGGAACACCTCCACCCCGCCCGCGGGCACCGCCGCCCGGCTCCCGTCCGGCAGCACCACCTTCACCTCGCCCCCGGTGTGGTTCACGTAGAACCGGAACGTCCCCGACTCGCCCTCCCGGACGACGAGTTCGACATCGCGAGGCAAGTCACCGGGGGCTATTCCGGCGTCCGCGAGGGCGAGATCGACCACGGCCGCCAGGTCGGCGCCGGTCAGCCGCGTCGCCAGGTACCACGCCGCCCCCGACCCCACCGCGTGCCGCGTCAGCGCCGCCCCGCCCGCCGTACGACCCTCGGCGAAGACCGCGACGACCTCGCAGCCGTCGCCCGGCACCACCACCTCGGACCACAGGTCGGCCTCGTACGACTCGGACTCGCCGCCGCCCCCGACCCGCCGCACGCCCACCGTCTCGCCGGGCAGCAACGGATCGAACTCCTCGACCGTCAGCCCGAGCACATCCCGCAACGCCCCCGGATACGCCCCGGGATGCAGCGTGTCGTTCTCGTCGACGATCCCCGAGAAGAACGACACCAACAGCGTCCCGCCCCGCGCCACGTACCGCTCCAGATCGGCCCCCACCCCGACCGGCGCCGCGTACAACTGCGGTACCACCAGCAGCGGATACCGCGCCGGGTCCAGATCCCCCAACCCCGTCGGCGGCAGGAAGTCCACCGTCAAGTGCCGGTCGTACAGGGCCTCGTAGAAGGAATCCAGCCGCTCCCGCGCGTCCAGGTCCTGGCTCGGCCGCCACTCCAGGCTCTGCGCCCACCAGGAGTCCCACGACCACACCATCGCCACGTCACCCCGGGTCCGCGTGCCGTGCAGGCCGGCCAGGCCCAAGTCCGCGACACGGCGGCCGAGTTCGGTCACCTCGCGCCAGCCCCGGTTGTCCGTCCCGGCGTGCGCCAGCATCGCGGTGTGGAACTTCTCCGCGCCCGACCGCGACTGCCGCCACTGGAAGAACATCGCGCCCTCGGAACCCCGGGCCACGTGCCCGAGTGAGTTGCGCGCCATCTCGCCGGGGCGCTTCGCGGGGTTGTACGGCTGCCAGTTGACCCCGGACGTGGCGTGTTCCAGCAGCAGCCACGGGCCGCCGCCGGCCACCGACCGCGTCAAGTCCGCCGCCAGCGCCAGGTTCACGTGGGTGCGGCGGCCGTCGGTCATCAGGTAGTGGTCGTTGGTGACGAGGTCGACCTCCTTCGCCCAGGCCCAGTAGTCGACGGTCTGGCCCTGGCTGGGCGCGACCATGAAGTTGGTGGTGACGGGGACGCCGGGGGAGAGCCGGTGCAGGATGTCCCGCTCGGCGACGAAGTTGGCGCGGGCCTGGGCGTCGGCGAAGCGCCGGTAGTCCAGTTGCTGGGTCGGGTTGCACACGGACGGGGTCGCGCGGGGCGGGGTGATCTCCTCCCAGTCGCCGTACTGCTGGCCCCAGAAGGCGGTCCCCCAGGCTTCGTTGAGGGCGTCGAGCGTGCCGTGCCGGTCTCGCAGCCAGCCCCGGAAGGCCGTCGCGCAGGTGTCGCAGTAGCAGGCGAGGACGGGTGCGCCGTACTCGTTGTGGACGTGCCACAGGACCACCGCGGGGTGGCTGCCGTAGCGCTCGGCCAGCGCGCGAGTGATCGTGGCCGCCGCCGCCCGGTACTCCGGGTTGGAGTGGCAGATCGCGCCGCGTGAGCCGAAGGACAGGCGGACGCCCTCGCGGGTCACGGGGAGGGCGTCGGGGTGTGCCCGGTAGAACCACGCCGGCGGTACGACGGTGGGCGTGCCGAGGTTCACCGAGATGCCGGCCTCGTGCAGCAGGCCGATGACCGTGTCGAGCCACTCCCAGTCGTACGCGCCGGGGCGGGGCTCCATGCGGGCCCAGGAGAAGACGCCGAGGGAGACCGTCGTGACCCCGGCCTCACGCATCAGCCGTACGTCCTCCGCCCACACCTCCGGTGGCCACTGCTCGGGGTTGTAGTCACCCCCGAAAGCGAGCGGCGGGCGGTCGTGCGGGGCGGGGGACGGCATGAAGTTCGCTCCTGTTTCTGTGATCGTGCACATAGCCAATCGAGGGTGTCATCCGTCGACAACAGGTAGGTAACCCCACGCTTCATCCATTGACAAGGGTCCGAAACGCTTCTCTACTGTGCACGATCACAGAGCCGTTCAGTCAGGGGAGATGAAGATGTCGATCCACCGCCACCAACTCAGCAGGCGCAGCATCCTTGCCGGGGCAGCAGCTGTCGGCCTCACCGGCACCCTCGCCGCCTGCGGCGGTTCCGACGACGACTCCGGCGAGAGCAGCGGGCCCGTCAAGCTGACCTACTGGACCTGGGCGCCGAACATGGAGAAGGTCGCCGCGATCTGGAACAAGAAGAACCCGGACGTCACGGTCACCGTCTCCAAGCAGGCCGCCGGCAAGGACATCGTCTCCAAGCTGATCACCGCGAAGAAGGCGGGCAACGCCCCCGACCTGATCCAGGTCGAGTACCAGTCGCTGCCGACGCTGGTCTCGAACGACGTGCTCGCCGACATCTCGAAGTACGCGAAGTCCGCCAAGTCCCAGTTCGCCGAGGGCCTTTGGGGCATGGTCACGCTCGGCACGGACGCGGTCTACGCGATACCGCAGGACTCGGGCCCGCTGATGTTCTTCTACCGCGAGGACCTGTTCAAGAAGCACAACCTCACCGTCCCGACCACCTGGGACGACTTCGCCAAGACCGCCCGCGCCGCCAAGAAGGCGGTTCCGGACGCCTACTTGACGACGTTCTCCTCCAACGACCCAGGCCTGTTCGCGGGGTTGGCGCAGCAGGCCGGCGCCAAGTGGTGGACCGTGGGCGACGGCGGCAAGTGGACCGTCGGCATCGACGACGCGGCGACCAAGAAGGTCGCCGACTTCTGGGGCGGCCTGGTCCAGGAAGGCGCGATCGACAACCAGCCGATGTACACGCCGGCCTGGAACAACGCCCTGAACAAGGGCACCCACCTCGCCTGGGTCTCCGCCGTGTGGGCGCCGGGTGTGCTGGTCAGCTCGGCCCCCGACACCAAGGGCAAGTGGCGGATGGCGCCGCTGCCGCAGTGGAGCGCGGGCGAGGACGTCACCGGCAGCTGGGGCGGCTCCTCCACCGGTGTCTCCACCGACTCCAAGCACGCCGAGGCCGCGACCAAGTTCGCGAACTGGCTGAACACCGACCCGGAGGCGCTGGCCGCCCTGGTCAAGGAGGCCGGCATCTACCCGGCGGCCACCAAGGGCCAGTCCGGCTCGGTGCTCACCCCGCCCGCGTTCTTCCCGAACCAGACCGACTTCTACGACACGGCCGCCAAGATCGCCGCGACCACGGCCGCGTCCGCCTGGGGCCCGAACGTCCAGGTCGCCTACGACACCTTCAGCGACGCGTTCGGCAAGGCCACCAAGGCGAAGAAGGCCGCCCAGTTCGACACCGCGCTCGCCACCATGCAGTCGTCGACCTTCACCGACATGAAGAAGCAGGGCTTCAAGGTGACCGAGGCATGACCAGCACGCCGCTCAAGGGCACCGACCGGCTGACGGCCGGGCCCTTGGCGGACGGCACCGCCACCTCCGTCCGCCCCCGCCGCCTCCGTCGTGGCCGCAGCGCGCCGTACTGGTTCCTCGTACCGGCCGTGCTCCTGTTCGCCGCCTTCACCGTCGTGCCGATCGGGTACGCGGTGTGGCTCAGTCTCCACAAGGTCCAGGTCAAGGGCATCGGCCTCGGCAAGGGCGCCCGCGAGCAGGTGTGGAACGGCATCGGCAACTACACCGCCGTCTTCGAGGACTCCGAGTTCGGGCACAGCGTCCTGCGCGCCTTCGGCTACGGCCTGATCGTCATCCCCACGATGCTCGGTCTGGCGCTGGTCTTCGCGCTGATGCTGGACACCCCGCAGGCGCGCAGCGCCAAGTTCGCCCGCCTCGCGATCTTCCTGCCGTACGCCGTCCCCGGCATCATCGCCGCCCTGATGTGGGGCTTCCTCTACCTGCCGACGGTCAGCCCCTTCTACTTCCTCCTGCGCGAGTTCGGTCTCCCGCAGCCGGACCTGTTCGACGGCGGCAACCTGTACCTGTCCTTCGCGAACATCGCGGTGTGGGGCGGCACCGGCTTCAACATGATCGTGATCTACACCGCTCTGCGCTCGATCCCGCAGGAGATCTACGAGGCCGCCCGCATCGACGGCGCGTCCGACCTGAAGATCGCCCTGCGGATCAAGATCCCGATCGTGATGCCGTCGCTGGTGCTCACGTTCTTCTTCTCGGTCATCGCCACGCTCCAGGTCTTCACCGAGCCCATGGCGCTCAAGCCGCTGACCAACGGCCTCTCCAGTTCCTGGAGTCCGCTGATGGCCATCTACGACGCCGCCTTCCTCAGGTCGGACATCTACGGCGCCTCCGCCACCGCCGTGGTGCTGGCCCTGGCGACCTTCGCGCTCTCCTTCACGCTGCTGCGCGTCTCCGACCGCTACACCCGGGAGGACCGGGCATGACCCCCCTCACCCTCACCGCCGACACCAACCAGGGGCTCAGCAAGCCGAGGCGCACCGCCTGGGTGCCCACCGTGGTGCTGATCATCGGCTCGCTGTACTGCCTGATCCCCGTGGCCTGGGTGGTCATCGCGGCGAGCAAGGGCCAGGGCGAACTGTTCTCCACCTTCACCTTCGCCCCCGGCACCGGCTTCCTCGACAACCTCAAGGAGCTGAGCTCCTACCGGGACGGCATCTACTGGGAGTGGATGGCCAACTCCCTTCTCTACGCGGGCGGCGGCGCCCTGCTCTCCGCCGCGGTCTCGGCCGCCGGCGGCTACGCGCTGGGCCGGTTCGCCTTCAGGGGAAGGGAGTTCGTCTTCAAGCTGATGCTGGCCGGCGTCCTGGTCCCGAGCATCGTGCTGACGGTCCCGCAGTACCTGCTGCTGTCGAAGCTGGGCCTGGCCGACTCGTACTGGTCGATGCTCCTGCCGTCGATCCTCTCCCCGTACGGGGTCTATCTCGTCCGCATCTACGCGGCCGCCTCCGTGCCCGCCGAACTCCTGGAAGCCGCCCGCATGGACGGCGCGAGCGAGTGGCGGATCTTCTCGCGGATCGCGGTGCCGATGATGATGCCGGGCCTCATCACGGTGTTCCTGTTCCAGTTCGTCGGCATCTGGAACAACTTCCTGCTGCCGTACGTGATGCTCGCGGACGACACCAAGTTCCCGATCACGCTGGGCCTTTACACCCTGCTCAACCAGGGCGCCTCGCAGCCCGCGCTCTACACCCTGGTCATCATGGGCTGTTTCCTCGCGATCCTGCCGCTGATCGCGCTCTTCCTGGTGAACCAGCGCTTCTGGTCCCTCGACCTGCTCAGCGGCTCGGTCAAGGCGTGAGGCGCAAACCGCCCACCATCCACGACGTGGCCCGGGAGGCAGGGGTCTCCCGGGGGACCGTCTCCCGGTTCCTGAACGGGGGCCACTACGTCTCGCCGGCCGCGCGCGGCGCGGTGGAGTCGGCGATCAGGAAGACGGGGTACGTCGTCAACCGGCATGCCCGCAGCCTGAGTACGGGCCGGTCGGACTCGGTGGCGTTCCTCCTGACCGAGCCGCAGGAGAAGTTCTTCGAGGACCCCAACTTCAATGTGCTGCTGCGGGGTTGCACCGAGCACCTGGCCCGGCACGACATCCCGCTGCTGCTGATGCTGGCCTCGTCCGAGGACGACCGTCGCCGGCTGACCCGGTACATCACATCGGGCCATGTCGACGGCGTCCTGCTCGTCTCCAACCACGGCGGAGACCCGGTCGCCGCCGAACTCCGCGACGCGTGCATCCCGTTGGTGGCCTGCGGCAAGCCGGTCGGCATCGGTTCCAAGGTCAGCTACGTGGCGGCGGCCGACCGCGAGGGCGCCCAGGAGATGGTGCGCCATCTCATCGCGCGCGGCCGACGCCGTATCGGCATGGTCACCGGACCGCTCGACACGGCGGGCGGCCCCGACCGGCTGGCCGGCTACCGCGACGTCCTCACCGAGGCGGGCCTGCCCTACGACCCGGCGCTCGTCGTCGAGGGCGACTACCGCCGCACCGGCGGCGAGGAGGCGGCCCGCCGGCTCCTCAGCCAGGCCCCGGACATGGACGCGGTGTTCGTGGCCTCCGACCTGATGGCCCTCGGGGTCGTCAACACCCTTCAGCAGTCCGGCCGTTCGGTCCCCGATGACATCGCTGTCGGGGGCTTCGACGACTCGGCCGCGGCCACCGCGGGCACCCCGGCCCTCACCACCATGCGCCAGCCCTACGACCGCATCAGCGCCGAGATGGTCCGCATGCTGCTCGCGCAGATCGCCGGGGAGGACACGGCGGGGGTGCTGCTGCCGACCGAGTTGGTGATCCGCGAGTCGGCGTGAGCGCGGCGCGAGTGGCGTGCGCGGAGCACCGTCCGCCCCTCAACGCATATGTAGGCAGCAACCGTCCGGTTCGCGTCGAGTTAGCCGGGCTTTCCATCCGTATTCTCTGATCATGGCCGCACCCCTCGCATATTCACTCATCGCCACGGACCTGGACGGCACCCTGCTCCGGGGCGACGACACCCTCTCCGACCGGTCTCTCGCCGCGCTCGCGCGGGCGGTCGGCGCCGGGGCCCGCCATCTCGTCGTGACCGGACGGCCGGCCCCGAGAGTGCGCCCGCTCCTCGACGACCTGGGCAGCAAGGGGCTCGCGGTGTGCGGGCAGGGCGCGCAGGTGTACGACGCCGGCGCGGACCGGCTGCTCTGGTCGGTCACGCTGGACCGGGAGTTGGCCGAGACCGCGCTCGGCAAGATCGAGGCGGAGGTCGGGCAGGTGTACGCGGCCGTGGACCAGGACGGCGTGGACGGACTCACCCTCATCGAGCCCGGCTACCTCATGCCGCACCCCACGCTGCCCGCCGTCCGGGTCGGCCGACGCGACGACCTGTGGCACGAACCGATCAGCAAGGTGCTGCTGCGCCACCCCGACCTGTCCGACGACGAGTTGGCGACAACCGCCCGCACCGTGGTCGGTTCACTGGCCACCGTCACCATGTCGGGACCCGGCACCGTCGAACTCCAGCCATGCGGAGTCACGAAGGCGACGGGCCTGGCTCTGGCCGCCCGTCACCTGGGCCTGGGCCCGCACGAGACGATCGCCTTCGGCGACATGCCCAACGACATCCCCATGTTCGACTGGGCCGCCCACGGAGTGGCCATGGCCAACGCCCACCCCGAACTCAAGGCGGTGGCGGACGAGGTGACGACATCGAATGAGGAAGACGGCATCGCCGTAGTCCTGGAACGACTGTTCAGCTGAGCGCAGCGAGGCCGAACGCCCCCAAGGCCCGAAGGGCCTCAGGGGCGCGGGGCTGTGTCAATTTGCGGCTCCGCCGCGTGGGCGCGACCAGCCACGACGGCGCCGCAGCCGCAAACGAACACATCGCGGCACTACCCATCGCGACCGATCCGACGGAGTCAGTACGCCCCGTACACGTTGTCGATGGAGCCGTACACCGCCGCCGCGTAGTTGCACGCCGCCGTGATGTTCGCGACCGGGTCGTAGGGGTCGAACGACGTGCCGGCCACGTGGTACGCGGCGAAGGTCGGGTCGATCACCTGGAGCAGGCCCTTGGACGGGGTGCCGGCCGCGGCGTTGGAGTCCCAGTTGTTGATGGCGTACTGGTTGCCGGACGACTCACGGATCACGTTGCGGTAGATGCCGTCGTACGTGCCCGGGATCCCGTTCTGCGCCATGACCTGGAGCGAGGCGCGGATCCAGCCGTCGAGGGTGTTGGAGTACCCCAGCGACGCGGCGGTCACCGTCGACGAGGGAGCCGCGGACGCGCTGGTCGCGCCGATGACGGGGAGGGCGAGCACCGCGGCCCCCGTGCCGAGCACGGCGAGCTTGCGGACGAGGCGGGAGTTGCGGCTGCGACGGTGCTGAGCGGATGCAGGCATGACGAGGTTCCTCTCCGTCGCCTGCGAGGTGAGCTGTCGGGTTCGGGCTGGGAGGTGCCCGGCCACGCCCTTGCGGACGTGACTTAACCCCGAGCCGTCCCGGTCGTGCTGACCGGTCCGGCGACTTACCTGGGTCCCCCGCTCCTGCCGTGCGGTGAGTTCGTGACTGGGATGCCGGGCGGCGGCAGGATTCGGCGTTCCACCCGACAGGGCGGGAACGTATGCGAGAGCACATGTCCGGAACAAGTACCGGATTCACGCATCAACCCTATTGACCTTGGTCTGAGGCCTATGAGGCGCTTGATCCTTTGCGCCTGCCAAGGGTCAACTGGCAAGCGGCGAAAGGCGAAACGCCGACATGTCGGGGCACAGGCCGCGCACAGATTCGCGTGACCCAAGTCACGGCAGGATGAAGAACGGCAAAACGGGCATTCATCCTCAACTGGCAGTTCTCGGAACCCTCTTCTCCCAGGTCCGGTGAAAGATCACCTCGCCGCCCTCGGTGCAGATCACCTCATTCGACGTAATAAAGTCCGTTTCGTCGCAAGTAATCTCCGGCCGGGTGCGCACGGTGGTGTCCCAGGCCTGCTCCGGCCGGTGCAGCCGGATCGACCAGTCGGATCGGGCGCGCGCCGACAACGGATCCGTCTCGTCGATCGTGTACGTCTCCAGCGCGTCCTCGGTGAACTCCAGGCCGTCCGGATACACGCGGGTGCCGCCGTACCGGGGATCCACCTCCAGCCGCCACTCACCCTTCGCGACATCGCGCACGACCAGCCGCTCGGGCCGCGACTCGTCCAGCGTGGCCGGGTGGTTGACCCCGAGCGGCTCGGCCTCCTCGGGCTCCTCGAAGCGAATGCCGTCCGTCGACTCCCGCTCCCGCACCGGGAGTTCGAGCGCGCTGCCCTCCGGGTCCATCGTGAAGCCGGCCGCCGACTCCGGCTGGGGCCAGATCCACGGCCAGTACGCCGAGGACACCGCGAGCCGGATGCGATGCCCGGCCGGAATGGCGTACCCGATGCCGTTCAGCTCGAAGGTCACGTCCTCCACCGCGCCCGGCGTCCAGGGCACCGCCCGCTCCCGCCCGAACCGCGCCGACAGGTTCAGCGCCCCCCGGGTGACCAGCGTCGACGAACCGTCCGGCGCCACATCGCACAGCCGGGCGATCACCTGCCCCCGCGCCACCTCCGAGGTCAGCCGCAACCGCACCCTCGGCCGCCCCAGCACCCAGGTCTCCGCCGGCACCTCGAACTCGAAGCACGCCGAGCGCGCGTCCTCGTCCCGCTGGTCCGGCGGCAGATCGGCGTCGTTCCCGAAGGGGAAGAACCGGCCCGCGTCCACACCGGTGTGCATGGGCGACCGGACGATCGCGGGCGCGCCCCGCAGCCCGTACGTCGTCGTCTTGACGTGCGGCGAGGGCCAGGCCGGCTCGCCGACCCAACGGCCGGGCAGGGTGTCGTAGACCGTGGCCGGCGGGTGCGAGTCGCTGACGTAGGAGCGCAGCAGGGGGTCGGCCATGACGCCGGTGTCCTTGCCCTTGAGCCAGTGGTCCCACCAGCGCAGGGTCTCCTGGAGGAAGCCGATCGCCGGTCCCGGCGGCAGGCCTCGGTCCGGGTACTGGTGGGACCACGGGCCGATCAGCCCGCGTACCCGGTCCGCCGGGAGGTGCTCGACGAGCCGCAGCACGGTGTCGCGGTACGGGTCGTGCCAGCCGCCCACCGCCAGGACGGCCGCGTCGATCGCGCCGTAGTCCTCGCAGACGCTGCCGTGCCGCCAGTAGTCGTCCCGGGTCTGGTGGGCCAGCCAGGTGTGGATGAAGGGGTCGACCGCTTCCAGGCGCTTGAGCCACATGTCCCGCCATTCCTCGCCCACATGGAGCGGGTCCGGCGGGCGGGAGACGAAGGCGAGCATGGTCGCCGCCCACGCGTGCATGTCGACGGCGAGGACGGAACCACCCATGTAGTGCACGTCGTTGTCATAACGGTCGTCCGTCGAGCAGACGGTGACGACCGCCTTGAGCGGCTCGGGCGCGAGGGCCGCGAGCTGGAGGGAGTTGAAGCCGCCCCAGGAGATGCCGAACATGCCCACCTTGCCGTCGCACCAGGGCTGCGCGGCAAGCCAGTTGACCACCTCGACCCCGTCGGCCAGCTCGGTCGCCGAGTACTCGTCACTGGGCATGCCCTCGCTGTTGCCGTGCCCGCGCACGTCGACCCGGACGGAGGCGTAGCCGTGCCCGGCGTACCAGGGGTGCCGCTGGGCGTCGCGGGGCGCGGTCCAGTCGGTCAGGCGGTACGGCAGGTACTCGAGGAGCGCGGGTACGGGCTCCTCGGTGAGCGGTCGCCATACGCGGGCGTACAACCGCGTTCCGTCGGGCAGCCGGACACGGAGGTCCTCGTGGGTCGTCTCGTAAGGGAAGGACGTTCGGATGCGCATGAGCGTGACCCCTGTGGCTGCGTGGGCTTCAGTGGACCGGGTGCATCGTGCGGCGCAGCCAGGGCGCCGCGGCGATCACCGCGAGGCCCGCGGCCACCGCGATCGCGCCGTTGACGCCGAAGTAGGCCGGCTTGGAGACGTCGTCGTAGAGCTTCACCGTCTGGGCCTGGATGCCGTTGGCGAGCGCGAGGGACAGGAACCAGAGGGACATGGTCTGGCTGGAGAAGGCGGCCGGGGCGAGCTTGGTGGTGGCGGACATGCCGGAGGTCTCCAGGAGGATGTCGCCGAGGCCGAGCAGCAGGTAGGAGCCGACGATCCACCAGACGGACATCAGGTAGTCGTCGCCGCTGTGCCCGCTGGTCGGCAGGACCATGAGCAGGAAGGACAGGCCGCCCAGCACGACCCCAATCGCGATCTTGTTGGAGGCGTGCGGCTGGCGCGGTCCCATCCGCACCCACAGCGCGGCGACCACGGGCGCGAGCCCGACCTCGAAGGCGCCGAGCGCGGAGGCGTACCAACCGGCCGGGAAGTCGAAGCCGAGGATGGACGTCTCGGCGTTGGTCGAGGCCAGCAGCATCATCGTCGAGTACGCCTGGAAGAGGATGAAGTTGAAGACCGTCGAGGCGAGGATCAGCACGATGTACGGGCGCAGCCGGCCGCGTTCCCCGGGCGTCACCCGCGGGCTCATGAACATCACCGCGAAGTAGACGACCGGGGCGATCACGGAGACCACCGTCAGCAGGTCGACGAAGCGGTCCATGGTCAGCCAGCCCACCCCGGCCAGCAGTACGGCGAGCGCGGCGGCGACCAGGATCCCAACGACGATCAGCCGGACCGCCCGGCGCATCCCGTCCGGTGCGAGCGCGAACTCCGCGGTGTTGCTGCGCCCGGCCAGGTGACGGCGGCCGGCGACGTACTGGATCAGCCCGAAGGTCATGCCGACCGCCGCCGCCGAGAAGCCCCAGTGCCAGCCCTTGTGGTCGCCGAGCCAGCCGGTGATCAGCGGGCCCGCGAAGGCGCCGACGTTGATCGCCATGTAGTAGAGCGCGAAACCGGCGTCCCGGCGCTCGTCGTCGGTCCGGTACAGCTTGCCGACCATGGTGGCCACGTTGGGCTTGAGCAGTCCGGTGCCCCCGCTGATCAGCCCGAGGCCGACCCAGGTCATGGTCCCGGTCGGCACGGCCATCGCGTAGTGGCCGCAGGCGATCAGGACGCCGCCCCACAGGACCGAGCGGTACGAGCCGAGGATGCGGTCGGCGAGCCAGCCGCCGGCGACCGAGACCAGGTAGACGAGGGTGCCGTAGGCGGCGGAGACGGAGGCGGCGGTGCCGTCCGACATGCCCATGCCGCCGTGGGCGACGGAGTCCGCGAAGTAGAGGACGAGGATCGCCTGCATGCCGAGGAACGAGAAGCGTTCCCAGACCTCCAGGCCGGAGAGGGTGAGCAGGCCTTTGGGCTGGCCGAAGAAGGCGTGGTCGTCCTCGGGCGGCGGCCGGTCCTCGGGTTCGACGTCTGCCTCGGTTCGGGACACGCTCCACTGCTTCCTGGTAAGTCGCTACATGTCCATCCTTATCAAGTGATCAAAAACATACCCGTCGTGATCGGATATCGCCCGGGCTGCACAGGTGGGTGGCATAGGTGCCCGCCAGGGCAGCACGCGTGGGCGGCATCGGTGATCGAAACTTGACCGGATACGCTGACTTGAGTGATGGCAGCGACCTATCGACAAACCGTGTAACCACCCGTGGACACCAGCAGACAGGAGATCCCTCGTGACCGTCGTCGGGCCGTTCGGGCTGAGCGTGCGGGACCAGGCTCTGGAAGCCGATGTCCAGGCGGGGATGGCCGCTGTCGAGGAGGGACTGCTCGAAGCCACCAAGAGTGAGGTCCCCTTCATCACGGAGGCCGCGCAGCATCTCGTGCGGGCCGGCGGCAAGCGGTTCCGCCCGCTGCTGGTCATGCTCGCCGCGCAGTTCGGGGACCGGTACGCGCCGGGGATCGTGCCGTCCGCGGTGGTGGTGGAGCTGACCCACCTCGCGACGCTGTACCACGACGACGTCATGGACGAGGCGACCGTGCGGCGCGGGGTCGACAGCGCCAACACCCGCTGGGGCAACTCGGTGGCCGTCCTCACGGGTGACTTCCTGTTCGCCCGCGCCTCGCACATACTGGCCGACCTCGGCCCCGAGGCGGTCCGGGTGCAGGCCGAGGCGTTCGAACGCCTGGTGACCGGCCAGATCCTGGAGACTGCGGGTCCGCAGGACGGACGGGACCCGATCGACCACTACCTGGACGTGCTGGCCGGCAAGACGGGCTCCCTGGTCGCGGTCTCGTGCCGGTTCGGCGCGCTGATGTCCGGTGCCGACGAGACGGTCGTCGACGTGCTCACGCAGTACGGCGAGCGGCTCGGTGTCGCCTTCCAACTCGCGGACGACGTCCTGGACATCGCGTCCGACTCGCACGAGTCGGGCAAGACGCCGGGCACCGACCTGCGCGAGGGCATCCCGACCATGCCCGTGCTGCGGCTGCGGGAGCGGGTCGCGCGGCTCGGCCTGGCCGAGGACATCGCCCTGTGCGAGCTGCTGGACTCCGACCTGACCGACGACGCCCGGCACGCCGAGGCGCTGGCGGGACTGCGGGAGCACCCCGCGCTGGAGCAGGCGCGGCGGGACACGGTCCGGTACGCCGAGGACGCGCGGGCCGCGCTGGCACCGTTGCGGGAGTGCGACGCGAAGTCGGCGCTGGTGGAGCTGTGCGACGCGGTGGTGCACCGCGCCGGCTAGGTGATACACGTCACAGACCTGGACTAAATCCAATCTGAGATCCGCTCCGTATTCATTTCCAGAAGCTGACGCAGGGGGCGTCGGCTTGGATACGGGGAGAAAACAGAATCATGGGCATGAACACGACGTTCTCCAAGCGCCGTAAGAGCATCGTCGTCACCGCGGTCGCGGTGGCAGCCGCCGGCGGGATCTCCGCCGCGGTGATTCCCGCCTTCGCCGCCGGAGGGACCCACGCCGACCACGCGGGCCACTCCGTCGACATGGGCGGCATGCACGACCCGTCCGGCGCGAGCCAGGACATCGTCACGCAGAGCGGCAGCGTCTCCGGCGGCACCGGGGGAACCCTGCTCGCCGCCGGCCTGCGCGGCGGCAACGAGGTACCCGTGGCCGGCGGTCCCGCCGTCGGCGACAAGGACGGCGCCGCCGTCGAGTTCATCAAGGTCAAGGGCGACAAGGTCGCCGTCGCCGTGACCTGGCGCGGCACCGGCAGGCCGACCATGCTCCACATCCACCAGGGCGCCAAGGGCACCAACGGCGGCGTCAAGGTCGACTTCACCAAGCTGCTCGACAAGATCAAGGGCCACAGCGTCACCGGCACCGTGAAGGTCAAGGACAAGGCCCTGCTCAACGCCCTCAAGTCCGACCCGAACTCCTTCTACGCCAACCTGCACACCGCCCGGTTCCCGGGCGGCGCCGTCCGCGGCCAGCTCCACAAGGTCACGGTCGCCGACTTCGACTTCCGCGACGCCCTGCACAACTTCCAGGCCTCCGTGGTCAAGGGCAAGCAGATCTACGAGTGCAAGCCGACCGCCGGCGGCGGGTACGCCTTCGCCCAGCGGGACGTCAGCGCCCTGCTCGGCGGCGGCATCAAGCACACCTTCGTCAAGCCCAACTCCGGTACGCCGCAGTGGATCGCCCCCGACCGCAGCGCGGTCACCGGAGCCGTCATCAGCAAGACCGCGAACGGCGCCACCAACATTCCCGAACTCGACCTCAAGGCCACCCGGTCCGGCAAGCACCGCGGCCTGCTCGCCCACACCACCGAGATCCTGCGCCTGAACACCGTCGGCGGCGTCGCCCCGGCCGGATCCTGCACGCCCGGCACCATCGTGGGCGTGCCTTACAAGGCGGACTACGTCTTCCTCCAGAGCTGAATCGCCGTCCTCCGGAGCCGGCACACCAGTTGACGCGAGAGCGTCCGGGCGGCGCCTCCCCGACACGACCCCTACGGGTCGGGGGAGGCGTCGCCTCCTCATGTCATCCCGCAGGTGTACATGGAGTTGAGTCCGGGGTCTGACGCTTACCTCCCGTCGATTTGGTCAGATGGAAACCACGGAAAACACCACTCCTCACCGATTCGGGTGAGAATGGCGGCACGGGGTGGAAAGCGAGTGCAGCTGGACAGCCGCCGCCGACGACGGAGGTAAGGCACACATGGCACCGTACGAAACCGACGACAGCACGTCCGCCGCGGAGGCAGACGACCTGCGCGCCGGCCGCCGCAAGGCCGCGCGCTACGTCGTCCCGGTCGCGGTGTTGGGGGTGGCGGCGGCGACCATCGGGCTCGTCCCCGCGCTCGCCGACTCCGGCGACCCCGACCTGCCGAAGATCACCGCGCAGCAGCTCATCGAGAAGATCGCGAAGTCGGACGTACAGCAGATGTCCGGCACGGTGAAGATCACCACGGATCTGGGGCTGCCGAACCTCGGCGGTCTGGAGAGCAGCCTGACGCAGGGCGCCACCGGCTCGGGCGACGGCTCGTCCGCCGACCCCTCCGCCAAGCTCACCGAACTCGCCACCGGCACGCACACCCTGCGCGTCGCCGCCGACGGTCCGGACCGGCAGAAGGTGTCGCTCCTGGAGAGCGCGGCCGAGTACAGCCTGATCCACGACGGCAAGGACGTCTGGGGCTACGACAGCGGGACCAACGAGGTCTACCACGCCACCGCCGACGACAGCGCGAGCGCCAAGGAGAAGCAGGAGGAGACGCCCGCGACTCCCCAGCAGCTCGCCAAGGACGCCCTCGCCGCGGTCGACGACACGACCTCCGTGACGGTCCAGGGCACCGCACAGGTGGCCGGCCGGGACGCCTACCGCCTGGTCATCAAGCCCAAGGACGACGGCTCGACGGTCGGTCAGATCACCGTGGCCGTCGACGTGAAGACCGGCCTGCCGCTGAAGTTCACGCTCACCCCGGCGAGCGGCGGCGCGGCCGTCGTCGACGCCGGCTTCACCAAGATCAGCTACTCCAAGCCCGCCGCGTCCACCTTCGACTTCACGCCGCCCAAGGGCGCGAAGGTCACCGAGGACGGGAAGGTCGACGGGGCCAGCGGCAAGGCGAGCGGCGACAAGAAGACCGACGGCAAGACTCCTGAGGACCTCGGCGGGGACCTCGGCAAGGGCTCCGACGGCCTGAACGTCATCGGTGACGGCTGGGACTCCATCGCCACCTTCGACACCGGTGGCCAGGGCGTCCCGTCCGGCTCCGAGGCCGGCGCCTTCGGCGGCTTCCTGGACTCGCTCGGCGACAAGGCGTCCGGCAAGTTCGGCTCGGGCACGGTCTTCAAGACGCGTCTGATCAACGCCCTGATCACCGACGACGGCAAGGTCTACGTCGGCGCGGTCACCAAGGACGCGCTGGTGAAGGCGGCCAACGCCGCGCAGTAGCACCGTAGGAATCAGCAGCACGACGAGCACTGCGCACGACGAATGAGGGAGCCGATGGGCGAAGCGTCCGCCACGGAGCCGGAGGACCCGGGTGACAGCGTCATCGCCACCCGCGGCCTCACCAAGCGCTACCGCGGCGGACAGCTCGCCGTGGACGGTCTCGACCTGACCGTCCCGGCGGGCAGCGTCTTCGGCTTCCTCGGTCCCAACGGCTCCGGCAAGACCACCACCATCCGCATGCTGATGGGCCTCATCGAGCCCACCTCCGGGATGGCGCGCGTCCTCGGGCGGCCCATGCCGCGCGCGACCCGCGCCGTCCTCCCGCACGTCGGCGCCCTGATCGAGGGCCCCGCCCTGTACGGCTTCCTCTCCGGCCGCGACAACCTCCTGCGCTACGACGCCGCCGACCCGACCGCCGACCCGCGCACCCGGCGCGCCCGCGTCGCCACGGCGCTGCACCGGGTGGGCCTGACGGCCGCGTCCGGCAAGAAGGCGAAGGCGTACTCGCTCGGCATGAAGCAGCGCCTCGGCCTGGCGGCGGCGCTCCTGCAACCCCGCAAGCTGCTCGTCCTCGACGAGCCGACCAACGGCCTCGACCCACAGGGCATGCGCGAAATCCGTTCCTTGGTCCGGGAGTTGGCCTCCGAGGGCACGACCGTCTTCCTCTCCTCCCACCTCCTCGACGAGATCGAGCAGGTCTGCACCCACGTGGCCGTCATGGCCCAGGGCCGCCTGATCACCCAGGGCCCGGTGGCCGACCTGGCGGCGGGCGCGCGGGGCCGCCTGGTCGTGACCACGCCCGACACCGGGGACGCGGCTCGGGTGCTGAAGGAGCAGGGGGCGGCGGACGTCGTCATCGCGGAGGACCGCGTGACCGCGGAGCCACCGGACCGCGAACTGGCGGACATCAACGCCGCGTTGGTGAAGGCAGGCGTGAGGGTGCGGGGCTTCGGCGTCGAACGGGCGTCGCTGGAGGACGCCTTCGTGGCCTTGACAGGGGAGGGCTTCGATGTCGCAGGCTGAGTTGGACGCCCTTAAGGGGCGCGGGGAACTGCGCGACCAGCCACGAACTACGGCCAGCCGCCGAACAACCTTCTACGGCACCCTCTTCCGCAATGAACTACTCACCACCTTCCGCCGCTGGCGCACCCTAGCCCTCCTCGGCGTGCTCGCGGCCGTACCAATCCTGGTCGGCATCGCCGTCAAGATCGAAACAGGCGACGGCGGAAACGCAGGCCCCGGCGGAGCCAGCGGCGGCGGCCCCGCGTTCATCTCCCAGATCACCAACAACGGCCTCTTCCTGGTCTTCACCGCACTCGCCGCGACCCTCCCGTTCTTCCTCCCGATGGCGATCGGCGTCATCGCCGGCGACGCCATCGCGGGCGAGGCCAACGCCGGCACCCTGCGCTACCTCCTGGTCGCCCCCGCGGGCCGCACCCGCCTGCTGCTCACCAAGTACGCGACGGTACTGACCTTCTGCCTGGTCGCCACCCTCGTGGTAGCCGTGTCGGCCCTGGCGGTGGGCGCGATCCTGTTCCCGCTCGGCGGCCTGACCACGATCTCCGGCACGCAGATCAGCTTCGCCGAAGGCCTCGGCCGGGCCCTGCTGATCGCCCTGGTGGTCGCCGCGTCCCTGATCGGCATGGCGGCCCTGGGCCTGTTCGTGTCGACGCTCACCAACAGCGGCATCGCGGCGATGGCGACCACCGTGGGCCTGCTGATCACCATCCAGATCCTCGACCAGATCCCCCAACTGCACACGATCCAGCCGTACTTCTTCTCCCACTACTGGCTGTCCTTCGCCGACCTCATGCGCGACCCGATCTACTGGGACGACCTGACGAAGAACCTGGGCCTACAGGCCCTGTACGCGGTCGTGTTCGGCTCGGCGGCCTGGGCGCGCTTCACGACCAAGGACGTCACGGCGTAGCCGTGAGCCGCGCGAGCACCGCCGTCTCCTTCGGAGGCGCCCCGCCGAAGTCACCGAGACGCCAGGCGGGCACCCACGGCACCCGGTACACGTCGATGATCGACTCCAGCAGCCGCACATCCCGGTCGAGCGGCTTGGGCAGGCGCCCCGGTGCGTCCGCGACCAGCACGACACCGTCGAGGTACAGCTCAGGCGGCGCCTCCCCGCGCCGGAACATCTCCAGCGTGGCGAGCAGCGAGGCCAGCCCCGACGCATGCGTACGGCCCACCAGCAGCACCGACCGGGGGGCCTCGGGGCCGGGCCAGTCGCGCCCGCAGTCGTGACCGCCGTACACGGTGGAGAGGGTGGAGACACCGGCGCCGCCGTGCGTGCCGACCCAGGAGTAGCGCCGTGCGCCGGCGGAGCCCTGCTCCTCCGGTACGGCGACCGGTCCGCGGATCCAGATCTCCGGTCCCTGCTGCACATCGGTCCGCATGCCCGCGCTCCTCCTTCGCCACGCCTACCGGTACGCACGGCTCCGGGACAGTTCCGGGAACGGACGGTTCCGCGACGGGACGCGGGCTCCTGGGACGAGTCTGTGACGTCCCGGTGACCTGGAGAACAGGAGCGACCGGAGAGACTCAACAGTACGTGTACGACCGGACCACAGCAGGACCGGATCTTGCCGCCGGGGGAGCGCGACCCGAGGCCGGGAGGGAGCACCATGGAACCCGAACGCCTCACCCGCCCGACCCCGACGCATCCGAGTGAGGGAACCGATGTCTCGACTCAGCCGTGAGAAGAAGCGTGAACAGCAGCGCGCCGAGCGGTCGGCGGCCCTCATGGCGGCGCCGATCGACGTCCACGTCCCCGGCACCGGCCCCGCGACGGTGGGCGGCGTACCGATCACGGCGGCGCCCGGCGAGGAACTCCAGCTGACCGTCTTGAACCACCTCCACCGCATCGCCCTCACCGCCGGCCACCCCGTCCACGCCACGGTCCGCGACGAGCGCATCGGCTACGTCGTCCAGCTCCAGGTGGCCCCGGACGGCTCCAGCGACTTCACGGGGGAGCCGGTACCGCTGGCTCCGCCGGTCCAGCAGGGGGCGCAGCCGGAGGCGCCGGACGCGTTCCGGGCACCCGAAGGACCGCAGCAGGAGTGGCCCGGCGTGCCGGACGACTCGCAGGAGAGCCCCGGGGCAGCCACGCCGGTGCTCCCGCCCGCCTCTCCGACCGCCCTTGCGCCCAGCCCTGCGTCAACGCGTCCGCCCGCGTCCGTCCCCGCACTCCCGCCCGCGCTGCCGTCCGCCCCCGCATCCGGGGTCCGGTCGACGCCCGCGTCCGCGTCAGTGTTCCCTCCCGCACCCGGCGGACCCGCCCCTGCCCCCGCGCGCCCCGTCGCCCCGGAGTCGCCGCAGCCGCGACCGCAGGCGCAGCGGCCCCGGAGTGACTCTCCGGCCGACAAGCCCACGCACGTCTTCCCTCCCGTCGCGGAGCCCGGCGCCGAGCCGCTCGCGGACTCCCCGCCGACCTTCCGGATGAAGGCCGTCTCGGAACCGTTGCCGCTCGGCGAGAACGTGCCCACCTTCCCGCTGCGGGCCGTGCCGGAGTGGGTCGAGGACCGCGTCCCCGGGACGGTCGTCCCGCCGCTGGGCGAGTTCGGGCCGCCGCCGCAGATGGACGCGATCCCGCTCCCCGCGCTGCCGCCCGAGCCGGAGCCCGACCCCGACTCCCGGCAGACCCCTGCCCGGGGTTTCGACGCGGTGGCGGAAGCCGTGTTCGACGACGCCCCCTCGACGGTTCCGCCGATCCTCGCGGAGCCGATGACTCGTATCAACGAGGCCGTGAAGGACGGCCGGATCGACGCGGCGGCCGAACTGGCGGAGCGCACCGTGGGGGAGGGCGCCCGGGCGCTCGGCCCTGAGCATCCCGAGGTGCTCCGGCTGCGCGAACTCACCTCGTACATCGCCTACTTGGCCGGCGACCCGGTCCGCTCCTTCCACCTCTCCCTGGACCTCGCCCGGATCCGCCGCCACACGCGGGACGCGGAGGCGGCGTACGGCAACATCCAGAGCGCGGCCTCGGCCTGGCGGGCGGTCCGCGACCCGGAGCAGGGCCTGTCCCTCGGCCGCGAACTGATCGATCTGTGGACGGAGTTGACGGCGGAGGACGGCCCGGCCGCCGAGGACATCGAACAGCTGGAGGCGGCCCGGGCCCGCATGGGCCGCCTCACCGAACGAGCCCGCCGCGACTGACAGCCGTACACGGAGGGCCTGTTGACGATCTGCTGAGCCCTACGACGAGAGCGACCACACCGCGTAGGCGATCGCGTCGCTGTTCCGGTCGAGGGCCGTGTCGTTGATGTTGGCCGTCGTGTCGCAGGACGCGTGGTAGCACCGGTCGAAGGCGAGCCCCGCGGTCCCGCCCCACTTGGCCGCCTGGGCGGTCGTCTTGATGTAGTCGGCGCCGCTGAACAGCCCGCCGACGGGGATGCCCACGTTCTTGAAGGGCGCGTGGTCGGAGCGCCCGTCGCCCTCGGTCTCGATCTCGGTGGGGACGCCGATGCCGGTGAAGTAGTCCTTGAAGGTCTTCTCGATGGCCGGGTCGTCGTCGTAGACGTAGTAGCCGGGGTTGGGCGAGCCGATCATGTCGAAGTTCAGATAGCCGCTGATCTTCTGGCGGTTGGCGGTGGTGAGGCTGTTGACGTAGTAGCGCGAGCCCACCATCCCGAGCTCCTCCGCGCCCCACCACGCGAACCGGAGGTGCTTGGTGGGCTGGAAGTTGGTCCGTGAGACGGCGAGCGCGGTCTCCAGGATGGCCGCGGAGCCCGAGCCGTTGTCGTTGATGCCGGCTCCGGCGGTGACGCTGTCGAGGTGCGAGCCCGACAGCACGACCGAGTTGGTGTTCCCGCCGGGCCAGTCGGCGATCAGGTTGTAGCCGGTGCGGCCGGAGGACGTGAACTGCTGGATGGTCGTGGTGAATCCGGCCGCGTCCAGCTTGGCCTTCACATAGTCCAGCGAGGCCTTGTAGCCGGTGCGGCCGTGCGCGCGGTTGCCACCGTTGGCGGTGGCGATGGACTGGAGCTGGGCCAGGTGGGCCTTGACGTTCGCCACGGGGATGTCGGGCGCGGCGGCAAGGGCCGGGGCGGGCGCGGGCGCGGGTGCCGCGCCGACTATGGATCCGCCAGTCAGGAGCATGACAACAGAGACACCGGCGGCGAGCTTGATGCGAGGGGTCAGTGCGGGGGCCATGTGGGGGGCTCCGGCTTCATCGGGAATCACAGGGATTCCACAGTGGATGGGGTCCCAGGATGGTGAAGCCTTGACCATTTCCCCGTCAAGAGCGGTATCAGGACAGCGAGTTCACATAACGGATATCCGGGTGAACTCCGAACTCCTCCTGCCCACGGGGCTCCTGCGGCACACGAGAACTCTTCCTGCAACTCCTACTGCACGCAGAACTCGTTCCCCTCCGGATCGGCCATCACGACCCACTCCCCGCCGTTCTCCTTCACCCGCCGCAGCACGCTCGCGCCGAGCCCCTCCAGCCGCTCGACCTCGCCGTCCCGCAGCTCCGGGCCGGGATGCAGGTCCAGATGCAGCCGGTTCTTGACGCTCTTGACCTCCGGCACCCGCTGGAACAGCAGCCGGCGCCCGAGCCCCGTACCGCTGCCCTCGTCGTACGGGTCCGCCGGATGCCGTACGGCGATCAGGTCCCGGAACGCGGCCCGTCCGTGATGCTCGACGGTCGCCTCCTTCGGCAGCGCGCCGAGCCCCAGCAACCGCTCGACGAGGGCGCTGTTGTCCTCGACCGAGTAGTGCAGGGCGGCGGCCCAGAAGTCGGCCTGGGCGTGCGGGTCACCGGAGTCGACGACGAGCTTCCAGTGGAGGGGCGTGGGGGTGGCTGCGGGCGTCTGAGTCATGACACCCACTATCCAACGAGGGTCTGACAATCACAGCCCGACCGTCCTTCGGGGACGAGATCAGACATCCACCGGAGCGGTCGCCGGCACTTCCGCCGCCCGGGCGAGCTCCAACCGCCGCCGCCCCGCCGCAGCCGTCCGCCAGACGTCGAAGGTGAGCAGGCACAGGGCCAGCCACACCAGCGAGAACCCGGCCCACCGCTCCACCGGCATCTCCTCGTGGAAATACAGCACCCCGAGCAGGAACTGGAAGACGGGCGCCAGGTACTGGAGCAACCCGAGCGTCGACAGGGGCACCCGTATCGCCGCCGCCCCGAAACAGACGAGGGGCAGCGCGGTCACGACCCCGGTCGAGGCGAGCAGCGCGGCATGCCCGGCCCCCTCGCTCATGAAGGTCGCGTCGCCCCGCGCGCCCAGCCACACCAGATACCCCACCGCGGGCAGAAACTGGATCGCGGTCTCGGCCGCCAAGGACTCGACGCCCCCGAGATTGACCTTCTTCTTCACCAGCCCGTAGGTGGCGAAGGAGAACGCGAGCGTCAACGAGATCCAGGGCGGCTGCCCGTACCCCACCGTGAGCACGACGACCGCCGAGAACCCGACCCCGACCGCCGCCCACTGAAGGGGCCGCAGCCGCTCCTTCAGCAGCAGCACGCCCATGGCGATGGTGACGAGCGGATTGATGAAGTACCCGAGGGACGCCTCGACCACGTGCCCGCTGTTGACGGACCAGATGTAGACGCCCCAGTTGACGGTGATGACGGCCGCGGCCACCGCGACCAGCGCCAGCCGGCGCGGCTGCCGCAGCAACTCGCCGGCCCAGGCCCAGCGCCGTACGAAGAGCAGCGCGACCCCGACGAAGACGAGCGACCAGACCATGCGATGGGCGAGGATCTCGATCGCTCCGGCGGGCTTGAGCAGCGGCCAGAAAAGGGGAACGAGCCCCCACATCCCGTACGCGGCGAAGCCGTTCAGCAGTCCTATGTGCCGCTCACCCTTCGGCTTCCCGCTCACGGGCCCTCCCCCTCACCTGATCGCACACGCGCGCAGGCACGAAGGTAACGCCGAGGACCCGCACCTGTCATGCCCGTATCGCCATACGGTCATGACAGGCCGGGTCCACGTCCCTGACCTGGGCGTCAGCCCTTGAGGGCGAGCGCGATCGACTCGGCGATCGGCGTGGTCGGACGGCCGGCGAGGCGGGACAGATCACCGGTGGCGACGACCAGCTCGCCCTTCTCGATGGAGGCGTCGACGCCGGCGAGGATCGCGGCGAACGGCTCGGGCAGCCCGGCGCCGGTGAGGATGCCGATGAGGACCTCGCCGGGAACGTTGTTGAAGGCGATCTCCTTGCCGGTCTGCCGGCTCAGCTCGGCCGCGTACTCGGCGAAGCCCCAGGCCTCGTCGCCACCGAGTTCGTACGTCTGGTTCTCGTGGCCCTCGCCGGTCAGTACGGCGACGGCGGCCGCGGCGTAGTCGGCGCGCGAGGCGGAGGAGACCCGGCCGTCACCGGCGGCGTTCACGACGGCGCTGTGCTCCAGGACCGGGGCCAGCTGCTCGGTGTAGTTCTCGTTGTACCAGCCGTTGCGCAGCAGGGTGTAGGGCAGGCCGGAGGCGAGCAGGGCCTCCTCGGTGCCGCGGTGGTCGTCGGCCAGGGCGGCGGTGAGGGAGCCCGGGGCGCTGGTGTAGGCGAGCAGCGCCGCACCGGCGGCCTTGGCGGCGGCGATGACGACCTTGTGCTGCTCGACCCGGCCCTTGTCGAACTCGTTGCCGGAGATGAGGAGCACCTTGTCGCCGGCGGCGAAGACGGAGTCGAAGGTCTCGGGGGAGTTGTAGTCCGCGACCGCGATCTTCACGCCGCGCTCGGCGAGGTCGGCGGCCTTCTCCCGGGTGCGCACCACGGCGGTGACCTGGTCGGCCGGAACCTTCTCCAGCAACTGCTCCACGACGAGGCGGCCGAGGTGTCCGGTGGCTCCGGTGACGACGATGCTCATGATGACAACTCCTTGTGGGGTGCGGTGACGCTAACCCTAGGGGGTGCACTAACCTTCCGAAAGTACCCACTTTGAAGTAAGGTACCGACATGGCAGTAAGCAGCGAGGTGACAGGCAAGTACACCGTGGGTGAGGTGATGTGCCCGTACCGCCTGGTCCTGGAGCACGTGACGTCCCGCTGGGGCGTCCTCGTCCTCATCGAACTCCTCGACCGCCCGTACCGGTTCAGCGAACTCCGCCGGGCGATCGGGCGGGTGAGCGAGAAGATGCTGACCCAGACCCTCCAGACACTCGAACGAGACGGCCTGGTCCACCGCGACGCCAAGCCGGTCATCCCTCCGAGGGTCGACTACTCCCTCACGGACCTGGGCCGCGAGGCGGCGGAACAGGTACGGGCGCTGGCGCTGTGGACCGAACGCCGGATGCCGGAGGTGCAGGAGGCGCGGGAGGTGTACGACACCCGGAAAGCGGCCGCTGAGCAGGGATGACGCGCGCGTAGCGGCTCCACCGAACGAATGCGGGAGGCGCTCGCTGGGCACACACATGTCAGGGCGTCGAATGACACGAGCGCCACGTCCACCCGTGCGCCCCCTCTCCGCCTCCCGCGCCGACTTGAGTCGCCCGGCATCCTGGGGGCGGGGCGCAGTGCCCAACCGCGCACCGGCCCTCGTGCCGCCCACGAGGACTTCGACCGGCGTGCGGACGCCTACTCGGGGGTCGCATGGCCAGACAGAATCCGGATGCGCGAAGGATCGGTTCTGCATCGCGAACGAGGAGCGGCCGGGTGCGCACCCCCTTTCCCCGCCAGGCCTGGCGCCGGCGACAGGAGGAACTGGCACTGGCCGTGCTGCACCAACTCACCTGTGTCGCCGAGGAGATCAGGAACGCCAACCTGCTCATGCTGCACCGCATCACGGCCGAGCAGGTGGACCGCGCGATCGCCGACCCCGCGCTGGCCGCCGCCATGAGCACCCTGCGCGAACTCTCGGACCACAAGCGCCGCCAAGTCCTGTTCGTCAACCGGGAGTACAGCGCGATCCTGCTGGGGCATCGCATCGGTGCCTACGGCTGGGAGGAGCTGATCGGACATCTGCGGGTACTGGCTCGTAACCCGGTCTTTGCGGAGTATTGGGAAACGACTCGGGAGCACCGCCTGAGCCTGCCGCGCCATTCATTAGAGGCTCGGGTGAGCGACGTCGTCAATGTAATTGTCGATGAATTGGCGGACGATCCGGACGAATGGTGGGTTGTCGGCTCGGAGGATGAGCCGAATTCGTGAAGTGATGCAATCCATAAGTCGACAGAGGCGATTTATGGATTCGCTCTTACTACCTCTGGGTAATCGGGTATCCTTCTGCTTGATCGGGTATTCTCGCGCGCAACGTGTTGCGTCCGGCCCCTGGTCACGTGGGGTCGGACCTTCATTTGTGTCCGGCCGTAGAAAGTAGAAAAGGGCCCCCGCGTGCACAGCGAATTCCCTGTCGTCAGCATTCTTCGCCGAATCGGCGACTCGCCCCGCCAGCGAGGATCAATGACCGGCGAGACGTGTCCCGATTTGTTCGAGCTGAGCGACGGAAATTTTGCGGTCATCGGCACCGACCGAACCGAGGAACTAGACGGACTTCTGCCCGCGGATGCTGCCAGAGCCGACTACGAGCGCATCGTCGTCATCACCCGTGACACTCTCCTCCGAGCCAAGCGGGATATCCCCGAAGCCTGACTCGACCGACGTAAAGGCCCGGATGACCACCCACCTCGTCCGGGCCCTTCCGCATGTCCGTCGCCGTCAGCCCACAACCGTCCAGGTATCCCCGCCCGCCAACAGCGCCCCCAGATCCCCCTTGCCGTTCTGTTCGATCGCCGCGTCGAGTTGGTCGCTCATCTGCGTGTCGTAGACAGGTCGATCCACCGATCGCAGGATGCCGATCGGGGTGTGGTGGAGGGTGTCCGGGTCGGCGAGGCGGGAGAGGGCGAATGCCGTGGTCGGGGACGCCGCGTGTGCGTCGTGGACCAGGATCTGGGACTCGTTGTCCGGGGTGACCGTGACGACCTTCAGGTCACCCGTCGTCACATCCCGCACCACACCCCGCGAGCCGTCCGCCCCGAAGCGGATCGGGCGCCCGTGTTCGAGGCGGATCACCGCTTCCTCCGCCTGCTGGCGGTCCTTCAGCGCCTCGAACGCCCCGTCGTTGAAGATGTTGCAGTTCTGGTAGATCTCGATCAGCGCCGTGCCGGGGTGCGCGGCCGCCTGCCGCAGCACCTCCGTCAGATGCTTGCGGTCGGAGTCGATCGTCCGCGCCACGAAGGACGCCTCCGCGCCGATCGCCAGCGACACCGGGTTGAAGGGGGCGTCCAGCGACCCCATCGGCGTCGACTTCGTGATCTTGCCGACCTCGGAGGTGGGGGAGTACTGCCCCTTCGTCAGGCCGTAGATCCGGTTGTTGAACAGCAGGATCTTGAGGTTGACGTTCCGGCGCAGGGCGTGGATCAGGTGGTTGCCACCGATCGACAGCGCGTCCCCGTCACCGGTCACCACCCACACGCTCAAGTCCCGCCGGGAGGACGCCAGTCCGGTCGCGATGGCGGGCGCCCGGCCGTGGATGGAGTGCATCCCGTACGTGTTCATGTAGTACGGGAACCGGGACGAGCAGCCGATGCCCGAGACGAAGACGATGTTCTCCTTGGCCAGCCCCAGCTCCGGCATGAAGCCCTGGACGGCCGCCAGGATCGCGTAGTCACCGCAGCCGGGGCACCAGCGCACTTCCTGATCGGACTTGAAGTCCTTCATGGACTGCCTGCCCTCGGCCTTGGGGACGAGAGAAAGCGCCTCGATCGTGTCCGAACCTTCCGTGGACGTCTCAGCCATCGATGGCCTCCTTGAGAGCCGTGGCGAGCTGCTCAGCCTTGAACGGCATGCCGTTGACCTGGTTGTACGAGTGGGCGTCGACCAGGTACTTCGCCCGGATCAGCGTGGCGAGCTGACCGAGGTTCATCTCCGGGATCACGACCTTGTCGTAGCGCTTCAACACCGCGCCGAGGTTCTTCGGGAACGGGTTGAGGTGCCGCAGATGCGCCTGCGCGATGGCCTCCCCGGCCCCACGCAGCCGCCGCACCGCCGCCGTGATCGGCCCGTACGTCGATCCCCAGCCCAGCACCAGCGTGCTCGCCCCGTGCGGGTCGTCGACCTCCAGATCGGGCACGTCGATGCCGTCGATCTTGGCCTGCCGGGTGCGGACCATGAAGTCGTGGTTGGCGGGGGAGTACGAGATGTTCCCGGTCCCGTCCTCCTTCTCGATGCCGCCGATGCGGTGTTCGAGACCGGGCGTGCCGGGGATCGCCCAGGGGCGCGCGAGGGTCTGCGGGTCGCGCTTGTAGGGCCAGAACACCTCGGTGCCGTCGTCCAGGGTGTGGTTCGGTCCCTGCGCGAACTGCACGGTCAGGTCCGGGAGTTCGTCCGTCTCCGGGATCCGCCAGGGCTCCGACCCGTTGGCCAGATAACCGTCGGAGAGAAGGAAGACGGGAGTGCGGTACGTCAGCGCGATCCGCGCCGCCTCCAGGGCCGCCTCGAAACAGTCGGCCGGCGTCTTCGGCGCGATCACCGGAACCGGCGCCTCGCCGTTGCGGCCGAACATGGCCTGGAGCAGGTCGGCCTGCTCGGTCTTGGTGGGCAGACCGGTGGAGGGCCCGCCGCGCTGGATGTCGATGACGAGCAGCGGCAGTTCGAGGGAGACGGCGAGCCCGATGGTCTCCGACTTCAGCGCCACACCGGGACCGGACGTCGTGGTGACCCCCAGCGAACCGCCGAAGGCCGCGCCCAGCGCCGCGCCGATGCCCGCGATCTCGTCCTCGGCCTGGAAGGTCCGTACACCGAAGTTCTTGTGCCTGCTGAGTTCGTGCAGGATGTCGGAGGCCGGGGTGATGGGGTAGGAGCCGAGGAAGAGGGGCAGGTCGGCCAGGCGGGCGGCGGCGATCAGACCGTAGGCCAGGGCGAGGTTGCCGGAGATGTTGCGGTAGAGGCCGGGCGGGAACGCGGTGGCGGCCGGGGCGACCTCGTAGGAGACCGCGAAGTCCTCGGTGGTCTCGCCGAAGTTCCAGCCCGCGCGGAACGCGGCCAGGTTCGCCGCGGCGATCTCGGGTTTCTTCGCGAATTTGGCCCGCAGGAACTTCTCGGTCCCCTCGGTCGGCCGGTGGTACATCCACGACAACAGGCCCAGCGCGAACATGTTCTTGCTGCGCTCGGCCTCCTTGCGGCTGAGGTCGAACTCCTTGAGCGCCTCGACCGTCAGAGTCGTCAGCGGCACCTCGTGGAGGCTGTACCCGTCGAGCGAGCCGTCCTCCAGGGGCGAGGCCGCGTACCCGACCTTCTGCAGGGCCCGCTTGGTGAACTCGTCCGTGTTGACGATGATCTCCGCGCCGCGCGGCACGTCGGCGATGTTCGCCTTGAGCGCGGCGGGGTTCATGGCGACGAGCACGTTGGGCGCGTCGCCGGGGGTGAGGATGTCGTGGTCCGCGAAGTGGAGCTGGAAGGAGGAGACCCCCGGCAGGGTGCCGGCAGGGGCGCGGATCTCGGCGGGGAAGTTCGGCAGTGTCGAAAGGTCGTTTCCGAAGGACGCCGTTTCGGAGGTGAAGCGGTCGCCGGTGAGCTGCATACCGTCGCCGGAGTCTCCCGCGAACCGGATGATCACCCGGTCCAGCCTGCGTACGTCCTTCTCGCCCGTCGGTTTGCGCTGCTCTCCCAAGACGGCTTCGTCGGCCTGTTCCGCTGTCCTGCTGACCTGGCTGGTCACTGAACTGGACCTCCTTCGAGGCGGCTGTCGGGGACCGGCCTTCCCGCAGGCCTTCCCAGGATCAACCCTACGTCCGGCAGGGTCGCCTTCCCTTGGCCATTCGCATGATGGACGCGGTTTTGAGACGGTGCGCCGCCCTGACTTGTCATGATTTCTCGCCCCGGCGCCTCCTTGTGGAGACGCCCCGGATGCCTCCGCGGTTTCTGACCAAGTGTCAGCCCGTCAGGAGTTCAGATAGGTGAGCACCGCGAGAACGCGCCGGTGATCCCCGTCACTCGGAGACAGCCCGAGCTTCAGAAAGATATTGCTGACGTGCTTCTCGACGGCACCGTCGCTGACCACCAACTGCCGGGCGATCGCGGAGTTGGTCCGCCCCTCGGCCATCAACCCCAGGACCTCCCGCTCCCGCGGGGTGAGCCCGGCCAGCACATCCTGCTTACGGCTGCGCCCCAGCAGCTGCGCGACAACCTCGGGATCCAGCGCGGTACCCCCCTGGGCGACCCGCACCACGGCATCCACGAACTCGCGCACCTCGGCGACCCGGTCCTTCAGCAGATAGCCCACCCCATGGCTGGAACCGGCCAAAAGTTCGGTGGCGTACCGCTCCTCCACATACTGTGACAGCACGAGCACACCGAGTCCCGGATGGGCCTTCCGCAGCTGTACGGCGGCCCGCACCCCCTCGTCCGTGTGCGTCGGCGGCATCCGCACATCGGCGACCACCACGTCCGGCAGCTCGCCCTGTTCGTTCAGCTCCGTAATGGTCTTGACCAACGCGTCCCCGTCCCCGACCCCGGCGACGACCTCATGCCCACGGTCGGTCAACAACCGGGTCAGGCCCTCCCGAAGCAGCACTGAATCCTCGGCGATGACCACCCGCACCCTGTCCTCCACGATCTCCGGCCTCCCGAGCCCGACTCCGCCCGCCGCACCGACCAGGTCGGCCCCCACGGCGGCTTCGGTGGTCCAGCATTCCAGCAATCCCATCCCACTGCGCCCGCCGAACACGAATCAACGGGAAAAGACGCATGGTAGGGCGGGTTTCGGGGGTCCATTTCAGGCCGGGTACCCACAGAAACACCGAAACGCCGGCGAGCAGCTTCCAGCCGGTCCGGGTGTCTGTCTTTCAGCTCGTCCGGCGTTCGAGGCCAAGGCTCTGCCATCCCCACCCCCCACCCACCCCCACCGGGCTGCGCCTCCTGAACTCCGGTCCGTATCTTTCAGCCCGTCCGGCGTTTGAGGACGAGGCCCCTTCAGGGCCGATCGGGGTCCGGGGCGGAGCCCCGGCGGGGGCGAGGGGGCAGCGCCCCTGGGGATGGGACGGGTAGGGGCGGCGGGGGCGAGGAAAGCCCAGGTCAGCGAACCGCCCGCCAAGGCAGCTCCGCCGTCACCCGAGTAGGCCCACCCACCGGCGAATCCACCACCAAGATCCCATCAACCGCGTCCAACCGCTCAGCCAACCCCCCGAGCCCCGACCCCCCGGACGTATCCGCCCCACCCACCCCGTCATCCACAACCTGCACCATCAACCGATCCTCCACCCGCCACACATCCACGGAAGCCCACGTCGCCCGCGAGTGCTTACTGATGTTCTGCAGCAACTCGGACACGGTGAAGTAGGCGATCCCCTCGATGGCCGGCGCGGGCCGCGCCGGCAGATCCACCTCCACCTGCACCGGCACCGTGCACCGCGACGCCACCGAAGACAACGCCGCGTCCAGCCCCCGATCCGTCAACACCGCCGGATGAATCCCCCGAGCCAGATCCCGCAGCTCCTGCAACGCCGTCTTCACCTCCCCGTGCGCCTCGCCCACCATCCGAGCCGCCGCCTCCGGATCCTCCGTCAGCTTCTCCTTCGCCAGCCCCAGATCCATCGCCAACGCCACCAACCGCGCCTGCGCCCCGTCATGCAGATCCCGCTCGATCCGCCGCAGATCCGCCGCCGCCGTGTCGACCACGACCCCCCGGTCCGACTCCAGCTCCACCACCCGCGCCGACAACCGCGTCGGCCCGAGCAACCCCTGCACCATCACCTGGTCCACCGTCGTGAGCGCCCGCACGATCCACGGCGTGGCCAACGTGAACAACAGCCCCACCAACGCGGTGACGGCGATCTCGAACGGGTTGTCGAGGTACACGCTGTGCGTCCCGTCGCTGAACAGCTGAACCCCGCCCTGACCGACGTACACCGGAAAGACCCAGAACCACAGCGGATACGTCAGCAACGCCCAGCCGTACGCCCAGAAGTTCAGCGCGACGACGAACGAGAACACCGACCACGGGAACTGAAGCACCGCGTACAGCAGCGACCGCCACGACGTGCCGCTCTTCAGCACCGCGCCCACCCACGCCAGCACGCCGGGCTTCCGCATCCGCAGCGGCTCCGGGTCGGCCACCTCCACGCCCAGCAGCCCCCGCGCCCGCGCCCGCTCCATCGCCCCGAACCCGCGGCAGCCGGCCAGCCCCGCCGCCAGCACCGGAACCCCGAGGAACGTCACCAGGAGACCCGCCCCGAGCGACACCATCGTGACCGCGTACGTGAAGAGAAGGATGCTGATCGGCAGGCTCAGCAGCACATACGCGAAGGCCCGCCAGGTGCGTGCCTCGAACGGCGCTCGCAGCCCGGCGGGCAGCCGGTGCCGGCGCTCGCCGGCAAGAGGGAGACCGCTGTCGTAACCGTGCCCGTCCCCGTAGCCCTGTCCGTACTCCGTGGCCATCGACGTCGTCCCGTTCTACTCGTCCTGCGGCTGTCCCGCCGTACCTCCACCCTCCTGCGTCGCAGCGCCGCGAACCATGGAGTCCGTAGGCCTCTTCGACGGGGGGTTTTCCCTACCTCCGCGGGCGCCCTGCCGCCCCTGCGCGCCAGGCCGGTCCAGGTCCTACGGCTGACCCGGCGTGCGGTCCCGCCAGGGCAGTTCCGCCGTGACCGTGGTCGGGCCGCCCACCGGCGAGTCCAGGATGAACAGCCCGTCGACCGCACCCAGCCGGTCCGCGAGCCCCCGCATCCCCGTACCGCCGTCCAGCCGCGCGCCCCCGCGGCCGTTGTCCTCGACCTGGATCAGCAGCCGGTCCGCCGACCGCCACACCTCCACCGAGGCCGTCCGCGCGGCGCTGTGCTTGCTGATGTTCTGCAACAGCTCGGAGACGGTGAAGTAGGCGATGCCCTCGATCGCCGCGGCCGGCCGGGCGACGAGATCGACCGTCACCTTCACCGGCACCGTGCAGCGCGAGGCGACCGACGACAGCGCGGCGTCCAGGCCCCGGTCGGTCAGCACCGCCGGATGGATGCCCCGGGCGAGATCTCTGAGCTCCTGCAACGCCAGCTTCACCTCGCCGTGCGCCTCCGCGACCATCTCCGCGGCCGTGTCCGGGTCCTCCAGGAGCTTCTCCTTGGCGAGCCCGAGACCCATCGCCAGATTGACCAGGCGGGCCTGCGCCCCGTCGTGCAGATCGCGCTCGATGCGCCGCAGATCGGCGTTGGCCGTGTCGACCACGACCCCCCGGTCCGACTCCAGCTCGGCGATCCGCTGCTCCAGCTCGTCGGACGGCGACAGCAGACCGCGCACCATCGCCCGGTCGGCGTTGGCCAGCCCCCGCGCGATGAACGGCAGCACCGGCCACAGCACGAACAGCGAGGTCAGCGTGATGGTGAAGGTGAGAATGCCCCAGGGCAGCCGGATGAAGTCGTACAGAATCGTGCGCCAGCCCACCGGGTCCTTCAGAGTCATCCACAGCCACGGCAGATAGCCGTCTCGACGCTTGGGCAGCCGGCTGGGCTCGTCGATCCGCACCCCGAGCAGCCTCCTGGCCCGCGCCCGCTCGAACCGGCCCAACTGCCGTGCCCCCAGCAGCCCGAGGGTCAGCAGCGGGAACCCGATCACCGTGAGGGCCAGCATGCCGCCGGTGAACAGGACCACCACCGTGTAGGTGAAACCGACCAGCGACACCGGAAGGTTCGCCAGCAGATGCGCGATCTCCTTCCAGGTGTGCCGGTCATAGGCGAAACGGGCGGGCGGCAGACGGTCGTCGTCTTCCGGCCGCGCGGCTTCCCGATCGGGCGTCGGGAACAAGAGGCGTTCGGTCATATGGGCCAGCGTGCCGCGCCCGGGGCCGCCGCGCCATGAGGAGGGCCGCCAGGATCCCCTGGGGAAAACCCCACCCCTCGGCACGGCCTTCGGTCCGGCCCCGGCATATCAAGCAGATCTCAAGCCCGACGGGCTGCTTACCGTCCCTTTAACAGGGCCTAGACTCCCGTCCGTACAGATCGCAGATCGCAACTCGGTGATCGCGGATTGCCGAACCGCAGCGATCGCCGAGCAGCCAGCGAAGGGACGGACGCGGACGTGCGGGAACCGACTGTCCTCGATCCGACCGTCGTAGCGGCGGACTACTTCGAGTCGTACTCGGTCGTCGGACTGCTCGCCGTCGTCGGCGTGCTCTTCGTCGCCGTCGCCTTCGGCGCCGGCCGCCTGCTGCGCCCGGTGGTCCCCACCCCCGAGAAGCTCCTGACCTACGAGTGCGGTGTCGACCCCGTCGGCGAGGGCTGGGCCCACACCCAGGTCCGCTACTACGTCTACGCCTTCCTCTACGTCATCTTCGCCGTCGACTCGATCTTCCTGTTCCCCTGGGCCACGGTCTTCGCCGCCCCCGGCTACGGCGCGACGACCCTCGTCGAGATGTTCATCTTCCTCGGCTTCCTCGCCGTCGGCCTGCTGTACGCCTACAAGAAGGGCGTCCTGGAATGGACGTGACGCCAGAAGTGACCTCGCCGCAGCTGACTCCGGAGGCGGAGCCGGTGTACCTCCCCGAGCCGAAACGGCTGGGCGCCCTCGCCCGCCTCGCCCCCGAGCCGATGAAGGTGGTCCTCAACTGGGGCCGCCGGTACTCCCTCTGGGTCTTCAACTTCGGCCTCGCCTGCTGCGCCATCGAGTTCATCGCCGCGTCCATGGCCCGCCACGACTTCATCCGCCTCGGCGTGATCCCCTTCGCGCCCGGCCCACGCCAGGCCGACCTGATGGTCGTCTCCGGCACGGTCACGGACAAGATGGCCCCCGCCGTGAAACGCCTCTACGAACAGATGCCGGAACCCAAATACGTCATCTCCTTCGGTGCCTGCTCCAACTGCGGCGGCCCCTACTGGGACTCCTACTCCGTCACCAAGGGCGTCGACCAGATCATCCCGGTCGACGTGTACGTCCCCGGCTGCCCGCCCCGCCCCGAGGCCCTCCTCCAGGGAATCCTCAAACTCCAGGAGAAGATCGCCCGGGAGTCCCTGGCCGAGCGCTACGGCACCGCCCCGGCACGCCCGTCGACAGCGGCCCTGCAGAGCGGCCTGGTGAAGCCCCCGCCGACTCCCTCGAACGGATCGACTCCTTCTGCCGGGTCGCCCGAAGGGGACGCCCGATGACGACGATCGGCTGGCTCCCCGCCCCCGCCGAAGAACTCTTCGGTACGGAGGCCACCGCCGAGGAGTCCTACGAGGTCCTCACGGTCGACGTCCCGCCCACCACCTGGCTCACCGCCCTGCGGGTGGCCCGCGACGAACTGGGCTGCACCTACTTTGACTGGCTCAGCGCCGTCGACGAACCCGGCACCGGCTTCCGCGTCTCGGCCCACGTCGTGGCCCTGGCCCCGGTCCGCCGCCTCCTGGTGCGCACCACCGTCCCGCACGAGTCGCCGACCCTGGCCTCCGCCGTCGACGTCTACGCGGGCGCCGCCTGGCACGAGCGCGAGACCCACGAGATGTTCGGCGTCGTCTTCGACGGCCACCCCGCCCTGGACCACCTCCTCCTCCCGGAAACCTTCGAAGGCCACCCCCTGCGCAAGGACTTCGTCCTGGCGGCCCGCGTCGCCAAGGCCTGGCCCGGCGCCAAGGAACCGGGCGAGTCCGACCACGGCGGCCCCAAGCGCCGCCAGACTCTCCCTCCAGGCGTCCCCGACCCCAACGAGTGGGGCCCCCAGAAGGGCCAGTTGCCCCCGGCTCCGGCCCGCCCCGCCCGAGCGGCCGGCCGCGCACCGGGCCGAGCGGCGGTCGAACGTCCCGCCGGTGCCACAGCCGACCGCCCGGCCCGAGCCACAGGCGACCGCCCACCCCGTCGGACCCGTACCGCCGGCGACGGCTCCGCCGGCCAGACGGGGTCCGGTCCGGCGGAGGGGCCGTCGACACCGGCAACGGAGGGCGCTTCGGCGGGTGCGACTCCGGCAGTCGGTACGCCGGGGGAGACCCCGACGCCCGGGTCGGCCCCTGCCTCGCCCTCCTCGCCACGGCGCAACCGCACCGCGTCCGAGGGCTCGGCCAGCCAGACGGCACCGGGAGTTGAGGCCACGGGCAACGCCCCCGCCGGCCCCCGCCGGAGCCGCAGCGCCTCGCAGGGTTCCGCCAGCCAGCAGCCCGCGACCACTCCGGAGCCGGAACCGTCGTCGGACAACCAAAGCAAGGGCGAGGACAAGGGCCAGGACAAGGACAGGGGCGAGGCTGCCGCACCGCCCAAGGCACGCACGGCCCCCCGCAGTTCGGACGCCCCGTGGCACCACGCCCGCCCGGCCTTCGACGCCCCGGAATCCGGCCCAGAACCAGCCTCGGAAGCCACCTCGGAACCCACCTCGGAATCCGCGGAATCTGTCCCGGCGGCGGGACAAGCCTCCAACCCCGAGGCGCCCCAGAACCCTGACGCTCCCGAGGACTCTGGACGGAATCCCGGAGCCACCCCCCAAGCCCAAGCACCCGAAGACCCCGCAGGAGGCCCGCAGTGAACGACGCTCTCGACGTCGCCCTGCGACTCCTGATCGTCTTCGTCGTCTTCCTCACCTTCCCCCTCATCGTCGGTCAGACCGAGCACAAGGTCATGGCCCACATGCAGGGCCGCCTCGGTCCGATGTACGCCGGTGGCTTCCACGGCTGGGCCCAACTCGTCGCGGACGGCGTCAAGTTCGCGCAGAAGGAAGACGTGGTCCCGGCGGGTGCGGACCGCCGCATCTTCCAACTCGCCCCCGCCGTGGCCCTCCTCCCGTATCTGATCGTTCTGCTGGCCATCCCGATCGGCCCCGGCGAGGGCGCGGTCGGCCAGGTCCTCGACGCCGGCATCTTCTTCGTGCTCGCGGTGATGGGCGTGGGCGTCCTCGGCTCGCTCATGGCCGGTTGGGCCTCCGCCAACAAGTTCTCCCTCCTGGGCGGCCTGCGCACCGCCGCCCAACTCCTCGCCTACGAACTCCCGATGCTGCTCACCGCCGCCTCCGTGGCCATGGCGGCCGGCACCGTCTCCCTCCCCGGCATCCTCGACGCCTTCGAGTGGTGGTGGCTGCCCTGGCAGATCGTCGGCGCGATCGTCTTCTTCGTCGCCGGCCTCGCCGAACTCCAGCGCCCGCCCTTCGACATGCCCGTCGCCGACTCGGAGATCATCTTCGGCGCCTACACCGAGTACACCGGTCTGCGCTTTGCCCTGTTCCTCCTCGCCGAGTACGCCGGGATCATCGTCCTGTGCGGCCTGACCACCGTCCTTTTCCTGGGCGGTTGGCACGGCCCCTGGGGTGCCGACGGTCTCGGCTGGGTCTGGACCCTGCTGAAGACGGCGCTCCTGGCCTTCGTCGTCATCTGGCTCCGCGTCACCTACCCTCGCCTGCGCGAGGACCAGTTGCAGAAACTCTCCTGGACCCTCCTGGTCCCCCTCTCCCTCGCCCAGATCGCCCTCACCGGCATCGTCAAGGTGGTGATCTCCTAACCATGGCCGAGCCCCTCCCGCCCACCCGGCCCCGCTTTCCCGGCTCCGGCCTGGCCAAAGGTCTGGCCGTCACCCTCCGCACGATGACGAAGAAGACCGTCACCGAGCAGTACCCGGACGTTCAGCCCGACCTCCCGCCCCGCACCCGCGGTGTGATCGGCCTGTTCGAGGAGAACTGCACGGTCTGCATGCTCTGCGCCCGTGAGTGCCCCGACTGGTGCATCTACATCGACTCCCACAAGGAGACGGTCCCGGCGGCGGCCCCCGGCGGCCGCGAGCGCAGCCGCAACGTCCTCGACCGCTTCGCCATCGACTTCTCCCTGTGCATGTACTGCGGTATCTGCATTGAGGTCTGTCCTTTCGACGCGCTGTTCTGGTCACCTGAGTTCGAGTACGCCGAGACCGACATCCGCGAGCTCACCCACGAGCGGGACAAGCTCCGCGAGTGGATGTGGACCGTCCCGGCCCCACCCGCCCTCGACCCCCGCGCGGAGGAACCGAAAGAGATCGCCGCCGCCCACAAGACCGCCGAGAAGCTGGCGGCTGCGCAGGTGACTGAGGCTGCGCAGGACGAGTTGAGCGAGCCGCCCGCGAAGCCCGAGCCGCCCAAGTCGTCCGAAGCCGGGGGAGGCACACCGTGACCCTCGCCGCAGCCGCCGCCACCGCGGTGCACGCCCTGTCCGTGCCCGCCACCGCCGCGCACCCCACGCTCACCACCACCGCCGCCGAAACGCACGGCTTCCTCTCCCCGACCGGCGTCGAGGTCGCGTTCCTCCTCGTCGGCCTGGTCACCTTCGGCGCCGCCCTCGTCAGCGTCACCACCCGGCAGCTGGTGCACGCCGCCCTGTGGCTGGTGGTCACCCTCGGTGGTCTCGCCGTCGAATACCTCCTGCTCACCGCCGAGTTCATCGCCTGGGTGCAGGTCCTCATCTATGTCGGTTCCGTCGTCGTCCTCCTTCTGTTCGGTCTGATGCTCACCAAGGCCCCCATCGGCCGCTCCCCGGACGCCGATTCCGGCAACCGCTGGGCCGCCCTCACCGTGGCCGTCGCCGCGGCGGCCGCCCTGGTCTGGGTCGTCGTCGACGCTTTCCGCGCCACCTGGATCGATCTGGACGGCCCGGCCGCCGGCACCACCGCCGTCACCGGAGCGAGCCTGTTCCAGAACTGGGTGCTCCCCTTCGAGGCTCTCTCCGTCCTTCTCCTCGCGGCCCTGGTCGGCGCGATCGTCCTGTCCCGCAAGGCGAAGGCGGAGTCGAGTTCTCCCCCTGTGAACTCCCGGGCGATCACGGAGAGTTCCCCATCTGTCCCGGATTCCCGGAATAACCCGATCGAGGGAAATGGGCCGGAATCGGGAACCAGCCCGGTTGAGGGCACCGGCTCGGTCGAGAGAACCGGCTCGGTTGAAGGAACCAACCCGGCCAGGCAGGAAGGCGCCCGCTGATGCACCTCGCCTATCCGGCTGTCCTCGCCGCTCTTCTCTTCTGCACGGGCATCTACGGCGTCCTCGCCCGCCGCAACGCGATCCTCGTCCTGATGTCGGTCGAGCTGATGCTCAACGCCGTCAACCTGAACCTCGTCGCCTTCGACGTCTGGCTCAGCAGGACCGCCCGGGACACCCTGCACTCCGGACAGGCCCTGACCCTGTTCACCATCGCCATCGCCGCCGCGGAGATCGGCATCGGCCTGGCGATCGTCCTCGCCGTCTACCGCAACCGCGGCACCTCGGACATCGACCGGCTCCGCGACACCGCCGAGGGCCACGAGTCCGACGGACCGGAATCCGATGGGCCGGCTCCCGGGGGTTCCGACTCCGACGGCTGGGACTCCGACGGTTCCGACAGTGACGTCCGCACGGCCGGGTCGGCCGGTCGGGCCGGGAAGGCTGAGGCCACCGCGTGACCACGACCAACCTCGCCGTCCTCGTCCCCCTCCTGCCGTTCCTGGGCGCGGCGGCGGGCCTGCTCCTGGGTCGCACGGCCGCCGGGTTCGTCCGCCCGCTGGCGATCCTGCCGCCCCTCACCTCCCTCGTGCTCGCCGTGCTGGTCGCGGTGCGCCAGGGCGGCGACCGGGCCGTCGACTCCGCCACGGAGCTCACGCCCACCGGCTCGGTCCCGATCGAACTCGCCCTGCACATCGACGGCTTCGCCGCTCTCGTCGCCGTACTGGTCGCCTTCGTCGCGTCGTGCGTGCAGATCTACTCGACCGGCTACCTGCGGGACGACGCGCGCTACCCCTCCTACGCCGCCCTCGTCTCCCTCTTCACCTCCGCGATGCTGCTCGTCGTCTACTCCGGCGACCTGATCGTGCTGCTGGTCGGCTGGGAGATCATGGGCATCTGCTCGTACTTCCTGGTCGGCCACTACTGGGAGACCCCGGAGGCCCGCGCCGCCTCCATCAAGGCCTTCCTGGTGACCAAGCTCGGTGACGTTCCCTTCCTCATCGGCCTGTTCGCCCTCGCCACCGACGCCGGCTCCTTCCGGATCACCAAGGTCCTCGGCACGGTCGCGAGCGGCGGACTCGACCACCCGACCCTGATCGCCCTGCTGCTCCTGGCCGGCGTCGCGGGCAAGTCGGCACAGTTCCCGCTGCACACCTGGCTCCCCGACGCGATGGCCGGCCCGACCCCGGTCTCGGCGCTGATCCACGCCGCGACGATGGTCGCCGCCGGTGTGTACTTCGTGGCCCGTCTCCTCCCGGTGTTCGAGGCCTCGCAGGCCGCGATGGTCGTCCTCGCCGTGATGGCCTCCGTCACGATGGTCGGCTCGGGTCTCGCCGCGCTCGCCCAGGACGACATCAAGCGCGTCCTCGCGTACTCGACGATCGGTCAACTCGGCTACATGACCGGAGCCCTGGCCGTCGGCGACCGCGGTGCCGCCGTCTTCCACCTCCTGTCCCACGGCGCCTTCAAGGCGCTGCTGTTCCTCGCGGCCGGCGTGATCATCCACGCCGCCGGCACCAACTCGCTGGCCGCCATGTCCCGCATGGGCAACCTGCGCGACCGCGTCCCCGACGCCTTCTGGACGATGACCGTGGCGCTCCTCGCGCTCGCCGCGATCCCGCCCTTCAGCGGCTTCTTCTCCAAGGAGTCCGTCCTCGGCGCCGCCGAACACGTCGCCACCGGCCACACCGAGCACGCCCCCGGCGCGGCGGGCTGGACCGTGCTCGTCGCCGGCCTGCTCACGGCCCTGCTCACCGCGGCCTACGCCACCCGCCTGTGGCTGCTCGCCTTCCGCGGACACGGCGCCGAAGCCCCCGACCACGGCCGCCAACCCCGCACCATGACCGTGGTGCTGTGGGTGCTCGCCGTCCCGTCCCTCGCCCTCGGCGGAATCGCCTACCGCTCGCTGCCCGGCTGGTTCGACGGCCGCGACCTCACCCCGACCCTCACCACCTCCGTGCTCGGCACGGGCGTGGCCCTGGTCGGCGGCATCGTCACCTACGCCGTCTGGCGGCACACCAGCGCACTCGCGGCCCATGTCCCGCTGGGCGCGGTCGCCGCCCACCCGGACGGCGACGCCGGACTCGTCGAGGCCGAGGCGATCGCCAGCCACGCGCCCGCGTACGGGGACGTGGCCTCAGCACCCGACCCGGCGGATCCCGGACGGATGCTGCTCGGCCCGCTGCACCGGCACGCGGCCGTCGGCTTCCACCTGGACGCCGTGTACGCGGCCCTCTTCGTCCGCCCGGTCCTGGCCGGCGCGAGTCTCGTCCGGTTCCTCGACCGCGAGGTCGTCGAGACCTACGTACGCGGTGCGGGCACCCTGCCCCGCCTGCTCGGGTCGGCCGTACGGCGTGCCCAGACCGGCAATACGCAGACCTATGTGAGCGCGCTGCTCGCCGGCACCGTCGTCCTGGCGGTCGCCGCCCTCCTAGTCGCCACGGGAGCGTGAGCAGGCGTGATCGATATCAGCGAGTCCGTGATGCAGTTCCTTCTGGCGTTCGTCGTCGTCGCGCCGCTCCTGGGCGCCGTCGCCGCTCTGCTGCCCGCCCCGCCCGGACTGAAGGGGAAGTCGCCCGAACAGGCCGTGCTGCGGCACGGCGTGACCGTGACCGGCGCGGTGCTCATCGCCGCGATCGTCCTCGCGCTCGGCTTCGACCATGACCACCCGTCGAAGATGCAGGCCACGACCGACATCAGCTGGATCCCCGCACTCGACGTGCGGATCCACCTCGGCATCGACGGCATCTCCCTCCCCCTTCTGGTCCTGACCGCGCTGCTGACCTTCCTCTGCGCGCTCTACTCCTACTTCAAGATGCCCGCGGGCCCGACCCCGAAGGCCTTCGTCGCGCTGGTGCTCGTCCTCGAGTCCGGCACCCTCGCGAGCTTCGCCGTCCTCGATCTGCTGCTGTTCTTCCTCGCGTTCGAGATGGTCCTCGTCCCGATGTACTTCCTCATCGCCCGCTGGGGCGGCGCGGACAGGACCCGGGCCGCCTGGCGGTTCATCCTCTACACACTGCTCGGTTCGGTCGTCATGCTGCTCGGCCTGCTCCTGATCGGGATCAAGGCGGGCACATTCGACATGGTGGCACTCGCCACTGACAACGGTCGGTCGCTGAGCACATCCGTGCAGGTCATCGCCGTTTTGGCGATCGGGATCGGGCTCGCGGTCAAGACGCCGATGTGGCCGCTGCACAGCTGGCTGCCCGACGCCCACACCGCGGCCCCGACCGTCGGCTCGGTCCTGCTGGCCGGTGTCATGCTCAAGATGGGTACGTACGGGTTCGTTCGAATTCTGCTGCCGATCGCCCCCGACGGCTTCCGCACTTTCGCGCCCTACCTCGCCGCCTTCGCCGTCGTCGGGATCATCTACGGATCCCTGGCCTGCCTGGCCCTCGCCAGACAGGGCGCCAAGGGCGACCTCAAGCGCCTCATCGCCTACTCTTCCGTCGGCCACATGGGCTTCGTCCTGCTCGGCATCTCGACCATGACCCCGACCGGCGTGAACGGCGCCCTGTTCGCCAACATCGCCCACGGCCTCATCACCGGCCTCCTCTTCTTCCTGGTCGGCGCGCTCAAGGACCGGACCGGCAGCACCGACCTCGACACCCTCGCCGCGGAGACCGGCGCCGCGCTGTACGGCAAGGCCCCGCGCCTCGGCGGCCTGCTCGCCTTCGGCGCGGTCGCCTCGCTCGGTCTGCCCGGACTGGCGGGATTCTGGGGCGAGATGCTGGCACTGTTCGGTGCCTTCAAGCCTGCCGCCGACCTCAGCCGCCCGGTGTTCCTCACCTTCATGGCGATCGCGGCCTTCGGCACGCTCCTCACCGCCGCGTACATGCTCGTCGTGGTCCGCCGCGTCTGCATGGGCGCCGTACCGCAGGAAGCCCCGCGACTCGCCGACGTGCAGTCCTACGAGTTCGCGGCCTGGGCCCCGCTCGTCGTCCTCACCGTCGTCGCCGGGCTGTGGCCCAAGGCCCTCCTCGGCCTCACCGACCCGGCCGTGCAGCAGCTCCTCGCAGGAGGCACCCGATGAGCAGCCCGGTCCAGCCGTTGGCCGCGAACCTCGTCCAGTCCGTCGACTGGCTCGCCATCGCACCGCCCACTCTCGCGGCGGTCGTCGCACTCGTCGTCCTTGTCGCCGACCTGTTCGTCGGCGAACAGAAGAAGGCGCTCCTCGGCTGGCTCTCGGTGGTGGGCCTCGCCGCCTCCGCACTCCTCCTGCTGCCCCTCCTGGACGGCGACCGCTCCACCTTCTGCCTGAACGGCAACGCCGACGTCTGCAGCTACACCGCGGACCGCTTCACCCTGGTCATCCAGTTCCTGGTCCTGGGCGGCGCCCTTCTCGCCGCCCTCCTGTCGGTCACGGCCCTCAAGGACGCCGACAAGGGACTCCCCGAAGGGGAGTACTGGTTCCTGCTGCTGTCCTCGGCCGCCGGAGCCGCCCTGCTCCCGGCCTCTCGCGACCTCGCGACCCTGATCGTCGCCCTGGAGGTCGCCTCCCTGCCCGCCTTCGCTCTCGTGGGCCTTCGGCAGGGCGACCGCAAGTCCTCCGAAGCTGCCCTCAAGTTCTTCCTGTCGTCGGTCACCGCGACCGCCGTCAGCCTCATGGGCATCAGCTTCGTGTACGCCTCCACCGGCACCCTCTACCTCACCCAGGTCGCCGACCGCATCCAGCACGTCGACGGACAGCTCCACACCCTCGCCCAGACCGGCGTCGTCCTCACCCTGGTCGGCTTCGCCTTCAAGGTCGCGGCCGTCCCCTTCCACTTCTGGGTGCCCGACACCTACGTGGGAGCGCCCCTGCCGATCGCCGCCTACCTCTCGGTCGTCGGCAAGGCGGTCGGCTTCTCCGGCCTGATCCTCGTCACCGTCGTCGCCTTCCCCTCGTACGCCGACGTCTGGGGCCCCGCGCTGGCGGCCCTGGCCGCGCTCACCATGACCGTCGGCAACGTCGGCGCCCTGCGCCAACAGGCCACGCGCGCGTACAGCGCGGTACGCCTCCTCGCCTGGTCGTCGGTCGGCCAGGCCGGCTACCTCCTCGTACCGATCGCCGCGGCCGCCTACTCCGACGACGCCGAGCACTCGATCGGCTCCACGGTCGCCTACGCCCTCATGTACGCCGCCGTGAACCTCGGCGCTTTCGCGGTGGCCGCACTGGTGGGCCGTACACGAGCCCTCAACCGCATCTCGGACTACCGCGGCCTGTACGCCAAGAACCCCCTTGCCGCCGTGCTCCTGGCCTTCTTCCTGCTCTGCCTGGCCGGACTGCCGCCGGGCATCATCGGTCTCTTCGCCAAGGTCACCGTGTTCGCGGCGGCCGTGGACGCGGGCCTCGGCTGGCTGGCCGTGGTCATGGCCGTCAACGTGGTGATCGCCCTCTTCTACTACCTCCAGTGGACGGCACTGCTTTTCCGCTCCCCCGAGGGCGAGCCCGTCAAGCACCGCCTGCCCGCCCCGCTCACGGCGGCCATCACCCTCACCGGCCTCCTCGCCGTCGCCCTCTCCGGCGCTCCGCAGCTGGTCCTGCGCTTCGCGGACACGGCACTCTTCTAGAACCGGCACCGCGTTCTTCCGGGCAGAAGCAGGCAGCAGAGGCCGCCATCACCCGGTCGGCCCACGCCCGGCGCCGCACGCACAAGGGAACTAGAGGCCCCCGCCTGGCGTTGACCAGTGAGGGAGGGTCCACTGGACGTGACACCACGGCACCGGTGGCATCGGAGACAACACGCAGGATCAGCAAGCAAAGGGTTCCCCTGCTGCGCGATTTGGAGGGCGTACCGTGCACCGCCGGCACAACGGGCTAAGGACCGCAGTACTCCTCGGGGGACTGTCCGCCCTCATCATCGTCATCGGCAGTTTCTTCGGCCGCATGGGGCTCGTCGTAGCGGTCCTGGTAGCACTGGGCACGAACGCGTACGCGTACTGGAACAGCGACAAGCTGGCGCTACGCGCGATGCGCGCCCGCCCGGTCAGCGAGTTCGAGGCCCCCGCCCTCTACCGCATGGTCCGCGAGCTCTCCACCCAGGCCCGCCAGCCCATGCCGCGCCTCTACATCTCGCCGACGGAAGCACCGAACGCCTTCGCGACCGGCCGCAATCCGCGCAACGCCGCCGTGTGCTGCACGGACGGCATCCTGCGCCTCCTCGACGAGCGCGAGCTGCGCGGTGTCATCGGCCACGAGCTGAGCCACGTCTACAACCGCGACATCCTCATCTCGTCGGTCGCCGGCGCACTCGCCTCCGTGATCATGTTCCTGGTCAACTTCGCCTGGCTGATCCCGATCGGCCGCTCGAACGACGACGACGGACCCGGCATCCTCGGCATGCTGATGATCATGATTCTGGGCCCGCTCGCGGCCACCGTCATCCAACTGGCCATCAGTCGTTCCAGGGAGTACGAGGCCGACGCGTCCGGAGCCCAGCTCACCGGCGACCCCCTCGCGCTCGCCAGCGCCCTGCGCAAGCTCGAAACCGGCACGAAGCAACTGCCGCTGCCGCCCGAGCCCCGGATCGAGACGGCGAGCCACATGATGATCGCGAACCCCTTCCGCCCAGGCCAGGGACTCTCCAAGATGTTCTCGACACATCCGCCGATGGCGGAGCGCATCGCCCGTCTCGAGAAGATGGCAGGTCGACCCCAGTGAAAACCATCCTGAACGTCATTTGGCTCGTCCTGAGCGGCTTCTGGCTCTTCCTCGGATACCTGCTAGCGGGCGTCCTCCTCTGCATCACGATCATCGGCATCCCATTCGGCATCGCGGCCTTCCGTATCGGCATCTACGCCCTGTGGCCCTTCGGGTACACGACGGTCGAGCGCCGCGACGCGGGGGCGCCCTCCTGCATCGGCAACGTGCTGTGGCTGATCCTCGCGGGATGGTGGCTGGCCCTGGCGCACATCGTCACCGGCATCGCCCTCTGCATCACGATCATCGGTATCCCGTTCGGCATCGCCAACTTCAAGCTCATCCCGGTCTCACTGCTGCCCCTCGGCCGCGAGATCGTGCCGACGGACCAGCCGTTCGCGGCACGCTGAGCACATAGAACACACGGCCCGGGTTGGGGGTTGACGATCGGGTCGCCCCCTCGCCCGGCCGACGTGTTGTCCACAACCCGGTAGTTGTCCACAGCCCGGCTCGATTGTCAGTGCCGCCTTGCATCATGAACCCATGACCGAGAACGAGCAGTTGCTGGCACGGGTGGCCGCCAAGGCACGCAACACCCATCCGTGGGGCTGGACTTCCCTGCCCGAGCCCGTCGACGCCGCCACCCTGGCCCGCGCCGAGGCCACGCTCGGTTTCTCCCTGCCGCCGCTGCTCGCCGACCTCTACCTGCGGATAGGGGACGGTGGATTCGGCCCGGAGTACGGCCTGTTGCCCCTGCTCGACAGCCCGCCCGCCGGCGAGCCCGCCGCCGTCGTGCAGTACCTCGCCAACCGCAAGGACGGCCGCAAGGACCCGGAGTGGCCCTGGCCCGAGGGCGTCCTGCCGATATCCCACTGGGGCTGCGCGATGTACGCCTGCGTGGACTGCCACACCCCACAGGCCACCGTCCTCCTCTACGAGCCGAACGCCGCCGAGGCCGACCACGCCTGGTTCATCGACGCCCCCGAACTCACGGACTGGCTGCGCGCCTGGGTCGACGGGACCGGCTGGTACGAGGAGATGAACGAGGAGCTGGAGATGGCTCCTTGGGCCGACTTCCGCATACGCACGACGGCCGGGCGGGCGTCCTGACCGAACTGGCTCCAGGCCCTCGCCCCCGACTCCTATCGCGAGGCCAACCGCCGCCGCATGCCGTACGTCAGCACCCCCAGGACCAGTACACCCGCACCCACGACCACCGATACCCCCGGCAGAGAGAAGGCCAGGACCACGCACCCGACAAGTCCCAGCGCCGGCATCGCACGGGCGGTCGGAGCCGAATCGAGCGTCCAGGCCGAGGCGTTGGCGATGGCGTAGTAGGCCAGCACACCGAAGGAGGAGAACCCGATCGCGCCCCGCACGTCGACTGTGGCGGCCAGGACGGCAACCACCGCGCCCACGGCCAGCTCGGCCCGGTGCGGCACTTGAAAGCGCGGGTGCACGGCCGCCAGCGCGTTCGGCAGATGCCGGTCCCGGGCCATGGCCAGCGTCGTCCGTGAGACGCCCAGGATGAGCGCGAGCAACGACCCAAGTGCGGCCACCGCGGCACCCACCCGCACCACGGGCACCAGCCCCGGCACGCCGGCTGCCCGCACTGCGTCGGCCAGCGGAGCGCCCGCTCGACCGAGTTCGTCAGCCCCCAGCACCGAAAGGACGGCCACCGCGACACACACGTAGACCGCCAGCGCGATGCCCAGGGCGAGCGGAATCGCGCGGGGGATGGTGCGCGCCGGATCCCGCACCTCCTCACCGAGGGTCGCGATGCGCGCGTACCCGGCGAACGCGAAGAACAGCAGCCCGCCCGCCTGCAACACCCCGCTCACCCCACCCGAGACCCCGACGTCCAGGCGCCCCGCGTCGGAGGCGCCCGACCCCAGACACACGACCACCACGGAAGTGAGGACAGCGAGGACGACCGCCACGATCGCCCGCGTCAGCCAGGCGGACTTCTGGACGCCGCCGTAGTTCACCGCGGTCAGCGCCACCACGGCCGCGACCGCCACGGCATGCGCCTGCCCCGGCCAGACGTACGCCCCGACCGTGATCGCCATCGCCGCGCAGGAGGCCGTCTTGCCGACCACGAACGACCAGCCCGCGAGATAGCCCCAGAACGGCCCGAGCCGCTCGCGTCCGTACACGTATGTGCCACCCGAGGCCGGATACCGGGCGGCCAGCCGGGCCGACGACGTGGCGTTGCAGTACGCGACGACGGCGGCGACCGCGAGGCCGAGCAGGAGTCCGGAACCGGCGGCGCGTGCCGCGGGCCCGAGGGCGGCGAAGATGCCGGCCCCGATCATCGAACCGAGCCCGATGACCACGGCGTCCCCGACCCCCAGAGTGCGCCGCAGTTCGGGCGGATCACAACTGGGCGAACTCGAACCGAACGGATCCGGACCGGACGATGTCATGGCCGAAACCTTACCGATCAGTTGCAACCGAGAAGTGCCGTCAAGACGTCCCATCCATCAACAGAGCATGAGCACCAGGCACGAGCAAACGCGCCCGAAATCACAGTGCCCGGACAGTGCGGGCACAGCGCGGAAGGGCAGGTTCACGGCATGACCATCATCAGCTGGATCATTCTGGGGCTGTTGGCCGGAGCCATCGCCAAGTTCCTGCTGCCGGGCCGCGACCCGGGCGGTTTCATCGGCACGACGCTGATAGGGATCGCGGGCGCGTTCATCGGTGGCTGGATTTCGGCCCGTTGGCTGGACCACCCGATCTCCAAGGACTTCTACGACGGCGCGACCTGGGCCGCGGCGATCGGCGGCTCGCTGGTCCTCCTGATCGCCTTCCGCCTGCTGTTCGGCAACTCGCGCGACTGAGTACACCGCACCACCCCTGGACTGCGGCCGGCAGACGAGAAGGGTGGGCACCGTCGGTGCCCACCCTTCCTCGTACAACGGCCGAGCAGCCGGGCCGCCATCTACCGGTAGTTCACGAACTGCACGGCGAAGTCGAAGTCCTTGCCCTTCAGCAGGGCGATCACGGTCTGCAGGTCGTCGCGGCTCTTGGAGCTGACGCGCAGTTCGTCGCCCTGAACCTGGGCCTTGATGCCCTTGGGGCCCTCGTCGCGAATGATCTTCGCCACCTTCTTCGCGTTGTCCTGGGAGATGCCCTCCTCGATCGACGCGAAGAGCTTGTACTCCTTGCCGGAGAGCTGGGGCTCACCCGCGTCCAGGGACTTCAGCGAGATCCCGCGCTTGATCAGCTTGGACTGGAAGACGTCGAGGATGGCCTTGACCCGGTCCTCGGAGTTCGCCTCCATCAGGATCTTCTCGCCGGACCACGCGATCGAGGCACCCACACCCTTGAAGTCGTAGCGCTGCGAGATCTCTTTGGCGGTCTGGTTGAGGGCGTTGTCGACCTCCTGCCGCTCGACCTTCGAGACGATGTCGAAACTGGAGTCGGCCATGTCCTGTGGCTCCTTGTATCGGGGTGCTTGTCAGGTGCGTGTCGGCGGGCGTGGGGGTGGCCGCCGAGCCCGGCGTCGATCCGGGCCGCATCCGCACAAGCCTAGCCACCCCATGTCCCCCGGGCGCAGATCAATCGGGTGGCGAAGCACCCCTCCGTATCGGGTATTGTTTACGTCGTTGCCAGCGAGCACCGCCGAAAAGCGGTTCGAACGGCAGCAACCCCCGGCGGTGTGCCCGAGCGGCCAAAGGGAGCAGACTGTAAATCTGCCGGCTCAGCCTTCCCAGGTTCGAATCCTGGCGCCGCCACACGTAAAACAAGGGGCCCGTGACCAGCCGTTTCGGCTGGTCACGGGCCCCTTGTCGTATGTGTCGGCGATCGAGCCTCTGTCTCGCTCTGTCTCGCGTTCGAACGTCCCGTCTCGAACTCTGTGGCCCAGACGTGGACGGGGATTCTGTCCCTAAGAACGTCCCTCCAGGCGGGCAGAGATCTTGATGTTCGCGGCCTCGTCTCCGTCGCTGAGGAACTTCGCGTACACGCGGAACAGGACGGCGACACTGTGGCCGGCTCGCTTCGCCACGAGCTGAGGTTCCACACCAGAGCTGAGCCAAGTGGAAACGGCTGCGTGACGAAGGTCATAAGGACGCTTGGCCAGTGCCGACGCGTGCTGAGCGGGGGTTAGGGCGCGCGTTCGAGCCTCAGCCCAGACCTCGCCGTATCCGGTGTCCTGGATCAGCCCGCCGCGCTGCGTACGGAACACCCGCCCGTCCGGTGCCGTCCCGTACGCCGTAACATGCCACCGGAGCAGGGCGACCAGCTCCGGCGGGATGGGGACTTCCCTGACGGCCTTCCGCGGGCGGTGCTTCAACCCCCGCTTGTCGTGGGCTTCACCGCTGTCCGTCCATGCTGAGCCGGACCGCGGTCGCGTCTCTCTGAGCCGCAACTTCCCCCACCCGCGGCGCGGTAGGTCACAGTCCTGGAGCCGCAAACCGATGACTTCGGCCGGCCGCGCCGCGGCGTAGTACATGCAGCCGAAGAACGACATCAGGCGGCGGCCCCGGGGACTTTGATCCCGTACAGCGGTTAGAAGCTTCGCGGCCTGCGCTGGTTCCGGCACGCACGCCGGGTCTACTTCCTCCTCCACCTGTTCGGGGGCCTTCCACTGGACGCGCGGAAGGGGGTTCTCCGTCAGGAGTTCAGCGTCTACGGCATACCCGAGGGCGTTGTGGAAAATGGCTCGCTTCCTGCGGATCACGCTCGCGGCGGCCGTCGTGCCGTCCAGCTTCTTCGTCAGCGCGTCCAGAGCGGCACGTACCTGCATGCGGTCCGCCAGAGCAGATGTGGGCACGGACTTCAGCTCGAACCAGGCGAGTACCTTCACGACTTCGTCCGGGGGCTCCTTCGTCCAGCGGTTCTTGTTGAACGCCCAGCTATAAAGGGCAGTGCGTACGACTCGCGGATCCGCCATGCCCTTGGTGTCCTTCACCATCGCGGCCGTAACCGTCGCCATGGCTTCGGCGAGCGTGCGGCGCGTGGACGCGGGGGAGTGGTCCCACTTCATGGCGATGTAGTTGCGGGCATGCTCGTACCACGAGATGTCGCGTTCCTTGGCGAGCAAGGACTTCGGGAGGCCGCTCTCCACATCGAATGGTTCGCCCGCGCGAGTGGCCGTGATGAGCTGGGCCCGGCGGCTCTCCGCCAGGCCCGATGTCTTGAAGGACTCCGAGTGCGGGCGAGTGCCCGTTCCCCAGCGCACTTGGTAGGGCTTCCGCGTCGAATCGCGCTTGCGGATAGCCCAGATCTTGACGTCGTAAGTCCACTCAGTCACGCGGCATCCAGTTCTTCTTTGAAGGTGTCCAGGACACTTCGGCGCACACAAATGCGGCCGGACGGCGTGCGCCGCGCCTCCGGCGTGTAGCCGCGGTTTCGCCACCGGTACCAGGTGGCGCGGGTTATGCCGATCTCGTCCAGCACGTCGCTGAGCGGCACCAGTTCGTCTTTGGGCTCGCGACGGCGGCGGGAAGGGGTGGCCATGTCGGGGTCTCCTTGAGACAGCAGGAGGGGCAGACGAACGAGAGGGACCGCCGCCACCCCTTTCGGGATCGCGCGGCCCCTCTCGGGAATCCGCTACATCCGCTACATCCGCTACAGCGCAGGTCAGGGGCCTGGTTCGTGTCGCGGATGGGTGGGATGTAGCGGATAGGTGGCGCTACGCCGTGCGGTGGGCGGTAGCGGCTTTGGGGGTGATGTAGCGGATGCCGGGAAGCTCTTCCGCTACAGATTCACCCCCGTTGACCTGCGATGTAGCGGATGTAGCGGATGTAGCGGATTTCTCAGGGGGGAGGGGGCAGTAGCGCAGCCACGCGTCCGCGAGATCTTCCGCGTAGTAGCCCTTTGGCACGCCGTGCGCGGTGCGGATGGACCGGGGCCGGATCGGGGTGTTGTCGGGACGCACGTACTGGCTCAGGAGCTTGGACAGGCCCCGTGCGGTCAGTGCTTTGCCGTCGTCGGTCAGGTCGGCCCACGGGGCATCGTCAAGTCCGAAGAGGACTTCGAGGATGGCGGCGGTGGGCATGCGGTCGGCACCACAGAACACGCGGTCGCGCAGGTCCGTCAGCAGGCGTACCCCGAGGGAGGCTTCGTCGCCGTCCGTTGCGGATTTGATGAGCGCTGTGCAGGCGGCGCGGGCGCGTTCGGGCCAGTGTCCGCCGGCCGCGTCGGCGACGGCGAGCAGGGGTTCCCACACGTCGGCGGGCCGGTCAGAGACGCCGTCGGGCATCTCGGGCCAGGCTTGGGCCACTTCGTCGTGGACGGTAGCGGCCCAGTCGGCGAGTTGGTCGCGCAGCGCGTGGCCCTGCTTCTCGTGGACACGCCGACGGTAGGGCTCGGCCTTCTCGTTGGGGGCCTTCTTGCGCATGCGGATGATGACCGAACGGGTCAGGATCGTGTCCGGCAGCGAGCCGAGCCCCGCCATGGCGACCGCGCAAAACGAGGAGAACCACTCCGTGTTCTGGTTCGAGCCGTCACCGACGCAACGCAGGGACTTAGCGCCGCGCCGGTAACCGGAGTTGAGGAACCCGCGGACCTCTTCGTTCCCGCCAGCTTTGGGACCGAAGACGGTGTCGATCTCGTCAAAGAGCAGCGTCGGGGTTCCGCCGTCAGCTTCTACGAGCCGGAAGAGGGCGTTCGCGGACGCGTTGACGGTGGTTGCCGCGCGCGGGGTGAGGGTTTCCACGATCTCCAGTGCACGGGACTTGCCCGATCCCGGTTCGGGGGAGAGGAATGCGAGGCGGGCGGTGCCGTCGAACGCGTCGATGAGGTGTGCGTGGGCGTCCCAAAGGGTGACGGCGACGTATGCGGCTTCGGTGGGGAAGACGTTGAAGCGGCGGTGGAAGGCTTCCACCTCGTCGAGCAGTGCGGCGCCGTCGATGAGGGCATGGGGCCTGGTCATGCGGCGTTCCCCCTTTCGGTACGGAGGGTGGGGGTACCGGTACAGAGGTTCTTGTGTGCCTCGTGCTCGGTGACCAGGTCGGCCACGGCGTCCTGTCCTTTGGCGGCGCCGGTCTGGCCGCAAGGACAGGCGTAGACGGCGGTGGGGGTGACGCCGTAGCGCTTAGACCAGCGGGCGCCGTCGTAGTGGTGGCGGTAGATCGGCGGGGCGTAGATGCGGATACCCGGCCGATCCGGCGTCGGATCCTCGTTGTCGTGGCGAGGCCGGCCGGTCGGGTGCGGGTCAGAACCAGGAGCTGAAAGGACGCCCTTGCGGGCGGCCTTCTTTCGGCCGCTCACGCCGGTCGGGGGTCGGGGGCTGTTGGCGGCTGAGGGTTGAGGGCTCTCCGTTGCTTGGGGTCGCCCGAAGGGGACGGGATCGGTCATGCTGGATGTCTCCTGATCTCTGTGTGAGGGCAGGGGTGACCGGAGCGACCGCGTGTCTTTGGCGAGATGGGGCGGTCGCTCCGGGAATTTGAGGGGTTACGGCTGGACTGGCGGCGCTTCTACCTGCGGTGTCCCGTGCGGGGACGCAGGGTCCAGTTCTTGCCGTTGGAGACGCCGCGGCGCTCGTACCAGATGGTGTTCATGCCGTACATGAGCATGGTGAGTCCGCTGCCGTTGAAGAGGGTTAGGTAGCCGACGTTGTACTGGCCGAGAAGGCCGTCGATGAAATGGCCCAGGTCGTCAACGCCGTCGCCAGGGAGGTTGCGATTTCGAACGAAGGGGTCGGGGCACATGAGGATCGGCAGACGCCCGTAGCCATCCCAGTCGACCATGGAGTAGTCGATGGCCTGAGCTACCCAGCCGATGCGGTCCTTCCTACTCGCGTCTGCGACATGGGAGTCCCAGGCCTTGAACTCGATTCCGAGCGCTACACGGGGGTTCTTCCAGACGTGGGCGTCACGCGGCCTGAGGACGGCGTCTATCCGGCAGGGGCTGCCGGTGGGGTGGGTGCCGGTGACCTCGCGCTGGATGCGAAACCAGGGGGTCAGGCGTCCAAGAACGGCCGTGGCAAGTGCGGCTTCGTCGGCGTAGCCGGCCAGGGGGACCTGTAGACCGGAAAGCGGGTAGCCGGGCGGTGGGCCAAACGGGGAAGGCTCACCGGCGAGCGGCTGGAAGGACGCGGCAGCACTCTGGAGCAGTAAGGCGGTCTCCACAGGGGCATCTGTCGTCACGGAGGGGGTCTCCCGATGGGTCATGGTCCAGCAGGACCGGCGGAAAGACGGCTGCAACATGGAGGGGGGATGCCTCCGCTCCATGTTGCAGCCGGTTGGCGCAGCCAACCGTTTCAACTACCCAACCGCCGGGGCCGTTTGGCACCCATCCGAAGACCTGAGGCGATGGTGCCGTGTGCTTCGCGTTCGCTCTGACCGACACCGCAGCTCGCGGTGACGAGCCATTCGGTCACCTCGTGCGCGGCGAGTTCGCCTCCCGCGATCAGTTGTCCCAGAGCCACCGACGCACGGTGCAGCAGTGGGGCGTAGATGCGGATCCCGGGCCGATCCGGCGTCGGATCGGGCGTGGTGTGGCGGGCCTGGTCGCTGCGGAACTGGTCAGAGCCAACAGCAGTGAGGACGCCCTTACGGGCGGCGCCTTTCGGCACGCCTACGGCCGTCGTGTCCACAGCCTGTGGAGCGGCCGACTCTCGGGGGAGGCGGGGGAGGCTCTTAGTAGGCGGGGGGGGGTGCTCATGCCGCCCTCCCACCAGAGCTGTTGTGGGAGATCGACCAGTCCAGACCACGCGTGATCACGTCGTCGTAGTAGCGCTGGGACTCGGTCGCGTTGCCCGATGCCGCCCTACTAAGAGCCTCCTCGACATCCCCACGGTCCAGGTCGCCGGACGCGACCAGCCGACCCAGAGCCCGCGCGGCCCGCAGCAGCACGGCGTTGCGGGTGCCGGCCGCGGCGGTGGCCACGTTGTGCGCCTCACCGCGCAGCGCCGCCGCGGCGTACCCGCTCGCGCGGGTCGTCACGGCGACCGTACTGCCCTGTACGGGCCGCGGGCGGGGCTTGAGTAACTCGTGCAGCCAGTCGGGCAGTACGGCCGGGGGCCGGTCGTCCAGTACCTCGTACGTGCCGTCCGGGGTGGTGCTGCCGGGGGCGACGACGTACCCGCCCCACCCGCGAGTGTCGATCTTCTTCGCGAGGCGTCCGGCAGTGGAGTGCAGCCGGACACTGGGGGGTCGGGTGAAGTACAGGTGCTCCCCACCGCGCGCGGTCCGCACCCGGTGGGTCGCCGGCATGTCCTGTCCGGCGCGCTCGCAGAGCGCTGCAAAGGAAGTCGCGCCGTCAGGCGCTCCTTTCGGATCTTCGGGCTTGAGCGTGTCCAGGTCGACCACCAGCAGCCCGGACGGGCCGGTGGCGATGCCGACGTTGTACGGCTGCCGCGCCCACGCGACGATGAGCAGTTCAAGATCCGTGGTAGCGCGCTGCTCGGGTGTCCTGTGCCCGTCCGTGCAGCGTCCGGTGCCGGGGCAGTACTTGCCCGCGTGGCCGGCCGGGCGTTTGTCGTGCGGCCGGAGCGGGATCACGTGCCAACCGCGTTGAGCGGCCTGCGTCGCCCACGCCAGCAACCCGAGCCGGACCAGGTCGATGCTCATGCCGCGGCCCCCAGCTCAAGCACGGGCACAGCGGCGAGAAAGGCCCGGCCGATCCACTCCGTGTAGCCGGGCGGCAACGCCTCCCGTAGACGCAGGTGGTCGGTAGACCAGTTGATGCCCTTGGCCGCGCGGATCTCGTCCACGGTGGCTTTGCCGCCGCCCTCGCCGTACGCGGCGACGTACGGGCCCTCGCGGTACTCGCCGTGGCGCCAACCGCGCACGTAACCACGGTGCTTGGGGTGCGCCGGTTGCGCGGTGGTCCAGCCTCCGAGTTCGAAGTAGCGGTGCATAAGCACCCCGAGCCCGAACTGTTCCCCGCACAGGCGGATGTCCTTGCGGACCTCCGAGCCGGGGACGTTCTCCATCACGTACGGCCGGCCCGTGGCCTCCAACGCGGCACGAGTGGGGGCGATCAGGCGGGGGTAGGTGCGGCCGATCGCGGCGTTCCGTGCCTTGTTGGTGCCCTTGGTGGGAGCACCCTCTCCCTGGCAGGGCGGGGATGCGTGGATGAAGTCGTACTCGTGGCCGTGGGCGCGGATGAAGTCGATCGCGTCGCCCTGGTGGAAGGCGTCGCCCCGGTAGTCGGGTTGGGCCTGGATGTCGACGCCGGTGATGTGGACGCGGGGGCCGAACGCGCGGCGGTATCCCTCGGTGCCGCCGCCGATGCAGGAGTAGGCGTCCAACACTCGGAAGGGTTCGGGCAGGGCGAGCAGTCGTCCGATGTCGGTGGGTTGGGTCATGCTGGATGTCTCCAGTTCCCTGGTAGGTGACTGGCTGACAAGGGCGACCCCGGTTCTTTGGCGAGATGCGGGGGTCGCCCTTGGCGTAGCTAGAACGGGGGCTCGGCGTCCGCCGCGCCTCCGGTACTGGTCTTGGCCCACGGGTCATCGCCGCCAGCACCGCTCTGGGTGGCGGGCTTGGCGTTGATGCTCACGGTGGTGAAGCGGATGGAGGCGCCGATGTCGTCGACTTCGACGGCGAGCATGGAGCGCTTCTCGCCCTGCTCGTTGGTCCAGTCGTGCTGGCGCATCCGTCCCGAGGCGACCACGCGCGAGCCCTTCTTGAGGCTGTCGGCGACGTGTTCGGCCAGGGTGCGCCAGGCTGCGCAGCGGTAGAACGCGGTGGTGCCGTCCTTCCACGTGTTCGCGGTGCGGTCGAAGCTGCGCGGGGTGACGGCGATGGTGAACTTCGCGAGCGCCGCGCCACCTTCGGTGAACTTCAACTCCGGCTCGTCGGTCAGGTTGCCGACCAGCGTCACGGGGGTCTCTCCGAACGACATGCTTGTCTCCTGATCTCGCAGGGCTAGAAGGGCAGTTCGTTGCTGTAGCTGCCCGGCAGGGTGGCCGGGCGGAGACGGACCGGCGTGCACGGCGGGGCCGTGTAGAAGTACGGCTTCTCGCAGACCACGCACACGGAAGGGATCCGCCAGCGCTCGACCCTGGTGGGCTTCCCGTCGACTTTGACGTCCTCGTGGCAGGAGAACCGGGGAAGGCCGATCACGCGTACGCCGGCGGTGTGGGCCGGACCGGGACCGCAGTACGGGCTGATGTCCAGCACGTCGCCGGACATCAGCTCCCGGACACGACTCTCGTTGCGACTGAGGGTCATCGCGTGGCCTCCTACTCCTCGGGGAGAGGCCAGGAGGGTCCGGCGTTCAGCCGCCGGACCGCGGCGTGCAACTTGGCGTCCAGGACGGCGGGCGGCGCGGTGGTGAACGCGTACAGGGCAACCGCGCTGGCGATGATGACGTCGCACAGCTCATCGGCCACGTCCGCGCGGGTGTGGTTGACGCCCTTGCGGGGGTTTTGGCCGGTCATGCCGATGTACGCGGCCGACGCCTCGCCCGCCTCTTCGACCACCTTCATCAGGCGCATCGCCACCTCGTGCTCACCGGTGCCGTTGGCGATGTTCAGGGCAGCGACGATGCGGGCCACGACGGGCCACAGAGCAGCACTCATCAGGGATCCCTTCTGGGTCACTTCTTCGAGAAGAGCTTGAGAGTGATGCCGCCGGCGCCGACGGGTCCGGCGACGCTGGCGATGACGGTGGCGGTGTGTGCGGCGACGTCCATCAGCCAGCACAGTGCGGCGACCACGCCCCACGTGCCGAGCGCGGCGGAGCCGGCGATCGCGAGCGGGATGAGTAACCGCTGCCAGGGGAAGCCGGCCGGTGCGGTGTCGTGGACGACGATGACGACGGGTTGTCCGGTGGCTTGGGCGCGGTGGTAGACGTCGGCGGGGATGTGCGGGGCGAGGTGTCCGGGCGGATCCGTGCGGTGCATGTGGTGCTCCCTTCCGGCATGCCGGGGACATGCGGGCGCCCGCCGGGAGGTGTTCCGGGCGGGCGCCTGCTGGTGACGGTGTGTGGTTGTAGTGGCTACCGGCTAGTGCCTACTGGCAACCCGGAAAGCCCTGTTGAAGGCCCCTGGTTGCCAGTAGAGGGCCGTTCTACTGGCTAGTGGCAAGTTGTCACTAGCCAGTAGCCGGTAGCCGTGTGTGAGCGTCAGGCGTGGTCGGGGTGGACGTAGACCGAGTGCGGTCCGTTGTCCCGGTAGACCAACTCCCCCCGCTCGGCAGCGGCCTTGAGCGCGTCGCGGACGGCCTGCCGGCTCCTGCGGACGTGGTCGGCGACGGCGGACGGTTTCATGCCCGTCGGGCCGGCATCGGCCAGCGCGGCGATCGCGTCCGCCAGCCAGTCCGGCCCCACGCTCGGAACATCCTCCGCAGCGGGCGCCTGCTCGTCGCCGCGCAGCGCGGACAGGTTCAACCCCGGACGCTCCGAGCGCGGACGCTCCGGTTCGGGGGCGGTGGCAAAGTGCTCGTCGATCTCGCGCATGAACGCATCCGCGAGCCGATCCACCTCCGAGCCTGCTCCCGCAACGGGCGCTTCACTCGAACTACCCTGCAGAGCAGACAGGTTGAGCCCCTGCCGACTCTCCCCACCCTCGTTGCCGAGCGCGGCGGGGGTGGTGTGCGGACTACCCATCCATGCGATGCGGCCGGCGTCCCAGCGGCGCGCGTACGCGTCGCCGGCGGCCACGGCCGACACGGAGTCGAGCCCAGGATGCCGCTCACTCGTTGCGGCGACGATCTCCCGGATTTGGTGCGGGAGGATCCGCCACGTCTTGAACAACGCGGCCGGCGATTCCGGTGTTCCCATGAAACCCGCCCCCTTGTACGGGGCTTGCTCGACACGCAGGCCACGGGAGCCGGGGAACATCTTCGACAGATCCATGCCCTCGGTCTCGCCCCCGGTGAGCGCGACGCGCACCTTGGCCTCACGGCGGATCATGAGGTTGCCCAGCACGCTGCCGGTGGCACCGAGCGCGGTCAACACGGTGCGGATGCCCATGGAGCGGGCGATGCGGATGACTTCCAAGATCTTGTCTGCCAGCTTGCGCATACGCCGGTCGTTGCTGACCAGGATCTCCGCACCCTCGTCGATCAGGATCTCAATCTGAGGGATCGCGGGACTGATCGGCAGCAAGTCGGTGTTGTTGCGGTGCATCAGATCTTGGTAGGCGGTCTTGCGGTGCCGCGCCACCGCCAGCGCCGTGTCGAGCATCAGCGTGGCCTCCTCGTAGGTGGAGGCCAGCCAGTCCACCCCGGGCCGCATCGGACGCTCGCCCGGGGCGGGTTGGTGGGTGAGAGCAGGCAGAACCCAGGGCAGGCCTGCCGAACCGGCGTTGAGGTCGATCACCCACGGCAGCACATCCGTGGCGCGAGCAAAGCCGGCCAGGATGATGTGGACCATGTTGGTCTTGCCCGATCCGGTCGGCCCGACCATCAGCGCACACTGCTCCCGCAGGTAGACCAGGATCTCGTCCGCGTTGGAGCGGTAACCCCACGGAATGCCGGAATGCACCGACAGTGGCGCGTAGTCGACGGGGTAAGTGCGCTCATCCATCAGCACGTTGACCGTGGCCACATCGATCAGCGCACGGCCCTGGTGGATGCCGGGGCCGGCGGCGACGGTGCAGCCGTGCGGCAACTGCGCATCCGCGGACAGCGCCGCGGACCGCTTGCTGATCAGATCGAAGGTCGCGCCGCCGGGCAGTTCCGCGTCGATGGTGAACCCGGTTCCCGCGGCCCACTTCTCGACGGCGAGCACCCGCAGCCGGATGCCACAGATCCGCTCGATCCGCGCCACCCACTCCTCTGCGACCGCGCGGCGTTCCGCAGACAACTCCGCAGCCACCGCCCGCTGTTCAGCAGCGATCGCTTCCTCTTCGCGGGCCTCTTCGTAGAGGTTCGTCGACCTGGTCGCTGTACCCATCCCGACACCGATCACAGCGAGGGAGCCGAGCGCTTGCCAGGTCAGCGGACCGTGCGTCATGGCCCACGTCGTCCAGCCTGCACCGACCAGCCAGGACGCCGCGCGTGCGGCGATCGTGCGGCCGGCGTTGCGCAGCCGGATACCGGCGGCGGCGTGCCCGAGCGCGCCGGCCGTGCCGACGGCGAGTGCCCACCCTGGGGGCATGCCGGTGGCGGTGCCGGTGGTGGCGACGGCGAACATGCCGGTGGTGGCGGACAGGGCGCCGGTCACGGGTCCGTGACCGGCAGCCCAGTCCCACACCGGACCACCCTGGGAAGCGGGAGCCTTCTTCGACGTACTGCTCTTCCTGTTGTTGCTGGTCATGGTGGCCTCGGTGGCAGTCATGGCTAGACGTTCCAGCCCTTCTCAGCGTCGGTGCCGTTGCGGGGGTCCTCGTGGCGGGCGATGTCCGCGGCGTGGACGTCGCGGAAGAGCGGCACGAGGGTTTCGCCGGAGTCGACCGCGTTCAGGAGGGTGCGGTGGATGTCGTCGAAGGCGTCGGCGACGCCCTTCTCGAAGGCGAATTCTTGGTCGGAGCGTTCGGCCAGGATGCGGAAGGTGTTGGCGACCGACAGCAGCGCGGTGGGCAGGTTGTCGATCATCGTGAGGATTTCCATGTTGCCGTCGGGCTCGTAGGTGCGGGCCGCGTTCTCCATCTCGGCCGCGGCCTCTTCGAACTTGAAACCAGACATGTGAATAGCCTCCTGACCAGGAATGACGGGAATGAGGTGGGTCGGGCGCTGCACGCGGTCACCGATCTCACCCGTGCCGGCCGCATTGGCGGCGGCCTCTTCCGCGGCGCGAGTGGCGCGGACATGCTCGTCGCGAGCGGCACGCTTCTCGCGCGCCGCTTGCACCAGGCGCCGGTACAGGCGCCTGCCGGGGTGCATCAGCGCTCGCCAGCCGAGCTTCCTGCCGAGCGGGGTGGTCAGGCAGCCCAGCACGCCGGCCGCGCCGCCCGCCAGCGCGGCGAGCAGGCGGCGGCCCTGGAAGCGGGCCGCGGACTTCAACAGCCCCCAGCGCGCCTTCCGGCGAGCAGGCGCCTTACGCACCTGGTCACGCTTGGCATCCACCTGACCAGCGGTGTTCCGGTCCCGCAGAGCGCGGGCCTTGTTCACCAGGGCGCGGGTGCCGGACGCCGCCCAGCCACCCGCCCGACCCAACCGGCCGCGCGAGGCAGCCGACTTGGCCGCACGGGTCGCGGTGCGGACATCGCGGCGGGCGTCGGCAACAGCACGTCGTGCGGCGGTGGTCTGCTGTCGTGCCGCCGAACGGGACGGCGACTGAGCGCGGCTCTTCTGACGCAGCGCGCGCACCTGCCCAAGACGTCCGGCACCGCCACCGTGACGGCCCGTGCCGGTCGGTGCAGTGCCGGGGCGGGAGGTGTGACGTCCGGTGTGGCGGCCCGCCATGCCACGACCGGAGCGCAGGCCCGATGCCAACGCGCCTTTGCGGCTGCGGGACTTGGCGCCCGTTCCGTGTCCGCGCCCGCCGGCGAACAGGCCGGAGGAGCCACCGGTGCGGGATGCGGGCGAGCGGGTGGTGCGGCTCGCGCGGCTCTGCCGGTTGGAGCCTGTGGCACGTCGACTGCCCCTGCCCGTACCGGAGTTGCGGCGGCGGGCGCGGAGGGCGGCGGTGGTGCCCAGGACGGCGGCGCCGCCCGCGGCCACGGCGAGCGCGATCGGTCCGCCGCCGACCAGGGCGACGGCGCCGACAGCGCCGACCGCGCTGTTCGTGCCGGACAGGGCCAGCGGCAGGACGGGGATTCCGCCGGGGGTGTGCGCCAGGTCCGGGGGAACGGCCGCGGTGGTGGCCTGCTCGCCGGGCGGCAACGGTCCTGGCGGGGGTGGGGTGGCAGTCGGCGGGGCTACCGGTTCGGTGGTGGTGTCGGTCATGCTGGGGGCACTCCTTTATGGGGAGGCAGGGCCCGGATGCGCGCTTTGGACGGCAGGGCGTCCGGGCCCTGCGCATGGGGAAACGGGCTGGTCAGAGCTGGTTGGGTTCCAGCGAGAAGAACACGACCGTGGCGCCGCGCAGATACGGGTCGCCTGCGGTGACGTACTCGTAGATCTCGCGGTAGGCGCTCGCCCGGGTGCTGCCGGGCGGCGGGGTGTAGGTGCCGGTGCGAGTGGCACAGGCCATACCGGGCTTGTCCACGGACAACACCCAAAAGTGCGTGTCCTGCCCGCGCTGCTGGCCGGCATCGGTCGGTTCGGCGGTGCTCACAGTGCGCTCCCCGAGCCGGCCATGTGGTCGGGGTGGGCGGCGGCGATCTCCTGCCAACGCCGGTTTTCCGCAGCGTCGGTGTGGGTCAGGCGTACCTGGAAGTCGCAGCCGGCCGCGGTGCAGTGGTGGGTGGTCGTCGACCAGGCATCCACCACACGGAAGAACAGACTGGAGAAGGTGGCCAGGCAGGACAAGCAGCACGCCAGCAACAGCGCGGAGGGCACGCCGTAGCCGGACAGGCGCACCCCGATCACGGCGGACAGAGCCGCACTCGCGGCGACAACCGCCGACAGCGCGAAGCGGCGGCGGATGGATGAGGTGTTCACCAGGGAAGTTCCCTTCAAGAGAGCAGGACTTGAGACGTCGTGCTGAACCCCGGACGCGGTGGCGTGTGGGGGTGGTGGTCAGCTCGCCGGGTCTGCTCCGGGTCTGCGAAGGTGCCGCTCGCCGGTGCTCACCGGGTCTGCTTCACTGGTGCGGTCGACTGCTCCGGCAGTCGCGACGAAGGCCAGCCCAATTGCCGTGGGCTGGCCTTCATTGATGTGTGCCGGAGACGGCTTACGCTTCGGTTTCCTCGTGAGACATCAGTGAGCCCCACGCTTTGCGCACCCGCTGCTCGCCGCCGACGAAGCCGGCTTCGCGGAACGCGGCGACGGCCTGGCGGTAGGACAGCGGCGGGTCGTCCAGGTAGCGCAGGTGACGCAGCACGACAACGAGCTGTGCGTCCGTCAGTGGCTCCCCGAGAGCCGGTGTCGGTACCCCGGCTATGGCCGCCAACTCTTTTAGCGTCACGGGCGGTTCGACCGGCGGCGTCACGGGCGTGACGCGCGGCGGCGGAACGGCCGGGAGGAGGGGTGTGACCTGCGTGCCTTCCTCCGTCACGGGGGGCGTGACACTGTCCTCGGTCGTGGCCGCGAGCGCGGGGGGTTGCGGGGTGGGCGTCACGGCCGTGACGGGGGGTGTGACGGGCAGGGCGAACATGCCGGCAAGCGCGGCGTCCGCGCCGGCCGTCATCCGCTCGCGCTGCACGTCGACCAGGTGCGCCCCGAGCAGAGCGTCACCGGTGCCGACCTTCTTCGCGAGCTTCCACGACTCCAACTCCGAAGCCTTCCGGGCGTCTTGGTTGGGGTGGTTGGCGGCGCGGGCGCGGTGGTAGGCGAGGTGCTGCATGACCGCGGCGTTGCGGCGCTGTGCTTCGGCATCAACTCCGGTGCGAAACACCACGATTCGGCGGGCGAGCAGGCCCATGCCCTCCGCGGCCACGCACATGGCCATGGGGGTGAAGGCGAACACCACCGACTCCGTTCCGGTCGGCGCGATCACCGCGCCGGTCACGGAGGCCAGTGCGGGCAGCGTCCACAACCCGAGCCGCACGGCCGCGGGGGAAGACTGGCCCAGCATGGTCAGCCCGACCAGGGTCAGCGCGAGAACGAGGGTGGCACCCTCACCCGCGGCGACCACACCCAGCGCGGTCGCGGACCGGTGGAACACGGACGTGATGTTGGAGTAGGTTCCCCACGCACCCAGGCCACCGAAGCCGACCATGGGCAAAGCGGCGGCACCCAGTACGAGTACCTGGCCCCAGCTCAGGGCCCTTTCCGGGGGATGCTTCACAACGTGCTCCTTCACAGGGAGATACCGCCCGACCAGGCCGGTCAGGCGGCGCACTGGTCCTCGGGATACGCGCACGGGACGCACACCCCAAGCGAGGCAGGGATGACGTATCCGGCGTCGGTGCGGCACTGCGGGCAGGTCCGCCGGGCGCGCATCGCGCACTCCAGCGCGCGGCGCTTCGCCGGCGTCATCGGCCGCACAGGCTTGGCCTGGTCGAGCCGGTAGAGATAGGCCACCAGCGGCCCGCGCCGATACCGCGGCCGGAGCACCTGCCCCACGACCGGCTGACCACCGGGGCGCAAGCCACGGGCCCGTAACTGCCGTCTAGTGGCCAGCCCGTCAGGGGCACAGCGCCAGGGGAAGGTGGGGATGCCGTGCCGGGCACCGGTGGGGTCGATGCACTTGCCCCACGCGGCCATCAGGCCGACGCCCCAACCTGCTCAGGGGCGGGAATGTGGCCGTAGCCGACCAGCTCCAGCGTGGCGCCCCCGTACTCGGTCACCATGCGCAGGACACGGGTCCGGCCCGCGCTCTGCGTCCCATGGGTGACCGCGTCCGGGGCGATGCCGAGCGCTTCGCGCCAGGACTCGAAGCCGGCCAAGTCGTCATGGAAGTCCAGTTCCAGACGGTCGGGCCAGATCGTCGTGACTCGCACGGCAGGCGCCGGCAGGTGCCCGAAGTCGACGGCGAGTAGGCGTAGCGCCCGCAGCGCTACGGACAGGTCGTCCAGGGTGAGAGCGTCGCTCATGCCGCAACTCCCTTGCGCGCCGAACGGCGGGTGGGGCGGGCGAGCGGGACCACGTTGAACAGGTCCGGGTGGGTCTCGACAACCTGCGCGGCGAGACGGAGCAGGTCGTCGGGCAGGCTGCGGAACTCGGGGGCGGTGAGGATGTCGCGGGCCGCGTCCAGGCGGGCCGCTCGCTCCTCGTTGCTCTCGCCGTCGACCCCGAGCCACAGCTCAACTGGGGTGCCCAGCGCCAGTTCCGCGAACTCCGAATCAGTCACGGCCTGATGACCGGCAACGATGTACTTCATGGGACGGACTCCTCATAGACGGGAACGGCCCAAGACAGCGGCCCCGGTGCTCGAACACCGGGGCCGCGCGCCGTTGTGGAACCAGCTGATTCCGGCTCCCCTCAACCCCGCCCGTACGGGTGCCGCGCAGTACGCGGAACCGGACGGGCGAGGGAGGCAACCGGCCGCGGCGCTGGCCGCCGCGATGGCAGGAAGAGAACGGACCAGGTTGGCCGTGAGCGCGTGTGCTCCGCTCACGAACCGGGAGGTCGTACGGGCGTCGCCGGCCGGTCCATCACGGCGGCGCCCACCGATGTCGTCGGTGCACCGGGATTCCTCTCAGCCGAGATCAACACATGTGAAGCACTGCAAGGGGGACCAAGTCCCCACACGCCGGCCGTTGCTCGCGGTCACCGGGCCACCTCGCCAGTCGGGCCGAAGCCCTGTCCCCTGGCCTTTAGCGGGATTGCAGCGTCCCCGCCCTCTGCTTTGCACACCGCGAATCGGATGCGACTCCATCATCTGGTGCGCACCAGAAGGAAAGCATCTGGTGCGCACCAGAGTCAAGAGGTCTCGCCGCTTCGAGCGGCGAGGGCCCGCCTCGGTGCATCTCCAGAAGACCCGTTCGGGAGGGTGGTCGGTAGCCAACAGGCCTTAACTCGCGTCCTGTTAACCCCTGTTGACCTGCGGCGACGTGAGGCATGCTGGGAAGGTCATGAATGGACCTATCGCCGGACGGTGGGCGTGAGCACAGGACTGCGGAGCGCGCGAACGGCGCGAGGCTGGTCTCAGGAGCGACTGGTCCGCGAGATCGAGCAGTACGCCCGACAGCACGTCACGGACGTTGCGTCGACCGCGAGTTTGCGGGTGTACGTGTCCGAGTGGGAGAACGGCAAGCGCAATATCTCGGATCGCTACGCGGCGATCCTGCGACAACTCATGGGCGTCACGGACGCAGAGTTGAGGGGCGGTCCGCTCGTAGTTCCCCCGTCGGTGGCCGACGGGTACGACGAACTTCTGAGCAGGATCGATTCAGCCAGTAGCGTCAGCCAGTCCATGGTGAAGGCATTCGAAGCTCAGACCGAGCTACTGCGGACCATGGACCGGGAGAGAGGTGCGTCTGGTCTGGTGGACCAGATGGCGGGACACCTGGGCGCACTCGAAGACGCCCTGAACTTCGCAGTGCTCCCGAATGCCAGGCGGCCCGTGGCACTCGCCCTCGCAGGGGCGTCCACCCTCGCGGCGTGGCAGGCGATCGACTCGGGCGCGGTCGAAAGGGCGTGGCGGCACTACGAACTCGCGAAGCGAGCGGCGCGCGACGCTGAGGCCCCGATGTACCTCGCGCACGCGATGGCTGAGCAGGCGTACGTATTGTGTGAAGCAGGACGGCCGACGCTCGGTGTCGAACTGGTCCGCGATGCCCAACGCGCCATCGGCCAAGCCGGATCACCCCGGCTTCGGGCATGGCTGTACGCCGCGGAAGCGGAATTGTGCGCCCATGCGGGACTGCCCGACGATTGCCGACGAGCACTCGATGCGGCCATGTCGACGATTCCTCCGGGCTCGGAGGATCGAGACCCGGACATGCTGAGCATCTTCCTGAACGGCGCTCATCTGGCCCGATGGCACGGCAACGTGCTTGCCCTGCTCGGCGACGGTGAGGCGGTGACCAGCCTCTATGACGCGCTGGACGTGATGGACCCGACCTTTGTCCGAGCGCAGGCCGGGTTGCATGCCGACCTCGTGCAGGCGCACTTGTCGCGAGCCGAGTACGACGATGCGCACACCCACCTGAGGCAGGCGCGGCTGTTGGCGAGCCGCACCGGTTCGGTGCGGCAGCGCCGCCGTGTCGACCTTCTCAGTGCGAGGTTGTGACCCCCGGCTTACCCCGGCTTACCAGGATGTGTAGCAGGGCCACGAGGGTGCCGGAACCCATCAGTTCACCGCGAGCCATCAGGCCAGGGATTTCAGCCAACGGCACCCATTCGACGTGTCCAGCCTCTTCAAGGTCCGTCGGTGAGCCGACTCGCTCGGCTCCGTGTCCCACGAAGATCTCGTGAGGCGAGTCGACCATGCCGACCATGGGCTGATAGCTGACGACATGTTCCACGGACTTCGGGCGCCACCCTGTCTCTTCTACGACTTCTCGCACTGCTGTGTCCGCCGGCTCTTCCCCTTCATCGACGATCCCGCCGGGGAGTTCCCAACCCCACTGCTGTGGCACGAAGCGGTAGCGCCACATCATCAGTACGCGGTCCGAGTCGTCCAGGACTGCGGTAATGGCGACGCGGTGCAGCTTCACCACGTGATGTTCGAAGCGCTCCACGCCGGGCGGCTCCACGTCCCACAGTTGGAGCTTGACCCACGGATTGTCGTACACATCCCGCTCACCGTGGATGCGCCATGGCTCCAACCCTTCGGGGGCCTTGACGCTCACGGCCCCGGGCACACGGTACGAACTACGCCCGCGGACTTCCAGGGCGCCCTCGGACACGAGTCGGGCCATGACCTGACGGAGCGCGGTGCGGCCGATGCCGAGGTCTTCCACGAGCGCCCGTTCTGAGGGGAACTTGTCACCGGGGGCGTACTCGCCGGCGGTGAGCCGTTCGCGAAGCGCCTCGTAGACCTTGGTCGTCTTCGGACCCATGCTCGGAGCACTCTCCGTTCTGCCGTGGTGCGTACCAGGGTAGCGGGCAGGAACTGTTCATCAGGGGTGTTGGCAGTTCCTGTTCAGTTCGCACCAGTCGTTGTCTAGCGCGCTGGCGGACGGCGAGTGTTGCCTCCGTAGCGACCGGCGTGCGCTCCATCACTCGGTCCGTATCGATTAGGCTTGAAAGTAGGTCGAGAATTGGGTGCACCTGCTCGGCTGCGCTCTAAAATGGAGGTTCATCTGCAACGCTCAGGATCCTTTGAGCCAGCGCATCATCACCATACTTTCTGATCTGCTCTGCATATTCTGAATGTTTATCGTAGGGAATTCCTCGGAGGATGTCGCGAATTAACTCATCGACTGATTCGTGATTCGCGATTTCGTCAACCATGTTCTTAATTGAGTACCAGCCAGCGGCTCCGACTCCTCGGAGAATCCTCGTCGCGTCGCCGGTTTCCCCTGACGTGCGGAACGCAAACACAACCTCGGGAACGCGATCGGTCTGTCGCTTCGATCCTACGAACTCAAGAACCTTGTTCGCGTCGGTTGTCAGTGTGGCTGCCCGTAACTGTCGGACTATGTGCTGAATGCTGCGTGCTGGCTGTAGGCGGGCATTGGCGATGAGATATTGATTGACGTGCTCGCCGATTTCTGCTCGGCGCATGGCTACGACGATGGCGGGAGTTGCCCTTGCTCCATGCCTTCGGGCCGTGTGGGTCAGTAGTGAGCCAACCGTTCGATCATTCTCGCTGACTAGCCAGGGGTTTGACTTTTTCCACGGATCGGATTCTGTATCGGGGAAGACTTCGTTGAGTGCTACGAGGGTTTGAATGATCTGTTGAGGGCTGTCTTCCGCGGCCCTTTTTGTGAATTCGAGAACAGACATCTCGGCAAGCAGCATCGGTGCCACTACCTTTGGAAGCCAGGATGCGGTTGGGGTATCGCCGGAATTCTGGACGATCTCGACGAGGTCGTGCATTTGAGCCAGCTTCAGTGCCTCCACGTTCCATGGCCTCTGCTGTTCGGCGGAGATAGGTGCCGTGTGCGACGCGCTGAGAGTCCTTGAGGGTGCTTTCTTAGAGGCTGATACCCGCTCGCGCCAGACGCCGGGATCTATTTCCTGAGAGGGAAGTGGAGCTCCACTGAGCCTCGCGTGTTCTGCCAGCGCCTCAACAATTGACAGCACTTCAGGCAAGTTAGATGGGCTCTTCCCTGATAACTTGTCCTGAATGGTCGAGCGTGCCATTTTTCGGTCTCGCCCTTGCCGCGCAATTAGGCGCTCAATCTGGCGAACTGTCGGGCTCCCTGCCCGTAACCGCAACTCCTGAAGTTGTGGCGCCAAGCTCATCTCTCGGCTTCCTTTCTGCGTCCGCAGCCGTCCGGGCATGGCCGAGGCTGTCCGGTGCCGTCCGGCGGATGCGCCAAAACCCTAGTTGACATGCATCGAAGGTGTCCGGACTTTGCCGGACTTGGCCGAGGGCATCGCTTCGCTCGCGCCGGACGGGTTGTGTTGCAACAGGAAGAACAGGGGCGCCCCCGTCGTGGCTGACGGGGGCGCCGCCGATTCGCGCGGCCATGGCACTAGGACTGCTCATGGCACTTCATTGACCGGAGGAGCAATCTGATGAAGCCCGAGACCCCTCCTGTTGAGGAGCGTAGGGAGGACCACCCCCACTGGGTCAACCGCTCGCTGCCCGCAGTGACTGCTCTGGCAGGATTGATCGGGGCATTCGCAGCATTGATCAGTGCCCTTCGGGGGTGAGTGGAACCTTGCCTTCGATGGGGCGTGAGTCACTGCCGTCACGCGGGAGCGAACTTGATCCAAGCTGCTGTGGACGACACGTGGACGGCTCATGGCCCGACACCCTGCACCTCTACCAAATGTGCAGGTCAGGCGACGTACCTTGGCGCCATACATAGCAGACTGTAAATCTGCCGGCTCAGCCTTCCCAGGTTCGAATCCTGGCGCCGCCACACGGGAAAAAGACCCCCTCCGACTTGCGTAAGAGCAGGGCGGAGGGGGTCTTTGCGTGCTCCGCCGGTTTCCTCATGCCGCCACCCCGGCTGACGTCCACCTCGCCCCGGCCGCGCGCACGCGCAACACAGTGACCCTCGGGGCACACTGACAGCATGTCCACTCCCCGTAGACACTGTCCCGAATGCCGGCGTGAGATCGCCGTGGTCGCCGGACGGATCGCGCGGCACGATCCGCCCGGGGCGCGAGAGGCGGGGGAGCTGGTGTCGTGCCCCGGGTCGCGCCGTCAGACGCAACTGGGTGCCGCGCAGCCGTCGTTGGACGGCTACACAGTTCCCGAATTCCCCGGCCAGCTCCCGCTCTTCTGACCGCTCCGACGGACTGCCGTCGGTCTCAATTCCCCGCCACCGACTTGACCGCGACCGACACCGGCGTCGAGCCACTGATCAGTTCCAGAACCAGGCCCGCCGTCGCGACGCTGTCCACCAACTCCGCCAGTACGGCGGCCACGTCGTCGCGCGGTACCGCGCCGCGGCCCGTGCGGGCCTCCAGGCGGACGAGACCGGTCCCGGCGTCGTTCGTGAGCGCGCCGGGGCGCAGGATCGTCGCGTCCAGCGCGTTCAGGCCCTGCACGTACGCGTCCGCCTCGCCCTTGGCGCGCAGGTACACGTCGAAGATGCCGTCCCCCTGGTGCGCGGGGTCGGCGCCCATCGACGAGACGACCACGTGTCGTCGTACACCCGCCTTGACCGCCGCGTCCGCGAACAGGACCGCCGCGCCCTTGTCCACCGTGTCCTTGCGGGCTGCGTCGCTGCCCGGGCCCGCGCCCGCCGCGAAGACCGCCGCGTCGGCGCCCCGCAGTTTCTCCGCGACCTCCTCCACGGAGGCCGACTCCAGGTCCAGGAGCACCGGTTCGGCACCGGCCTCCCGCAGATCGTCGGACTGTTCGGGGTGGCGGATGATCCCCGCGACCTCGTCTCCGCGCGCGGCGAGCAGGCGCTCCAGCCGCAACGCGATCTGACCATGACCACCAGCGATGACAATGCGCATGCCTTCGACCGTACGCCCGGACGGCCGCATCCGCCGTACGACTTGAGCCACGCCTCAGGGGCGCACCCGGGAGCGGATACAGGCGGCTCGCGCGCCGGAGGCGTGCGCCATCCGCCCCGTCACGACACCTCGCCCCGGCCCTGCCGAGGCAACCCCAGTTCCGCTGCCGCCGCCGAGTTGCAGTACTCCCGTACCGCGCTCGTTCGTGCCACCACGCGCCCCCGGTGTACGACGATGCGGCTGTACGCCAGGGAGAGGGCGCCCGCGAGTCGGTCGCCGCGTACCGCGAGGAGTTCGGCGGGGAAGCCGGCCTCGACGCGGACCTCGGGCAGGCCGAGGGCGGCGCGGGCTGAGGAGCTCACGGCGTCGTAGGCGTCCTCGGGGCGCAGGCCGTAGCGGGAGGCCAGGAGGTAGGCCGCCTCCAGGGGGTCCCCGCGGCCCACCGGGTTCGACAGGTCGCGCAGGGCGCCGCTGCCCGCGGCGACGCGTACGCCGGCCGAGCGCAGCAGCCGTACCGGAGCCGTGTCGCGGCGGTCGACGGCGGCGCAGCCGCCCTGGGGCAGACACACCACGGTCACGCCGGCCGTGGCGAGCCCGTCGGCGATGCGCGGGGCCGCCTCGGCGGGCAGCCGGTCCAGGCCGCCGCACGGGCCGAGGGTCACGCCGGTGCGCAGACCGCCGGACATCGCGGCGAGGCGGGCGAGGCGCGCCGGGTCGGCGGCGTCGGTGTGCAGGTCGACGGGGCAGCCGTGCTCGGAGGCGACCTCGAGAACCGCCTCCACATAGCCCGTCGGGTCGGGGTCCAGGTCGGGACAGCCGCCCACCACCGAGGCGCCCATCTTCAGCGCGTCCCGGAGCATCGCGAGCCCGTCCGCGCCGGCCACGCCCGTCAGCAGCCGCGGCATGGCGACCGCCGTCAGCTCCGTCAGGCCGCGCAGCGAACGCCGTGCCTGCAGCACCGCGGCCAGCGCGCCGAGCCCCTGGACGTCACCCACGCGCACGTGCGCCCGTACGGCGGTCGCCCCGTGGCCGAGTTGCAGCAGCGCGGCCTCGGTCGCCCGGCGTTGGACGTCCTCGGGGGCGGAGGAGGCGGGCCCGTCGCCGTCGGCCGACAGGGCGGTGTCACCGTGGGTGTGCGGTTCGGCCGGGGCCGGCAGGAGCAGATAGCCGGTGAGGTCCACGCGCGCGCCGCAGCCCCGAGCGGCGTCCGTCGCCAGGCTGCCGGCCGTACCGACCGCCTCGATACGCCCGCCACCCAGCCGTACGTCCACCGTCCGGCCGTCGGTCAGCCGCGCCCCGCACAGCAGCAGGGAGGCCGAGTCGCCCTGTCCCGACGAGCCCGCGGGGCCCGAGGAACCGGAGGAGGAAGACGAGGAGGACGACGAGTGGGGCGGCTGCGGCTGGCTGTCGGGCATCGCGCTCCAGGGGCTCGGGGCTGCGCGGACTCGGGCACTGCGGACCGGGTGCTCACCGGGGCGGCAAGATCACGCAGAGTGAGTCGAGCCTAGGGCGGTGATCCGCCCGTGTCGGGGAGGAGCGCAATAGTCGTACCGGTGTGGTCCGACGGTCCCGAGGGGCTCCGGAGGCCGCTGGGGGAGCGGCTGGATGGGCCTGTATGGGGGCCACGAAACGGATTTGGGTGAACGGCTGCCGAGCGTGTAATGTCTTCATCGCTCGCCCCAATAGCTCAGTCGGTAGAGCGTCTCCATGGTAAGGAGAAGGTCTACGGTTCGATTCCGTATTGGGGCTCTGGTGTGAGAGGTTCCCGTCGCAAGGCGGGAACTGATCGCATCACAGCGGTGTAGCTCAGTCGGTAGAGCAAGCGGCTCATAATCGCTGTGTCACCGGTTCAAGTCCGGTCACCGCTACTGACAGTAGCCGATTGCGGGGTCGGTCCTTCGATCGGCTACTCTTTTATGCGTTCATCGTCCCATCCGTTCGTCAAGGAGCACTCCTGTGGCTGCCACCGACGTCCGCCCGAAGATCACGCTGGCCTGCGTGGAGTGCAAGGAGCGGAACTACATCACCAAGAAGAACCGGCGTAACAACCCGGACCGACTGGAGATGAAGAAGCACTGCCCGCGTTGCAACGCGCACACCGCGCACCGCGAAACGCGATAAATCAGGCTCGTACACGAGGCCGCCCCCGCAGTCGGGGGGCGGCCTCGTGTCGTTATCGGCCCCGGTTACCGACCGGTTCAGACAACAGGAGGTGCCGAGCCATGGCGCTCGACCAGTCCTTCGTGGGGCGGACCTATCCGCCCACCGACCCGTACGAGGTGGGCCGGGAGAAGATCCGTGAGTTCGCGGTCGCGGTGGGAGACACCAACCCGGCGTACACGGACCCGGAAGCCGCCAAGGCGCTCGGTCACCCCGATGTGATCGCCCCGCCGACCTTCGTGTTCGCGATCACCTTCAAGGCCGCGGGACAGGTCATCGAGGACCCGCAGCTGGGCCTGGACTACAGCCGGGTCGTGCACGGCGACCAGAAGTTCGTCTACGTCCGCCCCGTGCGGGCCGGTGACCGGCTCACCGTCACCTCGACCATCGAGGCCATCAAGTCCATGGCCGGCAACGACATCCTGGACATCCGCGGCGAGGTCCACGACGAGGCGGGCGAGCACGTCGTGACCGCCCTGACCAAACTGGTCTCCCGCGCGGCAGAGGAGGCGTGAGGAACCGATGACGGCGAAGATCGCTTACGACGACGTCGAGGTCGGCACCGAGCTGCCCGCCCAGACCTTTCCCGTGACCCGTGCCACGCTCGTCCAGTACGCGGGCGCGTCCGGGGACTTCAACCCGATCCACTGGAACGAGAAGTTCGCCAAGGAGGTCGGGCTGCCGGACGTGATCGCGCACGGCATGTTCACCATGGCCGAGGCGATCCGTGTGGTCACCGACTGGACCGGCGACCCGGGCGCGGTCGTCGAGTACGGCGTCCGCTTCACCAAGCCGGTCGTCGTCCCGAACGACGACCAGGGCGCCGTCATCGAGGTCAGCGGCAAGGTCGCCGCCAAGCTCGACGACAACACGGTCCGCGTGGACCTCATGGCGACCAGCGCCGGCCAGAAGGTGCTGGGCATGTCCCGGGCGGTCGTACGGCTGGGCTGAGACACGCACGCGTGGCTTGCGGTAAGGGGCGTACTCCATCGAGGGCGCCCCTTACGCATGCCTCGGCCTTCACCCCAACCTCCCCCTCCGTCTCCACAGCCTCCTCAACCACCTCTTCCGCACCCACTTGACGTAGTTAGTGATTGAGTACTAACTTCGTCACATGGTCAGGATGAGCGCAGAAGAGAGGCGCGAGAGCGTCATCCGTGCGGCGACCGCCGAGTTCGCGCGGGGTGGGTACTACGGCACGTCGACCGAGGCGATCGCCAAGCGCGTCGGTGTCTCGCAGCCGTATCTCTTCCGGCTCTTCCCGGGCAAGAAGGCGATGTTCCTCGCGGCGGCGCAGCGGTGCGTGGACGACACGATCCGCACGTTCGAGGAGGCCGCCAAGGGGTTGCAGGGCGAAGAGGCCCTGCATGCCATGGGAGAGACGTACCGCAAGGTCATCGCGGAGCAGCCGGAGCGGCTGCTGATGCAGATGCAGATGTACATCACCGTGGCCGCCGCCGAGCAGGCCGGCGACCTCGAACTCGGCGAAGAGGTGCGGGCGGGCTGGTCGCGGCTGTGGGACACGCTGCGGCTGTCCTTCGGTGCCGATGTCGACGAGACGACGTCGTTCCTGGCGTACGGGATGCTCATCAACTGTCTGGTGGCCATGGGTTTTCCGCCGGAGCATCGGGTCTGGGAGGGCTTTGGGCCGGAGGCCCGGCTCAGGGGCAATCCGTGCAACCAGATCACCGGGAACGGCTAGTTCGACCAACGCAAGTGGTTCACGTGAGCGGGGAGAAGGCGCCGCAACCGCCTTTTCATGCCCGCAAAAGTTAGTAATCAATAACTAATTAAGTAAGCAGCAGCAGACTCACCACCGAAGCGACTGATCACTCTCTGGGGGAGCGATGTCAGAGCAGACAGCACGTCGCGGGGGAACCGTCTGGGCCCTCGTCATCACCAGCGTCGCCGGATTCATGGCGGCCCTCGACAACCTCGTGGTCACCACCGCCCTGCCCTCCATCCGCAAGGATCTCGGCGGCGCGCTGGGCGACCTCGAATGGACCGTGAGCGCTTATACGCTCACCTTCGCCGTGCTCCTGATGTTCGGCGCGGCGCTCGGTGACCGGTTCGGCCGCCGACGGATGTTCCTCGTCGGCATCAGCGTCTTCACCGTCGCGTCCGCGGCGGCGGCCATGGCCACCGGCATCGACAGCCTCATCGCGGCGCGTGCGGTCCAGGGCGTAGGCGCGGCGATCATGATGCCGTTGACCCTCACCCTCCTGACCGAGGCCGTACCGGCAGCCAAGCGCGGCATGGCGTTCGGAATCTGGGGCGCGGTCAACGGCCTCGCAGTGGCATCCGGCCCCCTCATCGGCGGCAGCCTCACCGAGCACATCTCCTGGCACTGGATCTTCTGGCTGAACGTCCCGCTCGGCATCGCGTTGCTGCCCCTGGCCCGCCTTCGCCTCTCCGAGTCCTTCGGCACGGGTGCGCCGCTGGACGTACCCGGCACGCTCCTCGCCAGCGGCGGCCTGTTCGGGATCGTCTACGGCCTGGTCCGCGGCCCCTCCGACGGCTGGAACAGCTCTCTGGTCCTGACCGGCCTGTTCGCCGGAGCCGTATTGCTCGTCGGATTCGTCCTCTACAGCATCCGGGCCAAGAACCCCATGCTCCCGATGCGGCTGTTCCGCTCGCGGGCCTTCGCCGGCATCAACGCGGCGAGTCTGCTGATGTTCCTCGGGATGTTCGGGTCGATCTTCCTGCTCAGCCAGTACATGCAGGGTGTCCTGGGCTACTCGCCCACCGAGGCGGGCCTCCGGATGCTGCCCTGGACCGGTATGCCGATGCTGGTCGCGCCCATCGCGGGCATCCTCTCCGACCGGATCGGTGGCCGCCCCGTCGTCGCCACGGGCCTTTTCCTTCAGGCGGCCGGTCTCGCCTGGATGGCTTCCGTGGTCACCCCTGATGTGTCTTACGCCGTCCAGTTGCCGGGTCTGATCGTCAGCGGCATCGGTATGGCGCTGTACTTCGCTCCGGCCGCCAACCTGGTCATGTCCAGCGTTCTGCCCAAGGAACAGGGGATCGCGTCCGGGGCGAACAACGCCCTGCGCGAGGTCGGTGGCGCGCTCGGCATCGCCATCATGGCGTCGATCTTCGCGTCTCAGGGTGGGTACGAGTCGGGGCAGCGGTTCGTGGACGGCCTGCAGCCGGCGCTGGTGACGGGGGCGGGGGTTGTGGCTCTCGCGGGTGTTGCTGCGCTGCTCATCCCGACGCGGCGGTCCGAGAAGGCGGCGGAGTCTTCGCGGACGGAGGACCAGGCGCCGGCCTTGGAGTCGATCGCCGGCTGATAGCCCGACCCGGCCGCAATGAAACGGCTCTGCCAGGACAGGCAGGGCCGTTTCGTCGTACCCGCGCACTGGAGCTGGTGCGGGGGTGGGTCGCGCAGCCCGGCGCTGACGGGGCGCCGCCTGCGCCCACCCGTGCCGCCCCAGCGGCACGACTGCCCGCAGCTTGGGTGGGGGGAGGCGGGTGGGGATGTGCCGACGGCCCGCACCCGCCCTCGGTGTGAAGGGACGTATCGACGGCCCGCACCCGCCCACCGTGTGAAGGGACGTATCGACGGCCTGCACCAGCCCTCTGTGTGAAGGGGGTTGTCCACGACCCGCACCCGCTCACCGTGCGAAGGGGACGGGGCGGGGGGTGTCCGCCCGCAGTGGCCGGCGTTCACGTACCGCGCTTCGTCGGTCGGCGGTACCGCCGGTCCGAGGACGGATACCCCCCGCCCCGGCCCCGACCCACGGTGCGCGCGTAGGCGCTACGCGCGCCCCCGCCGATCCCGCGCAGGCGCCGCAGGCATTCGTCCCTGGCCCCGGCCGACCCTGTCAGTCCCGTCTCGTACTCTTGGGCGCGTGCAGGAACTTCACGATGCCCCCCTCGCCCCGTTGACCACCTTTCGGCTGGGTGGGTCCGCTGATCGGCTGATCACCGCGACGAGCGACGCCGAGGTGATCCGGGCTGTTCGGGACGCCGATGACGCGCGGACGCCGTTGTTGGTGATCGGTGGGGGGTCGAATCTGGTGATCGGGGACAAGGGGTTCGCCGGGACCGCACTCGTCGTCGCCACCAAGGGTTTCCAACTCGACGGCACCCGTCTCGAGCTTGCCGCCGGTGAGGTGTGGAGCGACGCCGTCGCCCGTACCGTCGAGGCCGGGCTCGCCGGGATCGAGTGTCTGGCCGGGATTCCGGGGTCGGCAGGCGCGACGCCGATCCAGAACGTGGGGGCGTACGGACAAGAAGTGTCGTCCACGATCACCGAGGTGGTCGCGTACGACCGGCACGCCCGCGAGACGGTCACCCTCGCGCCCGCCGACTGCGCCTTCTCCTACCGCCACAGCCGCTTCAAGGCAGACCCCGAGCGATACGTCGTCCTGCGCGTCCGCTTCGACCTGGAGGACGCGGACGGCCTCTCCGCGCCGATCAAGTACGCCGAGACGGCCCGCGCACTCGGCGTCGAGCCCGGCGACCGCGTCCCGCTGGCCGCCGCCCGCGAGACCGTCCTCAAGCTGCGAGCCGGCAAGGGCATGGTCCTGGACCCCGACGACCACGACACCTGGTCGGCCGGTTCCTTCTTCACGAACCCGATCCTCACCGACACGGAGTTCGCCGCGTTCCACGCACGCGTGCGTGAGCACTTGGGCGAGGGCGTGGAACCGCCCGCGTTCCCGGCGGGGGAGGGACACACCAAGACCTCCGCGGCCTGGCTGATCGACAAGGCGGGCTTCACCAAGGGCTACGGCACCGGCCCGGCCCGCATCTCCACCAAGCACACCCTCGCCCTCACCAACCGCGGCGACGCCACCACCGAGGACCTGCTCACCCTCGCGCGCGAGGTCGTCGCCGGCGTCCGGGAGACCTTCGGCATCACGCTGGTCAACGAACCGGTGACGGTCGGCGTGACCCTCTAGCACCACAGCCTCACTTCAACTCAGCCCAGCGCAGCCCACCTCAATACGCCACCCCCACCCCCTGCTTCACCACCCCCGGATCCCCGGTCATCGCCAACATCGCGTGCGCCACATCCGCCCGCCCGATGAACCGCCCCTTGGCAGGGAAACCGCCGACCACCGTCCGGTACACCCCCGTGACCGGCTTGTTCTGCAGCCGCGGCGGCCGCACGACCGTCCAGTCCGTGGCGCTACGGCCCAACTCGGCCTCCATCGCGCCCAGGTCGGCGTAGACATCCTTCAGAAGCGCCGTGACGATCCGTCGTGCCGTGCGGTCGAGGAGACCCTCCACCGCGGGCACCGGACCCACCGGACCCGCGCTCACCACGACGAGCCGCCGTACCCCCGTCGCGTCCATCGCGCCCAGCACCGTACGCGTGAGCCGGGCCGTGACCCCGGCCTCCTTGCGGGTGCGCGCGCCCAGCCCCGACAGGACCGCGTCCCGGCCGGCCACGGCGGCCCGCACCTCCTCCGGGTCGGTCAGCTCCGAGCGGACCACCTCGAGCTGCTCACCGGTCGCCGCCAGCCGCGCCGGATCCCGTACCACCGCGGTGACCCGGTGCCCCGAATCCAGGGCCTGCCGGACGATCTCCTGGCCGATGCCTCCCGTGGCACCGAAGACTGTGAGGTGCATGGCTCCTCCTGGGTTCGTGTGGTGGGTGAGTATTCACTCACCTCTGCCTCTCCCTAGAATGGGTAAGCACTCACTCACCCGTCAAGCCCGATTGGCCGTGCCATGGAGAAGAAGCCAGCCCGCGTCCGTCTCCTCGACGCCGCTCACGAACTGATGCTCACCGTCGGGCTGGCCCGTACCACCACCAAGGAGATCGCCAAGGCGGCGGACTGTTCCGAGGCGGCGCTCTACAAGTACTTCGACAGCAAGGAAGACCTGTTCATCCGCGTCCTCACGGAGCGGCTGCCGCAATTGACGCCCCTGCTGAGCAGCCTGGTCGCCGAGCCCGGCCGGGGCACACTGACGGAGAACCTCACCGAGATCGCCCGCCGGGCCGCCCTCTTCTACGAGCAGAGCTTCCCGATCGCCGCCTCGCTGTACGCGGAGACCCAGCTCAAGCGCCGGCACGACGACGCGATGAGGGAGATCGGCGCGGGGCCGCACCGGCCCATCGAGGGCCTCGACGCCTACCTGCGTGCCGAACAGGCCGTCGGCCGCGTCCGCCCCGATGCCGACACCTTCGCCGCCGCCTCCCTGCTCCTCGGCGCGTGCGCCCAGCGCGCGTTCGCGTACGAGGCGACCGCAGAGGGCGTACGGCCGCCGGTCGACGAGTTCGCCGCACGGCTGGCCCGCACCCTGCTCGCCGGGATCGCGGACTGACCCCGCCGCTACACGCCCTGCGCCAGCCAGTCGTCGACCCCCGCCAACAGCTTCGCCTTCACATCCGCCGGCGCCGCCGAACCCCGCAGCGACTGCCGTGCCAATTCCGCCAACTCCTCGTCCGTGAAGGCGTGATGGCGGCGCGCGATCTCGTACTGGGCGGCCAGCCGCGAGCCGAAGAGCAAAGGATCATCCGCCCCCAGAGCCATCGGGACCCCCGCCTCGTACAGCGTGCGCAGCGGCACGTCCTCGGGCTTCTCGTAGACGCCCAGGGCGACGTTCGACGCCGGGCACACCTCGCAGGTGATGCCCCGCTCGGCGAGGCGCTTCAGCAGCCGCGGGTCCTCCGCCGCGCGCACCCCGTGACCGAGCCGGTCGGCGTGCAGGTCGTCGAGGCAGTCCCGCACCGACGACGGCCCCGTCAGTTCGCCGCCGTGCGGAGCGGACAGCAGTCCGCCCTCCCGCGCGATGTGGAAGGCCCGGTCGAAGTCCCGCGCCATACCCCGGCGTTCGTCGTTCGAGAGGCCGAAGCCGACCACGCCCCGGTCCGCGTACCGCACCGCGAGCCGGGCCAGCGTGCGCGCGTCCAGCGGGTGCTTCATCCGGTTCGCGGCGACCAGCACCCGCATCCCCAGGCCCGTCTCGCGGGAGGTCGTCTCGACCGCGTCCAGGATGATCTCCAGCGCCGGGATCAGCCCGCCCAGACGTGGTGCGTACGACGTCGGGTCGACCTGGATCTCCAGCCACCCGGAGCCGTCCTTGACGTCCTCCTCGGCGGCCTCGCGCACCAGCCGCCGGATGTCGTCCGGCTCCCGCAGACACGACCGCGCCGCGTCGTACAGACGCTGGAAGCGGAACCAGCCCCGCTCGTCGGTCGCCCGCAGACTCGGCGGTTCCCCGCTGGTCAGCGCCTCGGTGAGGGCGTCGGGCAGACGGACGCCGTACTTGTCGGCCAGTTCCAGCACGGTCGCCGGCCGCATCGACCCGGTGAAGTGCAGATGCAGATGGGCCTTCGGCAGCTCAGAGACATCACGTACACGCTCCATTCGAGGATCCTGCCGTACCGCGGAGGCCTCCCGATACCGGATTCCCCGTACGTGGTCTTGCTCGCACGCAGAAACGGGCCGCCTCCCCCAGGGGAGACGGCCCGTCACGCGCGCGTGGAGCGCGAAAACGTCAGTCCAGCGTCAGTCCTGCGCCTCGGCCAGCAACTTCTGGATCCGGCTGACGCCCTCGACGAGATCCTCGTCACCCAGGGCGTACGACAGCCGCAGATACCCGGGGGTGCCGAAGGCCTCGCCCGGGACGACCGCGACCTCGACCTCCTCGAGGATGAGCGCGGCCAGCTCGACCGAGTCCTGCGGGCGCTTGCCGCGGATGTCCTTGCCGAGCAGCGCCTTGACCGACGGGTACACGTAGAAGGCGCCCTCGGGCTCCGGGCAGACCACGCCGTCGATCTCGTTCAGCATCCGCACGATGGTCTTGCGGCGGCGGTCGAAGGCCTCCTTCATCTTCTCCACGGCGGAGAGATCACCGGAGACGGCGGCCAGCGCGGCGACCTGGGCCACGTTGGAGACGTTCGACGTGGCGTGCGACTGGAGGTTCGTCGCGGCCTTGACGACGTCCTTGGGGCCGATGACCCACCCGACCCGCCAGCCGGTCATCGCGTACGTCTTGGCGACACCGTTGACGACGATCGTCTTGTCGGCCAGCTCCGGTACGACCACCGGGAGGGAGTGGAACTCCGCGTCGCCGTACACAAGGTGCTCGTAGATCTCGTCCGTCAGGACCCACAGGCCGTTGTCGGCGGCCCAGCGGCCGATCTCCTCGATCTGCGCGCGCGTGTAGACCGCGCCGGTCGGGTTGGAGGGGGAGACGAAGAGGAGGACCTTCGTGTTCTCGGTGCGCGCCGCCTCCAGCTGCTCGACCGAGACCCGGTAGCCGGTCGTCTCGTCCGCGACGACGTCCACCGGGACACCGCCGGCCAGCCGGATCGACTCCGGGTACGTCGTCCAGTACGGCGCCGGGACGATGACCTCGTCGCCCGGGTCGAGGATCGCGGCGAAGGCCTCGTAGATGGCCTGCTTGCCGCCGTTGGTCACCAGGATCTGGGACGCCTCGACCTCGTAGCCGGAGTCGCGCAGCGTCTTCGCGGCGATCGCGGCCTTCAGCTCGGGCAGACCGCCGGCCGGCGTGTAGCGGTGGTACTTGGGGTTCTTGCAGGCCTCGACGGCCGCCTCGACGATGTAGTCCGGGGTCGGGAAGTCGGGTTCGCCGGCGCCGAAGCCGATCACCGGACGCCCGGCGGCCTTGAGGGCCTTGGCCTTGGCGTCGACAGCGAGGGTGGCGGACTCGGAGATCGCGCCGACTCGGGCGGAGACCCGGCGCTCGGTGGGAGGGGTTGCAGGGCTCATGGGCCCCATCGTTTCAGACCGGAAACGCCACCGGCACGCGGGTTTCACAGACTGAACATGTAGCGGTCGGCCACTGAACACCCGTCCGGAATCACGCGGTGGCCAGGTGATCTTCCGTCGGTTTTCCGGCGATCTTCCTCCGCCAAGGCCCCTACGGGCGCTTTCTGTTCGACGGGGCGCCCCGGACCACGTACACTCTCACCTCGTTGGCCATCAACTGCCGCGCCGTGGAAGGTGCACTCCGAGCACCCGGTCGGATGCGGTACGTTGGGGGACGCGCAAAGGGTCGTAGCTCAATTGGTAGAGCACCGGTCTCCAAAACCGGCGGTTGGGGGTTCAAGTCCCTCCGGCCCTGCTACACACACCTTCGCCAGGATGTGTGTGCATGTACGTACAGTAGTGCACAGCCGTGCGGCTCATACCGGGCGCGGCACGGCCACGACCCGGGAACAGGTGAGGACGAATGGCGGACGCCGTGGGCTCCATCGACACGCCTGGTGCCCAGGACGAGGCGCAGGAGACGAAGAAGACCCGAAAGGGCGGCAAGCGGGCCAAGAAAGGTCCGTTCAAGAGGCTTGGCCTCTTCTACCGTCAGGTCGTCGCCGAGCTGCGCAAGGTCGTCTGGCCCACGCGCAACCAGCTGACGACGTACACGACCGTGGTCATTGTCTTCGTCGTCATCATGATCGGCCTGGTGACCGTGATTGACTATGGGCTCAGCCACGCCGCCAAGTACGTCTTCGGCTGAGTCTAGAGCGAAGGGCGCCGAGGTAACCGGCGCCCCTTTCGCATGTTCCACCCCTATGTATCCAGGAAGAAGCAGCCATCGTGTCTGACCCGAACCTGAACGACGCCGCCGTCGAGCCCGATGAGTCGGTCGATGACGAGCTCGACATCGTCGAGGGCTCGGACGAGCAGGACGAGTTCGAGGCTGCCGAGGCCGAGGCGGGCGAGCCCGCCGAGGAAGCCGCGCTGCACGTCGAGGACGAGGACGAGAGTGCCGAGGACGCGTCCGACGAGGACGCCGAGGACGAGCTCGTCGAAGAGGAGCCCGAGCCGGTCGACCCGGTCGAGGCCCTCCGCCAGGAGCTGCGCGCGCTGCCCGGTGAGTGGTACGTCATCCACACCTACGCCGGTTACGAGAACCGCGTGAAGACCAACCTCGAACAGCGTGCCGTCTCGCTGAACGTCGAGGACTTCATCTTCCAGGCCGAGGTGCCGCAGGAAGAGGTCGCGCAGATCAAGAACGGCGAGCGCAAGACGATCAAGCAGAACAAGCTCCCGGGCTACGTCCTGGTCCGCATGGACCTGACGAACGAGTCCTGGGGCGTCGTCCGCAACACCCCTGGCGTCACCGGCTTCGTGGGCAATGCCTACGACCCGTACCCGCTGACCCTGGACGAGATCGTCAAGATGCTCGCGCCGGAGGCCGAGGAGAAGGCCGCCCGTGAGGCCGCCGAGGCCGAGGGCAAGCCCGTTCCGCAGCGCAAGGTCGAGGTCCAGGTGCTGGACTTCGAGGTCGGCGACTCGGTCACCGTCACCGACGGCCCGTTCGCGACGCTCCAGGCGACCATCAACGAGATCAACCCCGACTCGAAGAAGGTCAAGGGCCTGGTCGAGATCTTCGGCCGCGAGACGCCGGTCGAGCTCTCCTTCGACCAGATCCAGAAGAACTGACGCACGCGGGTCCGTTGACCGACACAGACAGAGAGAGCGCCCTGAGCCGGGCGGCAGTCACGCCACGGCTCGGGCGCTCTCGTCGTTTTCTGCTCGCCGGAGTGTTCCTGCTGATCGGCGCGGTCGTCTCGGCCTGCGCCGCCTACGTGGGCGTGACCCAGTGGGCGCAGGTCTCCTCGCTCCAGCGGGACGGGGTCCGCGCGGTCGGCGTCTTCCACAACGAGGGCGCGGCCAACTGCTGGCGCCACCGCTGCTGGGCCGAGTTCGAGCTCGACGGGAAGAAGGTGGAGGCCGATCTGCCGGCCCTCACCGCCGCCAAGAAGAACAAGGTCTCCCGCGAGGGCGAGCCGATCACCATCCGGTACCGGCCCTCGGACCCGACGGTGGCCGCCGAGGAGGGCGGGCTCGGTCAGGTGGGCGCCATCACCGCGCTCATCGGCATGTTCGGGGCCGGGTTCCTGATCGCGGGGCTGGTCCAGCTGGTGGTCGCGAGCCGGGACCGTACCCCCGCGCCCGTGCAGCCGTCCTGACCTCGACGATTTCTTTCCGGGGGAGGTCATCGGCTACCGTGGTGCGGTATGCCATCTGCCGGATGATTCATCCAATTGATGCAGCTGGTAACCAACTCTCAGTAAGGACCCGGAGAGAGCATGCCTCCCAAGAAGAAGAAGGTCACGGGGCTCATCAAGCTCCAGATCCAGGCCGGCGCGGCCAACCCGGCTCCGCCGGTCGGCCCCGCGCTGGGTCAGCACGGCGTGAACATCATGGAGTTCTGCAAGGCGTACAACGCCGCGACCGAGTCGCAGCGTGGCTGGGTGATCCCGGTGGAGATCACGGTCTACGAGGACCGTTCCTTCACCTTCATCACCAAGACGCCGCCGGCCGCCAAGATGATCCTCAAGGCCGCGGGTGTGGAGAAGGGCTCCGGCGAGCCGCACAAGACCAAGGTCGCCAAGATCACTCAGGCGCAGGTCCGCGAGATCGCCACCACGAAGATGCCCGACCTCAACGCCAACGACCTGGACGCCGCGTCGAAGATCATCGCCGGCACCGCCCGTTCCATGGGCATCACGGTCGAGGGCTGAGCCCCACCCCCCGTTCCACCGCAGAAGTGGCAGGACCTGCTCGGTCCGGACCACGACTCCTCAAGACTCACCAGGAGAAGAAGTGAGCAAGCGCAGCAAGTCTCTCCGCGCTGCGGACGAGAAGATCGACCGGGACAAGCTCTACGCCCCGCTCGAGGCCGTCCGTCTCGCCAAGGAGACCTCCACCTCCAAGTTCGACGGCACCGTCGAGGTCGCCTTCCGCCTGGGTGTCGACCCGCGCAAGGCCGACCAGATGGTCCGTGGCACCGTGAACCTTCCGCACGGCACCGGTAAGACCGCCCGGGTCCTGGTCTTCGCGACCGGTGACCGTGCCGAGGCCGCGACCGCCGCGGGCGCCGACATCGTCGGCTCCGACGAACTCATCGACGAGGTGGCGAAGGGCCGGCTGGACTTCGACGCCGTCGTCGCCACCCCGGACCTCATGGGCAAGGTCGGCCGCCTGGGCCGCGTGCTCGGCCCCCGTGGCCTCATGCCGAACCCCAAGACCGGCACGGTCACCCCGGATGTCGTGAAGGCTGTCAACGACATCAAGGGCGGCAAGATCGAGTTCCGCGTCGACAAGCACTCGAACCTGCACTTCATCATCGGCAAGGCGTCCTTCGACGACACCAAGCTGGTGGAGAACTACGGCGCCGCGCTGGAGGAGATCCTCCGTCTGAAGCCGTCCGCCGCCAAGGGTCGCTACATCAAGAAGGCCGCGATCAGCACCACGATCGGCCCCGGCGTTCCGGTCGACCCGAACCGCACCCGCAACCTCCTCGTCGAGGAGGACCCGGCCGCCGTCTGAGCCGAGCGCTCATCCCGGTAGCCGCGTCAGGGACGCGACAAAAGCACGACGGGCTCCGCAACCTTCACGGGTGCGGGGCCCGTCCTTTGTGTGTGCGGATATTTCCGTACGGCTGTCAGTGCCCTGAGCTACCGTCGGGACACAGCAAACGCTTAGGGGTGGGACGAATGAAGAGCACGACCGTGCGCCGGGTGGCCCTGTCGATCGCTGTGGGGACCGCTCTGGCAGGGGTGGCCGCCTGCGGTTCCTCGGACTCCGGCGGCGGGTCCGCCAAGGACGACAACGCGGCCGGCAAGGGCAGCGCCCGGTTCAGCCCGATAGCCGCCCTGCGCACCGCCGAGAAGTCCACCGACGGCGCCGACTCCGCCAAGGTCGAGTCCACGACGTCCATGGGCTCCGTGATGTCGATGACCGCCGACGGCGCCCTCGGCTGGGCCGACGGTCTCACCGGCAACCTCGTCATCACGTACACCGGCGGCACGATGGCCGACACCATGCGCCAGCTGGGCACCACGTCGATGCAGGCCCGCTATCTGCCCGACGCCTACTACGCGAAGATGGGCGAGCAGTTCGCCCAGCAGGCCGGCGGCAAGCACTGGATCCGGTACGGCTACGACGACCTCGCGGACCTCGGGGGCAGCTCCGGCGCGTACCTCAAGGACCAGATGCAGAACACGACCCCGAACCAGTCGGTGAAGCTCCTGCTGGCCTCCGGGGACGTCAAGAAGGTCGGCACCGAGAAGGTGCGCGGCGTGCAGACCACGCACTACTCGGGCACGGTGGACGTGGCCGACCTGGCCCGCAAGAACTCCAACCTCACCGCGAGCCAGCTGGCGGGCCTGAAGAAGCAGCTCACCCAGGCCGGTGTCAGCACCGAGACCGTGGACATCTGGATCGACGGCAAGGACCTGCTGGTCAAGAAGGTCGAGAAGGGCCAGATGACAGCCGGTGAGTACACGCAGACCGCGTACTACAGCGACTACGGCACGAAGGTGTCCGTCACCGAGCCGGCGGCGAGCGACACCGAGGACTTCAAGGACCTGCTGAAGAAGCAGGGCATGACACCGGGCAGCGGCGACACCGCCAGCGGCTCCGACTCCAGCTCTTGAGATCGGCGGTCGGGGCGGGCACGGTCGGAGCGACCGGGCTCGCCCTGCTGCTGTGCGCGGGCTGCGTGGACGGTAGTGGTGGCGCGGGAGGGTCCTCGGACTCGTCCGCCGCCGCGGCCGTCGCCCGGGCGGTCAGGGCGACCGAGGGCGTCTCGTCGGTGCACTACCGGACCAGCGGGCGGATACCGGAGCAGGGGCAGGTCGAGACCGAGGCGTCCGTCGCCGCGAAGCCGGCCCGGGCCCGCATGGTCACCAGCAGCCGGGACGACGGCAACTCCACGGAGGCCGAACTGCGCCTGGTCGACGGGGTGTTGTACCAGAAGGCGACCGACAACGGCGTGGCCCAGCAGGCACACGGCAGACACTGGGCCGACTTCGGTTCAGAGGCCAAGTTCACCGCGGCCGGCGGACTCAGGATGGACGTCGGTGGGCTACGCGACCAGGTCGGGCAGAACCCGGCCCGGGACGCGGCCTTCCTGGCGGCCGCCGACGACGTACGGCGGACCGGCACCGAGACCGTCGCGGGCACCCGCACCACGCACTACACGGGAACGGCGACCCTCGACGGCCTCCGCGACTCCGTGACCGGGAAGGCGAAGGCGGACCTCGCGCAGTACGAGAAGCTGGGCGTCGACGAGCTCACCCTCGATGTGTGGGTGGACGGCGACGACCACGTCAGGCGGCTGCGCACCCAGGGCTTCGGCCGGCACGGGGAGCTCGATCTCACCGTCACGCTCCTCGACTTCGGCAAGCCGCTGACGGTGCGGGCACCGGCCGCCGACGACACGGTGGACGTGCCCGAGGCGGTCGAGGAGTCGCGGGGCTGAGCATCGTAGGAGCGGATTTGCTTGACAGGGATGCGGTCCCGTACTCTCCAGGAGAAGCCAAAGACCGCTGGTCGTTGCCGGGCTCTCGGAAGAGGGTTCGGTGGCCGAAGGATCCGCTGAACTGCGGACGACCCGCGCAGGTGACACTGTGGAAGTACTCCCGGAGTCTGCTGCCCAACAGCTGCTGAATCCGGTCGAGTTACGCCCCGTGCGCCTGCGCCGGGGCGTTTCGTATTCCTCAGCCCCTTCTGAGCGGTCCAACACCCGGAAGGAGGCCGACGCTCTATGGCAAGGCCCGACAAGGCTGCCGCGGTAGCCGAGCTGACGGAGCAGTTCCGCAGCTCGAACGCCGCCGTGCTGACCGAGTACCGGGGTCTCACCGTGGCGCAGCTCAAGACGCTGCGTCGTTCGCTCGGTGAGAACGCCCAGTACGCCGTGGTGAAGAACACGCTGACCAAGATTGCGGCCAACGAGGCCGGGATCTCCACGCTCGACGACCTGTTCAACGGTCCGACGGCGGTCGCCTTCGTCACCGGTGACCCGGTGGTGTCGGCGAAGGGTCTTCGTGACTTCGCCAAGGACAACCCGAACCTCGTCATCAAGGGCGGTGTCCTTGACGGCAAGGCGCTGTCCGCCGACGAGATCAAGAAGCTCGCGGACCTCGAGTCCCGCGAGGTTCTGCTCGCCAAGCTGGCGGGTGCCTTCAAGGGCAAGCAGACCCAGGCTGCTCAGGTCTTCCAGGCGCTCCCCTCGAAGTTCGTCCGCACCGCGGAGGCGCTTCGTGCCAAGCAGGCCGAGCAGGGCGGTGCCGAGTAATTCGGCTCGCGAAATGACCGCCGCCTGAGGCTCCGCGCCCCGAGGCAACGGTCGTAGCGGGCCGAACGTACGCCCGCCAGACATGTACACACCCGGCACCAGCCGAATTAGTGAAGGGAAGCCATCGTGGCTCTCACCCAGGACGAACTGCTCGCCGAGTTCGAGACGATGACCCTCATCCAGCTTTCCGAGTTCGTGAAGGCGTTCGAGGAGAAGTTCGACGTCACCGCCGCCGCCGCGGTCGCCGCCGCCCCGGCCGGCCCGGCCGCCGCTGCCGAGGTCGCTGAGGAGCAGGACGAGTTCGACGTCATCCTCACCGGCGCCGGCGAGAAGAAGATCCAGGTCATCAAGGTCGTGCGTGAGCTGACCTCGCTGGGCCTGAAGGAGGCCAAGGACCTCGTGGACGGCGCCCCGAAGCCCGTCGTCGAGAAGGTCGCCAAGGAGGCCGCCGAGAAGGCTGCCGAGTCCCTCAAGGCCGCCGGCGCCTCCGTCGAGGTCAAGTAACACCTTCGAGGCCCCCTGGGCCTCCGCGCGCGAACGCGGCCCGATCGGGCTGTAACGCGAGAGCACCGAAGAGCGATCATCCATCCGGGTGGTCGCTCTTCGGCGTTACGGGGAGGCGGGCCACGGTTGCCTTGCACCCGCTGTGGCGGCGGGTATGGTGATCTTCGTCGTGTCTCCCGCGCACCGGGTTTGCGCAGAGGGGCCTTGACGAACCGCACGGAGCGCGCAATTCTCAGGACGCGTCGCCAGAACGGTCCGAATCCGAGGCATGGATCGGCGACGAAGAGGGCAGTATCAACGTGCGTTGAAGGCAGGCATGGCGCAGGCGTTGAGGACAACGAGGGTCTCAGAAAATGGGGACTGGACATCAGTGTGCCGAGTGGCTACACTGACCCTTTGCGCTGCCTGTTAGCTGTCCCCTGCCCGTCACCAGGGGTCTGCCCTCACCTGAGCACCGATGACCGAAGCCCCTTTGAACTGGGGTTTCTGTCTCCGTGGCCGGGGAGGGACCGGGGAGCGCGTAGTGAGTCCGAGCCCTCGGAAGGACCCCCTCTTGGCCGCCTCGCGCACTGCCTCGACCGCGAATACGAACAACGCTGCCAGCACCGCCCCGCTGCGCATCTCTTTTGCAAAGATCAAGGAGCCCCTCGAGGTTCCGAACCTTCTTGCGCTGCAGACCGAGAGCTTCGACTGGCTGCTCGGCAACGACGCGTGGAAGGCTCGAGTCGAGGCGGCTCTGGATTCCGGTCAGGACGTCCCCACCAAGTCCGGTCTGGAGGAGATCTTCGAGGAGATCTCCCCGATCGAGGACTTCTCCGGGTCGATGTCGCTGACCTTCCGCGACCACCGTTTCGAGCCGCCTAAGAACAGCATTGACGAGTGCAAGGAGCGCGACTTCACGTACGCGGCTCCGCTCTTCGTCACCGCCGAGTTCACGAACAACGAGACCGGCGAGATCAAGTCCCAGACCGTCTTCATGGGTGACTTCCCCTTGATGACGAACAAGGGCACCTTCGTCATCAACGGCACCGAGCGTGTCGTGGTGTCGCAGCTGGTCCGCTCGCCGGGTGTCTACTTCGACTCCTCCATCGACAAGACGTCCGACAAGGACATCTTCTCCGCCAAGATCATCCCGTCCCGGGGTGCCTGGCTGGAGATGGAGATCGACAAGCGCGACATGGTCGGTGTCCGTATCGACCGCAAGCGCAAGCAGTCCGTCACCGTTCTCCTGAAGGCTCTCGGCTGGACCACCGAGCAGATCCTCGAGGAGTTCGGCGAGTACGAGTCGATGCGCGCCACCCTGGAGAAGGACCACACCCAGGGCCAGGACGACGCGCTGCTCGACATCTACCGCAAGCTGCGTCCGGGCGAACCGCCGACCCGTGAGGCCGCGCAGACGCTGCTCGAGAACCTCTACTTCAACCCCAAGCGCTACGACCTGGCCAAGGTCGGCCGCTACAAGGTCAACAAGAAGCTGGGTGCGGACGCTCCGCTGGACGCGGGCATCCTGACCGTCGAGGACATCATCTCGACGATCAAGTACCTGGTGAAGCTGCACGCCGGTGAGACCGAGACGGTCGGCGACAGCGGCGGCTCCATCGTCGTCGAGACCGACGACATCGACCACTTCGGCAACCGTCGTCTGCGCAGCGTCGGCGAGCTCATCCAGAACCAGGTCCGCACGGGTCTGGCTCGTATGGAGCGCGTCGTGCGTGAGCGCATGACGACCCAGGACGTCGAGGCGATCACGCCGCAGACCCTGATCAACATCCGGCCGGTCGTCGCCTCCATCAAGGAGTTCTTCGGCACCAGCCAGCTGTCGCAGTTCATGGACCAGAACAACCCGCTGTCGGGTCTCACCCACAAGCGCCGTCTGTCGGCTCTTGGCCCGGGTGGTCTCTCCCGTGAGCGGGCCGGCTTCGAGGTCCGTGACGTGCACCCCTCGCACTACGGCCGCATGTGCCCGATCGAGACCCCTGAAGGTCCGAACATCGGTCTGATCGGTTCGCTCGCCTCCTACGGCCGCGTCAACGCGTTCGGTTTCGTGGAGACGCCGTACCGCAAGGTCGTCGACGGTCAGGTCACCGACGAGGTGGACTACCTGACGGCCGACGAAGAGGACCGATTCGTCATCGCGCAGGCCAACGCCACGCTCAACGACGAGATGCAGTTCACCGAGGCCCGGGTCCTCGTCCGCCGCCGTGGCGGCGAGGTCGACTACGTCGCCGGTGACGACGTGGACTACATGGACGTCTCGCCGCGCCAGATGGTGTCGGTCGCGACCGCCATGATCCCGTTCCTCGAGCACGACGACGCCAACCGTGCCCTGATGGGCGCGAACATGATGCGTCAGGCCGTTCCGCTCATCAAGAGCGAGGCCCCGCTCGTCGGCACCGGCATGGAGTACCGCTCCGCCGTCGACGCCGGTGACGTGGTCAAGGCCGAGAAGTCGGGTGTCGTCCAGGAGGTCTCCGCGGACTACATCACCACCGCCAACGACGACGGCACGTACATCACGTACCGCCTGGCCAAGTTCGCCCGCTCCAACCAGGGCACCTCGGTCAACCAGAAGGTCATCGTCAACGAGGGCGACCGGATCATCGAGGGCCAGGTCCTGGCCGACGGTCCGGCCACCGAGAACGGCGAGATGGCGCTGGGCAAGAACCTGCTCGTGGCGTTCATGCCGTGGGAGGGTCACAACTACGAGGACGCGATCATCCTGTCGCAGCGCCTCGTGCAGGACGACGTCCTCTCCTCGATCCACATCGAGGAGCACGAGGTCGACGCCCGTGACACCAAGCTCGGCCCCGAGGAGATCACCCGGGACATCCCGAACGTCTCCGAGGAGGTCCTCGCCGACCTCGACGAGCGCGGCATCATCCGGATCGGTGCCGAGGTCGTCGCCGGTGACATCCTCGTCGGCAAGGTCACGCCCAAGGGCGAGACCGAGCTGACCCCCGAGGAGCGCCTGCTCCGCGCGATCTTCGGTGAGAAGGCGCGCGAGGTGCGCGACACCTCGCTGAAGGTGCCGCACGGCGAGATCGGCAAGGTCATCGGCGTCCGCGTCTTCGACCGCGAGGAGGGCGACGAACTGCCGCCCGGCGTCAACCAGTTGGTCCGGGTGTATGTTGCGCAGAAGCGCAAGATCACCGACGGCGACAAGCTGGCCGGCCGCCACGGCAACAAGGGCGTCATCTCGAAGATCCTGCCGATCGAGGACATGCCGTTCCTGGAGGACGGCACCCCGGTCGACATCATCCTCAACCCGCTGGGTGTCCCGTCCCGAATGAACCCGGGACAGGTCCTGGAGATCCACCTCGGCTGGCTCGCCAGCCGCGGCTGGGACGTCTCCGGCCTCGCGGACGACTGGGCGCAGCGCCTCCAGGTCATCGGCGCCGACCAGGTCGCGCCGGGTACCAACGTCGCGACCCCGGTCTTCGACGGTGCCCGCGAGGACGAGATCTCGGGTCTCTTCGAGGCCACGATCCCCAACCGCGACGGCGACCGGCTGGTCCAGCCCTCCGGGAAGGCCAACCTGTTCGACGGCCGCTCCGGCGAGCCGTTCCCGAAGCCGATCTCCATCGGCTACATGTACATCCTCAAGCTGCACCACCTGGTCGACGACAAGCTGCACGCGCGTTCGACCGGTCCGTACTCGATGATCACCCAGCAGCCGCTGGGTGGTAAGGCCCAGTTCGGTGGCCAGCGCTTCGGTGAGATGGAGGTGTGGGCGCTGGAGGCTTATGGCGCCGCGTACGCCCTCCAGGAGCTGCTGACCATCAAGTCCGACGACGTGACCGGCCGCGTGAAGGTCTACGAGGCCATCGTCAAGGGCGAGAACATCCCCGAGCCCGGCATCCCCGAGTCCTTCAAGGTGCTCATCAAGGAGATGCAGTCCCTGTGCCTCAACGTGGAGGTGCTGTCCTCGGACGGCATGTCCATCGAGATGCGCGACACCGACGAGGACGTCTTCCGCGCTGCGGAGGAGCTTGGCATCGACCTGTCCCGGCGTGAGCCGAGCAGCGTCGAAGAGGTCTGACGGGAGTCCGGCCGAAGGTCCTGGTGAGGAATCTTCGGCCGGCCCCTGGACCCCCGTATCAGACCCCATGACTTACAACCCTGAGAGGGATTGACGCATAGTGCTCGACGTCAACTTCTTCGATGAGCTCCGGATCGGTCTGGCCACCGCTGACGACATCCGTCAGTGGAGCCACGGCGAGGTCAAGAAGCCTGAGACCATCAACTACCGCACCCTCAAGCCCGAGAAGGACGGACTCTTCTGCGAGAAGATCTTCGGTCCGACCCGGGACTGGGAGTGCTACTGCGGCAAGTACAAGCGCGTTCGCTTCAAGGGCATCATCTGTGAGCGCTGCGGCGTCGAGGTGACCCGCGCCAAGGTGCGCCGTGAGCGGATGGGCCACATCGAACTGGCCGCGCCCGTCACGCACATCTGGTACTTCAAGGGTGTCCCGTCGCGACTGGGCTACCTGCTCGACCTCGCCCCGAAGGACCTCGAGAAGGTCATCTACTTCGCGGCGTACATGATCACGTTCGTCGACGAGGAGCGCCGCACCCGCGACCTGCCCTCCCTGGAGGCGCACGTCTCCGTGGAGCGTCAGCAGGTCGAGAACCGGCGTGACTCCGACCTCGAGGCCCGCGCCAAGAAGCTCGAGGCCGACCTGGCCGAGCTGGAGGCCGAGGGTGCCAAGGCCGACGTGCGCCGCAAGGTGCGCGAAGGTGCCGAGCGCGAGATGAAGCAGCTGCGCGACCGTGCGCAGCGCGAGATCGACCGCCTGGACGAGGTGTGGACCCGGTTCAAGAACCTCAAGGTCCAGGACCTGGAGGGCGACGAGCTCCTCTACCGCGAGCTGCGTGACCGCTTCGGCACGTACTTCGACGGTTCGATGGGTGCCGCGGCGCTGCAGAAGCGCCTGGAGTCCTTCGACCTCGACGAAGAGGCCGAGCGGCTTCGCGAGATCATCCGCACCGGCAAGGGCCAGAAGAAGACCCGTGCGCTGAAGCGGCTGAAGGTCGTGTCTGCCTTCCTGCAGACCTCCAACAGCCCCAAGGGCATGGTCCTCGACTGCGTCCCGGTCATCCCGCCGGACCTTCGCCCGATGGTGCAGCTGGACGGTGGCCGCTTCGCGACCTCCGACCTGAACGACCTGTACCGCCGTGTGATCAACCGCAACAACCGCCTGAAGCGCCTTCTCGACCTCGGTGCCCCCGAGATCATCGTGAACAACGAGAAGCGCATGCTCCAGGAGGCCGTCGACGCGCTCTTCGACAACGGCCGTCGTGGCCGCCCGGTGACGGGCCCCGGCAACCGTCCGCTGAAGTCGCTGTCCGACATGCTCAAGGGCAAGCAGGGTCGCTTCCGTCAGAACCTGCTCGGCAAGCGCGTGGACTACTCGGCGCGTTCCGTGATCGTCGTCGGTCCGCAGCTGAAGCTGCACCAGTGCGGTCTGCCGAAGGCCATGGCGCTGGAGCTCTTCAAGCCGTTCGTGATGAAGCGCCTGGTCGACCTGAACCACGCGCAGAACATCAAGAGCGCCAAGCGGATGGTCGAGCGCGGCCGCACGGTCGTGTACGACGTCCTGGAAGAGGTCATCGCGGAGCACCCGGTTCTGCTGAACCGTGCGCCCACGCTGCACCGCCTCGGCATCCAGGCCTTCGAGCCGCAGCTGGTCGAGGGCAAGGCCATCCAGATCCACCCGCTCGTCTGCACCGCGTTCAACGCGGACTTCGACGGTGACCAGATGGCCGTGCACCTGCCGCTGTCCGCGGAGGCGCAGGCCGAGGCCCGCATCCTGATGCTGTCCTCGAACAACATCCTCAAGCCCGCCGACGGCCGTCCGGTGACGATGCCGACCCAGGACATGGTGCTGGGTCTGTTCTTCCTCACCACCGACGGCGAGCTGCGGAACGTGAAGGGCGAGGACCGCTCCTTCGCGTCCGTCGCCGAGGCCATCATGGCGTTCGACGCCGGCGAGCTCTCGCTGCAGTCGCGCGTGGACATCCGCTTCCCGGTGGGCACCATCCCGCCGCGCGGCTGGACCCCGCCGGCGCAGGAGGAGGGCGAGCCGGAGTGGCAGCAGGGTGACAGCTTCCGGCTGAAGACGACCCTGGGCCGCGCGCTCTTCAACGAGCTGCTGCCCGAGGACTACCCGTTCGTCGACTACGAGATCGGCAAGAAGCAGCTCTCCGAGATCGTCAACGACCTCGCCGAGCGCTACCCCAAGGTCATCGTGGCGGCGACGCTCGACAACCTGAAGGCGGCCGGCTTCTTCTGGGCGACCCGTTCCGGTGTCACCGTGGCCATCTCCGACATCGTCGTGCCGGACGCGAAGCGCGCGATCGTCAAGGGCTACGAGGACCAGGACGAGAAGGTCCAGAAGCAGTACGAGCGTGGTCTGATCACCAAGGAAGAGCGCACGCAGGAGCTCATCGCGATCTGGACCAAGGCGACCAACGAGGTCGCCGAGGCGATGAACGCGAACTTCCCGAAGACCAACCCGGTCTCGATGATGGTGAACTCGGGCGCACGAGGCAACATGATGCAGATGCGTCAGATCGCCGGTATGCGTGGTCTGGTGTCGAACGCCAAGAACGAGACGATCCCGCGTCCCATCAAGGCGTCCTTCCGTGAGGGCCTGTCCGTGCTGGAGTACTTCATCTCCACGCACGGTGCCCGTAAGGGTCTGGCGGACACCGCCCTGCGTACCGCCGACTCGGGTTACCTCACTCGTCGTCTGGTCGACGTCTCGCAGGACGTCATCATCCGCGAGGAGGACTGCGGCACCGACCGTGGCCTCAGGCTCCAGATCGCGGAGGTCGGCGCGGACGGCGTGCTGCGCAAGGCCGACAACGTCGAGACCAGCGTGTACGCCCGTGCGCTGGCCGAGGACATCACCGTCGACGGCAAGGTGCTGGCCCCGGCCAACACCGACCTGGGTGACGTCCTCATCGACGAGCTGGTCAAGCACGGTGTCTCCGAGGTCAAGACCCGCTCGGTCCTGACCTGTGAGTCCGCCGTCGGCACCTGCGCCATGTGCTACGGCCGCTCGCTGGCCACCGGCAAGCTGGTCGACATCGGTGAGGCGGTCGGCATCATCGCCGCCCAGTCCATCGGTGAGCCCGGTACCCAGCTGACGATGCGTACCTTCCACACCGGTGGTGTGGCCGGTGACGACATCACCCAGGGTCTGCCCCGTGTCGTCGAGCTCTTCGAGGCTCGTACGCCGAAGGGTGTCGCCCCGATCTCCGAGGCCCAGGGCCGCGTGCGGATCGAGGAGACCGAGAAGACCAAGAAGATCGTCATCACCCCGGACGACGGCAGCGACGAGACGGCGTTCCCGATCTCCAAGCGCGCCCGTCTGCTGGTCAGCGAGGGCGAGCACGTCCAGGTGGGCCAGAAGCTCACCGTGGGTGCCACCAACCCGCACGACGTGCTGCGGATCCTCGGTCAGCGCGCGGTCCAGGTCCACCTGGTCGGCGAGGTCCAGAAGGTCTACAACTCGCAGGGTGTGTCGATCCACGACAAGCACATCGAGATCATCATCCGGCAGATGCTGCGCCGGGTGACGATCATCGAGTCGGGCGACGCGGAGCTGCTGCCCGGCGAGCTGGTCGAGCGTTCGAAGTTCGAGACCGAGAACCGTCGTGTGGTCCAGGAAGGCGGCCACCCGGCCTCCGGCCGTCCGCAGCTGATGGGTATCACCAAGGCCTCGCTGGCGACGGAGTCCTGGCTGTCGGCCGCCTCCTTCCAGGAGACGACCCGAGTGCTGACGGACGCGGCGATCAACGCCAAGTCCGACAGCCTCATCGGCCTCAAGGAGAACGTCATCATCGGTAAGCTCATCCCGGCCGGTACGGGTCTGTCCCGCTACCGCAACATCCGGGTCGAGCCCACCGAAGAGGCCAAGGCCGCGATGTACTCGGCCGTCGGCTACGACGACATCGACTACTCGCCGTTCGGCACCGGCTCCGGCCAGGCCGTCCCGCTGGAGGACTACGACTACGGTCCGTACAACCAGTAAGGCGTACGTCTGCTGAAGGGCGGTCACCTCGCTTCGCGCGGGGTGGCCGCCCTTCGGCATGTCAGCGAGCGGTGAGCTGGACGAAGGTCACGACCGCGGTGGCGATCGCGGCCAGGACGCCGATGCTGGCGAGCGGCCAGCGGGAGCGCTCCAGCGACTCCACGCGCCGCTCGTGGTCGGCGAGTTGCCGGTCGGTCTGGTCGCAGCGCTGGACCACGAGCGCCAGCGAGCCGTCGACCCGGGCGAGGCGGGAGTCCAGGGAGCCGCGCAGGCGCTCCAGCTCCAGTGCGACGGCGAGCGAGTCGGTCTGGTCAGGGTCGGTGCCGGCCTGGTTCCGCGAGTTGGCGGGGCCCACGTTGCGTCATCTCCTCGGGGGTCTGTTCGGTACGGCCGTCTCAGGGCCGTTCGGTGTCCGGGTGGGGGCGGGCCGGCTGGGGGCCGGAGAGGGGCGGGAAGGGGAGGACCGTCGCGTCGGCGGGGGTGCCGTGGCGGGGCCCCGGCTGTGCCGCCGCCTCCGCCCTGCGGCGCTCGTCGTGTTCGCCGCGGTCCCGCCAGCCCTGGCCGTACGCGGTGAACTCCCGGCGCTCGATCTCGGTCCGTGTGGTGATCACCAGGTCCGGCGGAATCGGACGGCCCTTGAGGTGTGCGGCAAGGGCCCGTCGTAGCTCGGCGCTTGTCCCGGCCTCGTCGGTCTCGTTCCGTTCCGTGTCGTCGTCCCTGGTCATGAGGCCCTCGTATCCCTCCGTACCGTGCGGACCCTCGCTCGGTTCCACTCCGTTCGAATCGAACAAGTGAGCGATAGCTGTTCGCAGGGTACTCCACGCGTGTGCCCGCGCGGGGGAGAAACGGAAGCGATCACCTCCGGTGGGGGGTTCGGGGTGCGGACATGCGAAACGGCGGGCCGTCACCCGGTGTCCGGGTACAGCTCCGCCGCTGCGTCTACTGTGACATGTTGCGATCGCGCTCGCAACTAGTTGGCTCAGTCGGCCGCGAGCGTTCCGGCATCGCCCTCGTCCGGCAGGAACTGCTCGACCACCCGTACGAACATGTCCCGCCGGTCGGCCGGTACGCCCAGCAGCTCCGCGACCTCCTGGGGAGTGGGCCGGCGGCCGGGCTCGGCGCCCGTGGCGGGGAAGGGGGCTCGCTCCTGCGGGTCGGCCAGCTCCTCGGCGGTCAGCCGTCCCGAGCGGATGAGCAGGTCGCGCACCGGCACCCCGAGCACGCGGGCGAGCCGGCGCGTGGTCTCCAGGTCAGGCATGCTCTGGCGGTGCAGGAGGCGAGTGACGGCGGCGCGGTGCACGCCCGCCTCGTCCGCGATCCGCGACTTGCCGCCGCCGCGCGGACTGTCGATGTCGTAGCCGCGGTCGCGCATCAGGCCCTCGACCCATGTGGCGAACGCGTCCAGATCCGGACTGGTCATCTGTCTGCTCGCTTCCCTAGGCGGGGACGTCCAGTTTGCTTGCGCGCGCGGTACTACGTGCGCTCGTGCAAGCAATGAGTATAGAGGCGTGGGTGTCGGATGGGCAGAGTGGCCGGAACTAGATTGCGTGCGCACGCGCAACATGTCAGGGTGGACGGCCCCTGAAAGCCCCCTGCTCCTTCCCCTTTTCTCCCGGACCGAGAGAGGCCATGGCTCCCATCACCCCCGCCACGCCCGCCACCCCCACCGCCCAGGCCGCCCGCTGGATCGACCGGCTGCTCCAGCAGCTCCCCGAACTGGTGGCGGAATTAGCGCCGGGCCGCCCGGCACCGGCCCACCGCCTCGCTGCCCCGCCGTCGACCGGCCACGGCACCGCCCCGATCCGCGTCCACGTCTCCGACGCCCTCCGTGACATCACCGACGGCGTGTTCGAACTGGAGGAGGCCGTGTGCGACCGCCTCGGCCTGCCCCGGCCGCACCGCGCGTCCGTGCCCGAGCGGCTCCGGCGTATCGCCGCGCTCCTCGACGGCATCGCCGCCGACCCCGTGCTGGCCGCGCACGTGCGCGACGAGAGCCGGCGGCTGGCCCGGCGGTGCGCGCGGGCGCTGGGGGACACCGAGACCGTCGTACGGGTCTCCGGGCGCTGCCCCCGGTGCGACTCCGTCTCGCTGCGCGACTTTCCCGAGCGGGGTGCCGTCCTCTGTGTGAACCCCGGGTGCCCGGCGGGCCCGGAGCGGCGGCAGGGGCGGGACGAGGCGGTTCCCGGTGCCCTCGCCGCCCGGGAGGTCGGGGTCGCGCCCGCGACCGTCCGCAAGTGGGTCCAGCTCGGCCGGCTTCAGGTGGCCGGGCGGGCGGGGCGGGCGCGGCTCTTCCGGCTGGAGGACGTGTTCGCGGCCGAACGCGCGGCGCGGAGCGGCTCGCGGGGCCGGGGTGATTCGGGCGACGCACCCTGACGGCAGGGCGTCCGATGCCGCATCATGGAGGAACCTCGGGGGGTTCGGGAGGTGCTCGGTGTCTCAACCGTCGTGGCAGCCGTGGCAGGACAAGGACGAGTCGTCGGCCAACGGCACGCCGTACGACACACCGGGGAGAGACGCGTCCCGGCCGAACTCCCACCCGCACCTTCAGCCCCAGCCGTACTTCCAGCCCCAGCCCTCTCCGTATTTTCAGCCGTGGCAGACCCCCGTCGCCCACACCGCCCCCGCCATGCTCGCCTCGCACGCCGACCGCGAGCGGGCCGTGGACGTGCTCAGGGCGGGGTTCGGGGAGGGGCGGCTGGAGAAGGGGGAGTTCGACCGGCGGGTGGAGCGGGTGTACGCGGCCCGGACCGTCGGGGAACTGGCGCTGCTCGTGGCCGACCTGCCGCTGGGTCCCGTACCGCAGCCGGCGCCCGTCACCGTCGTACCGCGGACGTTCCTGCCGCAGCCGGTGCCGCGGACGAACGGGAAGGCGGTGGGGGCCGCCATCTGTGGGGTGCTGTGTCTGCCGACCTTCGGGCTGACCGGGATACCGGCGGTGGTGCTCGGGCACACGGCGCGTACGGAGATCCGGCGGACCGGGGAGAGCGGCGACGGGCTCGCGCTGACCGGGCTCGTCCTGGGCTGGCTCTCCACGGCGGGCTGGGCGCTGCTGCTGACGCTGATGATCCTGGTGGGTGTCACGACCGGATGACGGCCCGATGACGACCTGGCCCGGCGTGTGCGGAATGTGAAATCGAAGATCGACTACGGCGTAGGGGCTTGACACCGGAGGCCCGGCACTGTTGGTGCCGTCCATTTGTTTTGACCGCAGCGTATGAGCTAGGTACCCTCGGACCTTGTGCCTGGGGTGTGCCCTGGCCCTTGTGCGTGCCTTCGAACCGTACTCGGACCGTGAGCGGCCACCGCAATCTGCGCTCTTACTGCCTGGCGGCGGAAGTCTGCAGCATTCGACACACCCGACCGCGTGGGTCGGCGACGTTCCAGGTTAGCTTCACCATTCGGCACACAGAAACCGGAGAAGTAGTGCCTACGATCCAGCAGCTGGTCCGGAAGGGCCGGCAGGACAAGGTCGAGAAGAACAAGACGCCCGCACTCGAGGGTTCCCCTCAGCGTCGTGGCGTCTGCACGCGTGTGTTCACGACCACCCCGAAGAAGCCGAACTCGGCCCTGCGTAAGGTCGCGCGTGTGCGTCTGACCAGCGGGATCGAGGTCACCGCTTACATTCCGGGTGAGGGACACAACCTGCAGGAGCACTCCATCGTGCTCGTGCGCGGCGGCCGTGTGAAGGACCTGCCCGGTGTTCGCTACAAGATCATCCGCGGCTCCCTTGACACCCAGGGTGTCAAGAACCGCAAGCAGGCCCGCAGCCGCTACGGCGCCAAGAAGGAGAAGTAAGAATGCCTCGTAAGGGCCCTGCCCCGAAGCGCCCGGTCATCATCGACCCGGTCTACGGTTCTCCTCTTGTCACCTCCCTGATCAACAAGGTGCTGCTGAACGGCAAGCGCTCCACCGCCGAGCGGATCGTGTACGGCGCCATGGAGGGCCTGCGCGAGAAGACCAGCAACGACCCGGTCATCACGCTCAAGCGCGCGCTGGAGAACATCAAGCCCACGCTTGAGGTCAAGTCCCGCCGTGTCGGTGGCGCCACCTACCAGGTGCCGGTCGAGGTCAAGCCCGGCCGCGCCAACACGCTGGCGCTGCGCTGGCTGGTCGGTTACTCCCGCGCCCGTCGCGAGAAGACCATGACCGAGCGTCTGCTCAACGAGCTTCTGGACGCTTCGAACGGCCTCGGCGCGGCCGTCAAGAAGCGCGAGGACACGCACAAGATGGCCGAGTCCAACAAGGCCTTCGCGCACTACCGCTGGTAGTCGCTACCCACATCGAGACCGAGAGAAGACCGAAGCCTTATGGCTACTACTTCACTTGACCTGGCCAAGGTCCGCAACATCGGGATCATGGCCCACATCGACGCGGGCAAGACGACCACCACCGAGCGGATCCTCTTCTACACCGGCGTCAGCTACAAGATCGGTGAAGTCCACGACGGCGCCGCCACCATGGACTGGATGGAGCAGGAGCAGGAGCGTGGCATCACGATCACCTCTGCTGCCACCACCTGTCACTGGCCGCTTGAGGACGACGACTACACGATCAACATCATCGACACCCCCGGGCACGTCGACTTCACCGTCGAGGTGGAGCGTTCGCTCCGCGTCCTCGACGGCGCCGTCACCGTGTTCGACGGCGTGGCCGGTGTCGAGCCGCAGTCCGAGACGGTGTGGCGTCAGGCCGACCGTTACGGCGTGCCGCGCATCTGCTTCGTGAACAAGCTGGACCGTACCGGCGCCGAGTTCCACCGCTGCGTGGACATGATCTCGGACCGCCTGGGCGCCGTGCCGCTCATCATGCAGCTGCCGATCGGTGCCGAGGCCGACTTCAAGGGCGTCGTGGACCTGGTCCGCATGAAGGCGCTCGTGTGGTCCGCCGAGGCCGCCAAGGGCGAGATGTACGACGTCGTCGACATCCCGGCCACGCACACCGAGGCTGCCGAGGAGTACCGCGGCAAGCTGGTCGAGGCGGTCGCGGAGAACGACGACGAGATCATGGAGCTGTTCCTGGAGGGCCAGGAGCCCACCGAGGAGCAGCTGTACGCCGCGATCCGTCGTATCACCATCGCGTCCGGCAAGTCCGACGGCATCACGGTCACCCCGGTGTTCTGTGGCACCGCGTTCAAGAACAAGGGCGTTCAGCCCCTGCTCGACGCGGTCGTGCGCTACCTGCCGACCCCCCTGGACGTCGAGGCCATCGAGGGCCACGACGTCAAGGACCCCGAGGTCGTCGTCAAGCGCAAGCCGTCCGTGGACGAGCCGCTGTCCGCGCTCGCGTTCAAGATCATGAGCGACCCGCACCTGGGCAAGCTCACCTTCGTCCGGGTGTACTCGGGCCGCCTGGAGACCGGCACCGCGGTGCTGAACTCCGTCAAGGGCAAGAAGGAGCGCATCGGCAAGATCTACCGCATGCACGCGAACAAGCGTGAGGAGATCGAAGCGGTGGGCGCCGGCGACATCGTCGCCGTCATGGGCCTGAAGCAGACCACCACCGGTGAGACGCTGTGCGACGAGAAGCAGCCGGTGATCCTGGAGTCCATGGACTTCCCGGCGCCGGTCATCCAGGTCGCCATCGAGCCCAAGTCCAAGGGCGACCAGGAGAAGCTGGGTGTCGCCATCCAGCGTCTCGCGGAGGAGGACCCCTCCTTCCACGTCCACTCGGACGAGGAGACGGGCCAGACCATTCTCGGCGGTATGGGCGAGCTGCACCTCGAGGTGCTGGTCGACCGTATGAAGCGCGAGTTCAAGGTCGAGGCCAACGTCGGCAAGCCGCAGGTCGCGTACCGCGAGACGATCCGCAAGAGCGTCGAGCGTCACGACTACACCCACAAGAAGCAGACCGGTGGTACCGGTCAGTTCGCCAAGGTGCAGATCGCGATCGAGCCGATCACCGAGTCGGACGGCCCGGCGTACGAGTTCGTGAACAAGGTCACCGGTGGCCGTATCCCGCGGGAGTACATCCCGTCGGTGGACGCCGGTGCGCAGGAGGCCATGCAGTTCGGCATCCTGGCCGGCTACGAGATGACGGGCGTCCGCGTCATTCTTCTCGACGGCGGCTACCACGAGGTCGACTCCTCCGAGCTCGCCTTCAAGATCGCCGGCTCGCAGGCCTTCAAGGAGGCCGCCCGCAAGGCCAGCCCCGTGCTGCTCGAGCCGATGATGGCCGTCGAGGTCACCACGCCCGAGGACTACATGGGTGAGGTCATCGGCGACATCAACTCCCGCCGTGGTCAGATCCAGGCCATGGAGGAGCGTGCCGGTGCCCGCGTCGTGAAGGGCCTCGTGCCCCTCTCGGAGATGTTCGGCTACGTCGGCGACCTCCGCAGCAAGACCTCGGGTCGCGCAAGCTACTCGATGCAGTTCGACTCCTACGCCGAGGTTCCCCGGAACGTCGCCGAGGAGATCATCGCGAAGGCCAAGGGCGAGTAACACACCCCGTTTACACGCTTTAGGCTTGACACCGACCGCCGGGGCTCACCCGGGAGGGCAGACCCCGGCGGGCGGCACCCCAGCAAAGATCACCTGGCGCCGATGAGTAAGGCGTACCAGAACCACTCCACAGGAGGACCCAGTGGCGAAGGCGAAGTTCGAGCGGACTAAGCCGCACGTCAACATCGGCACCATCGGTCACATCGACCACGGTAAGACGACCCTCACGGCCGCCATTACCAAGGTGCTGCACGACGCGTTTCCGGACCTGAACGAGGCCTCGGCCTTCGACCAGATCGACAAGGCTCCTGAGGAGCGCCAGCGCGGTATCACGATCTCGATCGCGCACGTCGAGTACCAGACGGAGACCCGTCACTACGCCCACGTCGACTGCCCCGGTCACGCGGACTACATCAAGAACATGATCACCGGTGCGGCCCAGATGGACGGCGCCATCCTCGTGGTCGCCGCCACCGACGGCCCGATGCCGCAGACCAAGGAGCACGTGCTCCTGGCCCGCCAGGTCGGCGTTCCGTACATCGTCGTCGCCCTGAACAAGGCCGACATGGTGGACGACGAGGAGATCCTGGAGCTCGTCGAGCTCGAGGTTCGTGAGCTGCTCTCCGAGTACGAGTTCCCGGGCGACGACCTGCCGGTCGTCAAGGTCTCGGCGCTCAAGGCCCTTGAGGGCGACAAGGAGTGGGGCCAGTCCGTCCTCGACCTGATGAAGGCCGTCGACGAGAACATCCCGCAGCCCGAGCGTGACGTCGACAAGCCGTTCCTCATGCCCATCGAGGACGTCTTCACGATCACCGGTCGCGGTACGGTCGTCACCGGCCGTATCGAGCGTGGTGTCCTGAAGGTCAACGAGACCGTCGACATCATCGGCATCAAGACCGAGAAGACCACCACCACGGTCACCGGCATCGAGATGTTCCGCAAGCTGCTCGACGAGGGCCAGGCCGGTGAGAACGTCGGTCTCCTCCTCCGTGGCATCAAGCGCGAGGACGTCGAGCGCGGCCAGGTCATCATCAAGCCCGGCTCGGTCACCCCGCACACGGAGTTCGAGGCCCAGGCGTACATCCTGTCCAAGGACGAGGGTGGCCGTCACACGCCGTTCTTCAACAACTACCGTCCCCAGTTCTACTTCCGTACGACGGACGTGACCGGCGTCGTGACCCTCCCCGAGGGCACCGAGATGGTCATGCCGGGTGACAACACCGAGATGAAGGTGGAGCTCATCCAGCCCGTCGCCATGGAAGAGGGCCTGAAGTTCGCCATCCGTGAGGGTGGCCGGACGGTCGGCGCCGGCCAGGTCACCAAGATCAACAAGTAGTTCTGTTGGTCTGACCCGGTAGCTCCAACGCGAGTTCCAGAAAAGGTCCGTACGACTTCGGTCGTACGGACCTTTTCGTTTGCGGGGCCCATTCGTTGCCGGGCCCTTCTGCTGTCGGGCCTTTCTGCTGTCGGGCCACGGCGATGATTCCTGGGTGAAGTCTTGGAGAACCTTGTGAGGCGTCTTTTCGAGGACTGAGCCAATTCCGGGCGGCCGGTGCACCGAATGTTCTTGTCTGTTCGCTGTGGGGTGGTTGTGACGGCCTAGCGTGGAGGGCTCGTAGGGCCGGCGGGGCCAGGACGCACACAGGGGATGGCTGGAGTCTGATGCGTGAGGCGCACAGCGGATCGTTGATCGTCACCGGCGGCACCAAGGGCGGCATCAAGGGCGGGGTCCCGCAGCAACGACAGCTGCTGGACGACGTACCGACCCAGCAGCTGCGGACGGTACGGCCGGGACAGCACAGGACGGCCCCGAGTGTCCCGAGCACCCCGAGCGCCCCCGTCCGACGTGAACGCCCGCGCCTGTACGCCATCGATGGCATCCGTCTGGTCGCCGCGCTGATGGTGGCGGTGCACCACTACGCGGGCACGTACCGCGTGAACCAGCCGCACAACGCCATCTGGGACCGGCCGGTGTCGGACATCATGCCGACGGTGTTCCATGTCGCGACCTACGGCTGGATCGGCGTCGAGATCTTCTTCGTCATCAGCGGTTTCGTGATCTGCATGTCGTGCTGGGGCCGCACCCCGAGGCAGTTCTTCACCTCCCGGGTGATGCGGCTCTACCCGGCCTACTGGTTCGCCATCGCCTTCACCACGGCCGTGCTCGTCGCCCTGCCGGGCGTCTGGGACCGGCAGCGGCCGCGCGACACCCTCCTCAACTTCACGATGCTGCAAGCGGGTTCGAAGGTCGGCAACGTCGACGGCGTCTACTGGACCCTCTGGTCGGAGCTCCGCTTCTACCTCCTCTTCCTCGTCGTCGTCGCCATGGGTCTGACGTACCGCAGGGTCGTGCTGTTCTGCTGTCTGTGGGGCGCGGCGGCGATGCTCGCGCCGGTCGCGAAGTTCCCGCTGCTGGAGCTGGTCGCCAACCCCGAGGGCGCCTGGTACTTCATCGCCGGCCTCGCCCTCTACCTCATGTACCGCTTCGGCCAGGACCTGCTGCTGTGGGGCATCCTCGGGATGGCCTGGCTGATGGGCCAGCGCGAACTGGGCCTGCGGATCGACGAGGTCGAGCATGTGTCGGGGTGGCGGGGGAGCGTGGCGATCTTCACCGTCTTCCTGCTGGTCATGGTCGCGATCGCCCTCGGCGCGACGGACCGCGTCCAGTGGAAGTGGCTGGTGACGGCCGGTGCGATGACGTATCCGCTGTACCTGATGCACTACGTGGCCGGTACGACGCTGATCCACCGGCTCAAGGACACGATGGACGCGCGGCTGCTGGTCGCGGTGGTCATCGCCGGCTTCATGGCGCTGAGTTGGCTCGTGCACCGGCTGGTGGAGCGGCCGGTGGCGGGGCTGATGAAGCGGGGGTTGGACACGTCGTTCGCACGGCTGCGGAACGCGGGGTCGTAGGGGCGGGGTGCCGCTCCGGGGCCGGTGGGTTCGTGTTCAGGACCGGCGCAGTACGTTCACCGCGGTGTCGAAGGCGGAGTCCCGGTTCTTCGCGAACTCCTCCTTCGTGAACACCGGTTCGGTCAGCTGGGGCGGGATGCCGGTGCCGTCGAAGGTGCGGCCGGTGCGGGTCAGGAACTCCTCGTTGGGCAGCCAGGCGACCATGCCGTTCGGCAGCCGGCGGGCCATGGTGTCGGAGAAGACGCCCTGGGTGGCCTGACCGATCCGGACGGTCCGGCCCGGTCGGTCGATGAGGGCCTGCGTGAAGGTCTCCCCGGCGCTCACGGTGGAACCACCGGTGAGTACGGCGATCGGGCCCGTGTAGCGCGGTGCCTTGGCCGGCGTGACGCGGATCGGCTCGGGACGCGTGAACCGGGTCGGGTCGGCGGGGTCGTTGCGGGCGCGCTTGGCGTAGGCGACGTAGGGCGTGTCCGTGAGGCGCTCGGCGATGTGGATGCCGAGGGAGTCGGCGCCGCCGCCGTTGACGCGGAGGTCGATGATCAGGCCGCGGAGGTGCCGGGTGCGGTCGGGGGTGAGTACGGCGGTCAGGGCGCGGTCGAGTTCGGTGAGATCGGCGGCGTAGGAGTCGTCGTCGGGGTTGTAGCCGGAGAAGGTGGCGATGCGGAGGTATCCCAGGGTGCCGGTTCCACCCTTGAGGTCGGCGTAGGTGATCAGGCCACCGGCGAATTCCTGTACGGGTGAGGCGCCCTTGAGGTCCCTCGCGATGACGAACTTCCGTACCTTGTCGTTGAGTTCCGGGCCGGGAATCTCGGTGCCGGGGCGGCCTTCGCCGTAATGGCGGTCACCGTCCTGGACGACGACGTGGGCGTCGTGCAGGGGCTTCACCATGCGGCTGAAGAGCGCGAACAGCTCGTCGCGGGTGGTGTCCGCGTGGACCTGCGGGCGGTAACGGTCCCGGACGGCCCGCCAGTCGATGCCCTTGGCGGCGAAGAAGGGGTAGTTCTCCTCGAACGACTGCCAGAAGACGTCGAAGGCGGCGCGGGGGTCGTCGGCGGGGAGCGGGTGGGCGCAGGCGGCGGGGAGGGCGGCGTGGTCGTGGTCGGGCCCCGGCCGCACGGTCAGCACGGCACCGCCCGTGGTGTACGTCCCCGGACCCGACCGCGCGGCGAAGTCGCCCTTGACGCAGCTGACGGCGGTCGTCTGGTACTCCTGTAGGCCGTCCTCGGTGAGGGCGAGGACGGTGCCGTAGCCGTCCGTGCGCCAGAGGGTGGGGGTGCGGAGGCCCGGGCCTTCGGAGCCGGCGACGGCGGCCGGGGCCGCGACCGCGGCGAGGGTGAGGGCGACGGCCGGGACGAGGGCGAGGCTGGTGCGCACGGTGGGGTCCTCTCGATGGCGATGTCTCCACGGTGACGGCGAGATCACCGGGGGACCATCCGGCCCGCTGGTGCTTGGGGGGTGGGGAGAGCCCCAGGCCCGGTGACCGGGATGCCCTTCACATCGAAACTCCGTGCCGGGTAAGTTCGCGTGTGCATACGGGTGTTGATGGTGTGGTGCGCGTGACGGGGGTTGCGGGATGGCGGGGTATCGGCCTTCGGACTGGCATGTGCTGGATCTGGACAGGGATCCGACGCCGGGTGATCCGGATCGTGTGCGCTCGTTGGCGAAGCAGTTGCACGACTTTGCGGATGACGTGTCGGATGCGTTGCGTCTGGTCAAGGGGATGGCTGAGGACGATGCGACGTTGCAGTGGGCGGGGAAGTCGGCGGAGGTGTTCCGGGATCAGTTCTCGGGTGTGCCGAAGAATCTGAAGAAGCTGAAGAAGTCGTACGAGTTGTGCGGGAACGCACTGACTGATTTCTGGCCGAAGCTGGAGCGGGCGCAGGCGCTGGCGGACAAGGCGCTCGTGAAGGCGCGGGAGGCGCGCAGCAACCTCTCGTCCGCCCAGTCGCGGTTGTCCTCTGCTGACTCGTGGGTGACGCGGGCGTCGAAGGAATCGGACAAGTACAAAGACGATCCGACCGGCAGCAAGTCGGATGCGGACAAGCCGGATGAGGCGAAGGTCCGCGCCGCTACACGTGATGTGCAGAACGCCAAGTCGGCCCACACCAAAGCCCAGTCGGACGTCTCCGATGCCCAGGATGCGTTGGCCGCGGCGAAGAAGATGGCGGCTGATGCGCGGCAGATGCGGGACGAGGCGGCGGGGGACGCGAAGCGGAAGATCGACGAGGCGTCGGACGCGGGTATTCAGAACCGGTCGTGGTGGGAGGACGTGGGGGACTGGTTCGAGGACAACTGGGACACCATCGTCACGGTCTGCAAGGTGGTCGTGGCGGTGCTCGGCATCGTCGCGATGATCATCGGTGGGCCGATTCTGGGCGCGATCGTGCTCATTGCCGCCCTCGTCGTTCTGGCCGACACGCTCTACAAGTATTCGAAGGGCCAGGCGTCCCTATGGGACGTGGCGTTCGCGGCGCTGGACTGCATACCCGGCGGCAAGGGCATCACCAGTCTCGGCAAGCTCGCCAAGGGCATGAAGACGCTCGGCAAGGGCGGGCTGAAGGCCATGGCGAAGGGTCTTGGAAAGGGGCTGCGCAGGGAGGCCGACGACGCTGTCGCGAAGAGCAAGCCGGGTGAGGGGAGGTGCCTCAACGGCGATCCGATCGACATGGTCTCGGGCGAGATGTTCATGGGGCACACCGATGTCGAACTGCCCGGCCTGCTTCCCCTGATCCTGCGCCGTACCCACGTGTCGAGCTACGCCTCCGGACACTGGTTCGGACCCTCCTGGGCCTCGACCCTCGACGAACGCCTCGAACTCGACGGCGAGGGTGTCCTCTTCGCAGGGGAGGACGGGATGGTGCTCGTCTATCCGATCCCCGCCCAGGGCGCGTCGGTGATGCCTCTCGAAGGGCCGTGCTGGCCCCTCGACTGGGACGGTGGGCCGGGGGCACCCATCCGGATCACCGATCCCGCCACGGGGCGCGTGAGGCATTTCGCGGCGCCGCACGAGCAGCCCGCCCACGCCGATACCTTCACGCTTCCGCTCGTCGCCGTGTCCGATCGCAATGGTCATCGGATCACCGTCGACCGCGACGAGCGCGGTACGCCCGTCGGTCTGCGGCACTCCGGTGGATACCACGTCCACGTCGACACCGACGGCGAGCGGATCACACGGCTGCGGCTGAGCGACCCCGATGCGGGCCCTGAGGGCGTCACCCTTCTCCGGTACGGCTACAGCCCCGAGGGCAACCTCACCGAGATCCACAACTCAAGCGGTCTTCCGTACCGGCTGACGTACGACGACCGGGAACGCGTCACCTCGTGGACCGACCGCAACGGATCCTGGTACCGCTACACGTACGACGCGCTCGACCGTTGCATACGGGGAGAGGGGGCCGACGGCTTCCTCAGCTGCGCGGTCGTCTATGACGAGGACGTCCGGGAGACGCGGTACACCAACTCCCTCGGCCACACCACGGTCCATCGCTACAACGACCTCCTCCAGCGCACGGAAGTCACCGATGCCCTGGGGCGCACGGTCCGCACCGAATGGGACCGGCACAACCGGCAGGTGTCCCGCACCGACGCGTCGGGGCACACCACTACCTTCGAGTACGACCCGCGCGGAAACCTCGTCACCATCACACGCCCCGACGGATACCGCACCACGGCGGAGTACGACGAACTCGACCTTCCGGTCCGAGTGGTCGAAGCCGACGGAGCCGTCTGGCAGCAGAACTTCGACGCACGGGGCAACCGGCTGAGGACCGTCGACCCGGCGGGGAACTCACGTCAGTACGCCTACGACGGGCAGGGGCGGCTCACGGCCGTGACCGATGCCCTCGGCCATGTGCGGCGCACCGAACGCAATCCGGAGGGGCTCTCGGTCGGCGAGACCGACGCCCTCGGCCACACGACCGTCGCGCGGCGGGACGCGTTCGGCCGGATCACGAGCGTCGTCGACGCCTCGGGCGGGGTCGAGCACATGGGCTGGACGGTCGAAGGAGCGCCGGCCTGGCGGGTCGCCGCCGACGGCAGCCGGGAGAGCTGGGAGTGGGACGGGGAGGGCAACCTCGTCGCGCACGTCGACCGGACCGGCCGGCGGTCCGCCGTCCGGACGGGACACTTCCACCAACCCACCAGCCGGACCGACCGCGCCGGCGTCGAACACCGCTTCACCTATGACACCGAGGTGAACCTGACCAAGGTGACGAATCCGCAGGGCCGTACCTGGGAGTACGTCTACGACGCGACCAACCGCCTGCTCTCGGAGACCGACTTCGAGGGGCGCACGCTCACCTACACCTATGACGCCGCGGGCCGCATGGCATCCCGTACCAATGGCGCGGGCGAGGAGATCGTCCTGATCCGCGACGAGCTGGGCCGGACGGTCGAGCAGCACATCGGTGATCGGACGACACGCTTCACCTACGACCCCGCGGGCCGCCTCCTGCGGGCCGTGGGCGCCGACTGCACGCTGGAGAGCTCGTACAGCGTCACAGGGCGTCTGGTGCGTGAGGTCCTCGACGGCGCCGAGACCACCTACGCATACGACGCCCTCGGGCGCCGCGTGGAGCGCCGTACCCCCAGCGGAACGGTCTCCACCTGGACCTATGACGCGGTGGGCCGTCCGGCGTCGCTGGCAGCCGCCGGGCACACCGTGACCTTCGACTACGACGCTCTGGGGCGTGAACTGTCCCGCGCGTTCGGGGACTTCGCGACGCTCACCCAGGCATGGGACGACATGGGGCGCCTGGTCGGGCAGCAGGTCCGCGGCACCCGCCAACCCGGTGAAGTCCTCCTTGAGGAACGGTCGTACGGATACCGCCCCGACGGCCTCCTGGCGGAGATCACCGAACTCACCACCGGGCGGCGCACGTTCGACCTCGACCCGGCGGGGCGTGTCACCGCCGTGCGCGCCCGGAACTGGACCGAGAGCTACGCGTACGACGCCCTCGGCAACATCAGCGAGTCGATCGCGCCGTCCGGCGGCGAGCGGCCCACCGAGCGCGAGTACACCGGCACGCGACTCGTGCGGTCGGGCCGGACGACGTACGAGTACGACGGTCAGGGGCGCCCGGTCCGGACCGTGAAGAGGCTGCTCAACGGGCAGAAGCGCGTCGCCGCCTTCACCTGGGACGCGCAGGACAGGCTGACGGCGGCCGTCACACCCGAGGGCGACCGATGGCGATACCGGTACGACCCCACAGGGCGGCGGTGTGCCAAGGCCCGCCTGGACTCCGGCGGCGAGGTGGTCGAGGAGACCCGGTTCACCTGGGACGGCACGAGGGTCGGCGAACAGCGGACGGACAAGGCGGAGGCGATCACCTGGGACTACTTCTCCGGTACCCATCGCCCGCTGACCCAGGTTCACCGGGACGCCGACGGGACCCGGTTCCACGGGGTCGTGACGGACACGGTGGGTTCGCCGACCGAACTGGTCAGCAGTGAGGGCGAGTTGGCGTGGCAGCGCAGAACGGAGCTGTGGGGACGGGCACGGGAGTCGGACCCGTCCGCGCAGCCGTCCGGTACCGCGGTCGACTGTCCACTGCGCTTTCCAGGACAGTACGCCGACGCCGAGACCGGCTGGCACTACAACTACGCGCGCTACTACGACCCCGACAACGCGCGTTACCTCACCCCCGACCCGTTGGGCCTGGCCCCGCAGCCCAATCACTACGCCTACGTCCCCCACCCCTTCTCCTTCACGGACCCGCTGGGGCTGGATCAGGTGCGCGGACCGGGGGGCCGGTACGCGAGGGATCCCGACGCCCCGGAGACCCGGCACAACCGATCGTCGGAGTACCCGCATCAGTACGAGACGTCGACGCACGAGGACATGGTCACGAGGTTCACCGACGAGGGGCGGGCGGCCGGCGGCTGGCCGCTGGACGAGCACGGAAACCGAATTCCCAGGGATCAGCTCACGTGGCGCAACAATGCGGGTGAAGTCATTCCGGCGGACTCGGCCACGCTCACCTACGACCACAATCCGCGTGTGGTCGAGCACTGGAACGAGACGGGATACAACACCAATTATGCGGAACGGGCAGATTGGTACAATGACACGACTGATATGGAACCGATGACCAGGGCCGACAACGGGCGTGACGGTCAGCGGGCTCCGAGATACCGTCAGGACACCGGTCCGAATTATTCGTGCAGAGGCGCTTAAGGGGAGGAATCATGGATCCGGCTGCTGTCGTGGCGGGCTTTCCAGGAGTTGAGGAGTTCGCGGGTGTTCCCGATGCGTGGCACTGGTCGCCGGTGCCGGGGCTGGACTTCGCGGCGGCTCTGAGCGCGGACGGACGGCACCTGTTTCAGGTGAGCGCCCGTGACACGTACGACGAGGAGCTGGTGCGGGCGATTCTCGTGACCGCGCGGGAGAACAGCTCCCGGTTGTTGGCCGAGGACGTATTGCTGGGCACCCAGCCGGGATTTCGCTTTCCGGGCCGCGACTTCGAGGTCGTCGCGGCGGCGAGGCCGGGTGTCCACCGGTACCACGAGGTTCAGCAGCCTGAATTGCAGAAGGTCACCTGGGCGGTATTTCCTGGATACTCGTGCGAGTTCGCGGCACCGGACCATTATTCTCTCGAAGACGCGCGTGAGAGTTTCATCAGGTTCCTTTCCCCGGCCGACCTGGACCGGGAACCCGTCCCTTTTCTCAGGCTGTGGTTCGACAACACGGTCACCAAGGGGGGGACGGACAACCCCGACGGGATCCTCGCGTTGCCGAAGACTCTGTACCGCGAGATCAAGCTGCTTGAGCGCGCGCCGGGCAGTTTCGTCCGGTTCGAGAACTTCCTGGGGCAGGGCTTCCGGGTCGAATGGGACGCAGAGCACGCCTGGACGCTGGGGGAGGAGTCCAAGGGCGGTGCGGCACGTCCCGTCGAACTCGCCGATCTGCTGGCGTTCGTGGAGAAGACTCTCTGTGGCTGAGCACCGGCTGCGTCTCTCGAACGCGGACGGCGACACGTGGGACGACCCCTCCGAGGAGCAGATCGACCGCCACTACTCCAGGCTCAACCTGCGCCACCGGTTCCTCGTTCTGGATCGGCTCGATGTGCCGGCAGCGGAGGTTGGTGAGCATTACCTGCAACTCGCCCTCAACGACGACTTCAGCGTGGTGATCGAGTACCGGGAGGGGGGTGCCGACGCCCACTACCGCGCCGAGGTGACCACACCGTCGGACCGGGGAGGCGACGAGATGGTGCGTCCGGTGCTTCTCGGTTGGGCGGCGGGCCGTCCGGGTTGGGGCGACGGGTTGTCGTGGGTGCGATGGGATACGGCACGGGAGCGTCCCTGGGATGCCTAGGCTCATGGATCTTCAGTCCGCCATCGCCGGATTCCCCGACGTGACCCCCCTCGAAGGCCTGCCCCACGCCTGGCAGTGGAGTCTCAACCCCGTGCTGCGCTACGCGGGCGTGCTGACCGCGGACGGGACGCGGCTGCTGCAGATGAACACGCGGGGGAAGTACAGCGAGGAGCTGACCCGTGCGGTGCTGTCCTTCGCACAGTCGCATGAAGGGGAGCTGCTCCAGGAGGGGCGGTTCCTCGGGGTCGTCGGGGGGTTCGGCGTTGCGGGGCGCGGCTTCGATGCCGTCGCGGTCGCCGATCCCGAGGTGGCGCAACTGCACAAGGTGCGGGATCCTGCCCTCACGCCGGTGACCTACGCGGTCTTCCTGCCTACGCCTGTGAATTCTCGGGCACCGAGACCCCAGGAGAAGATCCTGCTCCAGGAGATCCCGAAGCTGGAGAACGAGCCCGGCGGCTTCGTCGAGTTCGAGAACCGGCACGGGAAGGTCTGGCGTGCCGAGTGGGACAACGGCTGGTTCCTCGGGGAGGAGAGCGGCGCTGCGGCTCGTCCGGTCGCGCTCGCCGAGCTTCTTCCCTTCGTGAGCGCACGGTTGCGCGAATGAACGGGGTCAGGGGTGTCCAGGGGGTGCCAGGACCTCTTCCGGCCGATCATCGGGAGTTGACCCGTACCTATGGCACGGGCTGTTTCGACGAGTTTCTGTGGATCTTCGCGGACGGTGCGGCGAACGCCCGGCTCGACATCCGTCACCAGACCGAGCAGTTGCGGTCGACACTCCACGGCAAGCCGTTGGATGCGCTGAGGGGTGTGCTGAACGAGCACGGGGCCTGCCCCGGGGACCTGATCCAGTGGGGCGTGACCGACAATGCCGACGTGTTGGCGTGGATCGCGGTGGGGGAGCCCGACGACTGGCCGACGGTGATCATCCAGGCCGGGCAGCTCGGTGCCGTCGTCTCGACCGAGGGCTCGGCCGGCACGCTGCTCCGTCTTCTCGCGGGCTCGCTGCGGGTGCCGTTCTTCCCGGAGGACTTTCCGAGCGGGCATCCGGGGTTCTCCGTGGACCCGTATGCGTGAGCGCGGACATGGCTGCGCCTCGACTGCGCCTCTCGAACGCGGACGGCGACTCCTGGGACGACCCGTCCGAGGAGCAGATCGACCGCCACTACTCCAGGCTCAACCTGCGCCACCGGCTCCTCGTTCTGGATCGGCTCGACGTGCCGGCCGCGGAGGCCGGTGAGCACTACCTGCAGCTCGCTCTCAACGACGACTTCAGTTACTTCTCGGCTGGGCGGCGGGTCGCTCGGGATGGCGTGGCGGGCTGGAGTGGGTGCGGTGGGATACAGAGGGGGAGCGGCCGTGGGGTGCTTAGCGGCGCCGGGATTCCGGCGGAGGTGCAGGCCGGGACGCCACGCGGGTGGTACCTGTGTTTGACCTGCGTCACTCCCGGGGTATTCTCTCCGGCCCGATTGGCCAGGGCCCTGCGCCATATGGCAGACTGTCGGAGTTGCTCGGTCGAGTGTTGATGCTGCGCGCCTCCCGCCGGGAGGACCGGAAGCGAGTCCCACAGTACTCGTCGCCCTAACTGCCGTAAGGCAGCGCTGGGGCGGACGTACGGGAATCTTTCGGGAAGTGCGGTGCAGCGCCGGCCAGGCGCCCGGTGAACCTCTTTCTCAGGCAAGGGATGTTCGGACAAGGGACATCTGTGTCGGTGAGAGTGCGACACACCCGACCGCGTGGGTCGGAGGAAGTCGATGGAGCACCGGGTTCCAGAGCTGTAAAAGAGACAGGACTACTGAGTAGCCATGGCGGGACAGAAGATCCGCATCCGGCTCAAGGCCTACGACCACGAGGTCATCGACTCCTCGGCGAAGAAGATCGTCGAGACGGTGACCCGCACTGGTGCGTCGGTCGCGGGCCCGGTGCCGCTGCCCACTGAGAAGAACGTGTACTGCGTCATCAAGTCGCCGCACAAGTACAAGGACTCTCGCGAGCACTTCGAGATGCGCACGCACAAGCGCCTCATCGACATCCTCGACCCCACCCCCAAGACCGTTGACTCTCTGATGCGACTCGACCTCCCGGCCGGTGTCGACATCGAGATCAAGCTCTAGGGGTCGGTGAGCTGAAGATGGCAAAGCAGATCAAGGGCATCCTGGGCGAGAAGCTCGGCATGACGCAGGTGTGGGACGAGAACAACCGTGTTGTTCCCGTCACCGTCGTCAAGGCCGGCCCCAACGTCGTGACCCAGGTCCGTACGAACGACAGTGACGGCTACGAGTCGGTCCAGATCGCCTTCGGCGAGATCGACCCGCGCAAGGTGAACAAGCCCCTCAAGGGCCACTTCGCCAAGGCCGATGTCACCCCGCGTCGCCACCTCGTCGAGATCCGCACCGCGGCCGCCTCCGAGTACACGCTCGGCCAGGAGATCACCGCTGAGGTGTTCGAGGCCGGCGTGAAGGTCGACGTGACCGGCAAGAGCAAGGGCAAGGGCTTCGCCGGTGTCATGAAGCGTCACAACTTCAAGGGCCTCGGCGCCGGACACGGCACCCAGCGCAAGCACCGCTCTCCCGGCTCCATCGGTGGCTGTGCCACCCCGGGCCGTGTGTTCAAGGGCCTCCGCATGGCGGGTCGTATGGGCAACGAGCGGGTCACCACCCAGAACCTGACCGTCCACGCCGTTGACGCGGAGAAGGGCCTGCTCCTCATCAAGGGCGCGGTTCCTGGTCCGAACGGCGGCCTCGTCCTGGTCCGCACTGCGGCCAAGGGGGCCTGAGGTACCGATGAGCACTGTTGACATCCTTTCGCCTGCAGGCGAGAAGACCGGCTCCGTCGAGCTCCCCGCGGAGATCTTCGGCGTGGAGAAGATCAGCATCCCGCTGATCCACCAGGTCGTCGTCGCGCAGAACGCCGCTGCCCGCCAGGGCACGCACAAGACCAAGCGTCGCGGCGAAGTCCGTGGTGGCGGCAAGAAGCCGTACCGCCAGAAGGGCACCGGCCGCGCCCGTCAGGGCTCGACCCGTGCGCCGCAGTTCGCCGGCGGTGGCGTCGTCCACGGCCCGCAGCCGCGTGACTACTCGCAGCGGACCCCGAAGAAGATGAAGGCCGCGGCCCTGCGCCACGCCCTCACCGACCGGGCCCGCCATGACCGCATCCACGTCGTCTCCGGCGTGATCGAGGGCGACAACCCGTCCACGAAGGCCGCTCGGACGCTGTTCGGCAAGATCTCGGAGCGCAAGAACCTGCTCCTGGTCGTCGAGCGCGCCGACGAGGCCGCGTGGCTGTCCGCCCGCAACCTGCCCCAGGTGCACATCCTGGAGCCGGGCCAGCTGAACACGTACGACGTGATCGTCTCCGACGACGTGGTCTTCACCCAGGCCGCTTTCGAGTCCTTCGTGTCCGGCCCGCAGGCCACCGACACCGAAGGGAGCGAAGCCTGATGGCTACGCGTCACCCGAGCATTGCCCCCAAGGCGGCCAAGGCCGCCAAGGCCGCGCGCGTCGCCAAGGCGAAGCGCCACGCGACCGAGGGCAAGAACACCGTCGTCACTCCGCTCAGCAAGTCGTACACGGACCCCCGTGACGTGCTGCTGAAGCCGGTCGTGTCGGAGAAGAGCTACGCGCTCCTGGACGAGAACAAGTACACGTTCATCGTCGACCCGAACGCCAACAAGACCCAGATCAAGCAGGCCGTCCAGGCGGTCTTCTCGGTCAAGGTCACCGGGGTCAACACGATCAACCGCATCGGCAAGCGCAAGCGCACCAAGACCGGCTTCGGTCAGCGCGCGGGCAGCAAGCGAGCGATCGTGACCCTCGCTGAGGGCGACCGTATCGACATCTTCGGCGGTCCGTCCGCGTAAGCGGGTCGGATCGTCCGATATCGGACGAGGACTGAAAAATGGGAATCCGCAAGTACAAGCCGACTACGCCGGGCCGTCGTGGCTCCAGCGTCGCCGACTTCGTCGAGGTCACGCGGTCCACGCCGGAGAAGTCGCTGGTCCGCCCGCTGCACAGCAAGGGCGGCCGTAACAACGCCGGTCGTGTGACCGTTCGCCACCAGGGTGGCGGACACAAGCGCGCCTACCGTGTCATCGACTTCCGTCGCCATGACAAGGACGGCGTGCCGGCGAAGGTCGCGCACATCGAGTACGACCCCAACCGCACCGCGCGCATCGCGCTGCTGCACTACGCGGACGGCGAGAAGCGCTACATCCTCGCCCCGCGCAACCTGCAGCAGGGCGACCGCGTCGAGAACGGTCCCGGGGCCGACATCAAGCCGGGCAACAACCTGGCGCTGCGCAACATCCCCGTCGGTACGACGATCCACTCCGTGGAGCTTCGTCCGGGCGGTGGCGCCAAGTTCGCCCGTTCCGCCGGTGCCTCCGTGCAGCTGCTCGCGAAGGAGGGCTCGATGGCCCACCTCCGCATGCCGTCCGGTGAGATCCGTCTGGTCGACCAGCGCTGCCGCGCCACGGTCGGCGAGGTCGGCAACGCCGAGCAGAGCAACATCAACTGGGGCAAGGCCGGCCGCAAGCGCTGGCTGGGCGTCCGCCCGACCGTTCGCGGTGTGGCGATGAACCCGGTTGACCACCCCCACGGTGGTGGTGAGGGCAAGACCTCCGGTGGTCGCCACCCGGTCAGCCCCTGGGGTCAGAAGGAGGGTCGTACTCGTTCGCCGAAGAAGGCTTCGAACAAGTACATCGTCCGCCGCCGCAAGACGAACAAGAAGCGCTAGGAGCGGGTTTAGATGCCGCGCAGTCTCAAGAAGGGGCCTTTCGTCGACGAGCACCTCGCCAAGAAGGTGGATGCTCAGAACGAAGCCGGTTCCAAGAACGTCATCAAGACCTGGTCCCGCCGCTCGATGATCGTCCCGGCCATGCTGGGCCACACGATCGCGGTGCACAACGGCAAGACCCACATCCCGGTGTTTGTCACCGAGTCGATGGTCGGCCACAAGCTCGGCGAGTTCTCGCCGACGCGCACCTTCCGGGGTCACGTCAAGGACGACCGGAAGTCGAAGCGCCGCTAGCGCGGGGCGACCGACCATGACAAACACTGAAGGGACAACCATGGAAGCCAGGGCCCAGGCGCGGTACATCCGCGTCACGCCCATGAAGGCCCGCCGCGTGGTGGACCTCATCCGTGGCATGGACGCCACGGAGGCTCAGGCGGTCCTGCGTTTCGCCCCGCAGGCCGCGAGCGTGCCGGTCGGCAAGGTGCTGGACAGCGCCATTGCCAACGCCGCGCACAACTACGACCACACCGACGCCGACAGCCTCTTCATCTCCGAGGCCTACGTCGACGAGGGTCCGACCCTGAAGCGGTTCCGTCCGCGCGCCCAGGGTCGTGCCTACCGGATCCGCAAGCGGACCAGCCACATCACCGTGGTCGTCAGCAGCAAGGAAGGAACCCGGTAATGGGCCAGAAGGTTAACCCGCACGGGTTCCGGCTCGGCATCACCACGGACTTCAAGTCCCGGTGGTACGCCGACAAGCTGTACAAGGACTACGTCAAGGAAGACGTCGCCATCCGTCGGATGATGACGTCCGGCATGGAGCGCGCCGGCATCTCGAAGGTGGAGATCGAGCGCACCCGTGACCGTGTGCGTGTGGACATCCACACCGCGCGTCCGGGCATCGTCATCGGCCGCCGTGGCGCCGAGGCCGACCGCATCCGCGGTGACCTCGAGAAGCTCACGGGCAAGCAGGTCCAGCTGAACATCCTCGAGGTCAAGAACCCCGAGACGGATGCCCAGCTGGTCGCGCAGGCCGTCGCCGAGCAGCTCTCCTCCCGCGTCTCCTTCCGCCGCGCCATGCGTAAGAGCATGCAGTCGGCGATGAAGGCCGGCGCCAAGGGCATCAAGATCCAGTGCGGCGGTCGCCTCGGCGGCGCCGAGATGTCCCGCTCGGAGTTCTACCGCGAGGGCCGCGTGCCCCTGCACACGCTCCGCGCGAACGTGGACTACGGCTTCTTCGAGGCCAAGACGACCTTCGGCCGCATCGGCGTGAAGGTCTGGATCTACAAGGGCGATGTCAAGAACATCGCCGAGGTCCGCGCTGAGAACGCTGCCGCCCGTGCGGGTAACCGCCCGGCTCGCGGTGGCGGCGGCTCCGACCGTCCGGCCCGTGGTGGCCGTGGCGGTGGCGAGCGGCGCGGTCGCAAGCCGCAGCAGGCTGCCGGCGCCGAGGCCCCCAAGGCCGAGGCTCCCGCTGCCGCCGCTCCGGCTGAGAGCACCGGAACGGAGGCCTGACCGACATGCTGATCCCCCGTAGGGTCAAGCACCGCAAGCAGCACCACCCGAAGCGCCGCGGCGAGGCCAAGGGCGGTACGACGGTTGCGTTCGGCGAGTACGGCATCCAGGCCCTCACTCCGGCGTACGTGACCAACCGCCAGATCGAGGCGGCCCGTATCGCGATGACCCGCCACATCAAGCGTGGCGGCAAGGTCTGGATCAACATCTACCCGGACCGCCCGCTGACGAAGAAGCCTGCCGAGACCCGCATGGGTTCCGGTAAGGGTTCTCCCGAGTGGTGGATCGCGAACGTGCACCCGGGCCGGGTCATGTTCGAGCTGTCCTACCCCAACGAGAAGATCGCCCGTGAGGCCCTGACTCGCGCAGCCCACAAGCTGCCGATGAAGTGCCGGATCGTCAAGCGCGAGGCAGGTGAAGCGTGATGTCGGCCGGTACCAAGGCGTCCGAGCTGCGCGAACTGGGTGACGAGGAGCTTCTGGCGAAGCTCCGCGAAGCCAAGGAAGAGCTGTTCAACCTCCGCTTCCAGGCGGCGACGGGTCAGCTCGAGAACCACGGTCGGCTCAAGGCCGTCCGCAAGGACATCGCGCGGATCTACACCCTGATGCGTGAGCGCGAGCTGGGCATCGAGACGGTGGAGAGCGCCTGATGAGTGAGAACAACGTGACCGAGACCGCAGAGGCCCGCGGCTTCCGCAAGACCCGTGAGGGTCTCGTCGTCAGCGACAAGATGGACAAGACCGTCGTCGTCGCCGTCGAGGACCGTGTGAAGCACGCGCTGTACGGCAAGGTCATCCGCCGTACGAACAAGCTCAAGGCCCACGACGAGCAGAACGCCGCAGGCGTCGGCGACCGTGTCCTCCTCGCGGAGACCCGGCCGCTGTCCTCGACGAAGCGCTGGCGCATCGTCGAGATCCTCGAAAAGGCCAAGTAAATCTCCTGCGGGCACCCCCGCAGGACAGTTCCGCCAGGCTCGGCAGGGGCCTCTCCTCGTAAAGAGGCGGCCCCTGCCGGGAACCGGCAGACAAACAGGAGATAGACGTGATCCAGCAGGAGTCGCGACTGCGCGTCGCCGACAACACTGGTGCGAAGGAAATCCTTTGCATCCGTGTGCTCGGTGGCTCCGGTCGCCGCTACGCGGGCATCGGTGACGTCATCGTCGCCACCGTCAAGGACGCGATCCCCGGTGGCAACGTGAAGAAGGGTGACGTCGTCAAGGCGGTCATCGTTCGCACCGTCAAGGAGCGCCGCCGTCCGGACGGCTCGTACATCCGCTTCGACGAGAACGCCGCCGTCATTCTGAAGAACGACGGCGACCCTCGTGGTACCCGCATCTTCGGCCCGGTCGGGCGCGAGCTGCGCGAGAAGAAGTTCATGAAGATCATCTCGCTGGCTCCGGAGGTGCTGTAAGCATGAAGATCAAGAAGGGCGACCTGGTTCAGGTCATCACCGGCAAGGACAAGGGCAAGCAGGGCAAGGTCATCGCGGCCTTCCCCCGCGAGGACCGCGTCCTGGTCGAGGGTGTCAACCGGGTCAAGAAGCACACCAAGGCCGGCCCGACCGCTCGCGGTTCGCAGGCCGGCGGCATCGTCACGACCGAGGCGCCCGTCCACGTCTCCAACGTCCAGCTGGTCGTTGAGAAGGACGGCAACAAGGTTGTCACGCGTGTCGGTTACCGCTTCGACGACGAGGGCAACAAGATCCGCGTTGCCAAGCGGACGGGTGAGGACATCTGATGACTACCACCACGACTCCGCGTCTCAAGACGAAGTACCGCGAGGAGATCGCGGGCAAGCTGCGTGACGAGTTCAAGTACGAGAACGTCATGCAGATCCCCGGCCTCGTCAAGATCGTGGTCAACATGGGTGTCGGCGACGCCGCCCGTGACTCCAAGCTCATGGACGGTGCCGTCCGTGACCTGACCACCATCACCGGTCAGAAGCCGGCCATCACCAAGGCCCGCAAGTCCATCGCGCAGTTCAAGCTGCGCGAGGGTCAGCCGATCGGTGCCCACGTCACTCTTCGTGGCGACCGCATGTGGGAGTTCCTGGACCGCACCCTGTCGCTCGCGCTGCCGCGCATCCGCGACTTCCGTGGTCTGTCTCCCAAGCAGTTCGACGGCCGTGGCAACTACACCTTCGGTCTCACCGAGCAGGTCATGTTCCACGAGATCGACCAGGACAAGATCGACCGCGTCCGGGGTATGGACATCACCGTGGTCACCACGGCGACCAACGACGCCGAAGGCCGTGCCCTTCTCCGTCACCTCGGCTTCCCCTTCAAGGAGGCGTAAGCGAGATGGCGAAGAAGGCTCTGATTGCCAAGGCTGCTCGTAAGCCCAAGTTCGGAGTACGTGGCTACACGCGCTGCCAGCGCTGCGGCCGTCCGCACTCCGTGTACCGCAAGTTCGGCCTGTGCCGCGTCTGCCTTCGTGAGATGGCTCACCGTGGCGAGCTGCCGGGCGTGACCAAGAGCTCCTGGTAATCCCTTCAGGGATTCCGGAGTCTCTCGGTAAGCAAAGGGTTTGGTCAGGAGCCCACCCCTCCATGGCTTAGGCTAGGAGGGTTGGGCGCTCTGACGCCCGTAAGACTTACTACGCCGTAGGTCCACCGTGCCGCACCCGCCCCGTCTCGGATCGGGGAGAGGGATGGCGCACCAGGAAACCCCGGCGAGAGAGGCCGAAGGCCACTTCATGACCATGACTGATCCGATCGCAGACATGCTTACGCGTCTGCGGAACGCGAACTCGGCGTACCACGACTCAGTGACGATGCCGGCGTCCAAGATCAAGTCTCACATCGCGGAGATCCTCCAGCAGGAGGGCTTCATCACGGGCTGGAAGGTCGAGGACGCCGAGGTCGGCAAGAACCTCGTTCTCGAGCTGAAGTTCGGCCCGAACCGTGAGCGCTCCATCGCGGGCATCAAGCGGATCTCCAAGCCCGGTCTCCGGGTGTACGCGAAGTCCACCAACCTGCCGAAGGTGCTGGGCGGCCTGGGCGTGGCGATCATCTCCACGTCGCACGGGCTCCTCACCGACAAGCAGGCCGGCAAGAAGGGCGTAGGCGGGGAAGTCCTCGCCTACGTCTGGTAGCGGAAGGGAACGGAAGAAGCTATGTCGCGTATTGGCAAGCTCCCCATCACGGTTCCCGCCGGCGTGGACGTCACCATCGACGGCCGCACGGTGTCGGTCAAGGGCCCCAAGGGCACCCTGTCCCACACCGTCGCCTCGCCGATCGACATCGCCAAGGGTGAGGACGGCGTGCTCAACGTCACCCGCCCCAACGACGAGCGTCAGAACAAGGCCCTGCACGGCCTGTCCCGCACGCTGGTGGCGAACATGATCACCGGCGTGACCGAGGGTTACGTGAAGAAGCTCGAGATCAGCGGTGTCGGTTACCGCGTTGCGGCCAAGGGCTCGAACCTCGAGTTCGCGCTCGGCTACAGCCACTCGATCACCGTCGAGGCGCCCGAGGGCATCTCGTTCAAGGTCGAGAACCCGACGCACTTCTCGGTCGAGGGCATCGACAAGCAGAAGGTCGGCGAGGTTGCGGCCAACATCCGCAAGCTGCGCAAGCCCGACCCGTACAAGGCCAAGGGCGTCAAGTACGAGGGCGAAGTCATCCGCCGCAAGGTCGGAAAGGCGGGTAAGTAAGCCATGGCATACGGACAGAAGATCCTTAAGGGCGACGCCTACAAGCGCGCCGCGATCAAGCGCCGTCACATCCGGATCCGTAAGCACATCAACGGAACGGCGGAGCGTCCGCGTCTGGTCGTTACCCGCTCCAACCGCCACATCGTGGCCCAGGTGATCGACGACATCAAGGGTCACACCCTGGCGTCGGCGTCCACCCTGGACACCACGGTCCGTGGCGGCGAGGGTGACAAGTCCGCGCAGGCCAAGCAGGTCGGCGCCCTGGTCGCCGAGCGTGCCAAGGCCGCCGGTGTCGAGGCTGTCGTCTTCGACCGTGGCGGTAACCAGTACGCCGGGCGCATCGCCGCTCTGGCGGACGCCGCCCGCGAGGCCGGGCTCAAGTTCTGAGCCGCCGTAGCTAGCGGATATAGAGAGAGGTAATTCCAATGGCTGGACCCCAGCGCCGCGGTGGCGGTGCCGGTGGCGGCGAGCGGCGGGACCGGAAGGGCCGTGACGGTGGCGCAGCTGCCGCCGAGAAGACCGCGTACGTTGAGCGCGTCGTCGCGATCAACCGCGTCGCCAAGGTTGTCAAGGGTGGTCGTCGCTTCAGCTTCACTGCGCTCGTCGTAGTGGGCGATGGCGATGGCACCGTCGGTGTCGGTTACGGCAAGGCCAAGGAGGTGCCGGCCGCGATCGCCAAGGGTGTTGAAGAGGCCAAGAAGCACTTCTTCAAGGTCCCCCGTATCCAGGGCACCATCCCGCACCCGATCACGGGCGAGAAGGCCGCGGGCGTCGTCCTGCTCAAGCCTGCCTCCCCCGGTACCGGCGTCATCGCCGGTGGCCCGGTGCGTGCCGTGCTCGAGTGCGCCGGTGTGCACGACATCCTGTCGAAGTCGCTCGGCTCGTCGAACGCGATCAACATCGTGCACGCGACCGTGGCGGCCCTCAAGGGTCTGCAGCGTCCCGAGGAGATCGCGGCCCGCCGTGGTCTGCCCCTCGAGGACGTCGCGCCCGCGGCTCTGCTGCGTGCGCGTGCCGGGGCTGGTGCTGCGTAATGGCACAGCTCCGGATCACGCAGACGAAGTCGTACATCGGCAGCAAGCAGAACCACCGTGACACCCTGCGCTCCCTTGGTCTCAAGGGCATCAACTCGCAGGTCGTCAAGGAGGACCGCCCCGAGTTCCGCGGCATGGTTCGCCATGTCCGCCACCTCGTGACGGTCGAGGAGGTCGACTGATCATGGCGGAGAACAACCCGCTCAAGATCCACAACCTCCGTCCCGCCCCGGGCGCCAAGACCGCCAAGACCCGTGTGGGTCGTGGTGAGGCGTCGAAGGGTAAGACGGCCGGTCGTGGCACCAAGGGTACGAAGGCCCGTTACCAGGTTCCGGAGCGCTTCGAGGGTGGCCAGATGCCCCTCCACATGCGTCTTCCGAAGCTGAAGGGCTTCAAGAACCCGTTCAAGACCGAGTACCAGGTCGTGAACCTCGACAAGCTCTCCGCCCTCTACCCCGAGGGTGGCGAGGTGACCGTCGAGGGTCTCGTGGCCAAGGGCGCTGTTCGCAAGAACAGCCTCGTCAAGGTCCTCGGCCAGGGTGAGATCTCCGTGGCGTTGCAGGTGACGGTGGATGCCGTCTCCGGTTCCGCCAAGGAGAAGATCACCGCGGCCGGCGGTACCGTCACCGAGCTCGTCTGAACACCACAGGCGTCTCGATGACTTGAACGATCCCGACCGGGGATACCTCACAACGGGGTATCCCCGGTTGGTCGTTCCTAGGGAAGCGGTGTCGCCGGTAAGGTGGCCTGCGCTGTTCTTTTTCCTATTCGTCGAACCTCAAGACCGTCACCCTTGACGCAGTTGCGCGGGGGTCGCAGGAGGCACCGTGCTCACCGCGTTCGCCCGGGCGTTCAGGACGCCCGACCTGCGCAAGAAACTGCTCTTCACGCTCGGCATCATCGTGGTCTACCGGGTCGGTACCCACATTCCGATTCCCGGCGTCAACTACACGGCCGTCCAGCAGTGTGTGGACGAGGCCTCCGGCAACCAGGGCCTGTTCGGTCTGGTCAACATGTTCAGCGGCGGCGCGCTGCTGCAGATCACGATCTTCGCGCTGGGCATCATGCCCTACATCACCGCGAGCATCATCCTGCAGCTGCTGACCGTGGTGATCCCGCGCCTCGAAGCCCTCAAGAAGGAGGGCTCGGCAGGCACCGCGAAGATCACGCAGTACACGCGTTACCTGACCGTGGCGCTGGCCATCCTGCAGGGCACCGGCCTGGTGGCCACCGCCCGCAGCGGCGCTCTCTTCTCCGGCTGCACCGTCGCGTCGAGCATCGTCCCCGACCAGGCCATCTTCACCACCATCACGATGGTGATCTGCATGACGGCCGGTACGGCCGTCGTCATGTGGCTGGGCGAGCTCATCACCGACCGCGGCATCGGCAACGGCATGTCGATCCTCATGTTCATCTCCATCGCGGCGACCTTCCCGTCGGCGCTGTGGGCCATCAAGAAGCAGGGCACGCTGGCGGGTGGCTGGATCGAGTTCGGCACCGTCATCGCCGTGGGTCTGGTCATGGTCGGCCTGGTCGTCTTCGTCGAGCAGGCTCAGCGCCGGATCCCGGTGCAGTACGCGAAGCGCATGATCGGCCGCCGTTCCTACGGCGGTACGTCGACCTACATCCCGTTGAAGGTCAACCAGGCCGGTGTCATCCCGGTCATCTTCGCGTCCTCGCTGCTCTACATCCCGGCGCTCATCGCGCAGTTCTCGGGAAGCACCTCCGGCTGGAAGACCTGGATCGAGCAGAACCTGACCAAGGGCGACCACCCGATCTACATCAGCATGTACTTCCTGCTGATCGTTTTCTTCGCCTTCTTCTACGTCGCGATCTCCTTCAACCCCGAAGAAGTCGCCGACAACATGAAGAAGTATGGTGGCTTCATCCCGGGCATCCGGGCTGGCCGACCGACCGCTGAGTACCTCTCGTACGTGCTCAACCGGATCACCTGGCCGGGTTCGCTGTATCTGGGTCTGATCGCTCTTGTGCCGACGATGGCGTTGGTGGGCTTCGGGGCAAGCCAGAACTTCCCGTTCGGTGGGACGAGCATCCTCATCATCGTGGGTGTCGGTCTCGAGACGGTGAAGCAAATCGAGAGCCAGCTCCAGCAGCGCAATTACGAAGGGTTCCTCCGCTGATGCGAATCGTCCTCGTCGGGCCGCCGGGCGCCGGGAAGGGCACGCAGGCCACTCGGCTCGCCGAGAAGCTGCGCGTCCCGCACATCTCCACGGGTGACCTGTTCCGCGCCAACATCAGCCAGCAGACGGAGCTCGGGAAACTCGCGAAGTCCTACATGGACGCCGGCAACCTCGTACCCGACGAGGTGACCATCGCGATGGCCAAGGACCGTATGGAGCAGGCCGACGCGGAGAACGGCTTCCTCCTGGACGGTTTCCCGCGCAATGTCTCGCAGGCCGAGGCGCTCGACGAACTCCTCACCACCGAGGGCATCAAGCTGGACGCGGTGCTGGATCTCGAAGCACCGGAGGAAGAGGTCGTGAAGCGGATCGCCGGTCGGCGCATCTGCCGCAACGACTCGGCGCACGTCTTCCACGTGTCGTACAAGAAGCCGGCCAAGGAAGGCGTCTGTGACGTCTGCGGCGGCGAGCTGTACCAGCGGGACGACGACTCCGAGGCGACGGTCCGCACACGTCTCGAGGTCTACCACACCCAGACCGAGCCGATCATCGACTACTACAAGGTCCAGGGCCTCGTGGTGACGATCGAGGCGATGGGTCCGGTGGACGAGGTCACGCAGCGGGCCCTGAAGGCCCTCAAGCGCGAGGACGACGACAAGTAGTCGCAGTCCGATCCGGCCGTGACGCCCTGCCCCAGACTCTGTCCGGGGCACCCAGGGCGTCGCGGCCGTAGTGTTGTGTACGTATCCGAATGACGTGAGTGACGGAGAGCGCAGGCCCCCCATGGTGCAGATCAAGAGCCCCGAGCAGATCGCCAAGATGCGTGAGGCGGGCCTGGTCGTCGCCGCGATCCACGCGGCCACGCGCGAGGCGGCGGTGCCCGGGGCCACGACCAGGGATCTGGACCAGGTCGCGCGCAAGGTGCTCGCGGAGCACGACGCCAAGCCGAACTTCCTTGGCTACGGCGGCTTTCCGGCCACGATCTGCACGTCCGTGAACGAGGTCGTCGTGCACGGCATCCCGTCCGACGAGGTCGTCCTCAAGGACGGCGACATCATCTCCATCGACTGCGGCGCGATCATCGACGGCTGGCACGGCGACGCGGCGTACACGGCGTTCGTGGGCTCGGGGCACTCCCCGGAGCTGATCGAGCTGTCCCGGGTCACCGAGGAGTCGATGTGGGCCGGCATCGCCGCGATGAAGCTCGGCAACCGGCTGGTCGACGTCTCCCGTGCCATCGAGACATACATCCGCCGGCAGCCGAAGCCGGGCGGCGGGAAGTACGGGATCGTCGAGGACTACGGCGGGCACGGCATCGGCACCGAGATGCACATGGACCCGCACCTGCTGAACTACGTCGAGAAGCGCCGCGGCAAGGGACCCAAGCTGGTCCCCGGGTTCTGCCTGGCGATCGAGCCGATGGTGTCCCTCGGCACGCCCAAGACCGAGGTCCTCGCCGACGACTGGACGGTCATCACGACGGACGGCACGTGGTCGTCCCACTGGGAGCACTCGGTCGCGTTGACGGAGGAAGGGCCGCTGGTGCTCACGGCTCCTGACGGCGGCAAGGCCAAGCTCGCGGAGCTCGGGATCACGGCTGCGCCGGATCCCCTTGCTTAAGGATCTTGCAGGTGGGGCATCCTTCCTCGATTCGTCTTTCCGAGTGGCCTGACGTAGACTGACTCGTCGGCTCTCGTGCAGCCGCATGTCCGCATGCACCCTCAAGAGGGAAGCACGTGAGTCGATCAAGGTAGTCGATTCGAAGGGCGAAGCGTGGCCAAGAAGCAAGGTGCCATCGAGATCGAGGGCACTGTCGTCGAGTCTCTTCCGAACGCCATGTTCAAGGTCGAGCTCCAGAACGGCCACCAGGTCCTGGCACACATCAGCGGCAAGATGCGTATGCACTACATCCGCATCCTCCCTGACGACCGGGTCGTGGTGGAGCTGTCTCCGTACGACCTGACGCGTGGCCGGATCGTCTACCGCTACAAGTAGATCCCTCTGACTCGGAGAGCCTCAGTCCCATGAAGGTCAAGCCGAGCGTCAAGAAGATCTGCGACAAGTGCAGGGTGATCCGCCGTCACGGTCGGGTCATGGTCATCTGCGAGAACCCGCGCCACAAGCAGCGCCAGGGCTGACGCACGACTGACCGTTCCCTCTGCATCGATATCGCAGAGATTCGCGCGACGCGAGCAAAGCAAGTTCATACGCAGGACCCAGGCGTAGTAGGCGCTTGATACCCCCGGCTCGGAGGCTGGGGACCTGTTCCGTACCAACTCTTCGAGACAGAAGAGGCCGGCGGACGGGAACCGGTTCTGTGGAAGACCTCCGAAGATCACCAGGAGCCATTGAATGGCACGCGTTTCCGGTGTCGACATCCCGCGCGAAAAGCGCGTGGAGGTCGCCCTCACCTACGTGTTCGGCATTGGTCGGACCCTTTCCCAGCTGACGCTGGCCGAGACCGGCATCGACCCCAACACCCGCGTTCGCGACCTCTCGGAAGAGCAGCTCGTCGCGATTCGTGAGTACGTCGACGCCAACATCAAGACCGAGGGTGACCTCCGTCGCGAGGTCCAGGCCGACATCCGCCGCAAGGTCGAGATCGGTTGCTACCAGGGTCTGCGCCACCGTCGTGGCCTGCCCGTCCGCGGTCAGCGCACCAGCACGAACGCCCGTACCCGCAAGGGCCCGCGTCGCGCCATCGCCGGCAAGAAGAAGCCGGGCAAGAAGTAGTCCGCAGCGGACAACGCTTCATCAGCGGTCTTCGCTGTAGGACCGACCACCTCCCCGTAGGAGTTATAGATGCCCCCCAAGGGTCGTCAGGGCGCTGCCAAGAAGGTGCGCCGCAAGGAAAAGAAGAACGTCGCTCACGGCCACGCGCACATCAAGAGCACGTTCAACAACACCATCGTCTCGATCACGGACCCCTCGGGCAACGTGATCTCCTGGGCCTCCGCCGGCCACGTCGGCTTCAAGGGCTCGCGCAAGTCCACCCCCTTCGCCGCGCAGATGGCCGCCGAGTCGGCCGCCCGTCGCGCGCAGGAGCACGGCATGCGCAAGGTCGACGTCTTCGTGAAGGGCCCGGGCTCGGGTCGCGAGACGGCCATCCGTTCGCTTCAGGCGACCGGTCTTGAGGTCGGCTCCATCCAGGACGTCACCCCCACCCCGCACAACGGCTGCCGTCCGCCCAAGCGCCGCCGCGTCTGACGCACGGTTGTCTCAGGTTTCGGGCGGTACGGCACCTCGGTGCGGTGCCGCCCGTACCCTTGCAGTACTCAAGGACATCAAATAGTGGGTGTCCATGACTGAAGGATTCACTTCATGCTGATCGCTCAGCGTCCCTCGTTGACCGAAGAGGTCGTCGACGAGTTCCGCTCCCGGTTCGTGATCGAGCCGCTGGAGCCGGGCTTCGGCTACACCCTCGGCAACTCCCTGCGTCGTACGCTCCTCTCCTCGATCCCCGGTGCGGCTGTCACCAGCATCCGGATCGACGGTGTCCTGCACGAGTTCACCACCGTGCCGGGCGTCAAGGAGGACGTCACCGACCTGATCCTCAACATCAAGCAGCTGGTCGTCTCCTCGGAGCACGACGAGCCGGTCGTGATGTACCTGCGCAAGCAGGGTCCGGGTCTGGTCACCGCCGCCGACATCGCGCCCCCGGCCGGTGTCGAGGTGCACAACCCCGACCTCGTCCTGGCCACGCTCAACGGCAAGGGCAAGCTGGAGATGGAACTCACGGTCGAGCGTGGCCGCGGTTACGTCTCCGCCGTGCAGAACAAGCAGGTGGGTCAGGAGATCGGGCGCATCCCGGTCGACTCGATCTACTCGCCGGTGCTGAAGGTCACGTACAAGGTCGAGGCGACGCGTGTCGAGCAGCGGACCGACTTCGACAAGCTGATCGTCGACGTCGAGACCAAGCAGGCCATGCGTCCCCGTGACGCCATGGCTTCCGCCGGTAAGACGCTCGTCGAGCTGTTCGGTCTCGCGCGCGAGCTGAACATCGACGCCGAGGGCATCGACATGGGCCCGTCCCCGACGGACGCAGCCCTTGCCGCGGACCTCGCTCTGCCGATCGAGGAGCTGGAGCTCACGGTCCGCTCCTACAACTGCCTCAAGCGCGAGGGCATCCACTCCGTGGGTGAGCTCGTGGCTCGTTCCGAGGCCGACCTCCTGGACATCCGCAACTTCGGTGCGAAGTCCATCGACGAGGTCAAGGCGAAGCTGGCCGGCATGGGCCTGGCCCTGAAGGACAGCCCGCCCGGATTCGACCCGACGGCCGCGGCGGACGCGTTTGGCGCGGACGATGACGTGGACGCGGGTTTTGTGGAGACCGAGCAGTACTGATCGGTTGTTGCCGGTGAGCATCCGCTCATCGGGTCCTGCCCCCGGTACCTGATACGGCCGGGGCAGATACCAAGGAGAAAGACATGCCGAAGCCCACCAAGGGTGCCCGTCTGGGCGGCAGTGCCGCGCACGAGAAGCTGCTTCTTGCGAACCTCGCGAAGTCGCTGTTCGAGCACGGCCGTATCACCACCACCGAGGCGAAGGCCCGCAAGCTGCGGCCCTACGCCGAGCGTCTGATCACCAAGGGCAAGAAGGGCGACCTTCACAACCGCCGTCAGGTGCTTCAGGTGATCACGGACAAGAGCGTCGTCCACACGCTCTTCACCGAGATCGGCCCGCGCTACGAGAACCGTCCCGGTGGGTACACCCGCATCACCAAGATCGGTAACCGTCGTGGCGACAACGCGCCCATGGCTGTCATCGAGCTGGTCGAGGCCCTGACCGTCGCGCAGGCGGCGACGGGTGAGGCCGAGGCTGCGACGAAGCGTGCCGCCAAGGACGCGGAGACGCCGGCTGTCGAGGACGCCAAGGTCGATGTGACCAAGGCCGATGACGACGCTGAGGAGTCGAAGGAGGCGTAAGGCCGTCCTTCGGCTGCAGGCCCGCCGTGGCTGGTCGCGCAGTTCCCCGCGCCCCTGAAAACGGGCGTGTCAGCGGGTCCGTTCCTTCTTGGGACGGGCCCGCTTTTGTGCACCTGAAAGGAATCCAGGGGTGAGTGACGAAGTTCAGCCCGGTTACGTCCGCGTCCGTCTCGATCTCTCCTACGACGGGGCCGACTTCTCCGGGTGGGCCAAGCAGGCCGGGGGGCGGCGGACCGTGCAGGGGGAGATCGAGGAGGCCTTGCGGACCGTTACGCGGTCGGGGGAGGCCTCGTACGAGTTGACCGTGGCCGGGCGGACCGATTCCGGGGTGCATGCGCGGGGGCAGGTGGCGCATGTTGATCTGCCGGGGGAGGTGTGGGCCGAGCACCGCGAGAAGCTGCTGAAGCGGCTTGCGGGGCGGTTGGCCAAGGATGTGCGGGTGTGGGCACTCGACGAGGCTCCCGTCGGGTTCAACGCCCGGTTCTCGGCTGTGTGGCGGCGGTACGCCTATCGCGTCACCGACCATCCCGGTGGGGTCGATCCGCTGCTGCGCGGGCATGTGCTGTGGCACGACTGGCCGCTCGACGTCGACGCCATGAACGAGGCGGCCCAAGCGCTGCTCGGGGAGCACGACTTCGCGGCCTACTGCAAGCGGCGCGAAGGGGCGACCACGATCCGGACGCTCCAGGAGCTGAGCCTTGTGCGGGGGGACGACGGGATCGTCACCGCCACCGTGCGGGCCGACGCCTTCTGCCACAACATGGTGCGCTCGCTGATCGGGGCGCTGCTGTTCGTGGGGGACGGGCACCGCACGCCGGACTGGCCGGGCAAGGTGCTGGCCGCCGGCGTACGGGACTCCGCCGTGCATGTCGTACGGCCGCACGGGCTCACGCTGGAGGAGGTCAGCTACCCGGCCGACGAGCTGCTTGCCGCGCGCAGCAAGGAGGCGCGCAACAAGCGGACGCTGCCCGGGGCCGGGTGCTGTTGAGCGAGGACTAGGGGCTGTCGTTTGGATCAGGTCGGCTGTGAGGTGCGGTGCCTCTTGGCCGAGCAGACCCCGCGACGCCGGACTGATCCAAACGACAGCCCCTAGCCGACCGCCGCCGACGCCTGGGCCTCGCCGCGGCGGCGGATCTGGCGGAAGGTGAACTCGGCCAGGTCGTCGCCGGTCGAGAAGACCTTGGTGTCCTTCGTCGTGACGTCCTTGGCGTTGGTGAAGCCCGCGATGGTGAAGTAGGCGTACCGGCCGTAGGAGTTGGTGGTCGTGCGGCAGAGCGCGGCGTCGCAGAAGGACTTCACGCCGGCGCCGGTGAGGGGCTTGACGAAGCCCTTCTTGTCCGCGTCGCCCTTGGCCTTGAGGGCCTTGGCCTCGGTGTCGAAGACGGCCACGCCGACGGTGACCGCGACGCCGTCCTTGGTGTAGGTCACGCGCATGAAGCTGGTGCAGCCGCTCGCGGTGAGGACCTTCGGGAGCGTGCCCTGGGCGGCCGAGGCGCAGTTCTTCGTGTCGGCCGTCGGGCCCTTCTTGTACACCACCGAGCCCATGGTCAGCTGGGTGCCCGGGAAGAGCAGCGTCGCGCTGAGGGGCGCGGTGTCCTTGGCCTTGCTGTCGATGAACTCCTTCGGGTCCAGCGGCGGGGGCGCGCTGGTCGGCTCGAAGGAGGGGGCCGAGGCGCTGCCGCTGGGGATGGAGGCGCTGGCGGGCAGGTTGGACGGGTCGCCCGAGGCCTGGTTGCCACCGTCCGAGGACACGACGGCCATCGCGACGGCGGTGCCTATCGCGATCGTGGCGACCGCGCCGCCGCCGATGAAGAACAGCCGGCGTCTGCGGTTGCGGGTCTCGGACGCCTCGGCGAGTGCGGCCCAGTCCGGGGTGCCGTCACCGCCGCCGTCGGTCCACGGCTGCTGCGATTGCGGTTTCCAGGGATCCCACTGGGACGGGGGCCCTCCCTGCTGCCCAAAGCTCATGGGCCGCATCTTAGACGGGCGAGGGCGCGTGCTGGTGCGTCTCAACAGGCTCTGTAGCACCTAGCGTTGGGCCGGTGAATACGGAGAAAAGGGATATCTCTGGGTGGTTGGTGCGACCTGCTTCCTGGCCGTTGTGGGTGGTGCTCGCCGCCGTGCTGGGTGCCACCGCGGCCCGCACAGCCCGGCTGACCTCGGACGGAGGCATGGACAACGCGATCGTCGTACGGGCCGCGCGGACCTGGTTGGCCGGTGGCTCCCCGTATGACGATCCACACTTCCTCTATCTGCCGAGCGCGGTCCTGGCGGCCGCCCCGCAGACCCTGTTGTCCCCTCTTGTACTGCGTGTGCTGGTACCACTGGTGGTGACCGGGTGTCTCGGACTTGGCTGGATCTGTGCGCTACGGCTCTACGGCGTCCCGCTCCGCAGCCGGCTCGCCGCCCTCGGCCCGGCCGCCCTGGCCGCCGGGTTCGCGCCCTTCGGACACCTGGTGCTGCTGGCGAACTGGACCGCGACCGCCGCGCTCGCGCTGCCGCTGGCCCTGCTGCTCGCGAGCCGGGGCCGGTGGGTGGCGGCGGCCGTGGTGGTGGGTGCGGCGATCGCCCTGAAGCCGCTGCTGGCCCCGCTGGCGCTGCTCTTCGTCTTCGCCCGCCGCTGGCGCGCCCTGGCGGTCCTGGTGGCGCTCCCGGCGCTCGCGTCGGCCGGCGCCGCGCTCCTGCTGCCGGACCCGGCGGGCTTCCTCACCCGCACCCTGCCGTTCCTGCTCCGCGGCGACGACGGTTTCGTACGGCTCTACGAGGCCTCGCCGGCGGCGGTGCTGCCGCGACTGGGGATGCCCGCGGCGGTGGCCGGGGCGACGGCACTGCTCGGGGCCGGCGCCGGGGTGCTGTGCGCGTATCGGCGCTGGCGGCGCGGCGAACCCGGGCCGCTGTCTCTCGCCGAGACCGCGGCGACGCTGATGCTCTCGGCGTTCCTGGTCTCCAGGCCGTCGTACGACCATTACCTGGTCGTCGTGCTCCCGGTGCTGCTCGCCGGGCTGCCGCGGGCCGGGTCGGTGGCCCGGAGTCCGTGGTTCTGGCTGGCTCTGGTGCCGCAGTTGCCGGGGCTGAGTTGGCCGTACCTGGAGACGGTCCAGCGGCGGGCGTTCAAGGACGCGTTCACGCTGTGCGTGCTGGCGGTCACGGTCGCCGTGCACGGCCGGTCGCGGTGGACGCAGGCGCCCGTGCGGTCGGCCGGAGCGGCCCCCGCCGTCACGTTTTGACCCGTCCGGGGCGGCGCGGGTACTCTTACGGTTTGTTATGCGTATCGGTCAGGTCGTTCCTGGACCACAGGCCCTTGCGTAGGTTCCCTGGAGCAGTTACCAGTGGGCGGCATACGGGCATCGTCCCCGGCCATTGTCGTCCCCAGCTGCACGATCGCTTCAGTGATGCCATGTGTCAGCACCCATCCACTGAAGAAGAAGGCTGCGAAGTGCGTACGTACAGCCCCAAGCCCGGCGATGTGACTCGCCAGTGGCACGTCATTGACGCGCAGGACATCGTCCTGGGCCGTCTGGCTACCACTGCCGCGAACCTCCTCCGCGGCAAGCACAAGCCGACCTATGCCCCGCACATGGACATGGGCGACTTCGTCATCATCATCAACGCCGACAAGGTTCACCTGTCCGGCAACAAGAAGACCCAGAAGCTGGCGTACCGCCACTCCGGTTACCCGGGTGGTCTGCGCTCCGTCCGCTACGACGAGCTGCTGGCGAAGAACCCCGAGAAGGCCGTCGAGAAGGCCATCCGGGGCATGATCCCCAAGAACACCCTGGGCCGTCAGATGCTCGGCAAGCTGAAGGTCTACTCGGGCGACCAGCACCCGCACGCTGCGCAGCAGCCGGTGCCGTTCGAGATCACCCAGGTCGCGCAGTAGTTCCGGCCACACACCCCCTAAGACAGAAAAGAATCTGAGGAGAACCGTGGCCGAGACCACCGTTGAGCAGCCGGTCGAAGAGACCGAGACCGAGCTCGTCGACGTCGAGAGTTACACCACCGAGTCCGACGCGCCCGTCGAGGGCGAGTACACGTCGGAGTCGACCGCGTCCCGCTTCGGCGACCCGCAGCCGGCCGCCGGCCTGGGCCGTCGCAAGAACGCCATCGCCCGCGTCCGGATCGTCCCGGGCACCGGCAAGTGGAAGATCAACGGTCGCACCCTTGAGGACTACTTCCCCAACAAGGTGCACCAGCAGGAAGTCAACGAGCCCTTCAAGGTGCTCGAGCTCGAGGGCCGCTACGACGTCATCGCGCGCATCGCGGGTGGCGGCGTCTCCGGTCAGGCCGGTGCCCTGCGCCTCGGCGTGGCCCGCGCCCTGAACGAGGCCGACGTGGACAACAACCGCGGCGCCCTCAAGAAGGCCGGCTTCCTCCGTCGCGACGACCGTGCGGTCGAGCGCAAGAAGGCCGGTCTCAAGAAGGCCCGTAAGGCCCCGCAGTACAGCAAGCGCTAATCGCAGCTGCCTGCTCGTACTCCGAACGCCCCGGCGGCACGCCACAGTGCCGTCGGGGCGTTCGTTTATTGCGACGGTGGGCGTATAACGGCACAAGGCGCTCAAAGGCTTGTGTGATCGGATGGCCAGGCGATGAATGCATGAACTGCATGGATCGCCTGGGACGCGAAAGCCGTGGGTGCGGGCCGCATCCATAAGAACTGCATCAGCACCGGCTTCCGTAACTGACGCTTCCTCAGGAGGACAAGTGGGACGACTCTTCGGCACGGACGGCGTGCGGGGCGTAGCCAACGCGGACCTGACGGCGGAGCTGGCCCTCGGGCTCTCCGTGGCCGCGGCGCACGTACTGGCCGAGGCGGGCTCCTTCGAGGGGCATCGGCCCACGGCGGTGGTCGGCCGGGATCCGCGGGCGTCCGGGGAGTTCCTGGAGGCGGCCGTGGTCGCGGGCCTGGCCAGCTCGGGCGTGGACGTACTGCTCGTCGGTGTGCTGCCCACCCCCGCGGTGGCGTATCTCACCGGCGTGCTGGGCGCCGACCTCGGCGTGATGCTCTCCGCGAGCCACAACGCCATGCCCGACAACGGACTGAAGTTCCTCGCGCGCGGCGGGCACAAGCTCGACGACGAGCTGGAGGAGCGGATCGAGAAGATCTACGAGGAGCACCGCACCGGCGCGCCCTGGGACCGCCCCACCGGCTCGGGCGTCGGCCGGGTCCGGCGCTACAACGAGGGCTTCGACCAGTACGTCGCCCACCTCATCGGCGTACTCCCCAACCGGCTCGACGGGCTGAAGATCGTCCTCGACGAGGCGCACGGCGCTGCCTCGCGGGTCTCGCCGGAGGCGTTCTCGCGGGCAGGTGCCGAGGTCATCACGATCGGCGCGGAGCCGGACGGGCTCAACATCAACGACGGGTGCGGGTCGACCCACCTGGAGCTGCTGAAGGCGGCCGTCGTCGAGCACGGGGCGGACTTCGGTATCGCGCACGACGGTGACGCGGACCGGTGCCTGGCCGTGGACCACACCGGTGACGACGTCGACGGCGACCAGATCATGGCCGTGCTCGCGCTGGCGATGCGTGAGCGGGGCGCTCTGCGGTCGGACACCGTTGTCGCGACGGTCATGTCGAACCTGGGCTTCAAGCTGGCCATGGAGCGGGAGGGGCTGACGATCATCCAGACCGCCGTCGGCGACCGCTATGTGCTGGAGGAGATGAAGGAGCACGGGTACGCGCTGGGCGGTGAGCAGTCCGGGCACGTGATCATCCTCGACCACGCGACGACCGGGGACGGGACGTTGACCGGGCTCATGCTGGCGGCGCGGGTTGCTTCCAGCGGGCGGTCGTTGCGGGAACTGGCGGCTGTGATGGAGCGGTTGCCTCAGGTGCTGATCAATGTGCCGGATGTCGATCGCGGTCGGGTGGGCAGTTCGGCGGAGCTGGCGACTGCCGTTGCTGAGGCCGAGCGGGAACTCGGGGCTACGGGGCGGGTGTTGCTGCGGCCGTCGGGGACTGAGCCGTTGGTTCGGGTGATGGTCGAGGCGGCGGATATCGATCAGGCTCGGTCTGTGGCGGGGCGGTTGGCCGATGCGGTGAAGTCGGCGCTGGGGTAGTTTCGCGGGCCGGGTTCGGGGTGGGGGATCTGTGTGGTGCGGGCTGCGGGTTTGTTGTGGCTGGTCGCGCCCAAGCGGCGGAGCCGCACATCGACACAGCCTCGCGCCCCTGAGGTCGATGCCCTACAGGGCGTTCTGGCGGCGCCGTTGGCTTGACCACAGCCACTTCTGCGTCACCAATGTGAAAGTGCCTGCCAGGACGATTCCCAAGAGGTTCAGGAGTAGTTGCTCCGTGGAGCCCCAGGCCTGTCTGTACTCGTTGTAGGTGAAGGCCACGGCGGCGTTCGCGGCGGCCGGGACGGTGGTGACCGAGATGGCCACGCCTACCAGGAGGCCGGACTTCGCCGAGGTCAGCGAGAGGGTGCCGGCGATGCCGGCGAGGACCGCCACGACGAAGGAGAACGCGTCGGGCCGGTAGATGAAGTTGGTGTTGGGGCGGTCGGCCTCAAGGCTCCCCTTGCTGAACTGGCCGAGGGCGTCCATGAAGTAGCTGAAGCCGACCGTGATCAGCATGGCGACGGCGAAGCCGACGAGCAGAGCGATCAGGGAGCGCAGGGCAAGGCGGGGCGCCCGGCGCACGATCGCCGTGCAGATGCCGGCCAGCGGGCCGAACTCCGGGCCGACCGCCATCGCGCCGACGATCAGGATCGCGTTGTCGAGCACGACACCGCAGGCCGCGATCATCGTGGCGAGCGTGATGAAGGCGACGTAGGTGACCGAGAGCGTCGACTCCTCGTGCGACGCGTCGGCGAGGTGCTCCCACAGGACCGCGTCGGCGCCCTCGCCGGGTGCGTCCGCCTCCGCCTTGTCGGCGCGCTCGGACAGCGACAGGTCGATGTTGTCGACGGCGATCGAACCGGTGCGGTCCAGGTCCAACTCCCGCAGCCCGGCGATGAGTTCGTCGCCGGCCTCGCGGGCCACGTCGCACAGCACCAGGTCCCCGGCGGGGTCGCGGGCGGCGCCCGGCAGCACGACCAGGTGGGTGGTGCCGACGGTTCCTTCGATCAGGCGGACCACGTCGTCGGTGCGGGTGGACGGGGTGATCAGGCGGAGGTGGAGCATGGGGGCAGGCTAGCGGTCAGAGTTTGCGCAGGCTCAGTCGCTGGACCTTGTGGTCCGTGCTCTTGCGGATGATGAGGGTGGCGCGGCCTCGGGTGGGGGCGATGTTCTCGACGAGGTTGGGCTTGTTGATGGTGCGCCAGAGGGTGCGGGCGTAGTCGAGGGCCTCGTCCTCGGAGACCTGGGTGTACTTGCGGAAGTAGGAGTCCGGGTTCTGGAAGGCGGTCTGGCGCAGCTTCCGGAACCGGTTGAGGTACCAGCGCTCGATGTCGTCGCCGCTCGCGTCCACGTAGACGCTGAAGTCGAAGTAGTCGGCGAGGCCGACGCGGGTGCGGCCGTCCTTGCCGGGGAGGGCGGGCTGGAGGACGTTCAGGCCCTCGACGATCAGGATGTCCGGGCGGCGGACCGTGAGGCGCCGGTCCGGGACGATGTCGTAGATCAGGTGGGAGTAGACGGGGGCGGTGACCTCGTCCTTGCCCGCCTTGATGTCGGCGACGAAACGGGTGAGCGCGCGGCGGTCGTACGACTCCGGGAAGCCCTTGCGTGACATCAGGCCGCGGGCTTCCAGTTCCCGGGTGGGCAGGAGGAAGCCGTCGGTGGTCACCAGCTCCACGCGTGGGTGCTCGGGCCAGCGGGAGAGCAGGGCCTGGAGGAGGCGGGCGACGGTGGACTTCCCGACCGCCACGGAGCCGGCGACGCCTATGACGAACGGGGTGCCGGACTGGGAGCCCTGTTCGCCCAGGAAGGTGTTCAGCGCGTTTCTCAGACCGTCCGTGGCGCCGACGTAGAGATTGAGGAGTCTGGACAGCGGGAGGTAGATGTCACGCACCTCGTCGAGGTCGATGACATCGCCGAGTCCGCGCAGCTTCTCGACCTCCTCGGCGGTGAGCGGCAGCGGCGTCTTGTCGCGCAGCGCGCTCCACTCGGCTCGGGTGAGGTCGACGTAGGGAGTCGCCTCCGGCCTGTGCCGGTGGGCGCTCCGGGGCATCGGGGAGACCGGAGAGATCACAGTCCATTGTTAACGGAGTTTGAACGGGGTGGCGGGTGGGGTCCGTCACGTGGGGGAGCCGGGGGGCAGCTCCAGCTTGGATACCACGATGACGATGACCGTGATCAACACGGCGGGGACGTGATCGGCGAGCGGATGCAGGCGTCGAGGACCACAACCTCCCATACGTTGTCGTGCATGAGGACCATGAAGTGGTGCGGGAGGCCGAGTGCGGTGCGGGTGGGTGGTGTACCTCCCAGGTGCCGAACTCCTCGATCAGGAGACGGTAGGAGGGCGGGAAGGTGAGAGCCATCTCGCGTTCGGCACGGGCGATGGTGTCGGGGGAGCAGCCGTGGTGGTGCCGTGCGCGGTCCTCGTCGGCGCGAACCAGCTCGATGACCTCTCGGCTCGCTTCGAGAGGTGTCATCAGCCCGTCACCTGGACTCTGGTCCCGAAACCGTGTCTGTCCGGCGCTTCGACCTCGAAGCCCGACTTGGGGATGACGTTCCTCATTCTCCGGTTGCCTTTGCCGCGTATTGCCGGATTGCTGTGGTGGGGAGAAATGTGGGGCCCTGCCGAAGACTTGGCTTCCGCAGGGCCTCACGAGCTATGTCAGTCGGTTCTCTGTCAGTAGTGGGCCCTGATCTGTCTGACGGGATGCCCCAGCGCTTCGCCGACGGTGCTCAGTTCGCTGTCGGACAGCCAGGAGCGGCCCGGGTTCCACACCGAGATGTCGAACCGGGCAAACCCGCAGGGCTCGCGGTAGACGAGATCGTTCAGAGTCAGCTCAGCCCCACAGCAAGGAACGATGACGGTGAACGAACCTGTTTCGGACAGTTCACTCAACCGGTCGCGCAACCATGTCCTGTCCAGAACCGAGTCGCACCGCGGACAGGCGACCTCGTAGAAGAGGCTGCCGCAGTCCACGAACACGGTCGCATCGTGCCAGGTCGCCTTGGTTCCGTCGTCCTCGGGTGTCAGGGCGTTCAAAGCCCGCACCGCTCTGTCTGCGCCGTCCTGGCTGGGCTGCCACTGTGGATCCGCCGGAATGACCGACAGTATTTCGTCGCTCAAGACCGCTCCCTACTGCTTCGGCGTGTGTACGACGTTGATACCAGTAATGCCGTTGTCGGCGAACAGGTTCCTGATCGCTACGGCGGCTTCGTCTTCGGCCACATGCCAAGTGATCGGTGTGTGCGCACCGACGGCCCGCACGGCGTCAAGCTGACGGTTCGCCTGGCCCACCATGCTTTGAGCGCCCTTGTAACTCGGTATGAACCTGCCGTTCTTGACCGCCCACGCGTAGTTCTCGCCCTTGGCATCCAGCAGAACGCCGTTCTTGTATCCGTCGAACTTGACGAATCCCCTCGCGTTCGGCGTGCCGTGAATGACGTAGCCGAAGCCTACTGGAATGCCGGTTACCTGTTCCTCGTATGCGACAGCGGCAGGCTTGTCCTTTGCTTCGTCCTTGACCCACTGCCAGACTCCGGGACCTCCCTTCTCGACCCAGCAGCGCTCGGCCGCCACGCTGGCACGTGCGACGTCGGCGGCCGCGCACGCATCGTTCAACTCCTTGAGTGCCCTGGTGCCGATGCCGGCCATGGCCTCTTCGGCCAGTCCGAGGGAACGCAGAGCCTTCCATGCGTCCTCGAACGCGATACCGGTCCGAGCAGCCGCGTCCACCGCCCTGACCGCGTCCGCGATGGGACGCAGGATCTTGCCCGCGAACAGGCTCGCGACATCCACGGCCGCCCACGCGCAGCCGCTCAGGCTTCCGCCCGAGATGCCCGGGGCGATCTTCTGGACGCATTTGATCCAGCTGCCGAAGAGGATGTCGACAGGGTCGATGTTCCGCTGGTACTCGGCGATCGTGATGGTGTGCGTGACTTCGCTGGAGAGTTCTCTGGTCGGGTGCTCGCCCAGGTAGACCGTGGCGCTGGAGGGGCAGCGGTACTGCTCCAGGTCCAGGTCCTGCGCGGTGCACATGTACAGGTCGAGGACCGCCGTGAAGCGGATCTTCGTGGTGAGGGTGCAGTCGCCCTTGTAGAAGAGCTTGTCGATCCAGCCGTCGCACCCGTCCGTCTTCCGCACGGTCTCCGGACTGCCGACCTTGTTGAGACGGTCGACGACGTAGAACATGTTGCCGATGGAGCCGCCTACCTCGTCGACGACGGTTCCTGTCTCGATCTGGTGTGCGTTCTCCTGCCGCTCGGTCCGGTCGGCCGCGTCCTGGGCCTCCGTCGCGTACTTGTCGGCGTCCTTCGCCGCCTGTTCCGCCTCCGTCGCCGCCGTGTCCGCGCGGTCGGCCGCGGCTCGGGCGTCCTTGGCGGCCTGTTCTGCTTCATCGGCTGCGGCGTGGGCGGCTGTTGCGTCCAGGGCGGCCTGGTCTGCGGCGGCGCGGGCCGAGGTGGCGTACCCCTCCGCGCGGCCTGCTGCCGCGTCGGCGGCTGCCGCGTCCTCCGTGGCCTGCCGGTCGTACTCGACCGTGCGGGCGAGTGACTTCGTGGCCTCGGCGGCGGCGTCCGCCGCGTCGGCCGCGTAGACCAGGGCCTCCTGGGAGTAGCCGCGGGCATCGCTGGCGTAGCCGGCGGCGTTGGCCGCGTGCTGGAGTGCGGCCTTGGCGTCGCCCGTCGCCTGGTCGGCGATGGACTGAGCCGAAGCGGCTTCCTCGAACGCGTTGCGGACGTGGGCCACGGCCACGGCCTGCTGCTGCTCGGCGATCGTCTTGGACGACTGCCCGCTCAGTACGACGAGACTCGCGGCCGAGTCGGTGGTGAGATAGGGCGAACCGAGCTGGATCGCGTCGTTGGCCGGTGCGATGACCTGTTCGGCGGACTTCGCCGCGTCCACCGCCGCCTGGGCGGTGACGTGGGCGAGTCCCGCGGCTTTCGCCGCCGCGATCCGTGAGTTGGCGGCCTCCTTGAGCGCCGCGTTCGCGTTGCTCTTCGCGGTCTTGGCCAACGCCTCTGCCTGGTCGGCCAGTTGGACCGCGGTCTTCGCCTCCTCGGCGGCGCGTGCGGCAGCCTTGATGGCGTCGGCGACCGCCGCTGTGGCGGTGCGTACAGCGGCGTCGGCCTTCAGCTTGGCGGCCTGGGCGGCATCGGAGTCGGCGCGGGCACGCTTGGCGGCGGCCTCGGCACGGGTAGCGGCGGCGTCCGCTTCGGCGGCGGCTCGCGTGGCGGCGACACCGTTCCCCCGGTCGCTGGCTTGGACTGAGCGCTTGTGGCTTGGTCATGAGCCGGTCAAGCTCGCGTCACTTTAGGCAGTTGCTGAGGCGCCCCGGTAAGGGTTTCCTGGGTGGTTGACGCGGGATGGCGCGAAGCCGCCCATGGTCGGTGGGCGGGTGCGCGAGGAGCGAAACCCTGTCGCACTCAAGGGGGCCCTGTGTTCCTGTCGTGTTGCACCTGTGTGGAAAACGTGAATACGAAGAGCGGGATCGGCTTGTTTTCGATCACGGCCGCAATTTCCGAAATCGGGCAGGATGTGTCGTGTTCTGGCGGCTTTCGGTGTCTAGGCTGCCGCCCATGTGCGGAATCGTGGGATACGTGGGGTCGCAGTCGGCGCTTGATGTGGTGATGGCCGGGCTGAAGCGGCTGGAGTACCGGGGGTACGACTCGGCGGGGGTCGCCGTGCTCGCGGACGGGGGGCTGGCGGCGGGCAAGAAGGCCGGGAAGCTGGTCAATCTGGAGAAGGAGCTGGTGGAGCGGCCGCTGCCGGCGGGGGGTACCGGGATCGGGCACACCCGGTGGGCCACGCACGGTGGGCCGACCGATGCGAACGCCCATCCTCATCTCGACAACGCGGGGCGGGTCGCGGTCGTCCACAACGGGATCATCGAGAACTTCGCCCTGCTGCGGGCCGAGTTGGCCGAGCGGGGGCATGAGCTCGCTTCCGAGACCGATACCGAAGTGGTCGCGCATCTGCTCGCCGAGGAGTTCTCCGCCACCGCCGATCTCGCTGAGGCGATGCGGCTCGTGTGCCGGCGGCTGGAAGGGGCCTTCACGCTGGTCGCCGTGCACGCCGACGCACCGGACGTGGTGGTGGGGGCGCGGCGGAACTCGCCCCTGGTGGTGGGTGTCGGCGAGGGGGAGGCCTTTCTCGCCTCGGACGTCGCCGCGTTCATCGCGCACACGCGGTCGGCGGTCGAGCTCGGGCAGGACCAGGTCGTCGAGCTGCGGCGGGACGGGGTGACGGTCACCGGGTTCGACGGGACCCCGGCCGAGGTCCGCTCGTACCACGTCGACTGGGACGCCTCCGCCGCCGAGAAGGGCGGCTACGACTACTTCATGCTCAAGGAGATCGCCGAGCAGCCGAAGGCCGTCGCCGACACGTTGCTGGGGCGGATCGACGCGGAGGGGCTGCTGCGGCTGGACGAGGTCCGGATCCCGGTGCACGAGCTGCGCGAGGTCGACAAGGTCGTCATCGTCGCGTGCGGTACGGCCTTCCACGCCGGGCTGATCGCCAAGTACGCCATCGAGCACTGGACGCGGATTCCGTGCGAGGTGGAGCTGGCGAGCGAGTTCCGGTACCGGGATCCGATCCTGGGCGCGCGGTCGTTGGTCATCGCCATCTCGCAGTCCGGGGAGACCATGGACACGCTCATGGCGCTGCGGCACGCCCGTGAGCAGGGTTCGAAGGTGCTGGCCATCTGCAACACCAACGGGTCGACGATTCCCCGTGAGTCGGACGCGGTGCTGTACACGCACGCGGGGCCGGAAGTCGCGGTCGCGTCGACCAAGGCCTTTCTGACGCAGCTGGTGGCGTGCTACCTGGTCGCGCTGTATCTCGGTCAGGTGCGCGGCACCAAGTGGGGCGACGAGATCGGGGCCGTCATCCGGGACCTCGCGCAGATCGGCGGCGAGGTCGAGCGGGTCCTCGAAACCATGGAGCCCGTACGGGAGTTGGCGCGGTCGCTCGCCGACAAGAACACGGTGCTGTTCCTCGGCCGGCACGTGGGGTATCCCGTCGCGCTGGAGGGTGCGCTCAAGCTCAAGGAACTCGCCTACATGCATGCGGAGGGCTTCGCGGCCGGGGAGTTGAAGCACGGGCCGATCGCGCTGATCGAGCCGGATCTGCCGGTCGTGGTGGTCGTGCCGTCGCCCCGGGGGCGGTCCGTGCTGCACGACAAGATCGTGTCCAACATCCAGGAGATCAGGGCCCGGGGGGCGCGGACCATCGTCATCGCGGAGGAGGGGGACGAGGCGGTGGTGCCGTACGCCGACCATCTGATCCGGATCCCGGCGACGCCGACCCTGCTCCAACCCCTGGTCGCCACCGTGCCGTTGCAGGTCTTCGCGTGTGAGCTGGCCACGGCTCGGGGCAACGAGGTGGATCAGCCGCGGAACCTGGCGAAGTCGGTGACGGTGGAGTGAGCGGGTCGCTCTGAACGCGGGGAGGGGTGGACGGGCGCGTGCCGGCCACCCCTCCTTCTGTTCCGTCAGTACGTGCAGGTCTTCGTGACCCAGCCCTTCTTCGAGCCGTAACTCCCGTAGTACCACTGGTCGCTCGTCTTGCCGCAGGCCGTGTACGAGCCGCCCTTGTAGGACTTGCCGTCGTTGCAGATCGCACCGCTCTTGCCCTTGGGCCAGACGCCGATCGCGGTGGCCGAAGTCTTCGGGCTGGTGCGGATGTTGACGCTTTCCTTGGGCTTGATGGGGCTCAGGAACTTGCTGCAGTCCGTGGGCAGGGCGGCAGCCGCCGCGGTGGCGGGCTGAGCGACGGCGACACCGCCGGTGAGCGCCGTACCGACCAGGGCGACGGCCGCTGCCGCGGTGCCGAGTGCCTTCAACTTCATTGCGTGCGTTCTCCCGTTGACGTGCGTTCGCGTCCGCAACGGCGGACACGGGTCACGGGGAACAGTACTTGGGGCGCGGGCATGTCATGATCGCGGGTCATTGCCAGGTCTGGTCGTTGTTCGTGTTGCACGTCCACAGGATCGGCTCGATGCCGCTGGTGGTACTGGAGTTGGGGATGGCGAGGCAGAGGTTGGCGTACATGCTGCGCAGGCGGAAGTCGCTGTCGTGGATCCAGAGATCCTGCCGGCCCGGAGGGTTGTCCGAGTCGCAGGTCCACTGAATGGGCTTCGTGCCGCTTGTCGCGCCGCCGACGACGAGGCACTTCTGGCTGTTCTTGTTGATGATGGTGACGCGCCCGTCGGCCTGCGGCTTCAGGTACCACTGCTGTTCGGCGTCGTCGCTGCAGGGCCACTGGACCGGAACGACATCGTTGGCGCCGCTGGCGTGGGGTATCGCCAGGCACTGGAAGCTGTTGCCGTTGACCAGCGTCGAGTAGGTGACGGCGGCCTGCGCCGGTGACGGCGACAGGAATCCGACGGCAGCGAGCGTGAGCGCCACGGCGCCGGCTCTGCGGGCGGCTTTGAGGGCACGGGGCATACATCTCTCCTTGAACGAGGACAGGGGTACGGCTCCTTCACCAGCCGCACACCCTCGCACCCCGGCCCCAACTCCCGTGGAACACCGGGTCAAGACGAGGTCAGCTTCTCCACCCGCCATAAGGTGCTCCGCATGAGCATCATCGGGGTCGGAATCGACGTGGCCGAGATCGATCGGTTCGCGGCGTCGCTCAAGCGCACGCCCGGGATGGCGGAGCGGCTGTTCGTGGAGAGTGAGTTGTTGTTGGCCGGCGGGGGGCGGCGGGGGGTCGCCTCGCTGGCCGCCCGGTTCGCGGCCAAGGAGGCGTTGGCCAAGGCGCTCGGGGCGCCGGCCGGGCTGCTGTGGACGGACGCCGAGGTCTACGTCGAGGAGAGCGGACAGCCCCGGCTGCGGGTGAAGGGGACCGTCGCCGCGAAGGCGGCGGAGCTGGGCGTGCGGTCCTGGCACGTGTCGCTCAGCCATGACGCCGGGGTCGCGTCGGCCGTGGTGATCGCCGAGGGGTGAGCCGGGTGCCCGGGTGCGGTGGCGCGCGCCCGCGCGAGAGACTCGACGCATGCGTACTGCGTACAGCGTGGAGACGGTAAGGACCGCCGAGCGGGCGCTCATGGCGCGGCTTCCGGAGGGGGCGCTGATGCAGCGCGCCGCCGCCGGACTCGCCGTCGCCTGTGCCGAGGTGCTCGGTCGCGTCTACGGGAGCCGGATCGTCCTGCTCGTCGGGAGCGGGGACAACGGGGGCGACGCCCTGTACGCCGGTGCGCGCCTCGCCCGGCGCGGGGCGGGGCTCGCCGCCGTGCTGCTCGCGCCCGAGCGGGCTCATGCCGGAGGGCTCGCGGCCTTTCGGCGGGCCGGGGGTCGGGTGGTCGCCGCCGGCGACGTCGACGCCGATCTTGGCGTCGACCCCGTCGAGGAAGCTGTCCTGCGGGCCGACCTCGTCGTCGACGGCATCGTCGGGATCGGCGGCAGCGGCGGGCTGCGGCCCGACGCGGAGCGGTTGGCCGAGGTCGTCGCCGAGGCCCGCGTTCCCGTCGTCGCCGTCGACCTGCCCAGCGGGGTCGAGGCGGGTAGTGGCGAGGTGCGAGGGGCTGCTTTGCGGGCCGATCTGACCGTCACCTTCGGCACGCACAAGCCCGCGTTGCTGATCGATCCCGCCCGCGAGTACGCAGGGTCCGTGCGGCTCGTCGACATCGGGCTGGGGGAGGTGCTCCCCGACGAGCCCGAGCTGGAGGCCCTCCAGCATGCCGACGTGGCCGCGCTGCTGCCCGTGCCCGGGGCCGAGAGCGACAAGTACCGGCGCGGTGTCGTCGGGATCGCGGCCGGGTCGGCGCGGTACCCGGGCGCGGCCGTGCTCGCCGTCGCCGGGGCGCTGCGGGGCGGTGCCGGGGCCGTGCGGTACGTCGGTCCCGCCGCGGACGCCGTGCTCGCGCGGTTCCCCGAGGTGCTCGTGTCCGACCAGGGGCCCAAGCACGCGGGGCGCGTACAGGCGTGGGTGGTCGGGCCCGGGGCCGGGGACGACGCCTCGTACGTGGGCGAGGTGCTCGCCGCCGACGTGCCCGTGCTGATCGACGCCGACGGACTGCGGCTCGCCGACCGGGATGCCGTACGGGCCCGTACCGCGCCGACGTTGATGACCCCGCACGCCGGTGAGGCCGCCGCGCTGCTCGGCGTGGCCCGCGAGCAGGTCGAGGGGGCCCGGCTGGCGTCGGCGCGGGAACTGGCGGCGCGGTACGGGGCGACCGTACTGCTCAAGGGCTCGACCACGCTGATCGCCGACGCCGCGGGCGGAGCCGTACGCGTCAATCCGACCGGGACCGGGTGGCTGGCCACCGCCGGCAGCGGGGACGTGCTGTCCGGGCTCGGCGGGTCACTGCTCGCCGCCGGGCTGAGCGCGCGGGACGCGGGGAGCGTGGCCGCGTATCTGCACGGCCTGGCCGGGAGGTTCGCCTCGGACGGGGCGCCGGTGGGGGCACATGACGTGGCCGAGGCGGTCGTACGGGCGTGGCGGGATGTGCGCGACCAGTAGGACGAGGTCGGCACAGAGGACCAATGAGGGGGTCCGCGCGGATACGTATGGGTGACCCCGTCCGCGTGCCACCCCTGTCCCGGGCGCCGGGCACGTTTCTCTGATCGCATGATCAGCAGACGTATCGCATGTCGCAGTGTTGCCGTGGTCCTCGCCGTCGTGACGGCCCTTCCCGTCACGGCCCTTTCCGGCGGTACCGCCTGGGCCGCGCCCGTGCCGCCCGCTCCCGCCGTTTCCGGTCCGGAGGCCGAGCTGGTGCCCGGGGTGGCTCCGGGCCCGTATCAGCCCTGGCAGATCGATACGCCCGACCAGGTGTTGCCGCCGCAGGTGTACACGCCCACGCGGGCGGAGGATGCCGTGGAACCGCGGGACGCGGCGGAGGGGACGTACGACCTCGTCGAGTACGTGCCGCTCGGGGACGCCGTCGCGAAGGTGGCGTGCAGCAAGCGGACCGGGCCCTATCAGCGGCCGGTCGAGCGGTGGTTGAAGCGCAAGGCGGACGGGAAGCAGTCGGCCGCCGACTGCAAGGCCATCCGGAACTTTCAGTTGAAGCAGAAGATCAAGCCCGCTATCGGGTTCGCCGGGCCCGTGACCTGGGCGACCATGCAGTACATCGGGGCCCGGAAGAATCCCAACGCCAAGAAGCTGTGCCCGGTGAAGTCGTACCGGGTCGCCTGTGTCGATCTCAATCGCGAGCTGACCTGGGTGCAGAAGGGCAAGAAGGTCGTCTTCGGGCCGGTGCCGATGCGCAGCGGGCGCACCGGGCACCGGACCCGGCTCGGGTGGCACAAGGTCTTCTGGAAGCACAAGAACCACTGGTCGACGCTGTACAACTCGCCCATGCCGTATGCCCAGTTCTTCGACGGCGGGCAGGCCTTCCACGCCGTCTACGGGAGCATCTACACGACTACCGGGTCCTGGGGCTGCGTCAACCTACGGCTCGGCGACGCCCGGAAGCTGTGGGGTGTGCTGAAGAAGGGCGACCGGGTGTACGTGTGGGGACACCGGCCCGGCAACTAGGCGAGGGGCGTGAAGTAGCGGCGCGGGTTGTCGACCAGCATGGTCGTCAGCTGGTCCGCCGTGACGCCCGCGGCGCGCAGTGCCGGGAGCACCTCGTCGTGCAGGTGCGTGTAGTGCCAGTTCGGCGCGATCCGCTCGCGCACGCCCGGCGGGAACCAGTCGATGTGGCAGGACGCGTCGTGCGACAGCACCATCCGGTCGGCGAAGCCCTCGGCCGCGAGCTTCGCGACCGTCGCCACCCGCTGGTCGCCCGGCAGCAGGATGTCGAGGCCGAAGCGGTCCATGCCGACGTACGAGCCGTTGTCGATGAGCCGGTGCAGGTGGTCGAGGTCGGCGGTGTCACCGCTGTGGCCGATGACCACCGCCCCGAGGTCCACGCCCTCGCCGCGCAGGATGTCCTGCGCGACCAGCCCGGTACGGGCCTGCGCGCTGGTGTGCACGGTGATCGGGGCGCCGGTGCGCAGATGGGCCTGGGCCACCGCGCGCAGCACCCGCTCCACGCCCGGGGTGAGCTCGTTCTCGATCGCGCACTTGAGGAACGCGGCCCTGATGCCGGTGTCCGCGATGCCCACGGCGAGTTCGCGCACGAACAGCTCGGTCATGGCCTCGGGGCCGCCGAGGAGCGTGCCCGGTCCGTGGTAGCGGAAGAAGTGGGGGACGTCGGTGAGCGTGTACACGCCGGTGGCCGCGACGATGTTGAGGTCGACCTGGGCGTTCACCTCGGCCACGCGCGCGACGTCGCGGCCGAGGCCGATGACGGTGGGATCGACGATCGTGGTCACGCCGGTCGCGGCCAGGGCCTTCAGCCGGGTCACCGCGTCGGCGATCCGCTCCTGCTCGTCCCAGGTCTCCGGCAGGCTCTGCCGCAGCTCCTCGCTGAGGACGAAGACGTGCTCGTGCATCAGCACGGTGCCGAGGTCGCTCGCCGCCACGGGGCCGCGGACGGTCTGTACTACAGGTGACGTGTCCGGTGACATTTCCGGTGACGAGGGCATGCGTGTCCTTCGGTGGTGGTGTGAGTCGTGCTGCCGGAACGACTCTCACAGCGGGCCGGTACGGCCGTCTTTCGCGCCGGCGCGCACTCCTTTCCCGCGGACGCGCACCTCGGCCGGGAACGCCCTTGCGCCGGACCACCGGACGGGTTCCCGGTGTTGTCGCACGCCTCTGAGAGACTGGGGACGTCATGAATGAGACAGCCACCGCCCCGACCGCACCGCTGCGCGCCCGTGCCGAGATCGATCTGGCCGCCCTGCGGGCCAATGTGCGGACCCTGCGCGCTCTGGCGCCGGGTGCGCGGCTCATGGCCGTCGTGAAGTCCGAGGCGTACGGCCACGGTGCGGTGTCGTGCGCCCGCGCGGCCGTCGAGGCGGGGGCCGGCTGGCTCGGCACGGCGACGCCCGAGGAGGCGCTCGCGCTGCGGCGGGCCGAGGGGCTCACGCCCGAGCGGGTGCGGGTCATGTGCTGGCTGTGGACGCCCGGCGGACCCTGGCGTGAGGCGATCGAGGCCGACATCGACGTGTCCGTCAGCGGGATGTGGGCCCTGGAGGAGGTCACGGAGGCCGCGCGCGCCGCCGGGATCCCCGCGCGCGTGCAGCTCAAGGCCGACACGGGACTCGGGCGCAACGGGTGCCAACCGGGCGACGACTGGGCCGAGTTGGTCGGCGCCGCCCTGCGCGCCGAGGCGGAGGGGCTGGTCCGGATCACCGGGCTCTGGTCCCACTTCGCCTGCGCCGACGAGCCGGGGCATCCCTCCATCGCCGCCCAGCTCACCCTCTTCCGGGAGATGCTGGCGTACGCCGAGGGCCAGGGCGTGCGCCCCGAGGTGCGGCACATCGCCAACTCGCCGGCCACGCTCACGCTCCCCGAGGCCCACTTCGACCTCGTCCGCACCGGGATCGCCCTCTACGGCATCTCGCCCAGTCCGGAGGTCGGCACCCCGGCCGACTTCGGACTGCGCCCGGTGATGACGCTCGCGGCGAACATCGCCCTCGTGAAGCACGTCCCCGGGGGTCACGGCGTCAGTTACGGGCATCACTACACCACCCCCGGCGAGACCACCCTCGGCCTCGTGCCCGTCGGCTATGCGGACGGCATCCCGCGGCACGCCTCCGGCACCGGGCCCGTCCTGGTCGACGGCAAGTGGCGGACGGTCGCGGGGCGGGTCGCGATGGACCAGTTCGTCGTCGACCTGGGCGGGGACGAGCCGCCGCCCGGCACGGAGGCGGTGCTGTTCGGACCCGGCGACCGGGGCGAGCCCACGGCCGAGGACTGGGCGCAGGCCGCGGGCACCATCGCGTACGAGATCGTCACGCGCATCGGAACGCGCGTTCCTCGCGTCTATGTGAATACGGCTACTTGAACGAGGAACGAGCTGTGAACAGGGAACAGGTGGGGTAACCCCCTCGGGGACACCTCACGACCTGTGCCACACCATCACCCGATCCGGCGAACAGCAGTCCGGCGAAGAGGAGCGATACACGTGAGCGAGAGCAGTGCGGAGGCCGTCGAGGCCGTCGCAGCCGTAGCCTCCGCCACGGCGGCGGGCGGCAACTGGCGCAGGGCGACCGGGATCGCGGGCGCCGCGATAGGCGTGATCGCGGCGGGCGCGGCGGCCGGTGTCGCCATCGAGCGGCTGACGGTCGGCCGCGGGATGCGCCAGAAGGCCAAGCTCGCGCTCGACTCGACGGGACCGTACGGCGGGCTGCGCGGCATGCCCGGCAGGGCGTACGCCGACGACGGCACGGAGTTGTACTACGAGGTCGACGACGTCGACCCCGAGGCCGTGCCCTCGATCGGTCCGCGCCGGCGCCGGCTGTTCGGCCGCAAGGCGCCCGCTCCCGTCACCGTCGTCTTCAGCCACGGCTACTGCCTCAGCCAGGACTCCTGGCACTTCCAGCGGGCCGCCCTGCGCGGTGTCGTCCGCGCCGTGTACTGGGACCAGCGCAGCCACGGGCGGTCCGGGCGGGGCGTGCGGCAGCACCAGGACGGCGTGCCGGTCACCATCGACGAACTGGGCCGCGACCTGAAGGCCGTGCTCGACGCGGCCGTGCCCGAGGGGCCGATCGTGCTGGTCGGACACTCCATGGGCGGAATGACGGTGATGGCCCTGGCCGACCAGTACCCCGAGCTGATCCGCGACCGCGTGCTCGGCGTCGCGCTCATCGGTACGTCGTCCGGACGGCTCGGCGAGGTCAACTTCGGGCTGCCGGTGGCCGGGGTCAACGCGGTGCGGCGGATCCTGCCGGGCGTGCTGAAGGCGCTCGGGACGCAGGCGGCGCTGGTGGAGAAGGGACGGCGGGCCACCGCCGACCTGTTCGCCGGGATCATCAAGCGGTACTCGTTCGCGACCCGGGACATCGATCCGGCGGTCGAGCGGTTCGCGGAGCGGATGATCGAGTCCACGCCGATCGACGTGGTCGCCGAGTTCTACCCGGCGTTCACCGACCACGACAAGACGCTGGCGCTCGCCCACTTCAAGGAGCTGCCGGTGCTGGTGCTTGCCGGGGTCAAGGACCTCGTCACGCCCAGCGAGCACAGCGAGGCCATCGCCGACCTGCTGCCGGACGCCGAGCTGGTGCTGGTCCCGGACGCCGGGCACCTGGTCATGCTGGAGCACCCGGAGGTGGTCACGGACCGGCTCGCGGACCTGCTGACCCGTGCGGGCGCCGTACCGGCAGGAGCTACCGTGGGTGGCTATGGAAGCACCAGCGGCACCGCACAGCCGGGCTGAGACCGAACTGACCGTCACCTCCCCCGACCAGATGCGGGAGTTGGGCCGCCGGCTTGCGAAACTGCTGCGCGCCGGCGACCTCGTGATGCTCAACGGGGAGCTCGGCGCGGGCAAGACGACGCTCACCCGGGGGCTCGGCGAGGGGCTCGGGGTGCGGGGCGCGGTCACCTCGCCGACGTTCGTGATCGCACGCGTGCATCCCTCGCTGGGGGAGGGGCCGCCGCTGGTCCACGTCGACGCGTACCGCCTGGGCGGCGGGCTGGACGAGATGGAGGACCTCGACCTCGACGTCTCGCTGTCCGACTCGGTGATCGTCGTGGAGTGGGGCGAGGGCAAGGTCGAGGAGCTGACCGACGACCGGCTGAACGTCGTCATCCACCGGGCCGTCGGGGACACCACGGACGAGGTGCGGCACGTGACGCTGACGGGGCTGGGGGAGCGGTGGGCCGCCGCCGACCTGAGTGTGCTGTCGGCCTGAGCGTGCTGTCCGCCTGACGGCGAATGGTCGGTTTTGATGAAGGTTCCGACAACGCGTCGGCAAGATATTGCGTTTGGTGTCTTGTGCGTGGTCACATGGTACTCAATCGGTAGTTAGGTCTGCCTAACTACGCCCGCCCCCGAACCCAGGAGGCGTCCATGTCGGTCACGGAACGAGTGGAACGGGACGAGGTGCCCGCGCACCGGGCGTCCGGGGTGTCCATGCGGGACCTGCTGGCCTCGTGCGCCGCCGCGCGGGCCGTCTCCACCCCGCCGCGCCTGCCGGACCCCGAGGTGGCCCAGCCGCCGGCCGAGCACCGCAAAGCGGCCTGACCTCAGGGGATCCGCCTGCTCAGCGGATCACCACGACCGGCTCGCCGATCGTCGCGAACTCCCACATCGCGTCGCCGTCCGCGCGGGACTCGCGGATGCCGCCCGTGCGCACGTACGCGCCGGGGGTCGGGGACGGCGCGTTCTCCACGGCCGCGCTGAAGCCGATGGCCACGCCGTCCTCCGTGGCGAAGCGCACCACGTGTTCGATGGGGGTGCCGTCCGTTCCGGTGATGGCGTTCGAACGGGACGTGACCGAGTAGCTGCCCAGGGACGGGTCGACGGTGCCCGGGGTGACCTTGAAGGTGCGCCGGACCTTGTCGCGCGCGCCGACCAGCCACACGCGGTCGTCGTCCACCGAGTACACGACCCGCTCGCCCTTGCCGGAGCCGGCGGGCAGGGCCACGGGGTTCTTCTTGTCGCGGGGCGCCTTCGAGGCGGCCACCGAGGGCTTGCCGCTCTTGTCCGGTCCCGAAAGGCCGGCCGGGACGCTCGCGGACGCCTGGTAGGCGAGGAAACCGACCGACGCGAGCGCCGCCGTGGTGAGTCCCAACACGAACCCGGAGCTGCCGCCTGCCACCGTCGCCCACCTCAGCCATCACGTCGTACGTAGCGATTCCCGGCGACCGTAGCAGTGAACGTCCGCAGGTCCGGGCCGCCGTGCCCGAGTCGTCGCCGGTCCGTTCGGGTGCCCCGCGCGGCCCGCCCTCACAGCCCGTTCGGGCACACCCCGGGTGTGAATGAGGGCGTGGTGGTGGGACGTCCGACAGGGAGCCCGGGGAGCCGTAGGCTGTTTGTGTGCTCTTGCTCGCTCTGGATACCGCCACCCCCGCCGTCACCGTCGCGCTGCACGACGGTACGGACGTCATCGCCTCGTCGAGCCAGGTGGACGCGCGTCGGCACGGGGAGCTGCTGCTGCCGGCCGTCGACCGTGTGCTCGCCGACGCCGGGCTGAGGCTCGACGCCGTCACCGGGATCGTCGTAGGGATCGGGCCCGGTCCGTACACGGGACTGCGGGTCGGGCTGATGACCGCCGACACGTTCGGGCTCGCGCTCGGCGTCCCCGTGCACGGACTGTGCACGCTGGACGGTCTCGCGTACGCCGCCGATGTCGGGGTGGGGCAGCCCTTCGTCGTCGCGACCGACGCCCGGCGCAAAGAGGTCTACTGGGCGACGTACGCCGACTCGCGCACCCGGCTGACCGACCCCGCCGTCGACCGGCCCGCCGACATCGCCGAGCGGGTGGCCGGGATGCCGGCCGTCGGCGCGGGCGCGCTGCTGTACCCGGACACCTTCCCGCAGGCGCACGAGCCGGAGCACGTGTCGGCCGCCGCGCTGGCGGGGCTGGCCGCCGAGAGACTGGCGGCCGGTGAGGAACTGCCCCCGCCCCGGCCGCTGTATCTGCGCCGGCCCGATGCCCAGGTCCCCAAGAACTACAAGGTGGTCACCCCCAAGTGACCACACCCGCGACCCCCCGACTGCGCGAGATGCGCTGGTGGGACATCGACTCCGTGCTGGAGCTGGAGAAGGAACTCTTCCCCGAGGACACGTGGTCCCGGGGCATGTTCTGGTCCGAACTGGCCCACGCGCGCGGCGCCGAGGCGACCCGCCGCTACGTCGTCGCCGAGGACGGCGCAGGACGGACGGTCGGGTACGGGGGCCTCGCCGCCTCCGGTGACCTGGGCGACGTGCAGACCATCGCGGTCGCCCGCGACCACTGGGGCACCGGCCTCGGCGGACTGATCCTCACCGAACTGCTGCGCGCGGCCACGGCCTTCGAGTGCGCCGAAGTGATGCTGGAGTGCCGGATCGACAACATCCGCGCCCAGAAGCTCTACGAGCGCTTCGGCTTCGAGGCCATCGGATTCCGCCGCGGCTACTACCAGCCCGGCAACGTGGACGCGCTGGTGATGCGTCTGACCGACCCCACGACTTCAGTGCGAGGAACCGAGATCAATGGCTGACACCCGGGACGAGCCGCTCGTCCTCGGCATCGAGACCTCCTGCGACGAGACCGGCGTCGGCATCGTCCGCGGCACCACCCTGCTCGCCGATGCCATCGCCTCCAGCGTCGACGAGCACGCCCGCTTCGGCGGTGTCGTCCCCGAGGTCGCCTCCCGGGCGCACCTGGAGGCGATGGTGCCGACGATCGAGCGCGCGCTGAAGGAGGCAGGGGTGAGCGCGAAGGACCTGGACGGGATCTCGGTCACCGCCGGTCCCGGGCTCGCCGGCGCCCTCCTGGTCGGCGTCACCGCCGCCAAGGCGTACGCCTACGCGCTCGGCAAGCCCCTCTACGGCGTCAACCACCTGGCCTCGCACATCTGCGTGGACCAGCTGGAGCACGGCCCGCTGCCCGAGCCGACGATGGCCCTGCTGGTCTCCGGCGGTCATTCGTCGTTGCTGCTCTCGACCGACATCACGTCGGACGTACGGCCCTTGGGCGCGACCATCGACGACGCGGCGGGCGAGGCCTTCGACAAGATCGCCCGCGTGCTCAACCTGGGCTTCCCCGGCGGCCCGGTCATCGACCGGTACGCGAAGGAGGGCGACCCGAAGGCGATCGCGTTCCCGCGCGGGCTCACCGGGCCGCGCGATCCGGCCTACGACTTCTCCTTCTCCGGGCTCAAGACCTCCGTGGCCCGCTGGATCGAGGCCAAGCGGGCGGCCGGTGAGGACGTGCCGGTGCGGGACGTGTCGGCTTCCTTCCAGGAGGCCGTTGTCGACGTGCTGACCCGCAAGGCCGTACGGGCCTGCAAGGACGAGGGCGTCGACCACCTGATGATCGGCGGCGGGGTGGCCGCCAACTCGCGGCTGCGGGCGCTGGCCCAGGAGCGGTGCGAGGCGGCCGGCATCCGACTGCGGGTGCCGCGGCCCAAGTTGTGCACGGACAACGGCGCGATGGTCGCGGCGCTCGGTGCCGAGATGGTCGCGCGGAACCGGGCCGCCTCCGACTGGGATCTGTCGGCGGACTCGTCGCTGCCGGTGACCGAGACGCATGTGCCGGGCCACCACCACGCGCACGACCACGACCATGTGCACGAGGTCAGCAAGGACAACCTGTACTCGTGACCGTCGCGTTGATGTGGGAGGCGCGGGCCGTCGAGGGTCGGGGCGCCGAACTGCTCGCCTGGGCACGGGAGTTGGAGCTGCCGCTGACACCCGTGCGCCGGGAGTCCTTCCGCGGCCCGCAGGACCGCGTCCTCGTCATCACCTGGTGGGACGCGGCCTACGACGCCGAGCTGCCCGAACTCCCGGAGCCGGACGGCGAGTTGATCACACGGCCGGTCCATCGGTGGCGGTTCGAGTCACTGGGGACGGACTAGCGGACGTGTACGACAGCTTCCACGGCTCGTCCCTGCGGTACCCGCGCCACAGCACCTTGCCGTTCCGGCGCTCCCAACGGGCGGCCACCGCGCCCTGGATGAGCCAGTTCAGGCCCAGCATCAGGGGGATGAACACCGCGAACCCGAGGTACGAGGTGAACACGGCGGCGAGCACGAACAGCACGAGCATCCGCACGTAGTAGACGCGGTCGGCCGGCGTGTCGGCACCCGGCCGCGGCACCGCGGCGTCGAACTCCCGCACCTTTCCGATCCACTTGAGCCGGCTCGACCTGAGCAGCGCCGTCGCGACGAGGTAGGCGACCGCGAATGCGGCCGTCACGGCCACGCCGCGGCCCGACATCGGGTCCTCGTCCCGTACCTCGACCGCCACCGCCACGCCGACGGCGATGCCGGCCAGCATCGCCAGCGCTGCCAGCAACTCCTGATGTACGTACCTGCCCATCACGTTCCCCCGTGTCCCCCGTGTACCGGATCTCACCAACGGTAGTTCCAGGGTGCCCGGTTCGACCAGCCTTGTACCGGCGCGGCGCCGGTCCGCTCAGGGCTTCGGCCAGGTGCCGAGGATCTGCGCGTCGGTCATCGCGGGCTGCCGCATCGCCGTCGCCGGTTCCAGGCCGAAGCCCCTCAGCAGGACGTCGACATAGCGGAGCCAGGCGTCCGGCGCGACGTCACGGGTGCGGTCGGCGACGGCGCCGATCATGTACAGGTAGGCGTACACGTCGGTGCTGGCGAAGCCCTCGCGGACCGCGCCCGCCGCCACGGCCCGTTCCACCAGGGCGTCCACCCGGCGGCCGAGCTCGTCGCGCATCCCCGCGGCCGGCGCCACCTCCAGGTCCGCGTGGGCGAGGATCACGTCCAGCGCCGGGTCACCGGCCCGCCGGCGCGCCGCCTCCACGAGGTAGTGCCGCAGCGCCTGGCCCGCCTCCGCGTGGTCGGCAGCGGTCTCCGCGAGCTGGAGGAACGTGGTGAACCGCTCGGCGAACAGCGCGTTCATCAGGGAGGCGAGGTCCGGGAAGCGGCGGTACACCGTGCCGACCCCGACGCCGGCCTCGTGCGCGATCTCGTTGAGCGTGGCCACCGAGCCCCGCTCCGCGAACAGGCGCTCGGCCGTGTCCATGATCAGCCGTCGGTTCCGTTCCGCGTCCGCGCGCAGCGGGCGTTGCCTGTCCTCGCTCACACCAAGGCATTCTCCACGACGGCCGGCCGGCGCAGGTTCCTGGCCAGCAGCAGTACGCCGGTCACGACGCTCCACAGCAGCCACGAGTAGACGCCGCCGCGCTCGAACGCCCCGGCCGTGCTGGTCGAGATCCCCACGCCCAGCTCACTCACCAGGCCGAGGACACCGACCGTCACACTGAAGACGCGGTACGGCTTCGGCAGGTCCAGGCTCTTGATCCGCCCCGCCATGATCACCACCGTGTTCGCGCACACGATGCCGATCAGCGCGCCCACGAGGTGCAGGGCGAGCACGTACGACGCCCCGTCCGGCGAACCGTGGAAGATCCCGACCATCACGAACCCCACGCCGTGCGCGACCGCGAGCACCGACACGATCCGCCGCGTCCTGCCCTCCAGCATGCGGGCCAGCAGCAGCACGCCGATCGCGAACAGGATCCCCTGGGCCATGAACGACGTGTTCATCACGTCGTGCGACGGCGAGCAGATGTCGCGGCCCTGGAACTCCACGCCGCAGTCGGGTACGCCCAGGTCGCTTATGTAGTTGTAGGCGTAGCGGTAGGACGGGCTCTTCCACGCCCCGGCGGTGACCGCCTCCGAGATCACCCACTGGAGGGCGTTCACGACCAGCACGACGGCTCCCAGCGACAGCCAGGTTCTTTTCTGTGTCATGAGATCCACGGTAGCAGTAAGTGGATGGATCTATCCGTTTAATGGATATGGGTGCGCGGTGGGCCGAGATTCGTCACTCTGAGTGCATGAGCGGTGGCATCGAGGTAGGCGGGGAGCCCGAGGCGTCGGACAGCATGAGGACGTTCGGCGCGTTCGTGCAGGGGCTGCGGGAGCATGCGGGAATGAGCCGGGAGGAGTTGGGGGAGCGGGTTCATCTGTCCAAGCACTCCATCGCGTCCATCGAGTTGGGACGGCGGCTCGCGGACGAGCAGTTCGTGGAGATGGCGGAGCCGGCACTTGGCAACACGGGGGCGCTCCGCAAGGCGTTCGGGAGGGTGGGGCGGCAACCGGGGTTCGCGGCGTGGTTCCGGAGGTGGGCCCAGCTGGAGCGGGAGGCGGTGAGTCTGGCGACCTATGAATGCCGGTTGGTTCCGGGGCTGTTGCAGTCGGAGCCGTATGCGCGGGCGGTGTTCGGGAACAGCATTCCGCCGTTGTCGGACGAGCAGGTGGATGCACAGGCGGTGGCACGTATGGAGCGTCAGCGGATGCTCACCGAGCGCCCCAACACGTCCTTCAGCTTCGTCATGGACGAGCACATCGTGCGGCGGCAGTTGGGCGGCGCAGAGGTTGCGCGAGTCCAGTTGGACCACATGTTGGGCTATGCCCAACTCCGCAATGTGGAGATCCAGGTGATGTCGCTCGACTGCCAGGTGCACGCGGGCCTTGACGGGCCGTTGGCGCTGCTGGAGACGCAGGAGGGCGGGCACCTTGCCTACTCGGAGGGGCAGAAGACCGGCCAGTTGATCACTGACCCGAAAGTGGCCGCCGTCCTGCACCGCCGCTATGCAACACTCCGCTCACAGGCTCTCAGCCCGCTGGACTCCGTGAGCCTGCTGGAGCGCATCAGAGGAGAGCTATGAGCGACACCACTCAGCTGGCCTGGTTCAAGTCCAGCTACAGCGGCACCGAGGGCGACAACTGCATAGAGGTCGCCCTCACCCCCGCCACCATCCACATCCGCGACACCAAAGACCGCACCCGCCCTCACCTCACCGTCGGCCCCGCCGCCTGGTCCACCTTCGTCGCACAGCGCAGTACGCGGGAAGCGTCCAACTCCCTCAGCTGACCCGTGAGTTGAATGCGTGCCGTATGCCGGATGTCCGCGCTGGACGCGCCGAGCCGTAGTTCCAGCGCACCCGGTTCCACCACCCGGACCCCCCGCCGATCGGTGAACGCCGACAGGTCCGCGTGGAATCGGAACGTCACCCGGCGAGCCTCACCCGGCTCCAACTCCACACGCTGGTAACCGATCAGCCGGACATCAGGGCGGGTCACCGAGGCCACCGGGTCGTGCAGGTACAGCTGGACGACCTCCGCCCCCGCCCGCTCCCCGGCGTTCCGGACGGTCAGCGCGAGATCGTACGTACCGTCCGTGCCGATCTCCTGGGCGGAGCCGCCGGTGAAGTCCTCCCAGGCGAACGTCGTGTAGGACCGCCCCTCGCCGAAGGCGTACAGCGGAGTCGGGTCGAGGTTGCTGACCTCGCCCGCGAGACCGAGGGGCGGCTGGAGGTAGGTCCACGGCTGGCCGCCCGGCACCCGCGGGACGCTCACCGGTAGCCGCCCGGACGGGTTGACGCGGCCCGACAGCACCCCCGTGACTGCCGGGCCGCCCTCCTCCCCCGGGAAGAACGCCTGGACCACGGCGGCCAGTCGGCCGTGCCAGCGGCCCAGGGCGTAGGGGCGGCCGGTGAGCAGGACCAGGACCACCGGGACCCCCGTGGCGACCAGCGCGTCCAGCAAGTCGCCCTGGACGCCCGGGAGTTGCAGGTCCGCCACATCGCAGCCCTCGCCGGAGGTGCCCCGCCCGAACAGGCCCGCCCGGTCGCCGAGCACCGCCACGCACACGTCCGCCTCCGACGTGCGTGCCACCGCCTCCGTGAACCCCGAGTCGTCCGGGTCGGACACCCCGCAGCCCTCGGCGAACGTCACCTTGGCGTCCGGGAGTTCGGCCCGCAGCGCCTCCAGGACGGTCGGGATCTCGATGCCCATCGGCACCTCGGGGTGGTGGGTGAGCACGTGGGACGGGAAGGAGTAACAGCCGAGCATGGCAAGGGAGTCGGCGGCGCGCGGGCCGACCACCGCGATCCGGGTGTCGGGGGAGAGGGGCAGGACGCCGTCCGGGTTGTCCAGCAGCACCACCGACTCCTCGGCCAGGCGCCGGGCGAGCGCGCGGTTGGTGGTCGAGTCCAGGTCGATCGTCTCCGTCGGCTCCGGGCTCCAGCCCTCGTCCAGCAGCCCCAACTCGCACTTCTGCACCAGCACTCGGTGAGCGGCCCGGTCGACGAGGGCCTCGGGCACCTCACCCGCCCGCACCGCGTCGAGCAGCGGCTGCCCGTAGCACTTCAGCGTCGGCAGCTCCACGTCGATCCCGGCCGCCAGCGCCGCGTGCGCCGCCTCGGCCGGGGTGCCCGCCACCCGGTGCAGGGTCTGGAGGAAGCCGATGCCGAAGTAGTCGGCGACCACCGTTCCGGTGAACTCCCAGTCCTCGCGCAGGAGTTGGGTCAGGAGTCCCGGGTCCGCCGAGGCCGGGACGCCGTCCGTGTCGGTGTACGCGGCCATCACCGAACGCGCGCCGCCCTCGCGCAACGCCATCTCGAAGGGCGGCAGGGTGATGTCCGCGAACTCGCGGACGCCCGCGCGCACGGGAGCGAGATTGCGGGCGCCCGCCGAGGAGGCGTACCCGGCGAAGTGCTTGAGGGTGGCGATGATCCCGGCCGACTCCAGCCCCCGGACGTAGGCCGCGCCGACCGTCCCGACCAGGTACGGGTCCTCGCCGATGGTCTCCTCGACCCGGCCCCAGCGCGGGTCGCGGACGACGTCCAGGACGGGGGCGAGGCCCTGGTGGACGCCGGCCGCGCGCAGGTCGTGACCGATGGCGCGGGCCATCTCCTCGACCAGGGGCGGGTCGAAGGTGGCGCCCCAGGCGAGGGGCACGGGGTAGGCGGTGGCGCCCCAGGCGGTGAAGCCGGCCAGGCACTCCTCGTGGGCGATCGCCGGGATGCCGAACCGGCCCGCCGCCGCGATCCGGTGCTGGGCGAGGGCCAGTGCGCGCGCGCCGAGGGCGGGGTCGACGGGGGCGGTGCCGAAGGAGCGGGTGAGCTGGCCCAGGCCGTGGGTGATCAGCTCGTCCCAGTCGTAGGCGGCGGTCATCTCGCTCTGTAGGGGCGCGACTCCGTCGCCGTCCGTGGCGGCGCCCACCCAGACGCCGTACAGCTGGGCGGTCTTCTCCTGGAGGGTCATCCGGGAGAGGAGGTCGTCGACGCGGGCGGCGGTGGGCAGGGCTGGGTCACGCCAGGGGGCGGTGGTCATGAAACTCCTGCTCTGGTCGAGGGGGTGTGGCTGACCCTCTCGCGAATGTTTCGACGCATCTATCGAATGTTCCGGGAACCTAGGGCGGTGTGTGGGGTTCGTCAAGAGGTCGCGCAGGGATACGATCGCCGCCATGACACCCCCGGAGCCCGTGGAAACCCGGACGGCGACGCCGACGGCAGGCCGGTCCTCGCAGACGGCGACCCTCGCGGAGATCGCCCGCGAGGCCGGCGTGTCCGCGCCGACTGTTTCGAAGGTCCTCAACGGCCGTGCGGACGTGGCCCCGGCCACCCGCAGCCGCGTCGAGGACCTGCTGCGCGCGCACGGCTACCGGCGCCGCCGCGCCGAGGCCAGCCGCTCACCCCTGATCGACCTCGTCTTCCACGAACTGGAGAGCGCCTGGGCGATGGAGGTCATCCGGGGCGTGGAGAACGTGGCCCGGGAGCACGGTCTGAGCGTGGTGCTCAGCGAGAGCGCGGGGCGGCTGACACCCGGGCGGACCTGGGCCGACCAGGTCGCCGCCCGCCGGCCGCACGGCGTGATCCTCGTACTGTCCGGACTCGACGAGTCCCAGCGCGCCCTGCTGACCAGCCGCTCCATCCCGTTTGTGGTGATGGACCCGGCCGGCGACCCCGGTGTGGACGTGCCCTCGATCGGCGCCACCAACTGGCAGGGCGGCCTGGCCGCCACCCGGCACCTGATCGACCTCGGTCACACCCGCATCGGCGCGATCACCGGGCCGACCCGCATGATGTGCAGCCGCGCGCGGGTGGACGGCTACCGGGCCGCGCTGGAGACCGCGGGCCTGCCGGTCGACCCGGCGCTGATCGCGACCGGCGACTTCCACCACGAGGCCGGCTACCGGCACGGTCTGGAGCTGCTGCGCCGCCCGGACCGCCCGACCGCCGTCTTCGCCCTCAACGACCTCCAGGCGCTCGGACTCTACGAGGCCGCGCGGGAGTTGGGGCTGCGCATCCCGGAGGACCTGAGCGTGGTCGGCTTCGACGATCTGCCGATCGCCCGCTGGATCGGGCCGCCGCTGACGACCGTACGGCAGCCGTTGATGGAGATGGCCGAGGCGGCGGGCAAGCTCGTCCTCGACCTGGGGCGCGAGGATCAACCGCCGGTGGCCACGCGGGTGGAGCTGGCGACGAGCCTGGTGGTGCGCAGCAGCACGGGGGCGCCGCCGGTGGCCGGAAGGTGACGTATTGACGGGTGGTGCGGGCGCGCCCACACTCCTCCGAAGCCAATCGGTTCATCGACCGAAACTTTCGGAGGCACCCGCATGAGATCTCTGAGAACAGGCTTACCGGGAACGGGCTTGTCGCTGGCGGCAGTTGTGGTCGGCGCCGCGATGCTGGTCACGGCACCCGTGGCGCACGCGGCCGACACTCCACTGCGCGATCTGGCCGCCGCGAAGGGCAAGGTCGTCGGTACGGCGGTCACCGGCTCCAAGCTGACCGGGTCGTACGGCGACATCGCGGGGGCGCAGTTCAACTCGCTCACCCCCGGCAACGCCATGAAGTGGGGGTCGGTCGAGCCGACCCAGGGCTCCTTCAACTGGGCGGAGGCCGACCAGATCGTCGCCTTCGCGCAGGCCCACAACCAGCAGGTACGCGGCCACACCCTGGTCTGGCACAGCCAGAACCCGAGCTGGCTGACGAACGGCAGCTGGACGTCGGCCCAGCTCGGCACGCTCCTCCAGAACCACATCAACACCGAGGTCGGCCGCTACAAGGGCAAGATCGCCGCGTGGGACGTGGTCAACGAGGCGTTCAACGAGGACGGCACCTACCGCTCGACCCTCTGGTACAACGGCCTTGGCGCCAACTACATAGCGCAGGCGCTGACTTGGGCCCGCGCGGCCGACCCGGCCGCCAAGCTGTACATCAACGACTACAACGTCGAGGGTGTCAACGCGAAGTCGACCGCCCTGTACAACCTGGTCAAGTCCCTGAAGGCGGCGGGCGTCCCGATCGACGGCGTCGGTCTCCAGGCCCACCTGATCCTCGGCCAGGTCCCGGCCACCCTCCAGCAGAACATCCAGCGCTTCGCCGACCTCGGCGTCGACGTGGCGATCACCGAGCTGGACGTACGGATGGCACTGCCGGCGGACAGCGCGAAGCTCGCCCAGCAGGCCGCCGACTACAAGGCCGTGGTCGCCGCGTGCGTGGCCGTCACCCGCTGCGTCAACGTCACCGTCTGGGGCTTCACCGACTCCGACTCCTGGGTGCCGAGCACGTTCCCGGGGTACGGGGCGGCGACACCGTACGACGAGAGTTACGGGCCGAAACCGGCGTACTACGCGATCGCGGAAGCCTTGGGCGGAGGCACGACGACCCCGCCGACAGGCGCCTGCAAGGCGACGTACGGGGTGACCAGCCAGTGGAACACCGGGTTCACGGGCCAGGTGACGATCGCCTGCTCCGGGGCCTCGCTCTCCTCCTGGCACGCGAACTGGACCTTCGGGGCGGGCCAGCAGGTCACGCAGGCCTGGAACGCGGTCTGCGCACAGTCGGGCGCGACCGTGAGCTGCGCGAACGCCTCGTACAACGGGTCGGTGCCGGACGGGGGCTCGGTGACCTTCGGGTTCAACGGGTCGTGGAGCGGGAGCAACCCGGTGCCGACCGTGACGCTCGGCTGAGAATGTGAGATTTTCCGAAGAAAACCGTCCTGGGACGCTTCCCCTAACAGTCTCCTAATAATTCGGACTTACGTTCCTTCCGTGACGGGAGACGAGAGCGGCGACGAGGGCAGACGAACGGGCCGGCGGCCACGCGTGCTGAAGGCCGTCGGCCTCGCTCTCGCGGGCGCGCTGGTGCTGACCGTGGCGGCGGCCGGCTGGGCCTACTGGCATCTCAACAACAACATCAAGAGCGTCGACATCAACAGCGCACTCGGCGACGACCGCCCGGCTCCGGGGGTCACCACCCCGTCCGCCTCGGCGAGCGTGTCGCCGTCCCCGTTGCCCACCGGTGCCGTGAACATCCTGGTGCTGGGCTCGGACTCGCGCAGCGGCAAGGCGAACCAGGAGCTCGGCGGGGGCGACAGCTCGGGCGCGCGCTCGGACACGGCGATGGTCGTGCACATCGACGCGGGCCGGACCAGCGCCACGGTGGTGAGCATCCCGCGCGACACCTTGGTCACCCGGCCCTCCTGCCCCCTGTCCTCCGGGGGTTCGACGTCGGTGGCGTACAACTCGATGTTCAACAGCGCCTATTCGGTCGGCGGGCCGGTGTGCGCGGTCAAGACGGTCGAGTCGATCACGAACGTCCGCATGGACCACTACATAGAGATCGACTTCGCGGGCTTCGCGAAGCTGGTGAATGCCCTCGGCGGTGTCACCGTCACCACGGACGAGGACATCGACGACGACGACAGCCACCTGCACCTGAAGGCGGGCACGCACCACCTCAACGGCACGCAGGCGCTGGCGCTGGCGCGGACGCGGCACGGCATAGGCGACGGCAGCGACCTGGGCCGGATAGGCCTCCAACAGAAGCTGGTAAAAGCCCTGTTGACGCAGATCTCGTCCACGAACCTCCTCACGAACCCAGCCAAGCTCTACGAGGTCGCCGACGCGGTCACGGACAGCCTGACGACGGACACGGGCCTGAACTCGTTGAGTGAACTGATGCGTCTCGGGCAGAGCCTGAAGTCGTTGTCGGCGAGCGATCTCAAGACGGTGATGATGCCGGTGGTACCGGCACCGTCGGACTCGAACCGGGTGGTGGCGAAGGAGCCGGCGGCGAGTGATCTGTGGGAGTCGTTGCGCTGACGGGCTGCCGCGGTGCTCGCCTTCGGTGCCCTCGTGGGCGGGCTCCTGTACGGGAAAACGGCTCGGCCTGCGGAAACGTACCCCGGGAAAAAATCTTCGAAGAATTCCGGCGGTCGTGTCGATCCGGCCGGATCCCGATCGACGCAGGGGTGAGAGGCCGGGAAGGACCCGGCCCCGCATCGAATGAGGAGGGCACCATGCCCCGTTACCTGTCGCTCGTGCAGATCGACGAGAAGACCGCCCCCGCCGAGGGACCCAGCCCCGAGCTGATGCAGCGCATGGGCGAGCTGATCGAGGAGGTCACCAAGGCCGGGGTGATGCTCGACACCGCCGGTCTCACCCCGACGGCGCAGGGCATGAAGGTGCACTGGGAGAACGGCGAGATCAGCGTCACCGACGGGCCCTTCACCGAGTCCAAGGAGGTCGTCGGCGGCTACGCGATCATGCAGTGCAAGGACCGCGCCGAGGCCCTGGAGTGGACCAAGCGGTTCCTGAAGGTGCACGAGGAGTTCTGGACGGTGACCTGCGAGGTGCGGGAGATCATGGAGGGCTGAGCGGCCGCGCTCGTCCGTATGCCGGTCGTCCTTGGTCCTGCGCCGGTCCGGGTGTCGAATGGGGGGCTGTGAGCCCACAGCCCCCCGGCGGCCGACAGTCGCACGACCGACCGGCACCCGCCGACCCCGGTCCCGCCATCGAGACCGTCTTCCGCATCGAATCCCCTCGGATCATCGCCGGCGTCGCCCGCATCGTCCGTGACATCGGGATCGCCGAGGAACTCGCCCAGGACGCGCTCGTCGCCGCCCTGGAGCAGTGGCCGCGGGACGGCGTGCCGGACAACCCGGGCGCCTGGCTCATGGCCACCGCCCGCCACCGCGCCGTCGACCTGATCCGGCGCCGGGAGAACTACGCCCGCAAGCTCCAGGAGATCGGCCGCGACCTGGAGACCACCGCCCCGCCCGAGGAGCCGGCCGACCCGGAGGACATCGACGACGACCTGCTCAGGCTCGTCTTCACCGCCTGCCACCCCGTGCTGTCCGCCGAGGCCCGCATCGCCCTCACCCTGCGCCTGCTCGGCGGCCTCACCACCGCCGAGATCGCCCGCGCCTTCCTCACCCCCGAACCGACGGTCGCCCAGCGCATCGTCCGCGCCAAACGCACCCTCGCCACGAAGAACGTCGACTTCGAGGTGCCCTACGGCCCCGAGCGAGCGGCCCGGCTGGGCTCCGTACTCGACGTCATCTACCTGATCTTCAACGAGGGGTACGCGGCCACCGCCGGCGACGACTGGCTGCGCCCGGCGCTGTGCGAGGACGCGTTGCGGCTTGCCCGCGTGCTGTCCGGGCTGATGCCGAAGGAGCCCGAAGTCCACGCGCTGACCTCGCTGTTGGAGTTCCAGGCGTCCCGCACGGCCGCCCGCACCGGACCGAACGGCGAGCCCGTGCTGCTCGCCGACCAGAACCGCCGCCGCTGGAACCGCATGCTGATCGCCCGCGGCATCACCGCCCTGGGCCGCGCCGACGCCACCTCCACCGGTGCCCCCGGCCCGTACGCCCTCCAGGCCGCCATCGCCGCCTGCCACGCCCACGCGTACCGCTACGAGGAGACCGACTGGCGCACGATCGCCACGCTTTACGGCTTGCTGGCGGTCCGCGCGCCCTCCCCGGTCGTCGAACTCAACCGCGCGGTCGCCGTGTCGATGGCCCAGGGACCGGCCGAAGGGCTCGCGATCGTCGACGCCCTCGCCGCCGAACCCGCCCTGAAGGACTACCACTTGCTGCCCAGCGTCCGCGGCGACCTGCTGGCGCGGCTGGGGCGTACGGCGGAGGCGCACGAGGAGTTCGTACGGGCGGCGGGGCTCGCGCGCAACGAGCGGGAGCGGGAGATGCTGCTGGACCGGGCCGGGAAGTGCCGCTCTTGACCTGGAACCACCCCACTGTTTACTCGTAACTCTGTTCCCCTCCCGCCTCGTTGCGCACTACAGTGATCCGGCCGCTGAGCATCGGCTGTGTGGTCGCCTGGGGGACAGACGCCGACCCGGCCGCGCGCGGCATCGAATCGACCGGACATCGACCGGATGACGTCATCCGATCCGTGGGGGAGACAACAACTTGAGACCGTTCACGCGCCGCCATGTCGCGGCGCTCGCCACCGCGGCGGCACTCGCCGCCGTAGGGACCCTGGCCACCGCGCCCGGTGCCGTCGCCGACGACGCCGGGCCCTGGCCGGGCACCGAGGGCAGGATCCTGACCGACGGGCCGTGGCTGGTCGACCCGGCCACCGGCGCGGCCACCGCGGTACCGGGCGCAGGCTCGGGGGAGTACGCGGCCTGGGCGCCGGACGGCAGCCGCTTCGCCGTCATCAACGGGCAGACCATCACCAGCGTCCGCACCGGCGGCACCACGAAGATCACCCTGCCCCGGGCCGAGGGCATGCGCTCCAGTGCCACCTACACGGACCTGACCTTCGGGTGGGGCGGCCGTTACGTGGCCTTCGCCACCGGCGGCCAGCTCGCCTACGGCCCCTCCGACGGCTCCTACGCCCCGGCCCCGCTGCTGTCCAACTCCCTTGAGCCGTCCACGGTCTGCGACACCGAGCCGACCGTGAACACCGCCGGCCTGGTCGCCTTCGAGCGCCGCACCGGCACCTGCTCAAGCACCCCGGGCGTGTACGTCTACACGGGGTCCACGAACACGGTCAAGCGCGTCCTCACCGACGCCACGCAGCCCGCCTGGTCGCCCGACGGCACCAAGCTGGCCTTCGTCCGCGACGGGCAGGTCTTCACGGCGAAGGCCGACGGCACCGGCGTCACGCAGCTGACCACCGACGCCCGCTCCTACGCCAACCCGTCCTGGTCGCCCACCGGCACCCGGATCGTCTTCGACGTGCAGACCTCGGCGAACGGCGTCGACACGCACACCACCGAGTACGCGGACGTGGCGAGCGGCGCCCTCACCGCGGTCCCGGGCGGCGCGCACGGCAGCAACCCCAGCTGGCAGCCGCTGCGCAAGAACACCACCGCCCGCGTCTGGGGCAGCGACAGCTACGCCACCGCGATCGCCGCCTCCCGCTGGAGCTGGAACACCCTCGGCTCCAGCTCGCCCGGCCTGCTGGACGCCAAGTCCGCGGTGCTGATCAACCGCGACAGCACGGCGTACTCGCTCACCGCGCCCGCCCTGGCCGGCAAGAAGCGGGGCCCGGTGCTGATGACCCCGAAGACGGGTCTGTCGACGGCGGTGAAGAACGAGCTGAAGCGCACCCTGAAGAAGGGCGCGTCCGTCTGGCTGCTCGGCGGCACCTCGACCCTCGCCACGAACGTCTCCACCCAGGTCAAGGCGCTCGGCTACGTGCCCAAGCGGCTTTCGGGCGTGGACCGTTACGACACCTCGGTCAAGGTGTCCAAGGCGATCACCACCGCCCCGAAGTACGTGTTCCTGGCCAGCGGCACCGACTACAAGGCGGCCCTCCCGGCGGCCTCCGCGGCGGGCTCCGACGGCACCGCGAGCACGGCGACCTTCGTCCTCAGCAACGGCAAGAAGCTGACGTCGGCGGTGAAGTCGTACCTCAACAGCGTGAACCCCGACAAGACCATGGTCATCCCGGTCGGTTCGGACGCGAAGTACGCGCTGACGCACACCTCGTTCTCCAAGTGGCCGTCGACGTACTACTACTACCCGGTCACCTCGGGCACGAGCGAGGGGCTCTCGGTGGCCCTCGCCAAGTTCTGGTGGACCGTGCCCAGTCAGGTGGCGTTCGCCTACACCGGCGCCTGGCGGGACGGCGTCTCGGCGGGTGCGGCGATGAACATCTACGCGCCGCTGCTGTGGACCTCGAAGCCCGACCTGTCCGCCGACCCCAAGAGCTACCTGCTCCGTGAGTCCGCGGGCACGCAGTCCGCGATCGCCTTCGGACCCACGTCCTCGGTCACGGCGGGCACGCTGAACACGGCCGGCGCGGCGATGAGCGCGAACGGCAGCCAGTTCACGTACGTGCCGTTCTACAACGGCGTCCCGGCCACGAGCGCGCAGTCACTGCGCGCGGACACCGCGGGACCCGCCGCCACCCCGGCCAAGTCCGGCCCGGTGACGGCCGATCCGCACCTGGGACCGCTCAGGACGGCCAACCACCAGTAGGGCAGCGGTAGTCACGCCCTAAGCGGGGGCGCCGACCAACATGGTCGGCGCCCCCGCGACGCGTGTCAGGAAGACCGTCGCCGAGTTCGGCCCCTGCGGCTTGACCTTCCTGCGCAACTCCTCCGGCTCCACCGCCGACCCCCGCTTCTTCACGGTCAGCACCCCGACCTCCCGCTCCCGCAGCAGCGCCTTCAACTTCTTGAGATTGAAGGGCAGTTGATCGGTGATCTCGTAGGCGGTGGCATACGGGGTCGGGTGCAGTTCGTCCGCGGTGACGTAGGCGATCGTGGGGTCGATCAGGCCGCCGTCCAGCTCCTCGGCCACCTCGGCGACCAGATGGGCGCGGATGACGGCGCCGTCGGGCTCGTACAAGTAGCGCCCCACGGAACGGACTTGGGGATCCGGGAGGCCCCTGCCGAGCAGCGTGCGCGGGCCCGGCAGCAGGGTCGCGCGCATCGCGCCCGGCTCGGTTCCGAACCACAGCACCGCTTCCTTCACGTCCCCGCCGTCCGAGATCCACTCGGCCTCGGCCGCGCCGGGCACCGCCTCGTGCGGGATGCCGGGGGCGACCTTCAGCGCGGCGCGGGGCGCCTTGTGCGCGGCCTCGATCGCCCAGGACAGGGGCGGCGAGTAGGCCTCCGGGTCGAAGATCCGGCCGCGTCCGCCGCGCCGGGCGGGGTCGACGAAGACGGCGTCCCAGCCCGCCGTGTCCACGTCGGTGACGTCGGCCTCTCGCACCTCGATCAGCTCGGCGAGACCCAGCGCCGCCGCGTTCTCGCGGGCCACGGCCGCCGTCAGCGGGTCCCGGTCCACGGCGAGCACCCGGATCCCGGCCTGCGCCAGCGCGATCGCGTCCCCACCGATCCCGCAGCACAGGTCGGCCAGCGACGTCACCCCCTGCGCCTTCAGCCGCCGCGCCCGGTACGTCGCCACGCTCGCCCGCGTCGACTGCTCGACGCCGTTCGGCGTGAAGAACATCCGCGCCGCGTCCTGCGCCCCGAACTTCGCCACCGCCCGCTGCCGCAGCCGGGCCTGGCCGAGCGCCGCCGACACCAGTTCGGCGGGGTGCTCGCGGCGCAGCCGGGTGGCGACGGTCAGTTCGTCGGCCGGGGCCGTGTCGCGGACCTCGTGGAGGAGGGCGCGGCCTTGCGGGGTGAGGAGGAGGGCGAGGTCGTTCACCGGGTCATTGTGGGCCAGTCGGTGGATGGTGTGCCGCCGGCCGCGGTGTCGGGCCGGGAGCAGGGGCCTGGCCTGCGAGGATCCGGCACCATGCGAGCAGTCGTACAAAATGACAAAAATGGGTCGTTCTGGGGTCGGCGGGTCCGTGGCGGAATCGCCGTGCTCGCCGTCGCCGCCCTCGCCGCCGGCTGTGCGCAGGACGGCGGCCCGGACGGTGGGGCTGGGCGCGGGCACGGGCATGCGGTGCGGCCGGCGCCGGGCCAGCAGGTGCTCAAGGCGGCACCCGCCCGTGCCCTCGACGCGTACGCCACGCGACTGCGTGCCGCCCATGCCGCCCGGGTCGCCGCCGCGAAGCGCTGGGGCCTGCGGACGGTCCCGCTGACCGCGCCCGCCGCCCCCGCGCACAAGCCGGAGATCACCGCCCGCAAGGGCTTCGAGGTGGACGACCAGGAGGAGTTGAACCTCCCGCCGGTCTTCACCACGATCCCCACCAAGGAGAAGGTCGTCTTCCTCACCATCGACGACGGCGCCGAGAAGGACCCGGCGTTCCTGCGGATGATGAGCGACCTGAAGATCCCGTACACGGCCTTCCTCAGCGACTACCTGATCAAGGACGACTACCCGTACTTCAAGAAGATGCAGGACCGGGGCGTCGTCCTGAACAACCACACCCTCCACCACCCCTACCTGCCGGCCCTGTCCTACCGCCGCCAGAAGCACGAGATCTGCGGCATGCAGGACGTGATCGAGAAGCGGTACGGCAAGCGCCCCACCCTCTTCCGCCCGCCCTTCGGCAACTACAACCAGGACACCCTGCGCGCCGCCAAGGACTGCGGCATCAAGTACGCGCCGATCTGGGACGAGGAGGTCTTCGTCGACCACTGGGAGTACCGCGAGTGGGACCGGGACCTGCACCCCGGCGACATCGTGCTCAGCCACTTCCGGGGCCGCGAGGACTGGAAGGGCACCATGCCCGACATGGTCCGCCGCTTCCTCGACAAGGTCACGGCCCAGGGCTACGCGGTGGCCCGGCTGGAGGACTACCTGTGAAAACGCGGGGCCGGGGCCTGCTGGCCGGCGTCCTCGCGGCCGCGCTGCTCGCCGGCTGCGCCCAGTCCGTCGACCCGATCGAGCGGCTGGGCAGGAAGGCGGCCCAGCGGGTACGCCCGCACGGGCCGGCCGGCGCCGCGCAGCCGCCGTACCGCCGCTGGGGCCTGACCGCCCCCCTCGCCCCGGCCCCGCGGGCCGTCCGACTCCCGGCCGCCCGCTCGGCAGGTCCGGGGCTGCCTCCGGTCCTCTCCCATGTCCCCACCCGCGACAAGGTGGTCTTCCTCACGTACGACGACGGCGCCGAGCAGGACCCGCGCTTCGTCGACATGGTCCGCGAACTCCGGCTGCCCGTCAGCATGTTCCTCACCGACAGCGTGGTGGGACCGGGCTACGGCCACTTCGCGCGGCTCCAGTCGGTCGGCGCGAGCATCCAGAACCACACTCTCGACCACGCCGCCCTGCGCGGCCTGCCCTACCTCGGCCAGCGCGCCGAGATCTGCGGCCAGCAGGACAAACTCCGCGCCCGCTTCGGCCTCCGCCCCCGCCTGTTCCGCCCGCCCTACGGCACGTACGACACGACGACGCTGCGGGCGGCGGGGGACTGCGGGGTGTCGGCGGTGGTGCTGTGGCGGGCCGCGGCGGCAGACGACGGCGCGCTGACATACGACGGCGGGGCGCGGCGGCTGCGGCCGGGCGACATCGTGTCGATCCCCTCGGACGAGACAGCGGGCCTGACCCTGCGGGAACGGACGGTAGGGGTACTGCGGGAGGCGGAGAAGGCGGGACTTACGGTGGGACGGCTGGAGGATTACGTCTAGGGCGAGGTCTCGATGCCGGTCGTGATTTCAGCCCGTCCGGCGTTTGAGGACAAGGCCGTCCAGGCCGATGAACCCCGCCGAAACGCCGTAGGCATTGGCACTCCGCTTGACCGAGTGCTAATCGCGGTCATAGTCTCGGTTCTGGCACTCGCCACTGGGGAGTGCCAATAGCGACGGGCAGGTCCGGCACCCGCGACGACGGATCCACCTGGTCGCCACCTCAGACAGTTAACCCCGTGAGATCTCCGAAGGGGGAGGTCGGATCGTGACGACCGCCAGCTCCAAGGTTGCCATCAAGCCGCTTGAGGACCGCATTGTGGTCCAGCCGCTCGACGCCGAGCAGACCACGGCCTCTGGCCTGGTCATCCCGGACACCGCGAAGGAGAAGCCCCAGGAGGGCGTCGTCCTCGCTGTGGGCCCGGGCCGCTTCGAGAACGGCGAGCGCCTGCCGCTCGACGTCAAGACCGGCGACATCGTGCTGTACAGCAAGTACGGCGGCACCGAAGTGAAGTACAGCGGCGAGGAGTACCTCGTCCTCTCGGCTCGCGACGTTCTCGCGATCATCGAGAAGTAATTCACTTCGCTTCACCCAGTTTTGCAGTGAGCTGCGCCCCTGGCCCCCGCGACCTTATGAAGCCGGGCGTCGGGGGCGTGGTTCGTTTCACCCACGTTTTCCGAGAGGGCTGAACCGCTCCCATGGCGAAGATCCTGAAGTTCGACGAGGACGCCCGTCGCGCCCTCGAGCGCGGCGTCAACAAGCTTGCCGACACGGTCAAGGTGACGATCGGCCCCAAGGGCCGCAACGTCGTCATCGACAAGAAGTTCGGCGCACCCACCATCACCAACGACGGTGTCACCATCGCCCGCGAGGTCGAGCTCGACGACCCGTACGAGAACCTCGGCGCCCAGCTGGTGAAGGAGGTGGCGACCAAGACCAACGACATCGCGGGTGACGGTACGACCACCGCCACCGTGCTGGCCCAGGCGCTCGTCCGCGAGGGCCTGCGCAACGTCGCCGCCGGCGCCTCCCCGGCCGCCCTGAAGAAGGGCATCGACGCGGCCGTCGCCGCCGTCTCCGAGGAGCTGCTCGCCACCGCGCGCCCGATCGACGACAAAGCCGACATCGCGGCCGTCGCCGGTCTGTCCGCGCAGGACAGCCAGGTCGGCGAGCTCATCGCCGAGGCGATGGACAAGGTCGGCAAGGACGGTGTCATCACCGTCGAGGAGTCCAACACCTTCGGTCTGGAGCTGGACTTCACCGAGGGCATGGCCTTCGACAAGGGCTACCTGTCGCCGTACTTCGTCACGGACCAGGAGCGCATGGAGGCTGTCCTCGACGAGCCCTACATCCTCATCACGCAGGGCAAGATCGGCGCCATCGCCGACCTGCTGCCGCTGCTGGAGAAGGTCATCCAGGCCAACTCCTCCAAGCCGCTGCTGATCATCGCCGAGGACGTCGAGGGCGAGGCCCTGTCGACCCTGGTCGTCAACAAGATCCGCGGCACCTTCAACGCGGTCGCGGTCAAGGCCCCCGGCTTCGGCGACCGCCGCAAGGCGATGCTGGAGGACCTGGCGATCCTCACCGGCGCCACGGTCGTCTCCGAGGAGGTCGGCCTCAAGCTCGACCAGGTCAACCTGGACGTGCTCGGCTCCGCCCGCCGCGTCACGGTCACCAAGGACGACACCACGGTCGTCGACGGGGCCGGCGACTCCGGCGCGGTCACCGGCCGTGTCGCCCAGATCAAGGCCGAGATCGAGAACACCGACTCCGACTGGGACCGCGAGAAGCTCCAGGAGCGCCTCGCGAAGCTGGCCGGCGGCGTGTGCGTGATCAAGGTCGGCGCCGCCACCGAGGTGGAGCTGAAGGAGAAGAAGCACCGTCTGGAGGACGCCATCTCCGCGACCCGCGCCGCGGTCGAGGAGGGCATCGTCTCCGGTGGTGGCTCCGCGCTCGTCCACGCCGCGAAGGTGCTGGAGGGCGGCCTGGGCAAGACCGGCGACGAGGCCACCGGTGTCGCCGTCGTGCGCCGCGCGGTCGTCGAGCCGCTGCGCTGGATCGCGGAGAACGCGGGCCTCGAGGGCTACGTCATCACTGCGAAGGTCGCCGAGCTGGAGAAGGGCCAGGGCTTCAACGCCGCCACCGGCGAGTACGGCGACCTGGTCAAGGCCGGCGTCATCGACCCGGTCAAGGTCACCCGCTCCGCCCTGGAGAACGCCGCCTCCATCGCCTCCCTGCTCCTCACGACCGAGACCCTGGTCGTCGAGAAGAAGGAAGAGGAAGAGCCGGCCGCCGCCGGTGGCCACAGCCACTCCCACTGACGCACGTCGGTGAACAACCGAAGGCCCGGCACCCCTCAGGGGGCGCCGGGCCTTCGCGCTGCCGGGCACGCCCTGCGAAGGGGCGCGCGGATCCGCTGGAGCGGGGCGAGTGGCCGAGTCGGCACAGCCACCGACTCCGACCCGCGGATTCCGGTGCCGTGATTCCCTGCACCACCTGGCGGGACGCCTCCCGCCGCCGTCACTGCGGCCCGTACTTCCGCCCGGTCTTCGACGTGACCCCGCCGAGCAGGGCCTGCGGAGTGATCTTCGCCAGGCCCATCAGCACCTTGTAGCGCGGATCGGGGATCGACAGCGACTTGCCGCGCGCCAGATCGTGCAGCGCCGCCGCGACCAGTTTGTCCGCGTCGAGCCACATCCAGCCCGGGATGTTGTCCGTGCCCATGCCGGCCCGCTCGTGGAACTCCGTCCGCACGAAGCCCGGCGCCAGCGCCATCAGCCGCACCCCGCTGCCGGCCAGGTCCTTCGCCGCGCCCTGCGTGAACTGCACGACCCACGCCTTGGACGCGCCGTACGTCCCGCGCGGCACGAAGGCCGCCACCGACGCCACGTTGACGACCCCGCCCCGACCGCGCTCGCGCATCGCCTCCGTCGCCGCCGACGTCAGCCGCAGCACCGCCTCGCAGTGCACCTTGAGCATCCTCAGCTCGTCGGCCATCGGTACTTCCAGATAACGGCCCTTGTTGCCGAAGCCGGCGTTGTTGATCAGCAGGTCAACGGGGTTCTTGCGGTCGGACAGCCGCGCGGCCACCGCCTCGATGCCGGCGTCCGTGGCCAGGTCCGCCGTCAGGACCGTCGCCTCGATGCCGTGCCGGTCGTGCAGCTCGGTCGCCTGCTGCCCGAGCCGCTCGGTGTCCCGGGCCACCAGCACCAGGTTGTGCCCGTCGGCCGCCAGCCGCCGCGCGAACGCGGCGCCGATGCCCGCGGTCGATCCCGTAATCAGAGCCGTTGTCATGGCGCAAGATTAGTGACCTGGAACGCATTCGCCCGATTGCTGCACACGCCCTCCCGATAGGTGAAGGCCCGGCGAACAAAGCCTGCGCGCACGGTCGGCCCGCGCGCTCCAGGACGGTCGGCCCGTGTGCTCCGGGACGGGTCAGCCCGCCTGCTCCGCAGGGTGCCCGGCGGCATGCTCCGCCGCGTACTTCCGCGCCTGGGCCAGCGACTCCGGGTGCAGCGCCTCGCCCGCGGGCAGCAGCCGCGGCAGCAGCTCACGCCGCGTGGTGACCGCGCGGAACTGAAGGGCCACCGTCACGTCGTGGTCCGGGCGGTGCACGACCTCGATCGGATCGCCGGCCCGGATCTCACCCGGCACGATCACCCGGAAGTACGCGCCCGGCGCGCCCCGCTCCGTGAACCGCTTCGTCCACCGCTTCTCACCCAGATGCTCCTGGAACGTCCGGCACGGAATCCGCCCGCAGGTCACCTCCAGGACCACGTCGGCCCCGATGCGCCAGCGCTCGCCGATCCGCGCCCCGGACACGTCCAGGCCCAGCGTCGTCAGGTTCTCCCCGAAGGAGCCGTTGGCGAGCGGGCGGCCCAACTCGCGCTGCCAGTCGTCGAGATCCTCGCGCGCGACCGCGTACACCGCCTGGTCGTCCCCGCCGTGGTGCCGCTTGTCGCACACGTCGTCCCCGGCCAGTCCGCTCGCGCCGACCCCCTTCGGCCCGGGCGCCGACACCAGCACGGGTCCGGTCACCGGCCGCTTGTCGATGCCGGTGACTCCCATGTCCGCGTACGGGACGGTCCGGGCGTGTCCCAGGTTCAGCGAGAGAAGCTCCATACGGGCACGATAGCGAGCCCCATGTCAAAGCGTCGACGCATTTTTCGACGACGTATCAAAGACTCGCTTATCACTGGCCTATCCTCGAAGGATGATCGAGGCACGTCATCTCCGCGTCCTGCGTACCGTCGCCGCGACCGGTTCCTTCTCGGCGGCGGGCCGTGCGCTGGGCTGCACCCAGCCCGCCGTCAGCCAGCAGATGAAGGCGCTGGAGGCGTCCGTGGGCACGCCGTTGCTGATCCGCAGCGGGCGCGAGATGCGGCTGACCCAGGCGGGCGAGGCACTCGTACGGCACGCGGGCGGCATCCTCGCCGGGCTCACCGCCGCCGAGGAGGAGGTCGCCGCGATCGCGGGCCTGCGCGCCGGACGGGTGCGGCTGGTCTCCTTCCCCAGCGGCAGCTCCACCCTCGTACCGACCGCGCTCGCCGCCCTGCGAGCCGCGCACCCCGGCACCCGCGTCTCCCTGGAGGAGGCCGAACCGCCCGCCTCCGTCGAGCTGTTGCGCGAGGGCGACTGCGACATCGCACTCGCCTTCCGCTACGAGGGCGCGGCGGGCGCGGAGGAGTGGGACGACCTCGTCGTCCGTCCCCTGCTGACGGACCGCCTGGTCGGGCTCGTGCCGGAGCGGCACCGCCTCGCGGGGGCCGGCACCGTGGCCATCGGCGAACTCGCGGACGAGCCGTGGATCGCCGGATGCCCGCGCTGCCGCGGTCAGTTGGTGGAGGTGTGCGAGGGCGCGGGCTTCACGCCCCGCATCGACTTCGCCACCGACGACTACCCGGCCGTCGTCGGCCTGGTCGGCGCGGGTCTCGGCGTCGCCGTACTGCCCCAGCTCGCGATCGAGTCCGTACGGCCGCGGCACGCGCGCGTGCTGACGCTGGAGCCGGCGGTGCGGCGGGAGATCGTCGCGCTGACGCTGCCCGACCTGGCCCAGGTGCCGGCGGTCGCGGCGACGCTGGAGCAGCTCGGGCGGGCGGCGGCCCGACAGTGAAAACCGGTGGGCACGCGTGCGCGTGCCCACCGGCCTGGTGCTCGGTCCAGGAACTGTTCCGGAGCCCTGGATCGAAGAAACGTTCCTTCAGTTGTTCGAGACGCCGTCCCCGGTACCGGCCGAGGCCGACACCAATCGGTTCCGCGCCCGTCCCATCAGCTCTTCGCGCTCGTCCTCGGTCAGCCCGCCCCACACGCCGTACGGCTCTCTGACCGCCATCGCGTGCGCCGCGCACTGGGCGCGGACGGGGCATCTCATGCAGACCTCCTTGGCCGAGTTCTCGCGAGCGCTCCGGGCCGCACCGCGCTCGCCCTCCGGATGAAAGAAGAGCGAGCTGTCCACCCCGCGGCAGGCAGCCAGAAGCTGCCAGTCCCACAGGTCCGCGTTCGGTCCAGGAAGGCGGGAGAAATCTGCCATTACGTGACCCCTTGTAGCCGTGCTGAGCGGATACGGTGCCCACGACCGTACATCTACTATCTAAGGAGATGAAAATATGACTCATTGCGAATCTAGCCTCAGACACCAGCAGAAGGGAAGAAATAGAGCTAAATGGGGCACCGGTTGTGATGAAACGTTGTGGGTCGACGTCGCACGTCTGCGCTGTGTCCGCCCCCTCACGTAGAGTGCCGAAGATGGCACACGGCCCCGTAACTCTTTCGAGTGACCATCGTTGAGAGTGGCGGAGGCGGTTGGAACAACGAGTGCTCGGGCAGGCGTCCGAGACGGTCGACCGCACAGGTGACGATTTCGTACCAGCCTGGAGGCTCAAGGTGACGTGCATCAGCTGCGGAGGGCGGCCATGACATCCGTCCTCGTCTGCGACGACTCCCCGCTTGCCCGAGAGGCGCTCCGCCGGGCGGTCGCGACCGTGCCCGGCGTCGAGCGCGTGACGACCGCGGCCAACGGCGAGGAAGTCCTCCGCCGCTGGGGCGCCGACCGCTCGGACCTGATTCTGATGGACGTACGCATGCCCGGTCTGGGCGGCGTCGAGACCGTCCGGCGGCTGCTGTCCGCGGACCCCGGTGCGCGCATCATCATGCTCACCGTCGCGGAGGACCTGGACGGGGTCGCTCTCGCGGTCGCGGCGGGTGCGCGGGGTTATCTGCACAAGGACGCCTCGCGGGCGGAATTGCGGGCGACCGTCACGCAGGCGCTCGCCGATCCGACGTGGCGGCTCGCGCCGCGGCGGTTGCGGTCCGCGGAGATGGGGGCGGCGCCCACGCTCACCGCGCGTGAGATCCAGGTCCTCGAGGGGATGAGTCACGGGCGGTCGAATGCGGAGATCGGGCGGGAGTTGTTCCTTTCCGAGGACACCGTGAAGACGCATGCCCGGCGGTTGTTCAAGAAGCTGGGTGCGTCCGACCGGGCGCATGCGGTGGCGCTCGGCTTCCGTTGGGGATTGGTTCGCTAAAAGGTCGGTTCCAAAGGGCTCGGTCCTACAGGTTGTCGCTTTGGTGCGGGTCGTTCGTGGCTGGTCGCGCAGTTCCCCGCGCCCCTGAAGGGGCGCGGTCGCGAGGTCGGTTGCACGGCCCCGTCGGCGCCCCGCTGCTCGTTTCGGCGCGGATGCCGCATCCTTGAGGTGTGGAGTCTCTCGGGGACGAGTCGGTCGAGCGGAAGGGGAGGGTGCAAGGGATGAGTTCCGGCGCACCTGCTCATAACGCTTCGGCACACAACATCGGACGCGGTACCACGGACCGCAACGCCGCAAGGCACCATGGACCGATGCGCGACGACGAGGCGGCCGGGGCCGCAGGGGCGATCGGTGCACTCGTCCATCGCGCCGTCGACGGGGACGAGCAGGCCACGCACGACCTGCTCGCCCATGTCCACCCCCTCGCGCTGCGCTACTGCCGCACCCGTCTGTCCCGGTTGCCGGGCGACGCCCGGCACTTCGTGGAGGACCTCGCGCAGGAGGTCTGCGTCGCCGTCCTGCTCGCGCTGCCGCGCTACCGGGACACCGGACGCCCCTTCGAGGCCTTCGTCTTCGCCATCGCCGCGCACAAGGTCGCCGACCTCCAGCGGGCGGCGATGCGGCACCCCGGCTCGACGGCGGTCCCGTCCGACGAGATGCCGGAGCGGCCGGACGACTCCCTCGGCCCGGAGGAGCGCGCGCTGCTCAGCAGTGACGCCGAATGGGCCAAGAAACTCATGGCCAACCTGCCGGAGAACCAGCGCGAACTGCTGCTCCTGCGGATCGCGGTGGGCCTCACGGCCGAGGAGACCGGCCAGATGTTGGGAATGTCACCCGGCGCGGTGCGGGTGGCACAGCACCGGGCACTGAGCCGGCTGCGGGCGCTCGCGGAGCAGTAGGGCCGGAGGGGAACGGCGAGGCCTGCGGGGCATGGGGCTTGTGGAGGCTTTGCCTGAACGGCTCGGCGGCCGGTTGCGTACGAACATACGAAGCCGGGGGCGGACGTAACCGTGGAATTTGGGACCGGTGGTTCCCGTTAGCATGGACATCCGCACCGATCAAGGCCATTTGGGGAAGGTGTCATGACTGCGAACGTCGACGGAGTGCCCGGAAAATTCGCGACACTCGGGCTGACCTACGACGACGTGCTGCTGCTGCCGGGAGCGTCCGAGGTGCTCCCCAACGCGGTCGACACCTCGTCCCGCATCTCCCGCAACGTGCGGGTGAACATCCCGCTGCTGTCGGCGGCGATGGACAAGGTGACCGAGTCCCGGATGGCGATCGCGATGGCCCGCCAGGGCGGCGTCGGCGTGCTGCACCGCAACCTGTCCATCGAGGACCAGGTCAACCAGGTCGACCTCGTGAAGCGCTCCGAGTCCGGCATGGTCACCGACCCGATCACGGTGCACCCGGACGCGACGCTGGGCGAGGCCGACGCGCTGTGCGCCAAGTTCCGCATCAGCGGTGTCCCCGTGACGGACGGCAACGGCAAGCTGCTCGGCATCGTCACCAACCGCGACATGGCCTTCGAGTCGGACCGCTCGCGGCAGGTGCGTGAGGTCATGACCCCGATGCCGCTGGTCACCGGCCACGTCGGCATCTCCGGCAGCGACGCCATGGGACTGCTGCGCCGCCACAAGATCGAGAAGCTTCCGCTGGTCGACGACGCGGGCATCCTCAAGGGCCTCATCACGGTCAAGGACTTCGTCAAGGCCGAGCAGTACCCCGGTGCCGCCAAGGACTCCGAGGGCCGGCTGATCGTCGGTGCCGCCGTGGGCGCCAGCCCCGAGGCGCTGGAGCGGGCCCAGGCGCTGGCCGAGGCCGGCGTGGACTTCCTGGTCGTCGACACCTCGCACGGCCACAACAGCAACGCCCTCAGCTGGATGTCGAAGATCAAGTCGAGCGTGCGCGTCGACGTGATCGGCGGCAACGTCGCCACCCGTGACGGCGCCCAGGCGCTCATCGACGCCGGAGTCGACGGCATCAAGGTCGGGGTCGGCCCCGGCTCGATCTGTACGACCCGTGTGGTCGCCGGCATCGGCGTCCCGCAGGTCACCGCCATCTACGAGGCGTCCCTCGCCGCCCGCCCGGCCGGCATCCCGCTGATCGGCGACGGCGGCCTGCAGTACTCCGGCGACATCGGCAAGGCGCTGGCCGCCGGCGCCGACGCCGTGATGCTGGGCTCGCTGCTCGCCGGCTGCGAGGAGTCGCCCGGCGAGCTGCAGTTCATCAACGGCAAGCAGTTCAAGTCGTACCGGGGCATGGGTTCGCTCGGCGCGATGCAGTCCCGCGGCCAGGCCAAGTCGTTCTCGAAGGACCGCTACTTCCAGGCTGAGGTGTCCTCCGACGACAAGCTCGTGCCAGAGGGCATCGAGGGCCAGGTGCCCTACCGCGGTCCGCTGGGCAACGTCCTGCACCAGTTGGTCGGCGGCCTGCGCCAGACCATGGGCTATGTGGGCGCCGCCTCCATCGACGAGATGGAGACCAAGGGCCGGTTCGTCCGGATCACCTCGGCGGGCCTCAAGGAGAGCCACCCGCACGACATCCAGATGACGGTCGAGGCACCGAACTACAGCCGCAAGTAGTCGCCAGACGTGTGATGGGGCGGTCCCGGAGCATCCGGGGCCGCCCTTGTCGTACCCGTCGGCGATACTGGAAGACGCTGAAACGCAGAGGGAAAGGCCACAGACGTGACTGAGATCGAGATCGGGCGCGGCAAGCGCGGCCGGCGGGCGTATGCCTTCGACGACATCGCCGTCGTCCCCAGCCGCCGTACGCGGGACCCGAAGGAGGTCTCGATCGCCTGGCAGATCGACGCCTACCGCTTCGAGCTGCCCTTCCTGGCCGCTCCCATGGACTCGGTCGTCTCCCCGGCCACCGCGATCCGCATCGGCGAGCTCGGCGGCCTCGGCGTGCTGAACCTCGAAGGGCTGTGGACGCGGTACGAGGATCCGCAGCCGCTGCTCGACGAGATCGTCGAGCTGAACGTGGACGCCGCGACCCGCCGCCTCCAGGAGATCTACCGGGCTCCCATCAAGGAGGAGCTGATCGGGCAGCGCATCAAGGAGGTGCGCGACTCGGGCGTGGTCACCGCCGCCGCGCTCTCCCCGCAGCGCACGGCGCAGTTCTCCAAGGCCGTGGTCGACGCGGGCGTGGACATCTTCGTCATCCGCGGTACGACGGTCTCGGCGGAGCACGTGTCGGGCTCGCACGAGCCGCTGAACCTGAAGCAGTTCATCTACGAGCTCGACGTTCCGGTGATCGTCGGCGGCTGCGCCACGTACACGGCGGCCCTGCACCTGATGCGCACCGGCGCGGCGGGCGTGCTCGTCGGCTTCGGCGGCGGCGCCGCGCACACCACGCGCAACGTGCTGGGCATCCAGGTCCCCATGGCCACCGCGGTCGCCGACGTGGCCGCCGCCCGCCGGGACTACATGGACGAGTCCGGCGGCCGGTACGTGCACGTGATCGCGGACGGCGGTGTCGGCTGGTCCGGCGACCTCCCCAAGGCGATCGCCTGCGGCGCGGACTCGGTGATGATGGGCTCCCCGCTGGCCCGCGCGACCGACGCGCCGGGCCGGGGCAACCACTGGGGCATGGAGGCGGTCAACGAGGAACTGCCCCGCGGCAAGAAGGTCGACCTCGGCACGGTCGGCACGATCGAGGAGGTCCTGGCCGGCCCCTCCCACACCCCCGACGGCTCGATGAACTTCTTCGGCGCCCTCCGCCGCGCGATGGCCACCACCGGCTACAGCGAACTCAAGGAGTTCCAGCGGGTGGAGGTCACGGTGGCGGACTCACAGCACAAGCGGTAGTCCGCAGGACGCGGCCCACACGACGAGAGGGCGGCCGGTCACCTGACGAGGTGACCGGCCGCCCTTTTTTGTGCTGGCCGGGTGCTCGTGGCGCGTGGCGTGGTGCGGGGGCGCACGGTTGCCTTCGAGGTGGAAGAGGGCTGGTCAGCGGGGTGCGGGGCGATAACGTCCGTGTCGGCGCTCCAGGTCTTTGGAGCGCCCCCTTCCAAGGACGTCGTTCCGGTCCCCGGCCCTCGGGGCCCGGCCCGAGTTCCGACGGACCGCCTACCGGGTCTCTGGGCGGCTCGTGGAAGGGGGCGCCCGTGGGACGCCACCGCAAGCCCACTCGCTGGGATCGGATCCGTCTTCGGACGGTGAAGTGCCGGAGGAGGTGGATCTTGCGGCTTTTCGGATGGTGAGCGGCCGCCCCCATATGGACTAGGGGCGGACACTCCGCGAACCATCAGGAGCCTGCCGCAGTACCCCCTGCGGTGGGCTCCACCTACTTTTCCGGTGGTGAGCGGCCGCCCCCATATGACGTAGGGGCGGACACCCGTGATCCATCAGGAGCCTGCCGCAGTGACCCCTGCGGTGGGCTCCACCTACTTTCGTACGGTACCCGTGGCGCGAGCCCCGTGCCACCAGCCTCCGGAGTTCGCGGAGTGCCGCGCGCCCCCGTTCACAACCGGTGCGCCGCCCCCGTCGGGGTCGCGCCGCAGGTGTCGAGGAGGAGTTGGGCCTTGACCGACAGGCCCTGGAGGTCGTACGTGCGGTGGTGTTGGAGGAGGATCGTGAGGTCGGCTTCGGCGGCGGCCTCGTAGAGGGAGTCGGCGCGGGGGACCGGGCGGTCCAGGACGCTCCAGGACGGGACGTGTGGGTCGTGGTAGCTGACGGAGGCGCCGAGTTCCATGAGGCGGACGGCGATCTCGCGGGCGGGGGTGGCCTGTTGGTCGGCGAGGTCGGGTTTGTAGGTGACGCCCAGGAGGAGGACGCGGGCGGCGCGGGCCGACTTGCCGTGCTCGTTGAGGAGGGCCGCGGCGCGCTGGATGACGTAGCGCGGCATCTGGGTGTTGACCTGCTGGGCGAGTTCGACCATGCGCAGGGTGCGGCCGGTGTGGCCGGTCAGGTCCTGGGGGACGGCGTGGCCGCCGACGCCGGGGCCCGGGCGGAAGGCGTGGAAGCCGAAGGGCTTGGTCTCCGAGCAGCGGATGACGTCCCAGAGGTCGACGCCCAGGTCGTGGCAGAGGACGGCCATCTCGTTGACGAGCGCGATGTTGACGTGCCGGAAATTGGTCTCCAGGAGCTGCACGGTCTCCGCCTCGCGCAAGCCACGCGCGCGTACCACCTTGTCGGTGAGACGCCCGTAGAACGCGGCGGCCGACTCGGTGCACGCGGGCGTGAGGCCGCCGATCACCTTCGGGGTGTTGGCCGGGGTGAAGTCGCGGTTGCCCGGATCCACCCGGCTGGGGGAGTACGCGAGGTGGAAGTCGCGGCCCGCGCGCAGCCCTGAGCCCGCTTCGAGGATCGGGCGCAGAACCGTCTCCGTGGTGCCCGGGTGCACGGGCGACTCCAGGATCACGGTGGTGTGCGGGCGCAGCTGCGCGGCGAGCGTGCGCGCGGCCGTCTCCACCGGGGTGAGGTCGAGGCCGCCGTCCGCGCCGCGCGGGGTGGGCACACAGATGACCGCGGTGCGTACGCGGCCCAGCTCGGCCGGGCTGGTCGCGTGCCGGAAGCCCCCCGAGAGCATCCGGCGCAGTTCGGCGGGGCTGAGCGAACCGGGCTCGGGCCCGGTCCGGTAGCCGAGCGTGGAGATGCCGGCGGCGACGGCGGCCTGGGCCAGCGGCAGGCCGAACGGGCCGAGTCCGATGACGGCGAGATCTGCGGGCATGGCGTGGGCCGTCCTTCCCAGTAACCGAAGCGGGACAGGTGCGCAAGCCCTGTGGACAGAACGAGCGAGCGCAATGTCAGACTAGGAGTAAATATGACCGATATGCGGGATTGGTCGGCTGTGTTTTCCGGGCGGGCGGTGAATGTTGTCCACAGGCTGGGGGTGGGGCCTTCCTTTCGGATCAGACTGGCTGTGAGGTGCGGCGCGTCCTGGCCGACCCCGCGACGCCGGGCTGATCCGAAAGGGAGGCCCCAGTGGTGGCTGAAGTTGGGCAACACGGTCAGAATTTGGGCAGGAGGGGGACGTAGGAATCCGGGTCGGGGGGAGTAGGGAACGGGAACGGGCTTCGCCCGACGGGTGTGGCCGGCGCTACCGAGAGCGGAAAGCGGGAGGCAGCTGTGAGGACAGCGACACTGGGGCCGGCGCAGCGGGCCGAGTCACTGGCGGGAATGGCCGAGCGCGAGCTGGATCTGTTGGTGGTGGGCGGCGGTGTGGTCGGCGCGGGCACCGCCCTGGACGCGGTGACCCGCGGCCTGTCGACGGGCCTGGTCGAGGCGCGCGACTGGGCCTCGGGCACGTCCAGCAGGTCCAGCAAGCTCATCCACGGCGGCCTGCGCTACCTGGAGATGCTCGACTTCGCCCTCGTACGAGAAGCGCTCAAGGAGCGCGGGCTGCTGCTTGAGCGGCTCGCCCCGCACCTGGTGAAGCCGGTGGCGTTCCTGTACCCGCTCCAGCACAAGGGCTGGGAGCGCCTGTACGCCGGATCGGGCGTCGCGCTCTACGACGGCATGTCGATGGCCCGCGGGCACGGCCGAGGGCTGCCCACGCACCGGCACCTGAGTCGCCGTCACGCCCTGCGCGTGGCCCCCGCGTTGAAGAAGGACGCGCTGGTCGGCGCGTTGCAGTACTACGACGCCCAGATGGACGACGCCCGCTACGTGGCCACCCTGGTGCGCACCGCGTCGTCGTACGGCGCGAAGGTCGCCAACCGCGCGCGCGTGACGGGCTTCCTGCGCGAGGGCGAACGGGTCGTCGGCGCGCGCGTGCAGGACGTCGAGGCGGGCGGCGAGTACGAGATCCGCGCCAAGCAGATCGTGAACGCGACGGGCGTGTGGACCGACGACACCCAGGGGCTGGTGGGGGAGCGCGGCCAGTTCCACGTCCGGGCCTCCAAGGGCATCCACCTCGTCGTACCGAAGGACCGCATCAACTCCTCCACCGGCCTGATCCTGCGCACCGAGAAGTCCGTCCTGTTCGTCATCCCCTGGGGCCGGCACTGGATCGTCGGTACGACGGACACCGACTGGGACCTCGACAAGGCGCACCCGGCCGCGTCCAGCGCGGACATCGACTACCTCCTTGAGCACGTGAACTCGGTGCTCGCGGTGCCGCTGACCCGGGACGACGTCCAGGGCGTCTACGCCGGTCTGCGCCCGCTGCTGGCCGGCGAGTCCGACGCCACCAGCAAGCTGTCGCGCGAGCACACCGTGGCGCATCCGGTGCCGGGGCTCGTCGTCGTGGCGGGCGGCAAGTACACGACGTACCGGGTGATGGCCAAGGACGCGGTGGACGAGGCCGTGCACGGACTCGACATGCGCGTCGCCGAGTGCGTCACCGAGGACGTGCCGCTGATCGGCGCGGAGGGCTACCGGGCGCTGTGGAACGCGCGGGCGCGGATCGCGGCCAAGACCGGCATCCATGTGGTGCGCGTGGAGCACCTGTTGAACCGCTACGGGTCGATGGCGGAGGAGGTCCTCGACCTCATCGCCGGCGACTCCTCGCTCGGCGAACCCCTCCAGGCCGCCGACGACTATCTGCGCGCCGAGATCGTCTACGCCGCCTCGCACGAGGGCGCCCGGCACCTGGACGACGTGCTGACCCGGCGCACCCGCATCTCGATCGAGACGTTCGACCGCGGGACGCGCAGCGCCCGTGAGGCGGCCGAGTTGATGGCGCCGGTCCTCGGCTGGGACAAGGACCAGATCGAGCGCGAGGTCGAGCACTACGAGAAGCGGGTGGAGGCCGAGCGGGAGTCCCAGCGCCAGCCCGACGACCTGACGGCGGACGCGGCGCGGTTGGGGGCGCCGGACATCGTGCCGCTGTAGACCTCGCCCGGTGACGCCCGTTTCACCGAAGGGTCCCGCTATCACTCGAACGAGTGTCGTGAACCGGGATCTTCGTTCGGAACCGGCTCGTTCTACGAGGTGCGGGGGCAGAACTCGGCGGCGAGCAACCGGGGTTCGAGGTCGGGGTCTGCGATCGCGGTCGTGTTCACGCGGAAGGTGAGGACCCGACGGCCGTCGACGGTGGCAGCGGTGCGCACGTAGCTGCCGGAGATGCGTCCGTTGTGCCCCCACACCGTGATGCCGCACGACAGCTTCACGGGAAACAGGCCCATGCCGTACGAGCCGTGTGCGGACCGGGTGTCACGCATCTCGCGCAGCCAGTGCGGGGGCAGCAGTTCACCGCCGAGCAGGGCCGCGTAGAAGCGGTTCAGGTCGGCGAGCGTGGTCACCAGCTCGCCCGCGGCGCCGGCCACCCGCGGGTCGAGTTCGGTGACGTCGGTTCCGTCGGCGGCGTAGGCGCGGCCGTGCGGGGAGGGGAGCGTGGTGCGCGAGCCGGGGAAGGAGGTGCCCGTCAGACCCAGCGGAGCGATGATGCGGCGCTCGGCCTCGGTGGCGTACGAGCGGCCGGTGACCTGCTCGACGACCATGCCGAGTACGACGTAGTTGGTGTTGGAGTAGGCGAAGCGGCCGCGGTCGGCCGGGGGGTGGGTGAGTGCGAGGCGTACGGCTTGAGCGGGGCTGAGGGGGACGCTGCCGGCGGTGTCGCGCGTGTAGTCGTACAGGCCGCTGGTGTGGGTGAGCAGGGCGCGCAGGGTCAGGGCGCGGCCGTCGTTGCCCGCGCCGTGGACGAGGCCGGGCAGGTGGTCCTCGACGGTGTCGGACAGGGACAGCCGGTGTTCGGCGGCCAGTTGGAGCACGACCGTCGCGATGAAGGTCTTCGTGATGCTGCCGGCGCGGAAGATGCCGGTGCCCGCGGCGGCGTAGCGGGTGCCCGACTCCTCCTGCGCGAGCAGTGCCGCGGCGGGGGCGCCGCCCTCGGCGACCAGGAGCGGGAGGAGTGCGTCCGTGGCCGGTGGCTCGGGGGCGGAGGAGGCTGCCGGGGTCAGGGCGAGGAGCGTGACGAGGGATACGAGGGACACGAGGGACACAGGCAGGGCCAGTAGTGTCCGAAGCGGTGGCATCGCGGGTCCCGTCGTGGGTCCTTGTCGGGTCCATCTCTGAACCGGGTCCGAACCATCGCCGGTCCCTCGCGGGCCCTCGCTGGTTCGCCTTCGGTCCGTCTCTGGTGGGGCCCATCATGCAGGGCGGGTGGGGGCGGGGTCCAAGGGGGGCCGGGTTGGGCGGAACGGGCGGTTCCGGTGGGGGAGTTCCGGGGTCCGGGGGCTCGGGGTTTGGGGCCCGAGGTACTGAAGTGCCGGGCTCGGGGTCTTGAGATGCGGGGCTTCGGGCGCTTTGTTACTGCGGGTTCGGGCGGCTGGAAGCCAGGGTTCCGCATGCGTGGGGTTTTTGGGGCAGGTGTTCGGGTCCAGGTGGGGCGTCAGAGGCACCCTGGGCGTAGGGCACTTGTCGGGTGAGGGACAATGGAGGCTCTGTCAGGGCGGGTTGCATGAGGGGACGCATGTCGGAGGCGGAGCGGGCGGGCACATCTCGCCAGGACACTCGTCAGGACAAGAGCGAGCGTCTTCTCGCCGGGCGGTACCGCCTGGGAGGAGTGCTCGGCCGCGGAGGCATGGGCACGGTCTGGCGGGCCGAGGACGAGACCCTGGGCCGGACGGTCGCGGTCAAGGAATTGCGGTTCCCGTCGAGCATCGACGACGAGGAGAAACGGCGGCTGATCACACGGACGCTGCGCGAGGCGAAGGCGATCGCGCGGATCCGTAACAACAGCGCGGTGACGGTCTTCGACGTGGTCGACGAGGACGACCGGCCGTGGATCGTGATGGAGCTCGTCGAGGGCAAGTCGCTCGCCGAGGTCATCCGCGAGGACGGCCTGCTGGAGCCGAAGCGGGCCGCGGAGGTCGGCCTCGCGATACTCGACGTGCTGCGTTCGGCGCACCGCGAGGGCATCCTGCACCGCGACGTGAAGCCGTCGAACGTGCTGCTGGAGTCCGAGACCGACCGTGTCGTGCTCACCGACTTCGGCATCGCCCAGGTCGAGGGCGACCCGTCCATCACCTCGACCGGCATGCTCGTCGGCGCGCCCTCCTACATCTCCCCGGAGCGGGCGCGCGGGCACAAGCCCGGTCCGGCGGCCGACCTGTGGTCGCTGGGCGGGTTGCTGTACGCGGCGGTCGAAGGTGCGCCGCCGTACGACAAGGGTTCCGCGATCGCGACCCTCACCGCGGTGATGACCGAGCCGTTGGAGGACCCGAAGAACGCGGGGCCGCTGAAGGACGTCATCTACGGGCTGCTCACCAAGGACCCGGCGCAGCGGCTCGACGACGCGGGTGCGCGGCGGATGCTGAACGCGGTCATCCACGCGCCCGAGCCGAAGGCCGAGCCGGAGCCGGCGGTCGACACGACCAGGGTCGTGCCGTTGCCGGAGCAGCCCGACGGGCGTCGGGGCAGGGGGAGTTCGGGCTCGACGGGTTCCGGCGGCAAGCGCGGCGAGGAGGCCGCGGAGAAGCTGCGCGGGGCGTTCCGTTCCGTGAAGAAGGCGGCGGTGGCGGCCGGTGCCGCCGGGTCGGCGGCTGCGGCGCGGACCAAGTCAGGGAGCGGGTCGGCGGGTTCGAAGGCTGAGGGTGGGACCGGGGCCGGAGCAGGGGCGCGGGCTGGTGCCGGGTCCGGGACTGGTGTCGGGCCCGGGACTGGTGTCGGGTCCGGGGCTGGGGTCCGCGACGACCGTGTCGGTGGCTCGGCCGGGGCGGTGGCTTCGGCGGGTTCTACGGCTCCTGCGGGTTCGACGACCCCCATGGCTCCCGTGACCCCTTCGGCTCCGGCTGTTCCTGCGGCTCCCAAGACTCCCGCCGCGTCCGGTGGTTCGGCTTCCCGGGGTTCTTCCGGCGGGGCCTCGACGACGGCGTCGCCGTCGTCCGGGGTGTCCTCGTCATCGGGGGCTTCGGGGGCTTCGGGGTCCAACGCCTCGGGCGGTGGGCGGAGTTCGGGGTGGCCCGTGATGACGCCGCCGGATCTGCCGCCGCGGTCGGTGCCGAGGGCGCCGATCACGGACGTCGTGCCGAGGCGGACGCTGGTGATCATCGCGGCCGTCGTGGTGCTCGCCGTGCTCGGTGTCGTGCTGGCCTTCACGCTCGGTGGGGACGACGACGGGTCCAACAGCGGCAAGAGCGAGGGCGGGAAGACCGTCGCGAGCGCCGATTCGAGCGCGAAGGCGAGCGCGGGGCCCGGGTCGGAGGCCAACACCAAGGAGGACACCAACGCTGGCAAGGGCGCGGGCGGGTCCTCGTCGGGGGACACCGGTTCCGGGACCGAGACGGACTCGACGGCCAGTGCGAACGCGTCCGGCGACGGGTCGAGTTCGGGCAGTTCGAACGGGTCGAGCGGGTCTTCCGGGGACGCCGCCGGCGTGGAGTCGACGCACAAGGGCGGCCAGGGGTACTCGATCGGGCTGCCCGCGGGGTGGAAGTACAAGTCCTCGGACGCTGCGGGTGACCGGTTCACGGGGCCCGACGGGCAGAAGCTGCTGGTCGCCTGGACGTCCACGCCGAAGGGCGACCCGGTCGCCGACTGGAAGAACCAGGAGCGTGCCATGGCGCGCTCGCAGTACACGAAGATCCGAATAGAGCAGGTGGACTACCGCGGCTGGAACACGGCCGACTGGGAGTTCACCTACGTGGACGGCGGCACCAAGTACCGCACGATCGACCGGGGCTTCGTGGTGAACGGGAGTCTCGGGTACGCGCTGATGTACACGGCGAAAGCCGCGAACTGGGACACTGACCTCCGCAAGGCCACCTGGCAGACCCTCGCGAAGACGTTCGAACCCAAATCGTGAGCTGACTGGCCCCTGTTTGGGGCGTGAGATCTGGCATCCCCTCTTTGCGAGTTGCCTCCGGCACGTATCGTGAAGGTTCGCGGACCGTACGCATCCGGGTATGCGTCGGAACGGGACGCGAGGCGAACGGAATTGACCGACCGGGCGGCTGGGGGAGGCAACGTGGACGACTATGCGGGACGGGTCCTGGCCGACCGCTACCGCCTGCCGCTGCCGCCTTCCGACGAGTACGAACTGACCGAGACCCGCGCCTTCGACACCTACAGCGGACAGGAAGTCCTCGTCCGGCAGGTGCCGTTGCCGGAGGTCGTCGAGGCCGAGGTGCTCGACGACCAGGGGTTGCCCGAGGGGTTCACGGCGCGTGACCGGGGCGTGCGACGGCCCCCGGCGCGTGGTGAGCCGCGGCGGCCCGCCGATCCGGCCGTGCGGCGCGCGGTCGACGCCGCGCAGGCCGCGGCCCGGATTCCCGACCATCCCCGGCTCGACCAGGTCTTCGACGTGTTCGCCGAGGGCGGGTCGCTGTGGATAGTGAGCGAGTTGGTGCCCGCGAGGCCGCTGTCCGCGCTGCTCGCGGAGAAGTCGCTGACGCCGTACCGGGCGGCCGAGGTCGCGTCCGACGTCCTCATGGCGCTGCGGGTGCTGCACGCGCACGGCTGGGTGCACCGGAACATCACCGCGCGCACGGTGCTCGTCTGCGACGACGGCCGCGTGATGCTGACCGGGCTCGCGGTGGGGGCGGCGGAGGAGGCGTTGTGCGGGTACGACCCGGTGCCGGCGCCGGATGACGACGGCGCGGGCGCGGGTGCGAGCACAGGTGGCGGTGGGGCTGGGCCTGGGGCGTCAGGTACGCCGGGGCATGGGCATGGGCAGGGAATTGAGCTTGGGCAGGGGGCTGGGCAGAGGTCCGGAGCGGGACAGGGGCTCGGCGGGTCCGGCGGGTCCGCAGGTCAGGGATTCGCAGGGGCCGGTGCTGGTGCCAGTGCCTTAGGAGTGGGCAACTCCCCTGGGGGTGCGGGGGCTTCGGGGAGTCACGGTGGTGCGGGTGGTGCCGGGGGCGTTGATCCCGAGGCCGCTCGCCGTGCTGCCATCAACGCGCGTGCGGCGGGCGGGTTGCCGCCGGCCGGGACGGAGACGGCGGCCAACGGGACGGGGACGTCCGGCGCCCTCGCGCCGAAGGCGCTGGAAGGAGGCGGGGACATCAGGGCCGCGCGGGCCGGGGCGATCGCGGCGTACCGGGCGGGCGCCCGTGCCGCGGCCCGGGTCCAGGAGGCGCAGCAGCACGGGCGGGCGGCCCTGCCCGGTGCCCGGCCGGCGCCCGAGGTCGGGCCCGGCCCACAGACCAACGGCTCGTCACAGCCGTATCCCTCCGGGGGCGGCGGGGAGAGCAGGCCCGGTGCGGGAGCGCCGCCGGGGCAGATCGCCGACCCCTATGGCGTGGGCACCTCCTGGCACGGTGCGACGCCTCGCGGGGCGACTCCGGTGACGGAGGGGCAGGACCGTACGGCGCTGCCGGCCGGTGGCGACCCCGGCGCGGGTACCGGTCCCGGCTTCAGCATGCCCTCCGCGCCCGGTGCCCCGGCTCCCGGCCTGGGCGCGGCCCCCGCGACGGGCGTCCCGACTCCCGGCCAACCCGGTTTCGGCACGCACCCCGGCACGCCGGGTCGTCCCGACACGTTCGGCCACCCCGACTCCCCGTCAGGCCCGCACGGCGTGCCCGGCATCGGGTCTCACCCCGGTCAGCCGGGGCAGGCGGGCATCCATCGTGGTGCCGCCGCCCTTCCCGCCGCGGGTCACGCCGCGCCTGAAGTCGGGGTGTCCGGTCACTCCGGCCAAGGGCTCCAGGCCCCCGGCACCGCCGTCCCCACCCAGCGACCCCACCCCCCGAACCGCTGGGACGACCTCCGTGCCGACGTTCCGGCCGCTCGGCGTGGGCCCGCCACGCCGCTCGCCGCCGAGCGGGCGCGGCAGGCCCGGATGGCCGTGGTGGGTCCGGTGACCGAGCGGTGGGCGCCGGAGCAGGCCGGGCCCGTGCACGAGAACTGGCAGTTGGCGGCGCCGATCGGGCCCGCCACCGACCTGTGGGCCTTGGGGGCGTTGCTGTACCGGGCCGTGCAGGGGCACGCGCCGTATCCGGAGGAGTCGACGGCCGAGCTGGTGCAGATGGTGTGCGCCGAGCCGCCGGCCTTCGCGGAGGAGTGCGGTCCGCTGCGGCCGGTCGTCGAGTCGTTGCTGCGTCAGGATCCGACCGAGCGGCTGGAGTTCGAGGAACTCCGGGGCTGGCTGCGGTCGTTGGTGCGCTCCGCGCCCGAGGCCGAGGCCGGGGTGAACGTGGTGGCCGCGCCGCCCGCCGACTCCAGCCGGTTGCCCATCGTGCGCCGACGGGGCGAGTTGGTGCGCCGGCGCCGGGCCGGGCTGCCCGCGACCTCCCCGCACGGGCGGCACAAGCGGGCCAAGACGGAGGCGAAGTCGCCGCGTCACCTCGGCCGCACCCTCCTGCTGCTGATACTGCTTCTGCTGGCCGGGGCCGTCGCGTACGCCCTGATGTTCATGCCGAAGTCCGGCGACGACGGCGCGGCCGGCACGGACCGGACCGGGGCCGCGGGGGAGGCCAGTCCCGAGCCGCAGCGGTCGGACGTGACCGCGAGCAGCGAGCCGCGGCCGGACCAGACCTCGCCCCAGACGCAGAAGACACCGTCGAAGTCGGCGTCGGCGAGCGTCAGTGAGACGGCGACCAGCGGACCCGACGTCGGCGCCGGGTTCACCCTGCGCAAGGACCCCGAGGGCTTCCAGGTCGCCGTGGCCAAGGGCTGGACCCGCACGCCCAAGAACTCCTGGAACCAAGTGGTCTACTCGCACGGCGACTTCGAGCTCATCCTCGTGCCCGGCCGCGACGGCGCCGTGACCTACGGCAGCGACCCGATGGCGTACCAGCGGGACACGGAGCACGAGTTGCAGCCGTACCGCACCTCCAGTTGGGCCACCGCCACCGGGCTGAAGTCGATCACGGTGGGCGAACGGGAGATGGCCGAGGGGCAGTACACCTGGAGCGACGACTCGGGGCGCGACCTCTTCGTACGGAATCTCGCGATCCTGATCAACGGGCGGTACCACGTGGTGCAGGTGCGCGGGCCGGAGTCGGAGCGGGACGAGGTGACACGGCTGTACGAGCAGGCGTCGGCCACCTACCAGTTCACCCGCTGACCTCCCGTCCGCAGGACGGGCTGACCTCTGCTCGCGTCACCAGACGGCCTCCACTTGTGAACAGTGCGTGAAGAGGGCGATCGGTTCACTCTCCGGCCCAGAAGCGACAACTGTCACAGTGGGGTTTCCTTGGGACCCCCCTGGTTCCCTGGACGTGGACCGGTCCTTAGTCTGAGCCTGTCAAGACCATTGCGGGGCAACGTGAATCAGATGCAGGGCCAGCTTGTCGCCGGCCGTTACCGGCTCGCCGAGTCGATCGGCAGCGGTGGCATGGGCCGCGTGTGGCGCGCCCACGACGAGGTGCTGCACCGGGCCGTCGCGATCAAGGAGTTGACCGCCGCGCTCTATGTGTCCGAGGGCGACCAGGAACGGTTGCTCGCGCGGACCAGGGCCGAGGCGCGGGCCGCCGCGCGGATCAACAACTCCGCCGTCGTCACCGTGCACGACGTGCTGGAACACGACGGCCGGCCGTGGATCGTGATGGAGCTGGTCGAGGGGTACTCGCTGGCCGACGCGGTCAAGGAGCGCGGACGGATCGAGTCCGCCGAGGCCGCGCGCATCGGTCTGTGGGTGCTGCGGGCGCTGCGCGCCGCGCACACCGCCGGTGTCCTGCACCGCGATGTGAAGCCTGGAAACGTACTCATCGGGCACGACGGGCGCGTGCTCCTCACCGACTTCGGCATCGCCCAGATCGAGGGCGACTCGACGATCACCCGCACCGGCGAGGTCGTCGGCTCGGTCGACTACCTCGCCCCCGAGCGCGTCCGCGGCCACGACCCGGGCCCCGCCTCCGACCTGTGGGCGCTGGGCGCCACGCTGTACACGGCGGTGGAGGGCAGGTCGCCGTTCCGCCGCACCTCGCCGCTGTCCACGATGCAGGCGGTCGTCGAGGAGGAAGCCGCCGAGCTGCACCACGCAGGACCGCTCGCCCCCGTCATCACCGCGCTGCTGCACAAGGACCCGGCCCTGCGCCCGGACACCGCCGAGGCCGAGCAGCTGCTCGCCGAGGCGGCGGAGGGGCGCCGGCCCAACGGGGCGCAGGTGTACGTGCCGACGCAGCACACGGGCGTACGGCACGATCCGGAGTCCGGTACGGGCTCGCAGGCCGAGTCCTGGACGGACTCGCAGTCGGGGCCCGGCGGGCGCGGCTCGCAGGCCGGTTCCGCGATGCCGCCTCACGTGACGCCGCCGTATCCGTCCGGTTCCGGCAGCTCGTATCCGCCGCCCGGTCCGGGTACGGGGTATCCCTCGGGCTCAAGTGCCGGGTACCCGTCCGGCTCGGGCACCGCCTATCCCTCCGGTCCGGGTGCCTCGTATCCCTCCGGCTCGGCCACCCCGTACCCGCCGGTGAACGGTCCGACGTCGGTCGGGCCGCACGGGATGGGACCGGAAGGGCCCACCGGCGTCGGCGCGGGGCCCGCGCCCAGGCGCCGGCGGCTGCGGACCCTCGTGCTCGCCGTCGTCCTCGCGGCGGTCGTCGGCGGAGGGACGGTCGTGGCGCTCCAGAAGTGGGACGAGGGGCGGCAGAACGACGGGTCGGGCGCGGTGTCGTCGAGCCCGGAGCCGTCGGCGTCGTCGACGTCCACGGAGAACACCAACGGGGCCGTGCCCGCCGGGTGGCGGAAGTACGACGACCCCTGGGGCTTCAGCGTCTATCTGCCCGCGGGCTGGAAGCGGTCGGTCGTCGGGGTCGACGGCGATCTGCGGCAGGTCGACTACACGCCCGACGGCGGCGAGCACTTCGTCCGGATCGCCGTCGACACCTCGCCGGACTTCGCGACCGCCTACGACCACCAGGCCGACCTGGACCAGCAGCTCCAGGTGCGGCTGGTCGACTACAAGACCGTGCGGCTGCAGAAGAACATCTACCGCGACCGCGACGGCTCCGTCTGGGAGTACACCTGGACCGCTCGGCCGAAGGACACCCCCTTCCCCGGGCCGCGCCGGGCCGTCGAGGAGACGTACATCGCGCGGGACGGCACCGAGTACGTGATCTACATTTCCTCGCCGGCCGCGGACTGGGCGACGACGAGCAAGCAGTTCACGTCGGTGCTTCAGGGCTGGCAGGAGAAGACCTCCCAGTGATCTGAACGGCCGTCCCGCCGAAGGGGGTTGGCGCGCGGGTTGGCCGGTCGCGGCCCCGGAGCCGGTTCGTCCGGTGCGGCATGATGGGACGCATGGGGACCGAGGGGGCAGGCGTCCGCGTCATCGCGGGCCGTTACCGGCTGGAGTCGAGGCTGGGACGCGGCGGCATGGGTGTGGTGTGGCGCGCGACCGACGAACTGCTCGGCAGGCAGGTGGCGGTCAAGGAGATACCGCTCGACCTCGACGAGACGCTCTCCGCGGAGGAGACCCGCCGTCAGCGCGACCGCACCCTGCGGGAGGGGCGTGCCGTGGCCCAGCTCCGCCACCCGCACATCATCGTCGTCCACGACGTCGTCGAGCAGGACGAACGCCCGTATCTCGTCATGGAGTTGATCGACGGCGGATCCCTGGCCGACCGGATCTCCACGCGCGGCCCGGTCGACGCCCCCGAGGCCGCGCGGATCGGCATCGCCCTGCTGAGCGCGCTCGCCGCGGCGCACGCGGCCGGTGTCCTGCACCGCGACATCAAGCCCGCCAACGTGCTGCTGGGGTCCGAGGGCGACCGGATCGTCCTCACCGACTTCGGTATCGCGCAGGTCGCGGGCGCCACGACGCTCACCGAGACCGGGGCCTTCGTCGGCTCGCCCGAGTACACGGCTCCGGAGCGGATGTCGGGGGCGCGGACCGGACCGGAGTCCGACCTGTGGTCCCTTGGCGCGCTGCTGTGCACGATCGTCAGCGGTGAATCCCCGTTCCGGCGCGACTCGTTGGGCGGCATCCTGCACGCCGTCGTCTTCGACGAGATCCGCCCGCCGGCCCAGGCCGCCCCGCTCCTGCCCGTCGTCCGGGGCCTGTTGGAGCGCGATCCGGACCGGCGCCTTGACGCGCCCCAGGCCGAGCGGATGCTGCGCGCCTATCTGGACTCCGGCCGCACGCCCCAACTGTCGCCCCGCTACACGCCGACCCGGCGGGACACGCCCACGCCGTCGCCCGCGCCGGCGACTCCTGTCCCGTCCTCCCCGACGGTGGAGACCCGGCGCTCCACCCGGGGCGTACTGGTGGCCGCCCTGCTCGTCGCCGCGACGGCCGGGGCGGGGGTGTCGGCGGCGGCGCTGCTCATGAACGGGGACGGAGACGGAGGCGGCGGGACGCCGAAGAGTTCGGGGCCCGGGGTGTCGGTGAGCGCGACGACGGGAGCTCGTACGCCGACTTCGCACCCGTCCTCCCCGAGCACGCCGGTGAGCGGTACACCGACAGCCGGTACGCCGACGCCGAGCGCGCCCCGCGCGTCCTCCCCCGCGCCCACCGACGGGACCCATGCCTCCGCGCCCTCGGGCTACCGCGTCGCGGACGACCCCGCCGGATTCTCGCTCGCCGTCCCGGAGGGCTTCACCCGCACGCCCCAGGGCGAGCGCGTCTTCTACATGTCGCCGGGGCAGACCTTCCGCCTCGGCATCAAGGTCGCCGAACCCCAGGAGGGCGGCCCGCTCGGGGTGATGCGGCGCGCGGCGGCCAAGGGCCCGGACACGAACCCCGGTTACCACGACGGCCGGGTCACCGAGACCACGCACCACGAACTCCCCGCCGCGCTCTGGGAGTTCACCTGGAACGGCTTCAGCACGGCCGAGGGTCCCCGGCACACGTACGACGTGTGCTGGGAGGAGGACGGGCGGCTGTACGACGTGTGGGTGTCGGCGCCGGTCGGGAAGGTGCGCGAGGCGAAGGAGTACTTCGATGTCGCGGTGGACACGTTCGTCACGGCTCTGTGACCGCTGTGCCCGCTGTCTGGATGTGGAGCCACGTGGCGCGATATGCATGGTGACATGAGCAGCAACGGGGGATCCGGGCACCGGCCCGACGACACGACGAGTTTTGTTCTGCAACCGCCCAGTCAGGTCGTCGCCCATCCGCAGGTCGGGCCGCAGGAGCCCGGGACCGGTCGTCTCATCGCCGGTCGCTACCGACTGCTGGCCAAGCTCGGGCACGGCGGCATGGGGACGGTGTGGCGGGCCAAGGACGAGACGGTGGACCGCGAGGTCGCCGTCAAGGAGCCCCGCGTCCCCGACACGCTTCCCGAACGCGAACGCTCCAATGCCTTCGAGCGGATGCGCCGCGAGGCCCGCGCCGCGGCCCGCCTCGACCATCCGGCCGTCGTGAACGTCCACGATGTGGCCGTCGTGGACGGCCAGCCGTGGATCGTCATGGAGCTGGTGCACGGCCGGTCGCTCGGCGACGCCCTCCAGGAGGGCACGCTGGACGCGCGCGAGGCGGCCAGGGTCGGCCTGGAGGTGCTCGGTGCGCTGGAGGCCGCGCACGCGGCGGGCATCCTGCACCGGGACGTCAAACCGGACAACGTGCTGCTCGGCCGGCACGGCCGGGTCGTCCTCACCGACTTCGGCATCGCCCAGATCGAGGGCGAGACGAACCTGACGGACACCGGCGGCTTCGTCGGCTCGCCCGAGTACATCGCCCCCGAGCGGGTGCTGGGCCAGCGCCCCGGCCCCTCCTCCGACCTCTGGTCCCTCGGCGTCGTCCTCTACGCGGCCACGGAGGGCGTCTCGCCGTTCCGCCGCAGCAACACGCCAGCGACGCTCCAGTCGGTCCTCAACGGCACGCCGGCGCCGCCGACTTCGGCGTCCGGGCCGCTGGCCGACGTGATCACCCGCCTGCTCCACAAGGACCCGGCGCACAGGCCGAACGCGGCGCAGGTCAGGGCGCTGCTGGAAGAGACGGCGAACCCGCCGACTCCCTTGCCCACACAGCCGGTTCGGGTCATCGCGCCGGGTGCCGGGGGCGGGCGCAGGACGTGGCTGGCGTTCGGCGCGGGAGTCGTCGTGGCGGCGGTGGTGGCGGGGGCGTCGGCGTATGTGGCGGTGGCGGATCCGTTCGGGGGGTCGGGGGGTCTGCCGGGTGGGTGGAAGACCCACCACGTTCAGGATGTCGCGGCCACAGTGGCCACGCCGGACAGCTACCTGCCGCAACTGCCCGACCGGGAGAACGACAAGACCCACTGGGTCAGCTACAGCGATCCGAGCGGCGCGATCCGGATCACCCTGGGCCTGGCGAAGAAGTCCGAGGACACCTCCCGCGACATCAAGGGTTCCTCGGCCGCCCAGATGTACGCCGACAACGACACGTTCAGGGAGAACGGCGAGTACGACCTCAACATGCCCGCCAACCCGAAGACCGACCCGAAGCAGACGACGTACAAGAACAAGCAGGCCGCCGAGAACACGGTGGTCTACCAGACCGACGACAGCCAGAACCCGCTGCCGCGCGAGGTGCGGGTCTTCTACTACAAGACCTCGGCCGGCGACCTGTACCGCCTCACCGTCAGCTACCCGGGCAAGGGCGACTTCACCGACCGTGGCCGCGAGGTGGCGCAGGCCGCGATCGACAACCTGGACGTCGACCACCTCTGACCCGCCCTCACTCGGCACGCACCCCCGCCCGATACCTCCCCGGCGTCACCCCGAACTCCCGGCTGAACGCGTGCGAGAGGGCGTACGGCGTGCTGTACCCGGTCTCGCGGGCCACGGACGCCAACGGGACGTCGGTGTCCCGCAGCAGCGCCGCCGTGCGGGTCAGCCGCCACCACGTCAGGTACGCCATCGGCGGCCGCCCCACCAGCGCCGTGAACCGCCGGGCCAGCGTCGCCCGGGAGACCCCCGCCTCGGCGGCCAGCCGGTCGTTGGTCCAGGGCGCCGCCGGATCCGAGTGCAGGGCACGCAGGGCGGCCGTGGTCACCGGGTCGCTCAGCACCGCCGGCCACACACCCGTCGCCGCGTCCGACATCCACGCCCGGACCATGTAGATCAGCAGCAGATCGAGCAGACTCGGCAGAGCAAGGCAGGAACCCGGCCGGCGCTCGTCGAGCTCACGGGCCAACAGATCGACGGCGGCGCGGAGTTCGGGGTGCGCACCGACCCGGTTGGGCAGGTGGACGACCTCCGGCAACTCGGCCATCAGCGGATGCACACGGCTGCGGTCGAGGCGGTACTTCCCGCACAGCAACTCCACCGCACGCCCACCTCTGCCCTCACGCCCGCCCCCGACCGGCCCCCGCATCTCCTCGAACGGCACCGCCCGCCCCGTGTCCCCGGGCGCATCCGCCAGCACATGCCCCGCCCCGTGCGGCAGCAGTACGACATCGCCGGCGCCCAGCGTCACCGCCGGGCCGCCTCCGTCCGGCACCAGCCAGCAGCCGCCCGCGAGCACGACATGGAACCCCGCGCCCCCGTAGGGCGCGAGCCGGGTGCACCAACTCCCCTCGACCCGCAGCCGGTTGGAGGAGGGCTGCCCGATCCGCACGGCGGAGATCGCGTCGCTCACCACGTCCATGGTCCCCAGGTTACGCGCCGACGGATCGCCGCTGAGGCGTTCGCGTATTCAGACGAGCAGTTCAGGCATTGGGATGCTCACCCACTCCCCATAGCGTCGACGGCATGGCTGATGACAACGCACAGAGTTTCCTGATCGGTGACGTCGAACTCACCCGGGTCGTCGAATGGCAGGCGCCCTACGCCGGGACCCGGGACTTCCTCCCCACCGCCGGGCCCGAGGTGTGGCAGGCCCACCGGGACGTGCTCGTACCGGACCACTGGGAGCCCGAGAGCGACCGGGCCGTGGTGGCGATCCAGACGTGGGTGCTGCGCAGCGGCGGGCGGACCGTGGTCGTGGACACCGGCGTGGGCAACGGGCGGGAACGGCCCGGCAATCCGCTGTTCCACCAGCGGCAGGGCGGCGATCTGCCGGGCCTGCTGGCGCGGGCCGGCGTGCGGCCCGAGGACGTCGACCTCGTCGTGAACACCCACGTCCACGGCGACCACGTCGGCTGGAACACCCATGACCAGGAAGGGAGTTGGGTGCCCACCTTCCCCGACGCGACCTACCTCCTGCCGGCCGCGGACGACCGCCACTTCGGCCCCGACGGTGACTTCGGCGCCGGTGCGCGCCCCGACGACCGTCTGATCTACGAGGACAGCGTCGCGCCCGTGCACAAGTCCGGGCAGGCCCTGCTGTGGGACGGCGAGTACCGCATCGACGACCACCTCACCCTGGAGTCCGCTCCCGGCCACACCCCGGGCTCGTCCGTCCTGCGGATCCACTCGCGCGGCGAACGGGCCGTCCTCGTCGGCGACCTGCTGCACAGCCCCGTCCAGATCCCGCACCCCGAGTGCAACAGCCGCTTCGACCTGGACCCCGCCCGGGCGGCCACCAGTCGCCGCCGGGTGCTGGAACGGGCCGCTGACCAGGGCGAGTTGGTGATCCCCGCGCACCTCGCCGGTTCGGGCGTCGCCGAGGTGAGCCGGCGGGACGGCGCGCTGGTCTTCGCCCGCTGGACGCCGTAGCGGTCGTCACGGCCGGCCCGCGTCGACAACCGGGCGCCCCGCAGGGTACTGATGGGGCATGAGTGCAGGCGGCGAACGGACGCGCGAGGGACGGCTGCTCGGTGGGCGCTACCGGCTGACCGAGCGCATCGGCTCCGGCGGGATGGGCACTGTCTGGCGGGCGTACGACGAGCTCGTGGGCCGGGACGTCGCCGTCAAGCAGCCCCGGCTGCCCGGCGATCCCGAGGACGAGCACCGGCAGCGGGCCGCCCACCGCCTCTACCGTGAAGCCCGCGCCGCCGCCCGGGTCGAGCATCCGGCCGCCGTCTCCATCCATGACGTCGTCGTGGAGGAGGACGGACTCCCTTGGATCGTCATGGAGTTGGTCCGCGGCGAGTCCCTGCACGAACTCCTCCAGCGCGGCCCGGTCGACGCCCCCGAGGCCGCCCGGATCGGCCACGCCGTCCTCGGCGCCCTCCAGGCCGCGCACTCCGTCGGCATCGTCCACCGGGACGTCAAGCTGGCCAACGTGCTCCTGGGCACGCACGGCCGCGTCGTCCTCACCGACTTCGGCATCGCCCATGTCCAGGGCGAGGAATCCCTCACGATGAGCGGGGAGTTCATCGGTTCGCTGGAGTTCGTCGCGCCCGAGCGGATGTCGGGTCGCGGCGCGGGTCCGGCCTCCGACCTGTGGGCCCTGGGTGTGGTGCTGTTCGCGGCCGTGGAGGGCTGGTCCCCGTTCCGGCGTACGACGTTGGAGTCCACCCTCGCCGCGGTCATCGCCTCCGACCCGCCCGAGCCCAAACAGGCCGGTCCGCTCGGTTCGTTGATCACCCGTCTGCTGGCGAAGGACCCCGAGCAGCGGCCGGGCCCCGAGGAGGCGTCCGCGATCCTGGAGGCGGTGGCCGAGGGCTGGCCGGTACCGGTCGGCTCCGCCGGGGAGGTGACGGACATTCAGGATGCTTCGCTGCTGAGGGAGTTCAAGGACGACGCGGGAACGGTACGGCTGGGGGCGGGACCGGCGTCCCGTACACCGTCGGAGTCGGCGTCACGAGCAGCGGCGGCGTCGGGGTCGGCGGCGGCGAGTGACGTGACGGCCGGGGGAGGACGGGTGCCCGAGCGTGCGTCGCACCCCGCCACCACGCCGGACTCCGAGGACGCCCCGCTCGCCGAGGGCACCCCGCCTTCCGAGGACCCGCCCCCTGCCGAACCGGTGACCCAGGCCGTCCCCACCCCCGACACCCACCCCCGCACCCGCCCAAGGCGCTCACCCCTCCGCCACCCCGCCCTCCTCGCCACCGCCGGGATCCTCGTCCTGGGCGGTGCCCTGCTCACCGTGCCCCGCTTCACCGCGTCCGACGACGGATCCACCACCGAAGTCACCGTCACCCGGAGCGTGGCCCCGGCAGCCTCCGGAACCGCGGCTCCGGCCCCCGCCCCCAGCCCCTCCGCCACCACCTCCTGGATCGCCCACCGCGAGCCGGAGATGGACGCCGTCCTCTCCCTCCCCGCCGAGTACAAGGAGGCCGCCCGCGAGGGCAGCGCCGCCGACCAGCCCCGGCTCGTCGTCTACGACATCGGGCTCGTCCAGGTCCGCCTCACCCTGTGGGACAAGGCGCCCGGCACCGTGCTGGACCGTGCGCAGAAGGCGTACAACATCTGGAACGGCTACGCGCACGACGCGAGCGGCGGAGGGACCCGTACCGTCTTCCAGGGCCTGGACGCGGTCCTCTCCGACATCACCTACAACAAGGACGAGTCCCCGACCCGGGTGATCCAGCTGATCATCGCGACCGCGGACGACCGCATGTACGAGCTGCGCGTGGACATGCCCAAGGGCACGCCCAGCGAGAAGAAGGGCGCCGCGGTGTTCGAGGGCGCCAAGGACCGTCTGGTGATTGCGAAGGGCTGAACAGGGCTGTTGGCCTTGCACAACGGCCTGATCAGCGCGTTCGTTGCCAGTCATCACTGGCGGTGTGTGTGCGGTCGGTGAAGCCGCGTTACCGACGGGTACCCAAAGCCTCCGCTCCGGCATACGCTGCCCGTCATGACGGACTCGCAGGCCCCGGAGAAGACCGGCACCACCGTTGCCGGCACCAACCCCCTCGCCCCCGCCCCCGAGGGCGCCCGCACCGCCGCGGACGTGGTCACCCCCGAGCTGGTCGCCCAGCTCACCAAGGGCGTGGCCGGTTCCGGGCGCACCGCCAACCACAGCCCCTTCACGGGCGAGAAGCTGGCCGACCTGCCGGAGTCGACGCCCGAGGACGTGGCGGAGGCCTTCGCGGCGGCCCGCGCCGCACAGGCGCTGTGGGCGCAGGTGCCGGTCCGGCAGCGCGCGGCCGTGCTGCTGCGCTTCCACGACCTGGTGCTCGCCCGCCAGGCCGAGGTCCTCGACCTCGTCCAGCTGGAGACCGGCAAGGCGCGGCTGCACGCGCACGAGGAGGTCCAGGCCGTCGCCGTCGCGGCCCGCCACTACGGCCGCAAGGCGCCCGCCTACCTCAAGCCGAAGCGGCACACCGGAGCCGTCCCGACCCTCACCAAGGTCACCGAACTGCGCCACCCGCGTGGGGTGGTGGGCCAGATCGCCCCCTGGAACTACCCCCTGGAGCTGTCGGTCGGCGACGCGCTCCCCGCCTTCGTCGCGGGCAACGCGGTCGTCATGAAGCCGGACACCGAGACCTGCCTGACCGCCCTGTGGGCCCGCGACCTCCTCGTCGAGGCCGGTCTGCCCGCCGACGTCTTCCAGGTCGTCATCGGCGACGGCCCGGTCATCGGCCCGGAGATCGTCAAGCACGCCGACTACGTCTCCTTCACCGGCTCCACCCGCACCGGCCGCGAGGTCGCGCAGGGCGCGGCGGCCCGCCTGGTCGGCGTCTCCCTCGAACTCGGCGGCAAGAACGCCATGTTGGTCCTGGAGGACGCCGACATCGAGAAGGCCGCGGCCGGCGCGGTCCGCGCCTGCTTCTCCTCCGCGGGCCAACTCTGCGTCTCCATCGAGCGGTTGTACGTCCACGAGTCGGTCGCCGACGCCTTCCTCGACCGCTTCGCCGCCCGCACCAAGGCGATGCGCCTGGGCACCTCCCTCGCCTACGGCGCCGACATGGGCTCGCTGGCCGGCGAACGCCAGCTGGAGTCCGTCACCCGTCACGTCGAGGAGGCCGTCGCCAAGGGCGCCACGCTCGTGGCCGGCGGCCGGGCCCGCCCGGACATCGGCCCGTACTTCTTCGAGCCGACCATCCTGGACGGCGTCGAGGCCCCCATGGCCGTCTGCGCCGAGGAGACCTTCGGCCCGGTCGTCTCCCTCTACCGCTTCAAGACCGACGACGAGGCCGTGGAAGCCGCCAACTCCACGCCGTACGGCCTCAATTCCTCGGTCTGGACGAAGAGCGCGGCCCGCGGGCGCGAGGTCGCCGCCCGGCTGCGCACCGGCACGGTCAACGTCAACGAGGGCTACGCCTCCGCCTACGGCAGCGTCCAGTCCCCGATGGGCGGCATGAAGGACTCCGGCCTCGGCCGCCGCCACGGCTCCGAGGGCATCCTCAAGTACACCGAGGCCCAGACGATCGCCCAGCAGCGCCTGCTGCCGATGGCCCCGTCGTTCGGCATGACCGACGAGAGGTACGCCGCGTTCATGAGCACCAGCCTGAAGGCGATGAAGGCCTTCCGGCTCAGGTGACCGACGACGGCCCGCAGCGCATCTCAATGAGGAGAACACGTTGTCGCAAGATGCCTATGACTACGACGTCCTGGTCGTCGGTTCCGGCTTCGGCGGTTCCGTCACCGCCCTGCGCCTGACCGAAAAGGGCTATCGCGTCGGCGTGTTGGAAGCGGGCCGCCGTTTCACCAGGGAGTCCCTGCCCAAGAACTCCTGGGACCTCAAGAACTACCTCTGGGCCCCCAAGCTCAACATGTACGGAATCCAGCGCATCCACCTGCTGGGCAACGTCATGGTCCTCGCCGGCGCGGGCGTCGGCGGGGGCTCCCTCAACTACGCCAACACCTTGTACGTCCCGCCGAAGCCGTTCTTCGACGACCCGCAGTGGCGTGACATCACGGACTGGCAGGAGGAGTTGAAGCCGTACTACGACCAGGCGCAGCGCATGCTCGGCGTACGGCTCAACCCGACGATGACCCCGTCCGACGTCCATCTGAAGGCCGCGGCCGAGCGGATGGGCGTCGGCGACAGCTTCCACATGGCCCCGGTCGGCGTCTTCTTCGGCGACGGCAAGGACGCCGAGGGGGAGTCGAAGGCGGCCCCCGGCGACCCGGTCGCGGACCCCTACTTCGGCGGCGCGGGCCCCGACCGCAAGGCCTGCACCGAGTGCGGCGAGTGCATGACCGGCTGCCGGCACGGCGCGAAGAACACCCTGAACGAGAACTACCTCTACCTCGCCGAGAAGGCGGGCGCGGTCGTCCACCCGATGACGACCGTCGTGTCGGTCACCGACGACTCGCAGGGCGGCTACGCGGTCGCCACGCTGCCCACCGATGCCCGCCGGAAATCCGCAGGGCGCACCTTCAAGGCCCGCCGGATCGTCCTCGCGGCCGGCACCTACGGCACCCAGACCCTGCTGCACCGGATGAAGGCGGGCGGCCAACTCCCGTACCTCTCCGAGAAGTTGGGCGAGCTGACCCGCACCAACTCCGAGGCGCTGGTCGGCGCCCAGACCGACAACCGCCGCTACCGCAAGGCGACGGGCGAGCCGAAGGTCGACTTCACGCGCGGAGTCGCCATCACCTCCTCGGTCCACCCGGACGAGAACACCCACATCGAGCCGGTCCGCTACGGCCGGGGCTCCAACTCGATGGGCGGCCTGTCGATCCTCCAGGTCCCGTACGCGGAGGGCTCGTCGAGGGCGCTGGCCTGGCTGCGCAACGCCACCCGCCACCCCCTCCTCGTGCTGCGCTCCCTCTCCAACCGGCAGTGGTCGGAGCGGACCATCATCGGCCTGGTGATGCAGTCGCTGGACAACTCCCTGACGACGTACCTGAAACCGGACGGCGTCGGCAAGGGGCTGCTCACCGCCCGGCAGGGTCACGGCGCCCCCAACCCCAAGCAGATCAGGGCCGCTTCGGAGGCCGCGACCGCGATCGCCGCCGAGATCAACGGCTTCGCCGGCTCGAACGTCGGCGAACTGATGGGGACCCCGCTCACCGCCCACTTCCTCGGCGGCTGTCCGATCGGCTCCTCGCGCGAGAGCGGTGTCATCGACCCGTACCACCGGCTCTACGGCCACCCCGGCATCTCCGTCGTCGACGGCTCCGCGGTCTCGGCCAACCTGGGCGTGAACCCCTCGCTGACGATCACCGCCCAGGCCGAGCGCGCGATGTCGTTCTGGCCCAACCAGGGCGAGGCGGATCCGCGTCCGGCGCAGGGAACGGCGTACGAGCGGCTGAAGCCGGTCGAGCCGCAGGCGCCGGCCGTCCCCGCGGACGCGTTCGGCGGGCTGCGGCTGCCGTTCCTGGGGATGCCGACGGTGCCGCCGAAGAAGTAGGGGACGAAGCCGAAGCAGTCGACGAAGCAGACGAAGTGGGGGACCTGCACCCCCCTCCGAGCGCAGGTCCCGCACTTCGTCTGTGGCTGTTGGTCCTGGTGGTGAGACCGGTGCTTCTGGTGGTCTGACCGACGAGGCGCGGGAATGGTTGCCTCCGTATTCACGGAAACTTTTCGGCGTGAGTAATCGGCATGGGCATGGCTATCCTCGGCCGGTCGACCCAGCCAAGAGAGAGTCCGATGTCTGACAGACGGTCCGAAGATCCATCGGGGGACGAGCCGTCGTCCTCACCCATATCCGACGAGGTGTGGGAGCAGTTCATCCGTGACAACGAACGGAGCATCCGCGACTCCGCTCCCAAGGAACCCTCCGCCCGGGCCCGCATGGTCACCGAGCGGCTGAAGTGCGAGGGGGCACCGCCCGAGGGCTGGCGCACCGGCCCGACCGGTACGCCGAAGAAGGGCCGTCGGCGCAAGGCGTGGGCGATCATCGGCGTACCCGTCGCGATCGCCGTGGCCGTCGTGGCGATGAAGCCGTCGCTGCTGCCGGGCGACCCCTTCGGTTCGGGTGCGGATTCGGGTGCGGGCGCCTCCTCCTCCCCGCTGCCCGCCGAGAGCACGAAGCCCACCGCGCCGCCCGCCGCGGCCGACCCCGACGTCCCCACGCTCGACGAGCCGTTCGCCGGTTCGCCCGCGCTGCGCTGGGCCGACGGCGAGGCGGGCATCGTGCTGCCGAAGGCCACGGCCGTCGGCGCGGTCCCCAAGGACAAGGTCGAACTGGCCCTCCGGCAGACCAGGAAGCTGCTCGTCGACGCGAACCTGAACCCGAAGGTGGTGGCCGGTGCCCGGCCGGTGGCCGCGCTCTCGGTGCTCGACCCCAAGCAGCCCGGCCTGATCGACGACCTGAACACCGCGCTGCGTTCGCCGAGCGAGGCCCACGACCCGCTGTCGATGTTCAGCCGCTTCGACCCGGCCGAGGTGCGGCTGGTCGGTGACGTGATCAAGACGCGCGGCCGGATCACCTTCAAGAAGGGCAAGTTCGACGCGGTCGCGGTGCACGCCGACTACACCTTCGTCTACCCGGTCGTGCGCACCGACGGCTCGACCGAGGTGACCCGCACCATCGTGCGCCGCGTCATCGACACCGAACTCCCCGACCCCGTGCACTACAACGTCACGTCCGGCCGGTTGATGGTCGTCAAGTACGACGAGGACGCCGGGAATTCGGCCTGTGACGTCAATGACGGTTATCTGCACCCCCAGTTCCCGTCCCAGGCCCCCTCCGCGAGTGCCACGCCGAGCGGTCCCGCGGTCGACCCGTACGACCGCAGCCGGGACATCGGCAAGGAGAGCGGGGACTGCGGCACGGTGAGCCGCACCTGACAGACTCCGTACCCATGCGAAGGGCCCCGCGGGACGTGCGTCCGCGGGGCCCTTCTCCGTCAGCACCGACGTCAGGGCAGCGCCGGTGCCTGGGAGCGGCGCCGGGGGGTTGCGCCGCTTGTCTGTGCGCCCTGGTCGCCGCCCCGGCGCGAACCGGGCGCACGGATGGTCTCGACCTCTGGCAGTACGGAAGTACAGGGCTGTGCGATGGGCTGTACAGGTCAATACGGGGAGCTGTGGCGGGACTTGGGGCTTTCTAGGCATCGTGCTGGATGCTCGCGGCCTCCGCAACCGTTTGACCCAGGATCGTGCATATTTGCATATTCCGCCGGGCGGCCCCGGGCGTCCCCGGAGCCGACCGTTCTCTTGGGTGACCGGGCTGCTGTCCCCTGCCGTCCGGTCACGACCCTGGAGCGAGGTCCCACGACACACGGCACGATCCCGTACGTCTCATCGCCCCAGCGGAGCCACGCGTGGTTCTTTCGGGCCCGCCCCTGGCTGGCACGGACATCGGGACCAACGAAGCGGTTCGCGCCGCGGTCACGGGCCGTACGGGTGAGAGGGGGCCCGAACTCAGATGCGCCCCCTGGACAGTTCGAGAAGCGTCATCGCGAGGGAGGTGCCGGGCTTGCCGAGCGCGCCGCTGTAGCGGCTGAGGATCTCGTTCTCACGGGACAGGTTCACGCGCCGGCCGCCGGACTCGATCCGGGCGTCCTGGATGACGGCGGAGACAGCCATCCGTTCCTGGATCAGGCCGATGATCCGGTCGTCGAGCGCGTCGATGCGCTCCCGGGCGCCGGTGATCACGTCGGCGGCCTCGGGGGTGTGCGCGCCGGTCTGCTCCGCTGCGGTGGCGGTCATGTCTGGGCTCCTCGTCGGATGCGGTGCGGAGCCCCGGAGCGGCAAGGTCCGGAAAACCACAGGCGCCCCGGACCTTGTCGGCCCGGGGCGCCTGGGAAGTCGCTTGTCAGTTGCTCAAGCAGCACGACCATGGCAGCCGGTGGGCCGGTTGCCATAGGTAAAGAGGAAGGTCGGGTGCGTGAGCATGGGCGCCAGTATGCCACGGGACCGAGCCGGGGCGGGCCTCGGTAGAATCGGCGTACGCACAAGACCCCCGCCCCACCGCCGGAAGGCTCCCGTGTCACCAGCGACCCCTACTGCCGCCGCCCCCGACACCGTCCTGGTCGTCGACTTCGGCGCGCAGTACGCCCAGCTCATCGCCCGTCGCGTCCGTGAGGCCCGGGTCTACAGCGAGATCGTGCCGAGCACCATGCCGGTCGCCGAGATGCTCGCCAAGAACCCGGCGGCGATCATCCTCTCCGGCGGCCCGTCCTCGGTGTACGCGGAGGGCGCCCCGCGCCTGGACCGCGCGCTCTTCGACGCCGGCGTCCCCGTCTTCGGCATGTGCTACGGCTTCCAGCTGATGGCGACCACCCTCGGCGGCACGGTCGACAACACCGGGGCCCGCGAGTACGGCCGGACCCCGCTGCACGTCTCCCGGTCCTCCTCCACCCTCTTCGAGGGCACCCCGGACGAGCAGTCGGTGTGGATGTCGCACGGCGACGCCTGCTCGGCCGCCCCCGAGGGCTTCTCGGTCACGGCCTCCACGGACGTCGTCCCGGTCGCCGCCTTCGAGCACGACGAGAAGAAGCTCTACGGCGTCCAGTACCACCCCGAGGTCATGCACTCCACGCACGGCCAGCAGGTCCTGGAGCACTTCCTGTACCGGGGCGCGGGCCTGACCCCGTCCTGGACCACCGGCAACGTGATCGACGAGCAGGTCGCCGCGATCCGCGAGCAGGTCGGCGACAAGCGCGCCATCTGCGGCCTGTCCGGCGGCGTCGACTCCGCCGTGGCGGCGGCCCTCGTCCAGAAGGCGATCGGCTCGCAGCTGACCTGCGTGTACGTCGACCACGGTCTGATGCGCAAGGGCGAGACCGAGCAGGTCGAGAAGGACTTCGTGGCCGCGACCGGCGTCCAGCTGAAGGTCGTGGACGCGGAGGAGCGCTTCCTCACCGCGCTCGCCGGGGTCTCGGACCCCGAGGAGAAGCGGAAGATCATCGGCCGCGAGTTCATCCGCGTCTTCGAGCAGGCCCAGGCCGAGATCATCGCGGACGAGGGCCCCGAGGTCGCGTTCCTGGTGCAGGGCACGCTCTACCCGGACGTCGTCGAGTCCGGCGGCGGCACCGGCACGGCCAACATCAAGTCCCACCACAACGTGGGCGGCCTGCCCGAAGACCTGGAATTCCAGCTCATCGAGCCCCTCCGCAAGCTGTTCAAGGACGAGGTCCGGATGGTCGGCCAGGAGCTGGGCCTGCCGGACGAGATCGTCCAGCGCCAGCCCTTCCCCGGCCCCGGCCTCGGCATCCGGATCGTCGGCGAGGTCACCAAGGACCGCCTCGACCTGCTCCGCGAGGCCGACGCCATCGCCCGCGAGGAGCTGACCGCGGCCGGCCTGGACCGCGAGATCTGGCAGTGCCCGGTGGTCCTGCTCGCGGACGTCCGCAGCGTCGGCGTCCAGGGCGACGGCCGCACCTACGGCCACCCGATCGTCCTGCGCCCGGTCTCCTCCGAGGACGCCATGACGGCCGACTGGTCGCGACTGCCGTACGACGTCCTCGCGAGGATCTCGACCCGGATCACGAACGAGGTCGCCGACGTCAACCGGGTCGTCCTCGACATCACGAGCAAGCCGCCGGGGACCATCGAGTGGGAGTGAGCCTCCCCAGGCTTCAGGTCCGCTTGAGCGTGCGCAGCGGCTCTCCGGGCCGCCAGATCTCGACGACGAGGTACTTCTCGTCCTCGACGTAGGTCCGTACGACCTCCGTCAACTCGGTGCGGAAGAGGTGGAACGGCTCCGGCGGTTCCACCTCCCGCACGTACGCCGCCTTCGCCGCCCCGTCCTCGACCTCCACCGCCCGGCCGCCGACGCGGATGTCCCCGCCGGCCATGCCGGTGCCCTCGCCGGGGTTGGTCTGGAGCGCGAAGCGCGGGTCCCGGCGCAGGTCGAGGGCCTTGAGCGAGCCGGTCATCATCCCGAACCACAGCTCACCGGCCAGGAAGCGCACCTCCAGGCCGCTGGTGCGCGGCGAGCCGTCCGCGCGCAGGGTGGCCAGGACGTGGTGGATGTGGCCGGCGAAGCGCTCCTCGGCGGTCCGCGCCAGCTCGGGTTCGGCGCTGCGGAAGGCGGCCCAGTTCGATGTCATACGCCGATCGTCGCCCGTAAACCCGACATCTTCTGTCGTGATTCGGTCGCGTGCGTCATCTTTACATCACAACCCTGTTCTCCTGCGCTGACCGACGGTAACTTCCGCCCTTTAGAACACCCCAGTGCCGGAGGACCACACATGCACGGGCCGACCCCACCGCTGCCGCTCCCCACGGATCGGCTGCGCTTCGCCATGCCGCCCATGCACGAGTCGCTCGACGACGAGCGCCGGCACCGCAAGGAGCGGCTCGCGGGCGCGCTGCGGATCTTCGGACGGCTCGGCTTCGAGGACGGTGTGTCGGGGCACATAACGGCTCGCGACCCCGAGTACAGCGACTGCTTCTGGGTCAATCCGTTCGGCATGCCGTTCAAGCACGTCACCGTGAGCGACCTCGTCATGGCCAACTCCGACGGCCAGGTCATCGAGGGCCGCTACCACGTCAACCAGGCCGCCTTCACCGTGCACGCCCAGGTCCACGCGGCCCGCCCCGACGTCGTCGCCGTCGCCCACTGCCACTCCGTGCACGGCCGCGCCCTGTCCGCCCTCGGCGACCTCCTCGACCCCCTCACCCAGGAGAGCTGCGCCTTCTACGAGGACCACGCGCTGTACGACGCCTACACCGGCGTCGCCGTCGACGCCGACGAGGGCCGCCGGATCGCCGCGGCGTTGGGCTCCCGCAAGGCGCTCGTGTTGCGCAACCACGGGCTGCTGACGGTCGGCGACTCGGTGGACGCGGCGGCCTGGTGGTTCCTGTCCATGGAACGCTCCAGCCAGGTCCAGCTCCTCGCCAAGGCGGCCGGCCGCCCGCTGCTCATCGACCACAAACTGGCCGTCGCCACCCGCGAACAGCTCGGCGGCGACCTGGTGGCCTGGATCAACTACCAGCCCGTCTGGCAGGACATCAGCCGCAGTGAGCCGGATCTGCTGAGTTGACGGTCCCGGAGCCGGCGGACGGCGTGCGGGCGGGCTCAGAAACCACGCAGCACCGCTGCCTTCGTCATCGCGAACTCCTCGTCCGTCAGCACCCCGTCCCGGTACAGCTCGCCCAACTCCCGCAGCCTGCGCAGCAGTACGTCGTGATGGTCCGACTGCGCCGGCACGGCCGCCGCCAACTGCGGCCGCTCCTGGTCGTGGTCCGCGAGATCGCCGCCGGCACGGGTGGACGGGTGCGGGAGCCGGGCGGTTACGGCGGTGGCGATCAGCGCCGTGAGCAGGTCACGGCGGGTACTGCCCCACAGATCGAGGGCGTACGGATCCTTCTCCGGCGGCAGTTTGGAGAACACCGTTTCCCGGGTCACGAAGCGCAGAAAACCGTCCTCGTAGCCGGAGTTGGGCAGCCACTCCACCTGCACGAGGTCGCCGAGGGCGATGATCCGCGGCCCGGTCGCCCGCTTGACCCGGTCGGAGGTGTCGGCCCAGTCGAGCCGCACCTGGGTGCCGTCGAAGGAGACGGTGCCGTCGGAGGAGCGCACCGAGACCGGCACCGGCGGCCCCGGCAGCAGATACGCCTTGGTCGGATCCTTCGGGATCCGGTCCAGCATCAGGGCCTGGCGGATCTCCTCCGCGATGTACTCGGCGACCCCGGAACGGTCCACGTCCACCAGCAGCCGGTACGGGTCGGCCGCCTCCGGCAGTCGCCCGCCGGTGGCCTGCAACAGCGGGTCGGCGCCCTCGCGCAGCCGCAACCGCAGCCGCCCGCGCTTGCGTTCGGGTTCGAGGACCACGCCCGCGACGGCTTCGAGGGGCACCGCGACCTCTCCGTAGGTCTGCCGGAACAGTGGCACGGAGCGGTGGAGACCCGGCGTGATCCTGACCGTGGTGCCGTCGAAGGCCCAGGTCCCGTCCCGCTGGATGATCTCGGCCATAGGGAAATTCTCGCAGCCGGGTCAACACTGCGGTCCGGGCTTCACCCGCCTCGACCAGACCTGCCGGACGCGGACGGGGTGGCGTAGGGCACAATGCGCTGTCATCACGCGGGACTTGCAAGGCGGCGGCCGGCACTCGGTCGGGGCCGCCGGTCGATGGGGTTGTGGGGAAGGCGGGCGTCGGGCGTGGCGGTGCAGGAGGCGAGAGGGGGCGCGGACGCGAGCGCCGGCCGGACGGGATACGGAACAGTGCCGGGCAGTGCTCCCGGAGGCGCGCACGGGGGTGGCTGCACCTGCGGGGACTGCCCGCACGGGGCGCGCGAGGGACATCGGCGCGCGGTCGCCGAATTCCTGCTGCTGCGCGAGGGGTTCGCCGCCGGACAGGGGCTGCCCGCCGCGGTGGCGCACTCGGCCCAGGCCTCCCGGCAGTGGGTCTCCGAGGAACTGACCCAGTCCGCGGGGCTGGTCGCCGAGCGCGGCCGCGCCGAGGGCGAGGCCTGGCTGGCCTGTCTGTGGCGCCGGGCCGTGTTCACGGTGTGGGCCCTGGTCCTGACGCTTCTGCTGGTGCAGGCCCTCACGGCGATCGGCGCCGGCTGGACCGCCGCGCGCACCGCCGGACTGCTCGCCGCGCTGCTCGTGGCCGGCGCCCTGACCGCCGCGTCCTGGTTCCACCGGTCGCGCGGTGGCGTACTGGCCCCGATCATCGGCGAGGACAACCGCCTCTCCACCTCCCGCACGGTCGCCGCGGTCTGGGTGCTGTTCGTCGTCTACGCCGTCCTGGTGCTGGTCGGCCGGCTGGCCGCCGCGTCCGACCACGCGCAGCGCGACACCCTCATCTCCGGGCTCGAACTCGCCCGCGGCGCCGGGGTGGTGACCGTCCTCGCCGTGGTCTGCGCGATCGCCGTGCTGGTCCGCCGGGTCGTGGGCCTGCGGGTGCTCGGACAACGACTCCAGAAGGTACGGGCGGACCGGCCCCGCGCGGCCGACCTGCTGACCGACGACTCCGGCCGCGGCACCTTCGCCGACATCCAGTACGCCGTGATCAGCGCCGTCGCCGTGGTCTTCGCCGGCGTGCGCCTGGCCCGCCGCCCGGACCAACTCCCCGACCTGCCCTGGGGTCTTGCCGTGGTCGTCCTCGTCTCCGCCGCCACCTACGTGGCCGGCAAGTACGCCGAGGGCGGGCGCCCGGTGATCCTCTCCGTGGTCCGCTCCCGCGAGGCCGGCGACCTCGACGCGCCCATCCGCACGGGCGACGACATCGAGATCCGGGGCGCCGGTTTCGTACCGCCGGGCGCGCAGGGTGCCGACCGGCTGTCCCGGATGGTCGTCCGGATCGGCGCGGTCCACGTCCATGTACCGCTGGTCCCGGTGGCCGGCGGCTTCCGCAACCCGACGGACGCGGTCCTGACCGTGCCGGTGCCGGCTGACGTGGAACCGGGGCGGGTGGAGGTCCAGGTGGTCACCGCGGCCGGGGTGGAGACCAACCGTTACGCGATCGACGTCACGGACTGACCAGGACTGACCAGGACTGACGCGGCCCGACAACGACCGATACGTACGGGCGCCGGGCGTGTGCGCCCCGGCTCGAAATTCTGCACGAACGGATTGAGCGCTCCGCCCCTTACGTACGTATGGTCTTTGAAGGGGTCTTTGGCATGGCGGGCGAGAGGCGACGGCTATGACTTACGGCACGCGTACGGATATGCAAACCCCCTATCTCGACGAGGGCCCGAGCTGGCGGGACACCGCGACCCGATACGCCCTCCTCCCTCTCCGTGTGTTCCTCGGCGTCACGTTCATCTACGCCGGGTTGGACAAACTCACCGACAGCGCCTTCCTCAAGGACTCCGGCTCCGGCTCCGTCGGCGAGATGATGCGCGCCGTACGGGACTCCTCGGCCATCCCGGCCATGGTCGACATGGCCCTGAAGAACCCGGTCGGCTTCGGCTACGCCATCGCCTTCGGTGAACTCGCCGTCGGCATCGGCACCCTGATCGGGCTCCTGGCCCGACTCGCCGCCTTCGGCGGAGCGCTGATCTCCCTCAGCCTGTGGCTGACCGTGAGCTGGGGCTCGGACCCCTACTACTACGGCAACGACCTTGCCTACCTGATGGCCTGGCTGCCGCTGGTCCTCGCGGGCGCGTCCGTGTTCTCCCTGGACGCGGCACTGCGAGCGAGGCGGAGGCAACGCGCGGGCGGATACCGGTAGGTCCGTCTGGCCGGCGGAGACATCGGCCGAGGTGTGGGTGGGGCAGGTCCGTCGTCGGCCTGCCCCGTCGGCGTCCGGCGAGGCGGTGGCCGCCGGGGCGGGCCGTCCCGACAGGCCGGCCTCGGCGACCTGAGTCAGGCCGGTATGTCCTGGCGGGGCTCGGTGACTTTTCGTGGTGACCGGCGGCGGCGTACCGCCCGGGTCAGGACGCTGGTCGCGCCGGCCAGGAAGAGGCCGACCGTGAGGAGCGGGATGATCGCGAACCACGGGGTGTCCCAGAGGCCGCCCGCGTCGCCGGCGTAGACGACGCCCGCGAGGGCGAGGGCGAGGCCCGCGATCAGTTTTCCGGGCTGGAACTCATGACGTGGCACGGCTCACCTCCGCCTGTCCGAGGCCGACCTGGATGTCGATGTCGAGCGTGCCGGCGTTCTTGCCGCCCGTGACGGGTTTCAGGGTCACTTCCTTGTGCTTGTCCGGCGCCACGTCCACGTCCTTCTGCTCGTCACCCGGCAACTGGATGTCACCCACCCCCACGTCGATGCTCAGCCTCACGGTCGCGTCCTTCGGCACGATCACCTTCACCCGGCCCGCGCCGATCTCCGCCTCCGTCTCCACCGTCCGCCCCTCGGCCACGTGCACACGGCTCAGGTCCAGCGTGCCGACCCCGGAACCCAGGTTGTACTTCGCCCGCACGTCGGCCGCCGAGGCGGGCTGCCAGGTCGTGCGGATCCAGTGCGTGTCGATGTCCTTCGGGAGCGCGACCGAGCCGGCGAGCAGCGCCGCCGTGATGATCGCGAGGAAGATCGAGCCCGCGCCCGTGCGTCCCCGGACCGCGCTGACCGCGATGCCGAGGCCGAAGACGATCAGCGCGCAGGCCAGACCGGTCTGGAGGCTGGTGCCCAGGGCGTGGTCCTCCCAGGTCCCGGCGGTGCCCAGGCCGCCCGCGAGAAGGGCCAGCAGGAACACCCAGCCGCCGATCCAGCGCGACCCGCGCTGCCTCGGTGCCGGGACCTGCGGGGCGCGTATGTCCGCGCGGCTGCGCGAGGTGGAACCCAGGCTGATGTTGACCGCCGCCGCGATGTCCCGGTCGCGGGAGTCCTGGGGGCCCCAGAGATAGCCGGTGCCCCCCACGTGCGTGCCGTCCTTGACGATCGGGTCCCGCCACCAGGAGGGGTACGCGGCGGGGACCGGCGGCGCCTGGGCCTCCGGCGGGGCGTCGGCGGCGGCCTGGGCGGCGAGCGGGTCGGGGTCGTGGTTGCCGCGCTGCCGCGACCAGTACCCCGCGCCCGCGAGGAGCAGGGAGAGGACGACGGCGAAGGTCATCACCCCGCCGTTGGCCACCATCGTCAGGAACACTCCGCAGCCGACCAGCGCGAACAGCACCGCGGTCAGCGCCTGGCCGTCCACCCGGCCGGTGAGGAGCTTGCGGACCTCGTTCTCCTCCTCGTCCTCGTACGGGACGAGCAGCCAGGCGAACCCGTAGAAGATCAGGCCGATACCGCCGGTCGCGGAGAGCACGGCGAGCGTGATCCGGAAGATCACCGGGTCCATGTCGCACTGCCGCCCCAGCCCCGCGCACACGCCCGCGAGCATTTTGTAGTCGCGGTCGCGCCGGAACCTGCGGGAGGAGTCGTCGACGGTTCCCTGACCGGTACCGAGCCCGGCAGCGGAACCAGCAGTGGGTCCGGCACCGGAACCAGCAGTGGGACCGGACGTCGGCGCGGTGGACGATGTGCCAGCCGGTCCCTGTCCCCCGGCGGGTCCCGCGGGCGCGGCATCCTGCGGCCCGGCGCCCGCAGCGGGGCGCGGGCCGGAGCCGGGTCCCGGACCCGTCGCGGCGCGCTCGTGATCTGTCATGTGTCCATGGTGACGGGCGCGACGCGACGACGGCAGTCCGTACGACCCTGGCCGGACCCTGATTTCACCCCTGACCCGAGGCCGGGGAAGCGTTCGACCGGCCCGGATCGCGGAGGTCGGGCCGGGAATCCGGGGGCGATCCCGACCCGACGCCGAAGATCACCCGACCCGGCGCCGAAGATCAGGGGAGTCTCCGGGGTCGACCCTGATGCTCTGCCGGCCTGGTCATGTGACCATCGATGCCATGCCGGAAGCCGCAGCAGCGCCCCTCGTCGAACCGCGGCCGCCGCGCAAGCTCTACCGCAGCAGTGACGGACGCTGGCTCGGTGGTGTGGCGCGGGGGCTCGCCGGGCATCTCGGGCTGCCCGTGATCTGGGTGCGGCTCGTGTTCGTCGGCCTGTTCATGGCGGACGGGCTCGGCGCGCTGCTCTACGCCGCGTTCTGGTTCTTCGTGCCGCTCGGCATCGGGGGCGTGGCCGGGCAGCGGCCGCCGTCGCTGGTCTCGACCGAGACCTCGCCGGACGGTCGGCGAAGGCTGGTCGCCCGTCGCCCCGACAAGGGGCAGATCGTCGCGCTGCTCCTCATGGTCGTCGTGGCCATGGTCTTCGTCGGCAGCGTGAATCTGGGCAACGGCGCGAAGGCCTACCTGTGGCCCGTCGTCCTCGTCGGCGCGGGCGTCGCCCTGGTCTGGCGCCAGGCGGACAACGCGCGGCGGGCCCGCTGGGCCGAGGTCGGCCGCCGCAAGCGCACCCTGCGGCTGCTGCGTGCCGCCGGCGGTGTCCTCCTCGTCACGGCCGGCGTCACCGGCATCTTCGTCCTTCAGGGTTCCGCCGCCCACCTCGGTTCCGTCCTCCAGGCGGCGCTCGCGGTGCTGGTGGGGATAACGCTCCTCGCCGGCCCCTACCTCGTCCGCATGACCCAGGACCTCTCCGAGGAGCGCCTGATGCGCATCCGCGCCCAGGAGCGCGCCGAGGTCGCCGCCCACGTCCACGACTCGGTCCTGCACACCCTCACCCTGATCCAGCGCAACGCGGAGAACGCGAGCGAGGTGCGCCGCCTCGCCCGCGCCCAGGAGCGCGACCTGCGCACCTGGCTCTACAAACCGGAGGGCACCGGCAAGGACGAGGCCGACGAACCCACCACTCTGGCCGACGCGGTGCGCCGCAACGCGGCCGAGGTGGAGGACAAGCACGGCGTCCCCATAGAGGTCGTGATCGTCGGCGACTGCGAGCTCGACGACCGCACGGGAGCACAGATGCAGGCCGCGCGCGAGGCAATGGTGAACGCGGCCAAGTACGGTGGCGAGGGCGGCGCGGTCCAGGTCTACGCCGAAGTCGAAGGAAAGACGGTCTTCGTGTCCGTCCGGGACCGCGGGCCGGGCTTCGACCCGGACTCGATACCCGCCGACCGGATGGGTGTCAGAGAATCGATCATCGGCCGCATGGAACGCCACGGCGGAACAGCCAGGCTGCGCGCGGTGCCTGACGGCGGCACAGAGGTCGAGCTGGAGATGGAGAGGGCGGAGATGACGTCATGAGCGACCCGACCGAGGCGAACCCGGAGCGCACGGAACAGGCGGCCGGCGGCGCGGGGGAGCGCCACGTACGCGTGGTCCTCGTCGACGACCACCGCATGTTCCGTACCGGAGTGCAGGCCGAGATCGGCCAGACGGCGCAGACCGGCGTCGAGGTCGTCGGCGAGGCCGCGGACGTCGACCAGGCGGTCACGGTCATCACCGCGACCCGCCCCGAGGTCGTCCTCCTGGACGTCCATCTGCCGGGTGGCGGCGGGGTCGAAGTCCTGCGCCGCTGCGCCCCGTTGATGGCCGACGCCGAGCAGCCGGTGCGCTTCCTCGCGCTGTCCGTGTCGGACGCGGCGGAGGACGTCATCGGCGTGATCCGTGGCGGCGCGCGCGGATACGTGACCAAGACGATCACGGGCACGGACCTGGTCAACTCCATCTTCCGGGTCCAGGAGGGCGACGCCGTCTTCTCGCCGAGGCTGGCCGGGTTCGTTCTCGACGCCTTCGCCTCCACGGACGCCCCGCCGGTCGACGAGGACCTCGACCGCCTCACCCAGCGCGAGCGGGAGGTGCTGCGGCTCATCGCCCGGGGCTACGCCTACAAGGAGATCGCCAAGCAGCTGTTCATCTCGGTGAAGACGGTCGAGTCGCACGTCTCGGCGGTGCTGCGGAAGCTTCAGCTGTCCAACCGGCACGAGTTGACCCGGTGGGCCACGGCACGACGGCTGGTGTGACGGGACGATCCGGGGTTCACACCACGCGCGTGGCGCCCGCGAACGGCATCTCGTCGATGGGCGCGATCCGCACCGGCGCCGAAGGATTCGGCGCGTGGATCATCTGGCCCTTGCCGATGTAGATGCCGACATGGCTGATGCCGGAGTAGAAGAACACCAGGTCGCCCGGGAGCAGTTCGGAGCGGGTGACGCGGCGGCCGGCGCCGATCTGGGCGTAGGTCGTGCGGGGCACGGAGACGCCCGCGGAGCGGTACGCGGCCTGCACCAGGCCCGAGCAGTCGAAGGCGTCCGGCCCGGTCGCGCCCCAGACGTAGGGGCTGCCGAGCTTGGCGTAGGCATACGAGACGGCCGCCGAAGCACGGGAGTTGGGGGCCGCGGCCGTGGCGGAGGAGGGGGCCTCCAGAGCGGTCCGGGCACCCGAGGAGGACCGGGACGCGCGGTCCGAGCCGGCTCCCGTGCCCTCCTCGAACTGGGCGCGCTCCGCGGGCGACAGCTCCGACAGCAGCCGCTTGGCCGCGTCCAGCTTCCCGGTGATCGCCTTCTTGTGGCGGCTCTGCTCCGCCTGCCGTGACCGCAGCGCGGCCAGCTCGACGCGCGCGGCCCCGCGCAGTCGCTCGATCTCGCGCAGCTCCTCGCGGACGCCCGCGACGGCCGCGGCCTGCCGGGTGCCGGTACGGTCGACGAACTCGGCGCCGTCGAGGTAGCGGTCGGGGTCGTCGGACAGCGCGAGTTGCAGTGCCGGGTCCAGACCGCCGTCGCGGTACTGGGCGGCGGCCATCGAACCCAGCGACGCACGCGCCGAGTTGAGCTTGTCCGTCTTGCGGGCCGCCTCGTCCCGCAGGGTGCCGAGACGGTGCTCGGCGGAGTCCGCCTTCTCCTTCGCCCCGTTGTACTTCTCGGTGGCCTTCTCCGCCTCCTGGTACAGCTGGTCCACCTTCGCCTTGACCTGCGTCGGCGTCAGTTTCGGCTCCGCGTGTCCCGTCCCGTCGAGGGCCGTCGCGGTCGCCGCGCCCGCCAGGGCGATGGTGAAGGCGGTGCGGGCCGTACTGCCGCCGGCCGAACGCCGGCCGGGCTTTCGGTGCGCTGCCAAGTGGACTGCACGTCCTTTCGTACGACCGCTCTCACACGTCCGGCGGCGGCCCGCACAGGGGGAGCGGGCCGCCGCCGGACCTTCTCGGCGGTGGTGGCCGACTGCCGCCCCTGGCCCGGGCGGCGGTGGGGAGCCGGTCACCTGGGGAAGGACGCTAAACCCGACTGTGTCGGCTTGGTAACGCGATGTGCGGAACTGCCGCCAGGGGACCGTCCGGTGACCGGAAACGATCGTGATCCCGGCCCGGGTCCGTCGACTTCACACAGTGCGTTGACCGATGTGACGATTCCCGGACACGTATGGGCGACGCGGTGCTATGGCCCGCATTTATGCAAGATCGGCCCTATGGGTTCGGCGCGTGCGGGGCGGCCCGGTGTCGGGTGGCACCCGGACCCCTGACTAGGCTCCGGCGTCATGGACGTACTCATCCATCTCTTCGTCGGCCTGCACATCATCGGCATCGCCTCGCTGCTGGGCGGTTTCCTCACCCAGATGAAGGCGATGGGCCGCGGCGAGGCCCGGTTCGTCCCGGCGATGCTGCACGGCGCGCTGACGATGCTGGTCACCGGCGCGATCCTGGTCGGCCTCAACCAGGCCGACGACCAGCACGTGAACAACATCAAGATCGGCCTGAAGCTGGCCCTGCTGGTCGTGATCCTCGGCCTGGTCTATGTGAAGCGCGACGACGAGAAGGTCGACAAGAGCCTGTTCGGCCTGGTGGGCCTGCTCACCACGGCGAACATCTTCATCGCGGTGCTGTGGACGTGACGTCGCCCCGGCCCGCGGTGTAGGACCGCAGCGCCTCCGCGGCGACCACCAGCCAGGCCGCCACGGACACCCACAGCAGCACCTCCCCGGGGTCCCTGAACCACGACAGGTCCACGGCGGCGGAGACCGACAGGGTGGCCGCGGCCGTCATCCCCATCGGGAACACGGTCGACCAGCGCCGCACGTCGTAGCCGAGCCGCGGCCGGAGCACCTCCGCGACGAGCAGGACGGCGAACCAGGCCAGGTCGAGCACGAGCAGCGCGACCGTGACGCCGCGCAGGACACCTCGGTCGTCGTCGTTCCACAGGTACAGCCGCGCGCCGTCGGCGGCCAGCAGCTTCGACCCCGCGAGCGCCGAGATGGCGAGCGCGCCGCCCGCGATCCAGTGGTCGCCGACGCCCGTGACCACCTGGCGCAGGTCGAAGCGGGGCAGCGCGACGAGGTAGAGGGCCAGGCCGAGCCAGAAGAGCACCAGGGCCGCGTGCGCGAGCCACGCCGTGGTCCCGGCGGCGGCGAGGGAGGCACCCAGCACGGCGAGGCCCTGCGTGGCCACACACCCCAGGAACACACCGCCGGGCATACGGCGCTTCCAGTGCCGTACGACATCGACGAGCAGCACCGGCCACAGCACGGCCGCCAGCGCGAGCAGCGCCTCGGCGAGGGTCCGCCAGCCGAGGGCGACGAACCGGGTGCCGAGTACGGTCGTCGCCGCGACGGCGGTCAGCGCGGCCGGTGTCGCCGCCTCCGCCCGCCATCTCGCCCGGTCCCGCAGCAGCCGTACGACGAAGTCCGCGGCCAGCGCCGTCCAGGCGACGCAGGCGACCACCAGGGCGATCCGCGACAGGACCTCGTATCCCGTCAGATGCCAGCCGACGGACACGATGCCGGTCGCCATCACGACGGCTCCGGCCGCCGGCGGACGCTGCGCCCACCAGGCGCGAAGGGAGGAGAGACCGGACATGGGCCGATGCTAAGGAGCACGGCACGGGTTGCGGGCGGGGCACGCGCGCGGGGGTGCGGAAATACGCGCGGGTGCGGGGCAGCGAGGTGGCACGGGGGGCGTGTACTCCTCCCGGCGCCGGAAACGGTCGCTCCGCGCGCGTACGAAGAAACGGTCGCTACGCGCGCGTGGTGGCCGGCGTCGGGTCAGGCCGGGCGGACCACGCTGTGGATCGCCGACTCGCCGTCGTAGTAGATCGACTCCTCGCGGACGTACGCGCCGGGCTTGGGGGCGTGGATCATCATGCCGTCGCCTATGTAGAGGCCGACGTGGCTGATGTCGTCGTAGAAGAAGACCAGGTCGCCGGGTCGGGCGTCGGCGAGGGAGACGGTGGTCCCGGCGTTCACCTGGTCGTAGGTGACGCGGGGGAGGGTGACGCCGGCGGCCTTCCAGGCGGCCTGGGTGAGGCCGGAGCAGTCGTAGGAGTCGGGGCCGGTGGCGCCCCACACGTACGGCTTGCCGACCTGCGCGCGGGCGAAGGCGAGCGCCTTGGCGGCCTTGGTGGCGTAGGCGGAGTCGGAGCCGCTGGTGCCGGACGAGGAGGAGCCCGAGCCGTTCCGGGACGCGGCCTCCTGCGCCGCCTTCTCCTCCGCGGCCTGCTGCTCCGCCAGTTCCGCCGCCTTGCGCGCGGCCTCCTGCCGCTTCTTCTTCTCGAGCTCGGCGAGCCGCGCCTTCTCCTGGGCGGTCAGCTGCGACAACAGGCCGCGCGCGTCGGCGAGTTTCTTCTGGACGGTCGACTTGGCCGTCCGCAGATCGGTCTGCGTCTCGGTGAGCGTCTCCAGGCCCTGAGACGCCTCCTGACGCTTCTTCATCGTCGCGGACTGCTCGGTGACGTAGTCGTCGACCGCGTCCTTCTGGCGGCCGGTCAGCCGGTCCATCAACTGGGTCTGGTCGAAGTAGTCCTGCGGGGAGTCGGCCAGCAGGAAGGTCGACGTGTCCGGTGCGGTGGCGCCGGTCCGGTACTGGGCGGCGGCGATGGAACCGAGCTCCGCCCGCGCCTCGTTGAGCTTCTGGGTGCGCTGGGCCACGTCGTCCAGGAGGGTGTCGACGCGCTTGCGCTGCTTGGTGGTCTTCTCTTTCGCCGCGTTGTACTTCTCGGTCGCCGACTCCGCCTGGCGGTACAGGTCGTCGACCTTCTTCTCGACCTCTTCGAGGCTCGGGTTCCCGTCGGCGGACGGGGCGGCCTCGGCCGTCTGGGAGAGCAGGGCCACGGAGGTGAGGGCGGCCGTGGCGATCGCAGGGGTGCGTATCCCTGCTACGCGCGTTCCCGAAGGGCGCGACTTTCGGTGCGACGCCAAAAGAGGCGACTCCTTCCCATGCTCCGACTACAGAGTCCGTGGTGGGGGGCCCAGACTGTTCGGTCGGTCCCTGAAACGGTAGCCAACTGGTGTGGCCTGTGTGAAGGTTGATGTTCGATATGCCCGATACGTTTTTGTGACCTCCGGTCAGGGATCGTCCGGCGGGGGCACGAGGATTGCGGAACGTGAATATCCGGTTCCGGAGGGTGGGGAGAGGTCGCACCGTCACCGAATCCGGGGATGTTCCCGGGGCGGCGGCGGGTTGTCAGTGGGGCGCCCTAGACTCGGAGAGCGATGAGCAGCCTCTTTGACGACAGCTTCCTGGCGGACCTCCAAGCCCCTCGCGGGCACGCGGAGGAGCCCCCGCCACCGCCCGAGGACGAGCACGGACCGGAGCCCGTTCCGGACGATCTGTTCGGCGGGAAGTTCGACGCGCCGCCGGACAGAGACGCGTACTACCGCGACGGCGCCCCGCGCCCGGCGCTGGACGCGGCGACGCTCCTGGAGGGGCTGAACGAGAACCAGCGCGCGGCCGTCGTGCACGCCGGCGCGCCCCTGCTCATCGTGGCCGGCGCCGGCTCCGGCAAGACCCGTGTGCTCACCCACCGCATCGCCCACCTGCTCGCCGAGCGGCATGTGCACCCGGGCCAGATCCTCGCGATCACCTTCACCAACAAGGCCGCGGGCGAGATGAAGGAGCGCGTCGAGCAGCTCGTCGGCCCGCGCGCGAACGCGATGTGGGTGATGACCTTCCACAGCGCGTGCGTGCGCATCCTGCGCCGCGAGAGCAAGAAGCTCGGCTTCACGTCGTCGTTCTCCATCTACGACGCCGCCGACTCCAAGCGCCTGATGGCCCTGGTCTGCCGGGACCTGGACCTCGACCCCAAGCGCTACCCGCCGAAGTCCTTCAGCGCCAAGATCTCGAACCTGAAGAACGAGCTGATCGACGAGGAGGACTTCGCCGCCCAGGCCACCGACGGCTTCGAGAAGACCCTCGCCCAGGCCTACGCCATGTACCAGTCGCGGCTGCGCGAGGCCAACGCCCTCGACTTCGACGACCTGATCATGACGACGGTCAACCTGCTGCGCGCCTTCCCGGACGTCGCCGAGCACTACCGCCGCCGCTTCCGGCACGTCATGGTCGACGAGTACCAGGACACCAACCACGCGCAGTACGCGCTCGTGCGCGAGCTCGTCGGCACCGGTGCGCACGATGAGGACACCCCGCCCGCCGAGCACGACCTGCCGCCCGCCGAGCTGTGCGTGGTGGGTGACGCCGACCAGTCGATCTACGCCTTCCGCGGCGCGACCATCCGCAACATCCTCCAGTTCGAGGAGGACTACCCGAACGCGACGACGATCCTCCTGGAGCAGAACTACCGCTCCACGCAGACCATTCTGAGCGCCGCCAACGCGGTCATCGAGCGCAATGAGTCCCGCCGCCCCAAGAACCTGTGGACCAACGCGGGCGCAGGCGCGCGCATCACGGGCTACGTGGCGGACACCGAGCACGACGAGGCCCAGTTCGTCGCCGAGGAGATAGACCGTCTCACCGACGCGGGCGACGCGAAGGCCGGCGACGTCGCCGTCTTCTACCGCACCAACGCGCAGTCCCGTGTCTTCGAAGAGATCTTCATCCGCGTCGGCCTGCCCTACAAGGTCGTCGGCGGCGTCCGCTTCTACGAGCGCAAGGAGGTCCGGGACGTCCTCGCCTACCTGCGGGTCCTGGCCAACCCGGAGGACTCCGTCCCGCTGCGCCGCATCCTGAACGTGCCCAAGCGCGGCATCGGCGACCGCGCCGAGGCCATGATCGACGCGCTCTCGCAGCGCGAGAAGATCAGCTTCCCGCAGGCGCTGCGCCGCGTCGACGAGGCGTACGGCATGGCCGCGCGGTCGACGAACGCGGTCAAGAAGTTCAACACGCTGATGGAGGACCTCCGTACGATCGTCGAGTCCGGCGCGGGCCCGGCGACCGTCCTCGAGGCGATCCTCGAACGGACCGGCTACCTCGCCGAGTTGCAGGCCTCCACCGACCCGCAGGACGAGACCCGCATCGAGAACCTCCAGGAACTCGCCGCCGTGGCCCTGGAGTTCGAGCAGGAGAACAGCGGGGGCGACGGCGAGAGCGAGACGCCCGCCGGACTCGCCGCCTTCCTGGAGCGGGTCGCGCTGGTCGCCGACTCCGACCAGATCCCGGACGAGGAGGAGGACGGCTCGGGCGTCATCACCCTGATGACCCTGCACACCGCCAAGGGCCTCGAGTTCCCCGTCGTCTTCCTCACCGGCATGGAGGACGGCGTCTTCCCGCACATGCGCGCCCTCGGCCAGCCCAAGGAGCTGGAGGAGGAGCGCCGCCTGGCGTACGTCGGCATCACCCGCGCGCGTGAGCGCCTCTATCTCACCCGCTCCTCCCTGCGCAGCGCCTGGGGGCAGCCGTCGTACAACCCGCCCTCCCGCTTCCTGGAGGAGATCCCGACACAGCACGTCGACTGGAAGCGGACCGGCGCCACCGCGTCGGCCCCCGCCGGACCGGCGTCGGGCGTGGCGGCCTCGCTGTCCTCGTCCCGCTCCCGTTCCTCCGCCTCGGGTGCGTCCGGCTTCGCCACGCGCCGGAGTTCGGAGAAGCCGGTCGTGTCGCTGGCCGTCGGTGACCGCGTGACGCACGACCAGTTCGGACTCGGCACGGTCGTGGGGGTCAAGGGCACGGGCGCGAACGCCGAGGCGACGGTCGACTTCGGCGAGGAGAAGCCGAAGCGGCTCCTGCTGCGGTACGCGCCGGTGGAGAAGCTGTAGGCAACTCGCAGGAGACATGAGCTGAGCCCCCGCTGTAACTGCGGGGGCTCACAAGGAAGTCGGCGGGACGGCTCGCGCGGGAGCTACGTCGGGTTGATGCCGTGGCTGCGCAGCCACGGGAGCGGGTCGATGGCCGCTCCGCCGGCCGGTCGGACCTCGAAGTGCAGGTGCGGTCCTGTCGAGTTGCCGGAGTTCCCGGAGTACGCGATCGCGTCGCCGGCCTTCACGGTCGTACCGGAGGCGACCTGGTAGCTGGAGAGGTGGCAGTACCACGTCTCCGTACCGTCCTTCGCGGTCACGATCATCATGTTGCCGTAGGCGCTGTTCCACTGCGTCCGTACGGTGCCGTCGGTCGCGGCCATCACCTTCGTGCCGTACGAGACCGGGAAGTCGATGCCGGTGTGCACGGACATCCAGTTGATGCCGGCCTGGCCGAAGTAGGCGCTGAGTCCGTGCTGCGCGACCGGGAGCGCGTACTTGGGGCGCAGCCGCTCCTTGCGGGCGGCCTCCGCGGCGGCCTTCTTCTTCTCGGCCAGCTGCTCGGCCTTGAGGTCGATACGTTCCTGCGTACGGCTGGCCCGGTCGGCGAAGTCGTCGGCGCCGGCGGAGAGGCTCTTGAGCTGGGCGTCCAGCTTGTTGTTGGCGGCGGACGGTTTCACCGCCGTCGCGTCCGAGGCCGTGGTCGACGAGTCCTGCTCGCTGGAGAAGGTGCCGACGGAGGCGACGGCGACGCCCGCGACGCCCATCACGCACGCCGACGGGACGGCGATGGTCAGCAGCGCCGAGCGCTTGGGGGGCGGACGCCGGCGGGAACGGTTCGCGTTCCTGGTGGCCGCGCGGCCCTGCGTCGGTACGACCTCTTCCTGGTCGTCCAACAGCGGGGCCACGGCGGGCAGTTCACCGGTGGAGGCCAACTCGTCCTCGGCCGGGGCGTGTTCGCCGTACTCGGTGTAGTCCTCGAACTGGTCCTGCTGCTCGCCCTGTTCGCCCGGTGTGCCCTGACCGTCCGAGTTCCACTGCGTGGCGTCGTAGGCGCCGGTGTCGAAGGCCTGCGTGCCCCATTCCCAGTGCTGGGTCTGGTCGGCCGCGGCGGCGGTGGTCTGGTCGGGCTGGAGCCAGGCGTTCGCGTCCCACTGGCCGGAGGTGTCGTTCCCGGTGGCCTGCGGCGGGATGGCGGAGAGCTGCTGGTACTCGGCGGACCAGGCGGTCGTCTCGTACGCGCCGGTGTCGTAGGCGGCGGCGTGGTGCTGGGCCGCGTACGCGTCGTAGTTCAGGGTCTGCTGCCCGCCGGTGGACCAGGTCGAGCTGTCGTACGTGCCGGTGCCTGTCCCGTCGTCCGGGAGGCAGCCGAAGAGGGGGTCGGCCGCGAAGGTCGCCGTGGCGTGGGTGCCGGTACCGGTCGCGAAACCGTTGGCGTCGTAGTCGCCGTACGTGGTGAAGTCGCCGTACTGGCCTTCCTGGGTGCCGTAGGACGCGTAATGCGTCGCGGCGGCCTCGGAGGCCGGAGCCGGGGTGGTCATGGTCCCCGACGGGTGACGGTCGTTCACCAACTTCTCTTTCGCCTCGACAACAGGGGCTGGCAGAGCAGTGCGGCGACTGTACCCGGCGGTACGCGGGCGCGACAATCTTCAACAGGTTTTGCGCTCGCAGGAAACGGGCATTCGGCTGTGTTTCGGGGGAGGCCGGGCGAGGGTTTGGCCCTGTGTTCGAAGAGCGTTCGATGCGCGGGAGCTGTCCGAGGGGTGTCTGAGGGGTGTGGGGCGGCTGTGCGGAGGCGTCCCCCGGCTCTCCGACAGCCCACCGGACGTCACGCGCGGTGTGTCACCGGCATCCCACCGTCACGCCACCGTCAGACCGCCGGCGTGCGCGACTGCCGCGGATCCCGCTTCCGTCGCGTCGAGGGCCTGCCGTATCCCGGTCGCGACGGCGGGGTGCACGGGCAGGGCGAGATGCCCGATTCCGCTCACCCGCACGTTCTGCGCGATCAGGTCGGGGTGGTCGACGCAGGCCGTCTCCAGCGGGTCCATCAGGTGGTCGAGGTCGCTCCAGAAACTGACGAAGTGCGTACGGCAGCCCGGCGCGGGCCGGGTCAGCTCCTCCAGGACGTCCGAGCCGGGGCGCATCTGGCGCACGATCGGGTGCGCGTTGGCCAGCGGCGCCACGTTCGTGCCGGAGTGCGGGGTGCCGAGCGTCACCAGCGTGCGGACCCGGAGGTCACCGCCGAGGCGCTGCACGTAGTACCGCGCGATCAGCCCGCCGAGGCTGTGCCCGACGACGTCGACCTGCCGGCTGCCGGTGCGCTCGCAGATCTCCTCTATATGTCGGCCGAGCAGTTCGGCCGCGGTGCGGATGTCGCAGGTCAGCGGTGAGTAGTTCAGCGACTCGACCTGCTGCCTGCCGTGCTGGGCGAGGCTGCGGCGCAGCAGGACGAAGACCGAGCGGTTGTCTATGAAGCCGTGCAGCAGGACGACCGGCGGTTTGGTCCGGGTGGGCAGCTGTGCCGTGCCCTCGTCCGACGCGGGGAGCGGGTCGGCGGGGCCTCGGCGCTCCTGGGTGATGCCCGAGGGATAGAGGAGGAGGTGTCCCGCGAGGATCGCGAACTCCAGCGCGGTCGCTTTCAGCAGGGCCAGGGAGAGTCCCGCCAGCCGGCTCGGCAGCAGCTTCTGGCAGAGCGGAAGAAAGGGCGACACTGCCCCGGTGACCTTCATGGCCGACCTCCTGTCGGCACGCGGAGGACGGCTCTGTCCCCCGTGTGCCCTCGTGGGAGGTCGCGACGAAGGTGGTCGGCGGTGTGCGGGCGACCTGCGGCGTGCGGGCTGTCGGTCCCGTACGCCCTTCCCGCCGTCGCCGACCCGCCGCACCACCACGTCGCGCGGCCTGCGGCGCGATGGTGCGGCGACCCCGTTGCGGCTCCCGTCGCGCGAAATATGCGCTACGAACGTGTCCCACCGTGTGATTTCCCCCTCGGTCTCCCTCGCGAAACTGCCGGTTGCGGGATGCTGGAGATAACGTTCGTTCACTTGCTGGTAGGTCGGTACCCATGCCGGTACACATGTCGGTACGGATGGATGTAGTCGCTTCATGGAGGCAGTGATGGGTGTGGCAGCCGGTCCGATCCGCGTCGTGGTGGCCAAGCCCGGGCTCGACGGGCATGACCGCGGAGCAAAGGTGATCGCGCGGGCGCTGCGCGATGCCGGTATGGAGGTCATCTACACCGGCCTCCACCAGACCCCCGAGCAGATCGTCGACACCGCGATCCAGGAAGACGCCGACGCGATCGGGCTGTCCATCCTGTCCGGCGCCCACAACACGCTCTTCGCCGCGGTGATCGACCTGCTGAAGGAGCGGGACGCGGCGGACATCCTCGTGTTCGGCGGCGGGATCATTCCGGAGGCGGACATCGCGCCGCTCAAGGAGAAGGGCGTCGCGGAGATCTTCACGCCGGGGGCCACGACGCAGGCGATCGTGGACTGGGTTCGGGTTGCGGTGCGGCAGCCGACTGAGGCGTAGGTCGGTTCAAACGCCGGACGGGCTGGATTGGGCCGGCCTGCTCTCCAATTCCTCCGCCATCCTCGCCCGCAACCGCAATGTCGTGACCAGGCGTTGGAACGCCTCCGCCCAGTAGCCGCCCGCTCCCGGTGACGCGTCCTCCGCCTCCTCCGGTATCGATGTCAGGCCCTCCAGACGGCTTGCCTGGCCCGGGTCGAGGCAGCGTTCGGCGAGGCCCATGACTCCGCTGAAGCTCCACGGGTAACTCCCGGCGTCCCGTGCGATGTCGAGCGCGTCGACCACCGCCCGCCCGAGCGGCTCGGACCACGGCACCGCGCACACCCCGAGCAACTGGAACGCCTCCGACAGACCGTGCGTCGCGATGAACCCAGCGACCCAGTCCGAGCGTTCGGCCGCGCTCAGGGTGCCGAGCAGCTTGGCGCGCTCCGCCAGGGACACCGCCCCCGGGCCGCCGGCCTCGGGCGCGGACGGCGTACCGAGCAGGGCCCGTGCCCACTCGGCGTTCCGCTGCCGTACCGCGGCCCGGCACCACGCCGCGTGCAGATCGCCGTGCCAGTCGTCGGCCACCGGCAGCGCCACGAGCTCCTGGGGCGTACGTCCGCCGAGCCGCGCGGGCCACGTCGCCAGCGGGGCCGCCTCCGCCAACTGTCCGAACCACCACGACCGTTCACCCCGGCCCGCCGGGGCCTTGGCGACCACGCCGTCGCGCTCCATGCCCGCGTCGCACTCGTGCGGGGCCTCGACGACGACCGTCGGCGTCTGTCGCATCGGGTCGACGGCCACGCACGCCCCGGCCCTGACCGCCATCCGTCCGGCGAGTGCCGAGTCAGGCAGCGCGGAGAGCAACTCCGCCGCCGTCGCCCGTACGTTGCGGCTGCGGTCGGCCAACGCCTGTTCCAGGAACGGCTCGTCCCGCGGGCCCAGACCCGACCGCAGCGAGTCGAGGAACATCAGGCGGTCCTCGGCCCGCTCCGTCGGCCAGGTCGTCGTGAGCAACTCGCGTGCGGCGGCGGGTGCGTGGGCGCGCAGGGCCGACAACAACGCGACCCGTTCGGCGAACAGGCCCTCCTGCCAGAGCCTTCGGGTGCCCTCCTCGTCGTCCGGACCGGGCAGCGCCGCGCCCCCGCCCGGCGTCGCGCGCAGGGCGAAACGCCAGTCCGGGTTCAGCCGGGCGAGCCACACCGCGCGCGCCCCCGCGAACGTCAGCGCCGCCGGCCGCAGATCCGTCCGCCCGCGCGCCGCGTCCAGCAGGGCGGGCAGCACCTGCGGGGGCGCCCCGAACCCCCGGGCGTTCGCCGCCGCGAGCCACTGCGGCAGCAGCTCCATGAGGTCGGGTGCCGTGCCCCTGCGGCCACCACCGCCCGTACCGGGGCGGTCGGCGAGCAACAGGGCCAGCCTGCGGGCCGCCGCGGCGGGCAGCGCTGGACGCGAGTCCTGCGGGGCCGGTTCCGGGCGTGCGGCCGCCTGCGCAGGCCGCAACCCGGCCCGACGGCGTACGGTCTCGACGGCCGCCGCGTCCAGCAAGGCGACCGGTGCCTGGCGAACTGGCCCGTGCGCGTGTCCATGTCCGTGCACCGGCGGGGTACGCCGGTCCGTGCCGAGCAGCGCCGCTGTGACCAGTTCTTCCCAGCTGTTCGGCGCGGACCTGCTGGTGGCAGTGGACCCCGTGCTGCTCATGCGGTTCCTCTCCGTGGAGTGTGAGTGGAGGGCTTGGGCGAGGGTGCGGGCCGTACCGGAGTCCCGGGCCGTCGGGTCAGCACAGCGTCACCGCCGCTGCCGTGCCCTCTGCCCAGGCCGTCAGCGGCGTGAAGCCTCGGTGGCCGCACTCGCCGAAGACCTTGACGGGGCTGCCGCCCGAGAGAGCGATCAGGCGCCAGAGGCCCGGGCGGGTACGGGCCGTGGGGGTGAGAGGGAGCGCGGTGTCCGTGCCGGCGTCCACGAGCTGCCAACCGTCGCCCGCCGGGGTCGGTATGACGCGGTCCAGGGTGATGGGGACCGAGTCCAGCCAGGGGTCGTCGCGCAGTGCCTCGCCGTAGCGGGCCGCGGCCTGGGTCGTCGTCACTCCCGGTGGGCGTATCCCGGCGGGTGTCGGGGGTGCGAACTGCTCGCCGAGCGCCGCCCGGGGCTGGCCCGCGCCCGGATACGCGGACACCTCCGCGTCCAGGGTCAGGCCCACCGGGAGCGCCAGTTCGGGGGCGCGGCCGGCGGCGCCGTAGGAGAGGAGCAGGGCCGTGCGGTCCGAGTCGGCGCCGTAGAGCCAGACGCGACGGGTCGTCAGGCGGGCGTCCGCCGTGTCGTACTGGGCCAGGATCAGCCAGCGGTCGCGCAGCGGCGGGCCGTCCGCCGAGTTGGGGAGGCCGATGCGGGAGCGGACCGTCGCCGCCAGGGACTCCGGCAGCCCTTCGCGGCGGAGCCAGGCCTGGTCGAGGAGGTGGAGCAGCGCGCACTCCTCCAGCAGCCGCACCGGCCAACCAGGGCCGGACGACGGGATCGCCCCCAACTCCCGTACCCGCGCGGCCAGTCCGGGCGCCTGGGCGTCGACCATGCGGGCCGCCGTCTCCTCCCACAGTGCGTACCCCGTCTGCTCCGCGCCGGCCAGGCCACCGCGCAACAGATCCGCCAGCCGCTGCTCCAACTCGGTCGCGCCCGCGGTGATCCGCTCGGCCCGGCGCTCCGCCCGCCGCCGCGCCGCCTCCGGGTCAGCGGATCCGGACGCGGAGTCGGAGTCACCCGCGGTCCGCTTCTGCTCGGTGCGTTTCCTTCTCCCCTCTATCCACTCCTGCGCCCAGTCCGGCGGCGCACCCGGCGCCACCGCGCCGTCCTCGCCCGCCCACAGCAGCAACAGCCCGAGCGCGTGTTTGCACGGGAACTTCCGGCTCGGACAACTGCACTTGTACGCGGGCCCGGAGGCGTCCGCGATGTCGACGACCGTCTGATACGGCTTGCTGCCACTGCCCTTGCACAGCCCCCACACCATCCCCTCCTCGCCGCTCCCCGCCTCGGACCACGGCCCCGCCGCCCCGAGTTTGCTCCCCGCTTTGCGTGATGCGGTGTCAGGAGCCAGTGCCAGCACCTGATCCGCGCTCCAGCGCACCCCCAGCTCAGTCATGACATCGAAGGTAGAGCCCAGCACTGACAATCGGTCCGCGAGCGGTTCGGCGGGCGGGCCGGAGCGGGTGTTTCCGCAGGTCAGATCGCGTTGTCAGTGGCATGGTGCACGGTGGACACCAGATCCGAACCGGCCGAGCTGGAGGGGGCCTCAGCCATGACTGTGTCCGTAGAACCCGCGTCCGTCCGTGCGAGCGAGAAGCCGTCGAACGAGCCGTTGCGGCCGCACGCCGAGCACGCCTTCGCCGATGAACTCGCCGCACTGGCCGCGCAGGACGACCGCCCGCGCCCGGCCCGCTGGAAGCTGTCGCCGTGGGCGGTGGCGACCTATCTGCTCGGCGGCACACTGCCGGACGGCACGGTGATCACGCCGAAGTACGTCGGCCCGCGGCGCCTCGTCGAGGTCGCCGTCACCACCCTCGCCACCGACCGCGCCCTGCTCCTGCTCGGCGTGCCCGGCACGGCCAAGACCTGGGTGTCCGAGCACCTGGCCGCCGCCGTCAGTGGTGACTCGACGCTGCTCGTACAGGGCACGGCGGGAACGCCGGAGGAGGCGATCCGGTACGGGTGGAACTACGCCCAGTTGCTCGCCCACGGCCCGAGCCGCGACGCCCTCGTGCCCAGCCCGGTCATGCGGGCCATGGCGGAGGGGATGACGGCGCGGGTGGAGGAACTGACCCGCATTCCCGCCGACGTACAGGACACGCTGATCACGATCCTTTCCGAGAAGACGCTGCCGATACCGGAGTTGGGGCAGGAGGTGCAGGCGGTCCGCGGCTTCAACCTGATCGCGACGGCCAACGACCGCGACCGCGGGGTCAACGACCTCTCCAGCGCCCTGCGCCGCCGTTTCAACACGGTGGTGCTGCCACTGCCGGAGAGCGTCGAGGCCGAGGTCGACATCGTCTCGCGCCGCGTCGACCAACTTGGCAGCTCCCTCGACCTGCCGTCCGCACCCGACGGCATCGACGAGATCCGCCGTGTCGTGACGGTCTTCCGCGAGCTGCGTGACGGGGTGACGTCCGACGGCCGTACGAAGGTGAAGTCGCCGAGCGGCACGCTGTCGACGGCGGAGGCGATCTCGGTCGTCACCAACGGACTTGCGCTGGCCGCCCACTTCGGCGACGGCGTGCTGCGGGCCGGCGACGTCGCGGCGGGCCTCCTCGGCGCGGTCGTCCGCGATCCGGCGGCCGACCGCGTGATCTGGCAGGAGTACCTGGAGGCGGTCGTGCGGGAGCGCGACGGCTGGACGGACTTCTACCGGGCCTGCCGAGAGGTGAGCGTGTGACGAACGATCTGGGGTGGGGGCGCTCCGGCGGGGGCCAGGGATCGGGCGGATCGGGTGGGAGCGGGGGAGCCGGCGGGACCGGCGGGTCCGGCGCTTCGGGGGAGTCGGGCGGCGCGGTGTGTGTGGGGTGCGTGGCTGCCGGGGGCGGTCGGGGCGACGGGCGCGGGCGCCGGGGGAGGCGTCCGGTTCGACGAGGGGAACGGGGTCGATGGGGGCGGCGGTGGCTTCGATGGCAGAGCGGGGGTCGGGGTCGTTTTCGGCAGGGTGTCCGGCGGGCGAAGTCGGTGGGTGCGGTGAGGAGGGGGACGTGGTGACGGGCCTTGAGCCTGAGCGGGGTGAAAGCGGGGCGGTCGGTGATCGGCCGTTGCTGCTGGGCGTACGGCACCACGGGCCGGGGTCGGCGCGGGCCGTGCGGGCGGCGCTGGACGCGGCCCGGCCGCGGGTCGTGCTGATCGAGGGACCGCCCGAGGCCGATTTCCTGATCCCGTTGGCCGCCGAGGAGGACATGCGGCCGCCGGTCGCCCTTCTCGCCCATGCCGTGGACGAGCCCGGCCGCTCCGCGTTCTGGCCGCTGGCCGAGTTCTCGCCGGAGTGGGTGGCCATTCGCTGGTCCCTGGAGCACGACGTACCGGCCCGTTTCATCGACCTGCCCGCGACGCACACGCTGGCATGGGAGAAGGAGCCGGAGGACGGGCCGGGCGAGACGCCGGATGAGACGCCGGACTCCGGCTCACAACAGGCCCTCGACGCCTCCATCCGGGTCGATCCGCTCGCCGTGCTCGCCGACGCAGCCGGTTACGACGACCCCGAGCGGTGGTGGGAGGACGTCGTCGAGCACCGGGGGGTGGGCGAGGGGGACGCGTTCGCGCCGTTCGCCGCGCTGGAAGAGGCCATGAGGGCGCTGCGGGAGACCTACGGCGCCGGGGGACACGACCGAGATCTCGTGCGAGAGGCGTACATGCGGCTCCAAGTGCGGGCCGCACAGCGTGAGTTCGGGGACGACGTGGCCGTGGTGTGCGGGGCCTGGCACGTGCCGGCGCTGCGGCAGCGGACGGCCGTCGCCGCCGACCGGGCGCTGGTGAAGGGGCTGCCCAAGGTCAAGGCGGACATGACGTGGGTGCCGTGGACGCACCGGAGGCTGGCGCGGGTCAGCGGATACGGGGCCGGGATCGACTCGCCGGGCTGGTACGGGCACTTGTTCAGCGCGCCGGACCGGCCGGTCGAGCGGTGGCTGACCAAGGTGGCCGGACTGCTGCGGGACCAGGACCGGTTGGTGTCCTCGGCGCATGTCATCGAGGCGGTGCGGTTGGCCGAGACGCTCGCCGCGATGCGTGGGCGTCCGCTGCCGGGGCTCGGTGAGACGACCGACGCCGTGCGCGCGGTGATGTGCGAGGGCTCGGACGTGCCGCTGGCGCTGGTGCACGACCGGTTGGTCGTGGGGGACGTGCTGGGGGAGGTGCCGCGGTCGGCGCCGGCGGTGCCGTTGCAGCGGGACCTCGACCGGATCCAGCGGAAGCTGCGGCTCAAACCGGAGGCGCTGGAGCGGGAGTTGGAGCTCGATCTGCGCAAGGAGACCGACGCCGGGCGCAGCAGGCTGCTGCATCGGCTGCGGCTGCTGGGCATCGGGTGGGGCGAGTCGACGGCCTCGCGGGGGAGCACGGGGACCTTCCGGGAGACGTGGCGGCTGCGGTGGGAACCGGAGCTGTCCGTGCGGGTGGCCGAGGCCGGGGTGTGGGGCACGACCGTGCTCGGCGCCGCGACGGCCAAGGCCGAGGCGGACGCGGTGGGTGCGCGGGGCCTCGCCGACGTCACCGGGCTCGCGGAGCGCTGCCTGCTGGCCGAACTGCCCGACGCGCTGCCGGTGGTGATGAGGGTCCTCGCCGACCGGGCCGCGCTCGACACGGACGTCGGTCATCTCGCCCAGGCCCTGCCGGCCCTGGTCCGTTCGCTGCGGTACGGCGATGTGCGCGGCACGGACACCGGGGCCCTGGCCGGGGTCGCCGCGGGCCTCGCCGAACGCGTCTTCGTCGGCCTTCCCCCGGCCTGCGCCGCCCTGGACACCGACGCGGCCGAGGAGATGCGGCGCCATCTGGACGCGGTGCACGGGGCGGTGGGGTTGTTGGCCGACGCGCCGGTGCGAGTGCGCTGCGCGGCGGACACGGCGGGCGGCACTGCGACGCAGGGAGCGGGGGAGGCGGCCGGGGCAGGGGGCGACATATCGGTTCAGGGTGATGGAGCCGCTGCCGGGGTGTCGGGCGACGGGTCCGGGTCGAATGCTGAGGGTGCGGGGGCGGTGGGCGACGTGCCTGCGCAGGGTGCCTTCGGGGTGGGGATGGCCCCGGCCGATTCTGGGGCCGATTCCAGGGCCGCAGCCCGGGACGGTGGGACTGCGTTGCGGGGGCGTTGGCATCGCGTGCTGCGGGTCCTGGGGGTGCGGGACACCGTCGCGGGGGTGGTGCGGGGGCGGGCCGTGCGGTTGCTGCTGGACGAAGGGGAGTTGGGGCAGGACGAGGCCGCGCGGCTCATGGGGCTCGTGCTGTCGCCGGGGACGGCGCCGGGGGACGCGGCCGCGTGGATCGAGGGGTTCGTGGGCGGTGGGTCCGGGGGCGGGATGCTGCTCGTGCACGACGAGCGGCTGCTCGGACTGGTCGACGCCTGGCTGACGGGGGTGCCGGCGGCCGCGTTCACGGACGTACTGCCGCTGCTGCGGCGGACGTTCTCGGCGTACGAGCCCGGGGTGCGGCGGACCCTCGGTGAACTGGTCCGGCGTGGGCCCGGACGGCCGGGGCATACGGCGGTGACCGGTGCCGGGATACCCGGCTTCGCGGCCGAGCTCGACGCCGAGCGCGCGGACGCCGTACTGCCCGTGGTGCGGCTGCTGTTGGGACTGGACGCCGTGGACGGCGTGAACGGCATGGCCAAGGACGCGGACGACAACCTTGTGGGGGTGGCTCGATGAGGACCGACGGGCGGGCGCAGGCGGGGGAGCGGGGCGATGCGGTGGACGCCGATGGGCGCGCGCCCGGTCGCAAGTGCGGGCAGCGGACGGCGACTTACCGTCGGCCGGTGACGACCGTGACGGTGGTGCCGCTGTGGGACCGGCGCCGTACGGAGGTGCGCGGATGAGCACCGGGACGACGGACACGGGAGCGGGAACGAGAGCCTCGGCGGGTGCGGCAACGGGGGCCCCGATGGCCCCGGACCCGACCCAGGAGCGGCTTCGGCGGTGGCGGCTCGTGCTCGGGGGTGACGCGGCCGACGGCACCGGATGCACGTTGTCGGGGCAGGACGCGGCGATGGACGGGGCGTTGGGCGCGCTGTACGGGAGAGGCGAGGGGCAGGCGAAGTCGGGGCGGGATCGTTCGGCGGGGCTGGGGGCGTCGGCGCCGTCGGTGGCGCGTTGGCTCGGGGACATCCGGACGTACTTCCCCTCCTCCGTCGTGCAGGTGATGCAGCGGGACGCCATCGACCGGCTCGGGCTGTCCGCGCTGCTGCTCGAACCGGAGATGCTGGAGGCGGTGGAGGCCGACGTGCACCTGGTCGGCACGCTGCTCTCCCTCAACAAGGCGATGCCGGAGACGACGAAGGAGACGGCATGGGCGGTCGTACGCAAGGTGGTCCAGGACCTGGAGAAGCGGCTCGCCACCCGCACCCGGGCCACGCTCTCCGGCGCCCTGGACCGCAGCGCCCGTATCAACCGGCCGCGTCACCACGACATCGACTGGAACCGCACGATCGCGGCCAACCTCAAGCACTACCTGCCGGAGTACGGCACGATCGTGCCCGAGCGGCTCATCGGGTACGGGCGTGCCTCCCAGTCGGTGAAGAAAGAGGTCGTCCTCTGCATCGACCAGTCGGGGTCGATGGCGGCGTCCGTCGTCTACGCGTCGGTGTTCGGGGCGGTCCTCGCGTCCATGCGGTCGATCAGCACCCGGCTGGTCGTCTTCGACACGGCGGTCGTCGACCTCACCGACCAGCTCGACGACCCGGTCGACGTGCTGTTCGGCACCCAGCTCGGCGGCGGCACGGACATCAACCGGGCGCTCGCCTACTGCCAGTCCCAGATAACTCGCCCTGCCGAGACGGTGGTCGTGCTGATCAGCGACCTCTACGAAGGGGGGATACGGGACGAGATGCTGAAGCGGGTCGCGGCGATGAAGGCGTCGGGGGTGCAGTTCGTGGCGTTGCTCGCGCTGTCGGACGAGGGGGCGCCGGCCTACGACAGGGAGCATGCGGCGGCGTTGGCCGCGCTGGGCGCACCGGCGTTCGCGTGCACGCCGGACCTCTTCCCGGAGGTGATGGCGGCGGCGATCGAGAAGCGGCCGATACCGGTGCCGGACACGGCGTGAGGGTTCGGCAACTCGTGCGCGAGGCGGGCGACTTGGTGGGCGACTTGTCGATCCGTTGACACCGGCGCGGGCAGCAAAACGGACATGAGTGTCCATCGGTAACAGGGGGCTTGCGCAACCTCGGCAGGGGCGTGCAAGGATCGACGCCCGCCAGCGGTGCGCATGAGTCGCCCGCCCGTACGGGAGGACCCGCCCCCACTTGAACCGGCCCGCAGCACTGCCCGGTGCCGCTCTGCGCGTGATGCGCACGGCGGTTGGGCGGCGTGCGCTGCAAGTGGCGTTACTGGTGGGCGGGTTGTTCGCGGTCGGGCTCCTCTGCGGAGAGCAGGCACAGGCGGCGGACGGGGTGACCTCGGGATCGTCGGTGCGGCCGTTGACGGTGCATGTGGTGGGGCAGTTGCTCAAGCCGCGGGCGCCGGCTGGAGTCAGGCCCTTGAAGCCGCCGAGGCCGACGGAGCTGCCGAGGCCGCCGAAGTCGACGGAGTCGCCGAGGCGGGTCAAGCCGGTCGCGGTGGCCGATCACGTCGTGCAGTCCGTGAACGGCGGGGTCCTGGAGCCGGTCGGCGGAGTCGTGCAGGCGGTCACCGACGAGCTGGGCGAGGTGACCGCGCAGATACCGCCGCTGTCGTCGTTGCCGATCCTCTCCTCGCTCCCGGACCTCCCTGCGCTGCCCACGCTCCCCACCCTGCCCACGCAGCCGGAGCCTCCCGAAGCGCCGGGACAGACGTTGCCCGCCCCCACCCCCGCGCCCGTCGTGCAGGCGCCTCAGCCGGACGGCGCCGGGCACACGACAGGCAGGGTCCCGGGTAAGGACAACGGCAAGGCCAGGGGACGGAGCGGCTCGGCCGAGGTCGGATCGACGACGTACGGCCCGCTGCTCGTCGTCGATGCCGGTGCCGTCGGGCATGTTTCGGCGCCGAGCCGTGGTCAGCGGGTTGCCGGTGCCGGGTACGCGCCCGTGCACCAGGCGCCGGGCGGTGACCCGAGCGATGGTGCGGCGGGCAGCCGTTCGGGTGTCGACGGTGGTTCCTCGCGGCACGGTGACGCGCATGCGGTCGCGCTGACTCACCGGGTGCCGTTGCGGTTCGTGGCCGGTGCCGCCGGGCGGTCCGGGGCGGCCGAGATCCGGGACAGGCACCGGGACATTCCGGTCTCCCCCGCGTAGAGCGGTCTCCCACGGCACTCAGGACCCTCCCGGCTCCTCTGCTGCTCCCTCCCTTGCTGTCCCCTCCCCTTTCTTTCTGCTTCCTGTTCTTTCTGCTTCCTGCTGCCTGCCGCCGTTCACGACTCCGCGGGTCCTGAGCAAGGACGACCGAAAACCGTCGGTCGGTCCTGCTGACATCCCGCGGTCGGGGCGGGTGATTCCCATTGGGGTGGGCGTCACCCGTTCCGCGCCCCTCGGGGCGGTACCAGGGGCCCCACCGGGTCAACCCCAGCCTGGTGGGGCCTCACTCGCGGCACGGCGTGCCAGTGAGCACGGCATCATGTGACAGGTATCACCGCTCAGGTGTGACCCTCGATTTAGGGGCCCTCCGCAAGCAGCGATAACCTGCGAGACGGACATGCCGCGCGCTCGGTCACCGTGTGCGCCTCCCTTGTGACAGCGGACGTCACGTTGCCCTTCGCGGCACGCCCACGCATCCAACGAACCGCGAGATCACTGAGGACGGAAGCGCGTGGACCTGTTCGAGTATCAGGCGAGGGACCTCTTCGCCAAGCACGATGTACCGGTGCTGGCCGGTGAAGTCATCGACACGCCTGAGGCGGCCCGCGCAGCCACCGAGCGGCTCGGTGGCAAGTCCGTCGTCAAGGCCCAGGTGAAGGTCGGCGGCCGTGGCAAGGCCGGTGGCGTGAAGCTCGCCGCCACCCCGGACGAGGCCGTCGCGCGTGCGACGGACATCCTCGGCATGGACATCAAGGGCCACACGGTCCACAAGGTGATGATCGCCGAGACCGCGCCCGAGATCCTGGAGGAGTACTACGTCTCCTTCCTTCTCGACCGCACCAACCGCACCTTCCTCGCCATGGCGTCCGTCCAGGGCGGCGTGGAGATCGAGGTCGTCGCGGAGGAGAACCCCGAGGCCCTCGCGAAGGTCCCGGTCGACGCCAACGAGGGTGTCTCGATCGAGAAGGCCCGCGAGATCGTCGCGCAGGCGAAGTTCCCGGCCGACGTGGCCGAGCAGGTCGCCGAGATCCTGGTGACGCTGTGGGACACCTTCGTCAAGGAGGACGCCCTCCTGGTCGAGGTCAACCCGCTCGCCAAGGTCGCCTCCGGCAAGGTCATCGCCCTTGACGGCAAGGTCTCCCTCGACGAGAACGCCGAGTTCCGCCAGCCGGAGCACGAGGCGCTCGAGGACAAGGACTCGGCCAACCCGCTCGAGGCCGCGGCCAAGGCCAAGAACCTCAACTACGTCAAGCTCGACGGCGAGGTCGGCATCATCGGCAACGGCGCGGGTCTCGTCATGAGCACCCTCGACGTCGTCGCGTACGCCGGTGAGGCGCACGGTGGGGTCAAGCCCGCCAACTTCCTCGACATCGGCGGCGGCGCGTCCGCGGCCGTGATGGCGAACGGCCTGGAGATCATCCTCGGCGACCCGGACGTCAAGTCCGTCTTCGTCAACGTCTTCGGCGGCATCACCGCCTGCGACGAGGTGGCCAACGGCATCGTCCAGGCGCTGCAGCTGCTCGCGGACAAGGGCGAGGACGTCACCAAGCCGCTGGTCGTCCGTCTCGACGGCAACAACGCCGAGCTGGGTCGCAAGATCCTCTCCGACGCCAACCACCCGCTGGTCCAGCGCGTGGACACCATGGACGGCGCGGCCGACAAGGCCGCCGAGCTCGCGGCTGCGAAGTAAGGGACGAGGGACTAACAGCCATGGCTATCTTCCTCAACAAGGACAGCAAGGTCATCGTCCAGGGCATGACCGGTGCCACGGGCATGAAGCACACCAAGCTCATGCTGGCCGACGGCACGAACATCGTCGGCGGCGTGAACCCGCGTAAGGCGGGCACGTCCGTCGACTTCGACGGCACCGAGATCCCGGTCTTCGGCACGGTCGCCGAGGCGATCGAGAAGACGGGCGCGAACGTATCCGTCCTCTTCGTACCGCCGGCCTTCTCCAAGGCCGCCGTCGTCGAGGCCATCGACGCCGAGATCCCGCTCGCGGTCGTCATCACCGAGGGCATCGCCGTCCACGACTCGGCCGCGTTCTACGCGTACGCGGTCGCGAAGGGCAACAAGACGCGCATCATCGGTCCGAACTGCCCGGGTCTGATCACCCCCGGCCAGTCGAACGCCGGCATCATCCCGGGCGACATCACGAAGCCGGGCCGTATCGGCCTGGTCTCGAAGTCCGGCACGCTGACGTACCAGATGATGTACGAGCTCCGTGACATCGGCTTCTCGTCGGCGGTGGGCATCGGTGGCGACCCCGTCATCGGCACCACCCACATCGACGCTCTGGCCGCCTTCGAGGCCGACCCCGACACCGACCTGATCGTGATGATCGGTGAGATCGGTGGCGACGCGGAGGAGCGGGCCGCGGACTTCATCGCGAAGAACGTGACCAAGCCGGTCGTCGGTTACGTCGCGGGCTTCACCGCGCCCGAGGGCAAGACGATGGGCCACGCCGGCGCCATCGTCTCCGGCTCCTCCGGTACGGCCGCGGCGAAGAAGGAGGCCCTTGAGGCCGCGGGCGTCAAGGTCGGCAAGACGCCGACCGAGACGGCCAAGCTCGCGCGCGAGATCTTGGGCGGCTGAGGTCAGCTAGCTGAACGTTGATGGGCTCGTTCTGTGGGTTGGGGCGGGCCCATCGGCGTGTTGTCGGGCGGGTGCGGGTTCGTTGTGGCTGGTCGCGCAGTTCCCCGCGCCCCTAAAAGATGGGGCGTCCGAGCCGACCTGCTTTTAAGGGGCGCGGGGACCTGCGCGACCAGCCCCACCGGGCCGCGGCTAACGACTCAGCGGAAGCAGTCTCTCGGGTCCGCTCGTCATCTCGCCGTGCAGCTTCTCCCGGAGCTCGATCTCCTCGTCCGACAAAGAACCCGGCGCCACCTGCGGTGGCACACCCTGCACCTCCGCCCCGGGGGCGATCGGTGGCTCGTAGTGCGTGGGAGCCGTCCGCACCGTGAGGGCCGTCGTGCCGATCAGGGCGATGGTGAACGCGATCGCCGCCCGCGTCCAGAAACGTGCCCTCCGCTCACTCCCGATCCGCACCGCCGGCGGCCGAGCCGCGCGCAGCCGCTCCGTCGCGGCAACCTCGGCCAGCCGCCGATGCAGCACCGCGGGGTCCGCCAACTCCGGCAACCGCGCGGCCAGCGCCTCGCGCGCGTGCAGCAGCCGGTTGGCCGTCGCCGGCGTGCTCGCCTCCGTCTCCGCCGCCGTCTCGGGCAAGTCGAGGCCGACACCGTCGTAGAGCATGAGGGTGCGGCGGTGCGGGGCCGGGAGTTTGAGGAGGGCGGTCAGCAAGGCGCGGTCGGCCGCGTCGGGGGGTGGCGGCTCGGGGTGGCGGTAGCGCGGGCGGAGGCGGTGCCAGGGGGAGAGCGCGTATTCGTACGCCGTCGCCCGCACCCAGCCCGCCGGGTCCCGGTCGACCGCCACCTCGGGCCAGCGCTGCCAGGCGAGTTGAAAGGCCCGCTCGACCGACTCGCGCGCGAGTTCGCGGCGGCCGGTGAGGAGATAGGCCTGGCGTACGAGGGCGGGGGCGCAGAACGCGTAGAGCGCGTCGAAGGCCTGAGTGGGCGTCAGGGGGGTGGCAGGTTCGGTGGCGGGCACGGCGGCGGGCTCCGGCACTGACTCCGGCACCGGCTCCGGCGCTGACTCTGGCTCCGGCTTTGACTTCGGCTTCTGTGGCTTTTCCAGAGACACCGTCACCGGCCGGGGATTCGGCGGCTCCTGACGGGGAGTCGGGCATTCGAGCGAAGCCAGCAGTTTCGCGTACGCCTCCCGTTTGTCGCCGCGTGGAGTCGTGCGGCCTGTCTCCCAGGAGCGGACGGTCTCGCGCGAGACGCCGACCCGTTCGGCGACCTGAGCCTGCGTCAGCGAGCCGGACTCGCGAAGGCGTCGGCGTTCCTTGGGTGAGGGGAGGGGAGTTGCAGGGCTCTGCGTCACAGGACGCCCCTTCGTACGAAAAAGTACATAAATATATATTGGGCGACACTTCGGAGGTTCGCCTGTTACGACGAAAAAGCGCGTGTCGTTGGGAGCATGACGGGCGTGATCCAGATGACCGCTCGTCGATCGCCGTTGTCGTCCCTGCTCACCCGGATGCTCGACCGATCACCCGGACTGGCTGCCAGCCTCCTGGGTGGTGTGCTCGCGGCCGGCCTCGGGCTGGGGTCGTTCGCCGTGCTCGTGATGGTGCTGTGGATCAGTTCGCCGTATCCCGACAGCGGGCCCGGGGGCGCGCTGCATGTCGCGGCGGCGCTGTGGCTGCTCGCGCACGGTGCCGAACTGGTCCGTACCGACACGCTCTCCGGCGTTCCCGCGCCGGTCGGTGTCACCCCCTTGCTGTTGCTCGCGGTGCCCGTGTGGCTGGTGCATCGGGCGGCGCGGGATGCCGTCGACGGGGGCGGGGGAGCGGGCGACGGTGTGGATGGGGACGAGGGGGAGGGCGGGGACGGTGATCGGCCGCTGGTGGCCGGGCGTACGGCGTGGGTCGGGGTCGTGGTCGGGTATCTCGGCGTGGGGACGGCTGCCGCGCTGTACGCGTCCGGCGGGGAGTTGCGGCCCTCGTGGGCGTGGACCGTGGTGTGTCTGCCGACGGTGGTCGTGGTGGCGGCGGGGGTGGGGGTGTGGACGGCGTACGGGCGTCCGCGGGATGTCGCCGACGGGGTGCTGATTCTGTTGCCGGGGTCGTTGCGGCGGCTGGTGCTCGGGGTGGAGGCACGGGAACGGCTCGGGGTGGCCGTGCGGGGTGGGCTGGCCGGGGTGGCGGTGCTTGTCGGGGGTGGGGCGTTGTTGCTCGGGGGCTCGCTGGTGTGGCACGGCGGGGTGGTTCGGGGGTCGTTTCTGCAGTTGACGGAGGGGTGGTCGGGGCGGTTCGCGGTGCTGTTGCTGTGTGTGGCGTTGGTGCCGAACGCGGTGGTGTGGGCGGTGGGGTACGGGGTGGGGCCGGGGTTCGTGCTGGGGGCGGGGCATGTGGTGGGGCCGTTGGCGTCCGATCCCGCGCCGTTGCTGCCGCCGTTTCCGTTGTTGGCCGCGGTGCCGGGGGTGGGGGGCGGGGGGCCGTTGGAGTGGGCGGTGGGGGTGGTGCCGGTCGTTGCGGGCGTGGTGATGGGGTGGTTCGTGGGGCGGGGGGCCGGTGTCGGGGGCGGGGGTGAGAGGTGGTCGCGGGGGCGGACTGCTGGGGTTTGTGGGGTGGCGGCGGTGCTGGGTGGGGGGATGGTCGCGGTTCTGGCGGGGCTTGCGGGTGGGCGGCTCGGGGTGGGGGCGTTGGCTCAGTTCGGGCCGGTGTGGTGGCAGGTGGGTGGGGTGGCGGTTGTGTGGATGGCGGGGGTGGGGGTGCCGGTCGCGTTGGGGGTTCGTGGGTGGCGGGGGCGTGAGGTTGGGGCGGGGTTTCGGGTGGGTGCGGTGGTGGGGTGGCTGGGGATTCGGAAGGGGGGTGGGGAGGTGCGAGGAGCGGGGGCCTGTGAGGAAGGGGCTGCTGCGGCTGAGGGGCCGGTGGTTCAGGGGGCTGTCGTGGCCGCGTTGCTGCGGGATCAGCGGAGCGATGATGCGTTGGAGCCGTATGACCTGTTGCCGGTCGAGCCGGTGGAGGGGGGTTGGCACGATGACGCTGCGCGGGAGGCTCGGTGGGCGGCGCTTCGGGAGGCGGCGGATGGTTCTGACGGGGGTTGATCGCCCCCGCCGCCCCTACCCGTCCCATCCCCAGGGGCGCTGCCCCTTCGACCCCGCCGGGGCTCCGCCCCGGACCCCGATCGGCCCTGAAGGGGCCTCGTCCTCAAACGCCGGACGGGCTGAAAGATGCGGGCTGCCGTCAGCTCTCGGGTTTGATCTTTGAGGACAGGAAGGCCAGCCCCGCCGTTGTCGCGATGAAACCTCCGGCCAGTTCCTCGTAGCCCTTGAAGTACGCGACGAAGATGGCGATGGCCGATGCTCCCGCGATGACGTCTATGGCCCGGCCAATGACGCGTCGGAGTCTGCCCGGTGGGGGCGGGTGGTGGGGGTTCGGGGGGTTTCCCCAGTACGGGAACGGGCCCGGTCTTGGTTTCCAGCCGTCGTCCAGGAGGCTTACGAACTCCGGGTGGTGGCGGGCGTAGCCCAGGCGGTGGGGGGCCAGGCGGCGCCACGGCAGGTGAGCGTGTCTGATCGCGAGCCACGTCAGTCCGGGCAGGCAGGCCACGATCGCCCAGATCGCCGCGACCGTTCTTTCCGTGGGTGACGTCGGCACAATGCCGAGGAGGTGGTCCAGCTGGCCGCTTGCCGAGTAGGCGATCAGGGAGGCCGCGAAGAGTATCGCCGCTGTCACTTCCAGCTGGTGGCCCGTGTGGCAGCGCGCGCACCTCGGTACGTGCACCACCTCCCTGCGCCACGTGGTGCGCAGGACCACGATCCATGCCGTCATGTTCGTTTCAGCGTCTCGGTGCAAGCCCATGACGCGGTCGTGCCACGACGGCGGTGCGGCCTTCTCGCAGAACCAGCACTCCCGGTCCTGATCCTGATCCCGCACCACGAACTCCCCCCGACGACCCGCCTGTTACATCAGCTGTTCGTCCCCAGAATGTTCCGCAGCTCCGACGGCAGCAGCTGCTCGCAGGCCTGCTTCGCCTGGTTGGTGAGGGCGTCGCTGGTGCAGGTGTAGTAGTCGCTGTACACCAGCTGGGCGGTGAACGTCGCGCCCACCAGGGCGATGGCCAGGGTCGCCGTGACCAGGCCGCTGATCGCTGCCGTGGTCTGGGGGCGCGGGGCGGACGTGTCGGTGGTGTCCTGGGCCGCTCGGGCCTTCGCGCGCAGCGCGCTGATGCCCCAGTAGAGGGAGAGCGCCCCGAGGAGCAGGGCCACGTACGGCCAGCTGAAGAGGGCGAAGAAGAACGCCCACATGCCGGAGAGCAGGGAGTAGCGGGCGCGGCGCTGGATGGGGTCCGTCGGGTCCCAGCGCATGCCCGTGTTCGGGCCGTTGCCGCCCGGGTTCTCGGGGGCCGGGGGGCCGGGGCGGTCTCCGGGGCGGTCGCCGAAGCCGCCCTGGGAGCGGCCGGGCTGGCGGTCGCTCCACTGGCTGCCCCAGGGGGATGGTGAATCGCCGTCGCCCTGCGCGTCGTCGCCCTCCGTGGGGCGGCGCGGCTGCCAGGGGCGGTCCGGCGTGCCCTCCGGCGGCGGCGCGAACGGGTTGTCGTCCTGGCCGGCACTGTGCTGGCCGCCACCGCTCTGGCCGGCGCCGCTCTGCTCGTCGCCGTCGCCGGTCTTCTTGCCCGAGGGCGCGTCCGGGGGCGAGGCGGGGCGCTCTCGGAGCAGGACGGCGCCACGCTCCCCTCCCCGCGCCGGGAGCGGAGAGAGCGTGAAGAGTCGCAGGCTGCGGTCCGACATCAAGTGAGCGTCTTCCCCTTGGTCCGATTCCGATTCGGGTGCGGTCGTGCTGTGCGGTTGGCCAGGTTCGTGGCCGGCCAGGTATGCGAGTGGTCAGGTAAAGCGCGCGAACTGTCACTTCGTGAACGCGTCGCACCACCACCGCGTTCCCGAGCCCGTCCCTCGCAGACGCTACCTTCCGGCCACGCCCCCGTCCCACGGGGGCCGTCCGGTGTGCCGGTATCGTTGCTGACGGCCGACCGCTTCGTAGACTTCCCCGTATCCCGGGGCGCGAAGCATTCGTACGACTGTACAAACCGGCCGTACAGATGCTCCCCCGAGAAAGGGCCCCACCGTGGCCGCCACTCCCGCCGGCCGAGCGGTCAAGCGCCTCGTCGTGCTGGTCTCCGGATCCGGCACCAACCTTCAGGCGCTGCTCGACGAGATCCAGCGGACCGGCATCGAGGCCTACGGCGCCGAGATCGTGGCCGTCGGCGCCGACCGCGACGGCATCGAGGGGCTCGCGCGCGCCGAGCGGGCCGGGCTGCCGACCTTCGTGTGCAGGGTGAAGGACTTCGGGAGCCGGGGGGAGTGGGACGCCGCCCTCGCGCAGGCCGTGGCCGACCACGACCCCGATCTCGTGGTCTCCGCCGGGTTCATGAAGATCGTGGGGAAGGAGTTCCTCGCGCTCTTCGGGGGGCGGTTCGTGAACACGCATCCCGCGCTGCTGCCCAGTTTCCCGGGGGCCCACGGCGTGCGGGACGCGCTCGCGTACGGCGCCAAGGTGACCGGTTGCACCGTCCACTTCGTCGACGACGGCGTCGACACCGGACCGATCATCGCCCAGGGCGTGGTCGAGGTCCGGGACGAGGACGACGAGAGCGCTCTGCACGAGCGCATCAAGGAAGTCGAGCGAAGGCTGCTCGTCGAGGTCGTGGGGCGGCTCGCCCGCAACGGCCATCGCATTGAGGGACGAAAGGTAGTTATCCAGTGACCGCCGAGACCATCGAGAACGGCAAGCGCGCGATTCGCCGGGCGCTCGTCAGCGTCTACGACAAGACCGGTCTGGAAGAGCTGGCGCGCGGGCTGCACGAGGCCGGGGTCGCGCTCGTCTCCACCGGTTCCACCGCCGCCCGCATCGCCGCCGCCGGTGTCCCCGTCACCAAGGTCGAGGAGCTCACCGGCTTCCCCGAGTGCCTGGACGGCCGGGTCAAGACCCTGCACCCCAAGGTGCACGCGGGCATCCTGGCCGACCTGCGGCTGGAGAGCCACCGGCAGCAGCTCGCCGAGCTGGGTGTCGAGCCCTTCGACCTCGTCGTCGTCAACCTCTACCCGTTCCGCGAGACCGTCGCCTCGGGCGCCTCGCCCGACGAGTGCGTCGAGCAGATCGACATCGGCGGTCCGTCGATGGTGCGCGCCGCCGCCAAGAACCATCCGTCCGTGTCCGTGGTCACCAGCCCCGCGCGGTACGGCGATGTCCTGGCCGCCGTGCAGCACGGCGGGTTCGACCTCTCCACCCGCAAGCGGCTCGCCGCCGAGGCCTTCCAGCACACGGCGACCTACGACATCGCGGTCGCCTCCTGGTTCGCGAGCGCCTACGCGCCCGTGGACGACTCGCTGTTCCCCGACTTCCTGGGCGCCACCCTGGAGCGCAAGAACACCCTGCGGTACGGCGAGAACCCGCACCAGCCCGCCGCCCTCTACGTCGACGGCACGGGTGTCGGTCTCGCCGAGGCGGAGCAGCTGCACGGCAAGGAGATGTCGTACAACAACTACACGGACACGGATGCCGCCCGTCGTGCCGCGTACGACCACGACGAGCCCTGTGTCGCGATCATCAAGCACGCCAACCCGTGCGGGATCGCGATCGCCTCGGACGTCGCCGAGGCGCACCGCAAGGCGCACGCGTGCGACCCGCTGTCGGCGTTCGGTGGTGTGATCGCCGTCAACCGGCCGGTCAGCAAGGAGATGGCGGAGCAGGTCGCCGAGATCTTCACCGAGGTCATCGTCGCGCCCGACTACGAGGAGGGGGCCCTGGAGGCCCTCGCCAAGAAGAAGAACATCCGGGTGCTGAAGGCGCTGGCCGCGCCCTCCCACCCGGCCGAGGTCAAGCCCATCGACGGGGGCGCCCTGCTCCAGGTCACCGACCGGCTCCAGGCCGACGGCGACGACCCGGCCAACTGGACGCTGGCGACCGGCGAGGCCCTGACCGCCGACGAGCTGGCCGAGCTGTCCTTCGCCTGGAAGGCCTGCCGGGCGGTGAAGTCCAACGCCATCCTGCTCGCCAAGGACGGTGCCTCCGTCGGCGTCGGCATGGGTCAGGTCAACCGCGTCGACTCCGCGAAGCTGGCCGTCGAGCGGGCCGGTGAGGAACGCGCGCGTGGCGCGTACGCCGCCTCCGACGCCTTCTTCCCCTTCCCCGACGGCCTGGAGATCCTCACCGCGGCCGGCGTCAAGGCCGTGGTCCAGCCCGGCGGTTCGGTCCGCGACGAACTGGTCGTGGAGGCCGCGAAGAAGGCCGGCGTCACCATGTACTTCACGGGGACGCGGCACTTCTTCCACTGACGGCAAGGGAGAACGGGCGGCGGTCGGAGCGATCCGGTCGCCGCCCTGCCGTTTCCCCCTGCCGTTGTCGCCTGTCGCTGTCCCCTGCCGTTGTCAGTGGTGGGTGAGAGCCTTGAGGGCATGATCGTCGAACGCGCCTACGCGCATGTCGCCGAGGCCGACCGGGGCGACGGGAGTCAGTGGCCGTGGTCGGTGCCGTGCGTGCGGCAGCTGCTCGACGGCGGGCTCCGGTTCACCGCCCCGGTCACGTTCCTGGTGGGGGAGAACGGATCGGGGAAGTCGACCCTCGTCGAGGCACTGGCCGAGGCCTTCGGCCTGGATTCCTGGGGCGGGTCGGCAGGGAACCGGTACGCGGGGCCGCGTGAGCCGTCGCCGCTGGGCGGGCGCATGCGGTTCGAGGCGGCGAAGACCGGGCGGCGGATGCTCCAGGGGCCGCGGACCCGTCGTAAAGGCTTCTTCCTGCGGGCCGAGACCGCGCTCGACGCGCTCGGCAGGGAGCGGGGGCGCGGGCGGATATCGGGATCCCCGGAGGAGATGAGCCACGGCGAGGGTTTCCTGATGGCCTTCCGCGAGCGCTTCCACGAGCCGGGGCTGTATGTCCTGGACGAGCCCGAGGCCGCCCTGTCCTTCGCCTCCTGCCTGGAACTGGTCGGGCTGCTCGACGAGTTGACGCGCGCCGGCGGCCAGGTCGTCTGCGCCACGCACTCGCCCCTGCTGACCGCGCTGCCCGGCGCGGCGATCGTCGAGGTGGGCGAGCACGGGATGCGGCCGGCCCAGTGGCAGGACCTGGAGATCGTCGACCACTGGCGGCGGTATCTGGACGACCCGTGGCTCTATCTGCGGCACATCGTGGGGAGTTGAGCGGGCACCGCCGGTGAGGAGTCGGACGGGCACGGCGGAAGCGGAGCTCCGGCCCTCCCCCGAGGAAGCCGGAACTCCGCCGTGAGCCGGGCGTCAGCAGATGGCGAGACCAGGGATGGGCTCGTAGTTGTTGCCGCCCGAGACCTTGTTCGCCGGGAACCAGCCCCAGCCGTCCTCGGAGTAGGCGTCGTCGCCCTGGGTGTAGAGCCACCAGTTGTTGCGGGCGTCGCCGACCGGTGCGTTCTCGCCGTACTGGACCTGGCAGACGAACCAGTTGTCCCCGGCGTAGAGATAGCCGGTGTCCGTCTCGAAGAAGCCGACGACGTCGCCCTGGTAGTTGTGGCAGTAACGGGCGGTGTACGTCTTGCCGTTGAACGACTTCTCGCCTGCGTCCCCCCAGCAGCCGCTCGCCGCCGACGCGCTCGCCGGCGTCAGGGCGACGGCGCTCGCCGCCAGTACCGCCGCCGCGCCGATCGAGGCGAGGATGCGCTTCATGGTGTGTCCCTCCGGTGCTGCCACCCCCGTTGGTGGACACGACCACCGTGGTGTACGCCGCCCGCGCGCGGAACCTCGGAACTCTCAGGGTCACTTCGCGCCCGGCGGCGTGTACTCCTTGAGGTAATGGGCGACGCGGGTGGTGTAGGCACGGTTCTGCTCGGGGATGCCGCCGGTCGCGTTCACCTTCTTGTACGAGGTCCGGTAGGAGGCGGCGAGCAGGAGGCGGCGGTCGCCGGGCAGCGAGGTGTCCAGGCGCGGTTCCATGAAGCACAGGTAGCGGGCCATCGCCGGGATCGACTGGGCCGGCGTGAGCGGCGGTCGGGGAGTCTTCTTGGCCGGGACGCCGTCCGAGCGGAGCCACCAGCGCAGCACGCTCGGGGTCCAGCGGGCGATGCCGTACTCGCCCTCCCCGCCCGCGGTCGGATCCGACAGATCGGCGTCGAAGTTGCTCTCCGTCTTGAGCATCGCCGCGATGAGCGCGGGCGAGACCTCGTGCTGGAGACAGTCGTGGGCCGAGTCGACGATCATCCGCCGGTACTGCACCGGGACGCCCTTGTCGGTGCGGAGTTCGGCGGCCCCGTACGTGGCGGCCGTGTTCTTGCCGGACGCGTTCGCGCCGCCCGTCGTGCCCGAGTCGGCCCAGGTGCTGATGCCGTACCCCAGCGCCGCCACGGCGACCGTCGCGGCCGCCGAGACCGCGGCCAGCACGGCCCGGCGCCGGCGCGGCAGCGGGGCCCGGGGCAGCTTGGGGGAGCGGCCCGTGCCGGCCGCCGCCTCGACCCGGCGCAGCAGCGCGTCGGTGCCGATGCGGTCGGCGTGCGTACGGGCCAGACAGTCCCGCACGATCTCCCGCCAGGCGTCCGGGAGTTCGGGCGCCAGCCGGAGTTCGTCGTGACCGCGCGCGTAGGCGGCGGCCGCGTCCCGGCGGGCGCTCGGGGTGCCGCCGGGCAGCGGGAAGGCGCCGGTCAGCAGGAGGTGGGCCAGCACACCGAACGCCCAGACGTCCGCCGACGGGCGGATCCGGCGCCCGCGCTCGCCGATCTCCGCCCAGAGCAGTTCGGGGGGTGTGTAGTCCGGGGTGGAGAACGCGGGCGTGTACGCGTGCGTGCCCTCCAGTTCGGCCGCCATGTTGAAGTCGGCGAGCCGCGCCGAACCGTCCGCCATCAGCAGCACGTTGGCCGGTTTCAGGTCCCCGTGCACCCAGCCCGCGTGATGCAGCTGGGCCAGCCCCTCGCAGATCTGCGCCAGCAGCGCGGGCCCGGCGGCCGGGCGGGGCGCGGCGGCGAGCAGGTCGGCCAGGGAGCGCTGCGCCCGCTCCAGTACGAGGACGGTGGCGCCGTCGAGACGGGGGCGCCGCGGGTCGTCGACGACGAGGGTCTCGTACATCCGGATCAGTCGGGGGCGGGTCAGCCGGCGGTACAGGTCGATCTCGCGCTCGACGAGTTCGCGCAGATGGGCCAGTTGGCGCGGGGTGTCCGTGCCGGTGGGCAGGAACTTGAGGGCGGCCACGCGGGGGAGGTCGCCGTCGCCGCCGGTGCGCCTGCCCTCGTAGACACTGCCGAAGGCGCCCGTCGCGATGGGCTCGCGCACCTCCCAGGCACCGACCCGGTAGCCGCTGGGCACCGGCACGGCGTACGGCTCGGTCACCGGGACACCCGGCCCGGCCGCTCGGCTGCCAGCACGATCAGGTCGTCCTCGCGCACCAGGTCGAAGCGGAGCGCCAGGGAGACCAGGGACTCCTTCTTGCCGTTGAGGCGCGGGCCCGAGTCGGCCTCCTCGGGGCCGGGCTTCAGGCGCAGCTTCACCGCCAGGTAGTCGATGTTCCACTGCACCGAAGTGCGGGACGCGGCGGGCCAGTTGGGGCGCAGCCGGTCGACGACCTGGTCGACGGTGGGCAGCGGGGCGTGCGGTTCGCCGCGCAGGCGGGGCTCGCACAGGGCGGCCAGGACCGCGAAGTAGCGCTTGGTGCGGTCGACGGAGAAGGCGGGCGCGGTGGTGTCGCCGGCCAGGCCGCCCTCGGTGCGCAGATAGTCGTGGCGCGGTGCCCACACCTGGATCGGCAGCAGGTCGCCCGCGGCCGGCAGCACGATCCGCGAGAACTCGAAGGGGACCGGGGCGTCGAGGCGGCCGGGTCCGACCTTGATGTGCTCGCCCGCGCCCTCCGGGTTCTCCACGACGTAGGTCTGCCCGCCGCTCAAGTTGCTCAGCGTCCAGAAGGCGCCCTGCGCGGTGATCGCGCCCGCGCGGCGGGACACGCCGTCGTGCGTGATCGCGAGGTCGTTGTCGCGCGCCAGCCGTCCGAAGGTGATCCGTTCGCCCGGCGCGAGCCGGAGCTGGGTGCGGTCGCGCTCGTCCTCCGTGGTCGTCGGAGGTACCACGATGATGCTGTACAAGGTGCGTCTCCCCGTGCCTGCCCGCTACGGAGGTCAGACTAGGCGGACGTGGCAGGGCCGTGTCCCCCTAGGGCGGGTGAGACACGGCCCTTGCACAGGAATGGCGCGAACGTGATGCCCGCGATGGTTCGGCGGGTCAGTTCTGGATGACCATCGTGCTCGCGGCCTTGTCGTGCCAGCCCTGCTGGCGGCCCGACTTGTCCCAGAACGGCGAGAGGTAGACGAGAAGCGAGCCGATACCGCAGGCGAGGGAGCCGACCATCGGGATGACCCAGCGGATGAACGCGGAGCCCAGGCCCGGCTTCTGGCCGGTGTCGACCTTCACCACGCGGATGCCGACGGCGAGCTTGCCCAGGGTGGCGCCGAACGCGGCGATCATCAGCAGTTCGTAGAGCAGGCCGATGATCCCGAGGACCAGGACGACCGCGCCGAACTTGGCCGCGATGTCCGAACCCGCGTTGTCGAGGCAGGAGTTGTAGTCGGCGGCGTTCGGGTCGCAGTCCTTGGCAGAGGCGAAGGCACCCGCGACGCCCACGACGGCGAGACCGGTGTAGATGATCGAGAACACCACGGCGTCGATCGCCCGGGCGCCGAAGCGGCGGCCCATCGAGGCGACGCGCGGACCGGGACCGCCGCCGGGGTAACCGGGCTGCTGCGGATAGCCGTAACCCTGCTGCGGGGGGACACCGGGGGCCTGCGGATAGCCGTAGCCGGGGGGCTGCTGGCCCTGCTGGGGATAGGGCTGGCCCTGCTGGGGGTAGCCGTAGCCGGGCTGCTGCGGATTCTGCGGCTGTCCGTACGGGTTGTTCGGCGAACCGAAGCTCATGGCTGGTTTCCTCCGTTGCGCATGGGGACGGCGCGGACCGCACGGAGGAACGACATGAAGTGAGCGGTTTGCCCCCCGAACACGAACCGCGGTACTGCGGCGCTCATCGTTCTTCACGCGCGTCTTACTTGTCCAGCGGCATTCCCTATGTGTTGTGCAAGTGCAACATCGACGATCATGGCCGGATATCGGGTACGGGAGCGCCGGGGACCCGGATTGGAACCGGGGGCCGGTCATCCGCGAGGATGGGGTCATGACCGCCCAGATTCTCGATGGCAAGGCCACCGCAGCCGCGATCAAGTCCGACCTGACCGCCCGCGTGGCGGCGCTGAAGGAGAAGGGCGTCACGCCCGGCCTCGGCACGATCCTGGTCGGGGACGACCCCGGCAGTCAGAAGTACGTCGCCGGCAAGCACCGCGACTGCGCGCAGGTCGGCATCGCCTCCATCCAGCGCGAACTGCCCGCCACGGCGACGCAGGAGGAGATCGAGGCGGTCGTCCGCGAACTGAACGAGGACCCGGAGTGCACGGGTTACATCGTGCAACTCCCGCTGCCCAAGGGCATCGACGAGAACCGGATCCTGGAGCTGATGGACCCGGACAAGGACGCGGACGGCCTGCACCCGATGAACCTCGGCCGCCTCGTGCTCAACGAGCCGGCCCCGCTGCCCTGCACCCCCAACGGCGTCCTGACCCTCCTCCGCCAGTACGGCGTCGAGATCAAGGGCGCCGAGGTCGTGGTCGTCGGCCGCGGTGTCACCATCGGCCGCCCGATGCCGCTGCTGCTCACCCGCCGCAGCGAGAACGCGACCGTGACCCAGTGCCACACCGGCACGCGCGACCTCTCCTCGCACCTCAAGCGCGCCGACATCATCGTCGCGGCGGCCGGCTCCGCCCACCTGGTCCGCCCCGAGGACGTCAAGCCGGGTGCGGCCGTCCTCGACGTCGGCGTCTCGCGCAGCGCCGAGGGCAAGATCGTGGGCGACGTCCACCCGGGCGTCGCCGAGGTGGCCGGCTGGATCTCCCCGAACCCCGGCGGCGTGGGTCCGATGACCCGGGCCCAGCTCCTGGTCAACGTGGTCGAGGCGGCGGAGCGCAGTGCCGCCGGCTGAGCGGGGGGAGGCCGGGTCGGCCGACGTGGAGCCCGCCGAGCGGGCCGAGGGCTCGGCGGCGGGTGACCCGGAGACGGGTGACGTGAGGGCCGAAGAAGCTACGGCGGACGCCCCGGAGGGGCCCGAGCAGCAGGCGGAGGCTGTCGTGCGGAGTGCGATCAGTGCGAGCGGCGCCGAGCAGGACGCCGACGCCGGTGCCGAGAGCGGGCGGAAGCCGCGCCGCGGTACCCGGCGGTTCCCCTTGTTCACGCGGGACACCGCGCGCCCCGAGGGCGGTGGCCGGGCGGCGCCCCGTGACGCGCCGGCGCCCGCTCGGCAGTGGCCGATCCTCGCCGTGCTGGGGCTCGTCGCGCTCGGCCTGCTGCTGACCGCGCTGGACGCCTTCCGGTACGGCACGCTGCTGATCGGCGTCGCCCTGCTGGCCGGCGGTGTGCTGCGCTGGGTCATGCCCGACGTCGGCATGCTCGCCGTACGCTCCCGCTTCACGGACATCGCCACGTACGGCCTGCTCGGCCTCGCGATCGTCCTGCTGGCGATGATGGTGCAGCCGCACCCCTGGCTGCAGATCCCGTTCCTCAAGGACACCCTGCACTTCACCGTGAGCAGCAGCTAGGACCACCGCGCACGACGACGGCCCGTCCTCTCCCCCGAGCAAGGACGGGCCGTCGCCACGCCTCACCCTCGTGCACGTCGAACCGCCTGTTCAACGCCTGTCAGCGCGCTGTGGCACAGCGGTGACGGTGTCCGTGCCGTGCCACGGGCGGCGCGGGCCGCGCACGGGAACCAACGACCGTCCGACGTCGTCCATCGCACCGACCGGACAACGCGACGCCATGGAGGTGTGTGATGAGCGCCTGGCAGCCGCTGCCCGACGATCTGCCGCCGGAGGTGCGGCACTTCGTGGAGCAGTTGCGGCTCCTCAAGGACCGCACGGGGCTCAGCCTCGTCGCACTCGGCGCCCGCACCGCCTACAGCAAGTCCTCCTGGCACCGCTACCTCAACGCCACCCAGCCCCCGCCCCGCCAGGCCGTCACCGCCCTGTGCCGGATCGCGGGCCTCGCCGGATCCGACGCCGAACGCTTCACCGTCCGCTGGGAACTGGCCGTCCGCGCCTGGCCCCGCCCGGCCACCCTGCCGTCGAGCCCCGCCGGCACCCCGGGCGGCCCGGGCGCCCCCGGCGGCGAGGAGTACGAGGACGACCCCACCCTGCCCTGGTGGGACACGCCCCCCGAGGAGGAGCGCGGCGGACGGCTGCCGGGCGGAAAACTGCTCCTGTACGCCGTACTGCTGCTCCTGTTCCTACTCCTTGCCGCGGTCGTCGGTGCCCTCGCACTGGGGTGAGTTGCCCCTGGGTGGGCCGAATAGGGCCGAGGCGGGTGGGGTTGTCCGTGTGTGGCTGCGGTGTCGATGTATTGACAAGTTTGCGGATTTGACACGGGGTTGTGAAACAAGGGCGCTAGCGTAGGCGGGTCCGGCCGGGCGGTCGAGGGGGACCTCCGGTGGGACACTGGACCACGGCCCGCCGGGCGTGCAACGGTGCATGTCCGCGGCTCAACGCTCCCGTGCGCCCCCACCCCGGGAACTGAGATCCTTAGTGGGCGCATCCCTGTGGGTAGCCAGAACGGGGACTCGGAACAGGGCGCCACGCGCGGGGGAAAACGCGAGGAAGACCAGCACGAACCGGGGGGAAGAGGGGGGAAGCAATGCCTCGTTGGAGGGCCTTGCCGGATGAACTCGATCCGCAGGTCAGGGAGTTCGCGAGCCAGCTGCGCCGGCTTGTGGACCGCAGCGGCCTGAGCGTCGCGTCGGTCGCCGACCGCACGGGCTACAGCAAGACGTCCTGGGAGAGATATCTCAACGGGCGGCTGCTGGCACCCAAGGGCGCGATCGTCGCCCTGGCGGAGGTCACCGGCACCAATCCGATCCATCTGACCACGATGTGGGAGCTCGCCGAGCGTGCCTGGAGCCGTTCGGAGATGCGCCACGACATGACCATGGAGGCCATCCGGATCTCCCAGGCGCGCGCCGCGCTCGGGGAGTTCGGGGCGCCTCCGGCGAATGCCAAGGGCAGCAGGACGGCCCGCAAGGGCGGGAGCGCGACGGCGATACCCGGAGTGGCGGGACCGGCGGGCGTGGCACCGACGGTGCCGCCGCAGCCGACGGCGCCCGACACCCGTGACGCGCGGGATGTACGGGATCCGGCGGCGACTCCCGCCGACGCGGCCGGCGGGTCCTCGGGGGCGTCCTCCTCCGGCGGCAACTCCTGGGGGATCGCCGGGTACCAGCGGCCACCGCAGACCGCGGCCCGCGCCTCGGGAACCGCGTCCCCGGCATCGACACCGGCGTCGGCCTCGTCCCCGGTGCCCGACGGTCCCGGCTGGACGCCGGGCACGCCGAGCCCGTTCGGGCAGCCGCCGCAGAGCGGTTCAGCCGGGTCCGCGGGGTCCGTCGGGTCGGGTGGCTCCGGCCGCTCGCGCGGTGACGGCGGTGGCAGGCGGCGGCTGACGATGTTCCTCGCGGGGGTCGTCGGCGTGCTGGTCGTCATAGCGGCCGTGTTCTTCCTGACCGACAAAGGCAAGGACAAGACGGACGACGACGCCAAGGCCTCGGTCTCGCCCTCGGCCAGCGTCCAGACCGACCTGCCGCCCGGCGTGAAGTGCGCGGGCGCCTCCTGCACCGGCAAGGACGCCGAGGCGATGGGCTGCACGACGGACGCCAACGCGGTGACGACCGCGAAGACCGCCACCGTCGGCACGACCATCGTCGAGGTCCGGTACAGCGAGACCTGCGGCGCCGCCTGGGGCCGTATCACCCAGGCCGCCCAGGGCGACCAGGTCCAGGTGGCCGCGGGCACCGCGAAGGAGAACGACAGCATCACGACGGCCGGCGACACCATCGCGTACACGCCGATGGTCGCGGTGAAGGACGCGGGCGAGGCGACGGCGTGCGCGACCCTCGCGTCCGGGCAGAAGGGGTGCGCCCAGTAGCGCAGCGGAGACGGCGAAAAAAGGAGGGCGGCCGCCCGGTCCGGGAGAGGGGGACCGAGGCGGCCGCCTTGTGGGGGTACCGACTGCGCCGGACTCCCGTGGGGGTACGGTTCGCGTGCCCGAGTTGGGGGCGACTATGCGTACCGCCCGCGAAATGGTGCGAGGGTTCACTCGACCGAGTGATCCGATGCCGTGAGCCGACAACGGTGAGGGCTGTGGGACGGGCCACATCGGACCCGGACGTACGCGATCCCGGATGCGCGATAGCCTGACCGGTGGATCTCTCTTGATACCAAGAGATCGATCATCTGTACGTCCCACCCGGACGCTCCACCGCCAGCTGTATACGGAGAACGCCATGACCCGCACTCCCGTGAACGTCACCGTCACCGGCGCGGCCGGCCAGATCGGTTACGCCCTGCTCTTCCGCATCGCCTCCGGCCAGCTGCTCGGCGCGGACGTGCCGGTCAAGCTGCGCCTCCTGGAGATCACCCCGGCGCTCAAGGCCGCCGAGGGCACGGCGATGGAGCTCGACGACTCCGCCTTCCCGCTCCTCCAGGGCATCGACATCACCGACGACCCGAACGTCGCCTTCGCCGGCGCCAACGTCGCCCTCCTCGTGGGCGCCCGCCCGCGCACCAAGGGCATGGAGCGCGGCGACCTGCTCTCCGCCAACGGCGGCATCTTCAAGCCGCAGGGCAAGGCCATCAACGACAACGCCGCGGACGACATCAAGGTCCTCGTCGTCGGCAACCCGGCCAACACCAACGCGCTCATCGCGCAGGCCGCCGCCCCGGACGTACCGGCCGAGCGCTTCACCGCGATGACCCGCCTGGACCACAACCGCGCGCTGACCCAGCTCGCGAAGAAGACGGGCACCACGGTCGCCGACATCAAGCGCCTGACCATCTGGGGCAACCACTCCGCCACCCAGTACCCCGACATCTTCCACGCCACGGTCGCCGGCAAGAACGCCGCCGAGACCGTGAACGACGAGAAGTGGCTGGCCGAGGACTTCATCCCGACCGTCGCCAAGCGCGGTGCCGCGATCATCGAGGCCCGCGGCGCGTCCTCCGCGGCCTCCGCCGCCAACGCGGCCATCGACCACGTCCACACCTGGGTCAACGGCACGGCGGACGGCGACTGGACGTCCATGGGCATCCCGTCGGACGGTTCCTACGGCGTCCCGGAGGGCCTCATCTCCTCCTTCCCGGTCACCACCAAGGACGGCGTCTACGAGATCGTCCAGGGCCTGGACATCAACGAGTTCTCCCGCGCCCGCATCGACGCGTCGGTGCAGGAGCTGACGGAGGAGCGCGAGGCGGTCCGCGCCCTCGGTCTGATCTGAGCCACCCTCAGCAGGGCTCTTCGGCCCCGCTCACCCCACGGCTTCTGTCACGAGCCTGCACGGGCCCTGTTCCGGTTCCATCCGGAACGGGGCCCGCGTCCGTTTTCGCCGCTACCGTCAGGACAGGTGCCCGCCAGGGTGATATCGGGGGGTTCGCGATGAGCGGATGGAACGGCTACAGCTCGGGTTCCGGCGAGCGTGAGCCGAGCGAGGAGAGCGGGCAGGCGGCCTGGTCGGGAGGGCGGTCCACACCGCCGCCGGACTGGGCGAGCGCGGAGACCCGTACGAACGTCACGCCCCCGGACTGGGTCGCTGCCCACGGTCGCCCGGGCGATCCGGTGCCGCCGCCCACGGGTTGGACACCACCGGCCCCGTATCCGTATCCGCCGCCCGCGCCGGCGCCCGGCCGGTCCGGCGGCGCACGGCGGCTGCTCGTCACACTCACGGCGACGGTGGTCCTCGGCGCGGGCGCGGGGGCCGGGTTCTGGTACGTCAATCGGGACGGCTCCACCGGGGATACGGCGACTCCCGCGACCAGCGTCAGTGCCGGCACGAGTGAGAGTCCGCAGCCGCAGACCTCCACCCCGCCCGCCTCGCCCCTGGCTTCCGTGACGCCCAACTCGCCGTCCCCGTCAACCGGTTACCGCCGTGCCCAGGACCCGACCGGCTACACCGTCGACGTGCCCGAGGGCTGGACCCGTCGGCAGAAGACGGGGCAGCTCGCGCCCGTGGTCTTCTACGACGCTCCCGGCGACAGCCGCCAGTTGCAGATCTTCCGGGTCTCCGAGGCCACGCCCTACGAGTCCCTCGAACTGGCCGAGACCGACCCCGGGTACGGGTTCGCGAAGCAGCCCGGGTACCAGGTGATCGAGCGCGATCGCGGGGACACCTGGGCCGAGTTGACGTACCGCTACGACGATCCGGAGACGGGGGCGCGGCAGATCGTCGACCACCGGTTCCGGGCGGCCGACGGGTCGCTGTACGCGATCCGGGCGGGCGGACCGGCGGACCTGGCACCGGAATCGGTGCGGGAGCCGCTCGCCATGGCGGTGCGGTCCTTCTGCCCGGCGGGCGCGGAGTGCACGTGAGTCGGGCTGCGGGAGTGCGTGCGAGTCGGGCTGCGGGAGTGCCCGTGAGCCGGCCCGCGCCTACTCCAGTCCGCGCTTGCCCGGTGCCCAGAACGGCTTGGTGAGGACGGACCGTCGGTCCCAGCCCGCCTCGCGGACCAGGATCTGCCGTACCTGCTGCACGGTCCGCGCCTCGCCGGCGACATAGGCGATCCCGCCCGGCTCGGGGGCCAGCCGCTGGACCGCGTCCGGGAGCGAAGTGGCGCCCCTGGTCAGCCAGTTCAGGCGGTCCGCGTGGGGGAGCGGGAGTCGGTCGTCGGGTGCCTCCGTCTCCACGCAGCCGGAGATCCGCGCGTCCTCCGGCAGCGCGGCCAGCATCGCGCCGAAGGCGACGGACGCCGTCTCCTCACCGACGAAGACGTGGTGGGTGGCGTCGGAGCGGAGGGTGAAGGTGCCCTCGGGCTTCCGCAGCCGCACCTGGTCCCCGACGCCGACGCTCTTCCCCCAACGGGCCCCGGGTCCCCCCTCGGAGTGGTCAAGGACGCGCAACTCGACGGCGCCGGACGGGTCGTAGTGCCACACGGAGTACGTCCGCAGGGTCAGGCCGCCGACCAGGACGCGTACCTGCTGGCCGGGGCGGACCTCGAGTCCGGCGAGGGCGTCGCCCTCGACGCGCAGTCGGCGCATGCGGGCGGTGACGGGTTCGGCCGCGGTGACGGTGGCGCGGAGGGTCAGCAGGTCGAGGACGGGGTTCAGGAGGGCGGCGGGCACGGGGGCTCCTCAACTGGGTCGCGCGTGAGGGGAGTCGATGATCAGATGCGACGGGATGGACGCGATAGTACGCGTTTCCCGTCGGACGCGATAGTGCGTGTGGTGGTGGTCCGGTCGCGGTGTCCGACGATCACGAGGGCCGTCGCCGCGAGGACGATGAACGCCACCGTACGCAGGGCCGGGCCCATGCCCTGAGCCAGGTCGGGGTGGGCGGCCAGGACGGTGCCGGTGACCGCGACGCCGAGGGCCGCGCCGAGTTCGCGGGCGGAGGTGCCCAGGCCGGAGCCGAGGCCCGTCTGGTGCGGCGGCAGCGAGGTGACGACACCGACCGTGAGCGCGGGCATCGACAGCCCGGTGCCCGCCGAGATCACGAGCAGCCAGCAGGCGTACGTCCAGTACGGGGTACCCGCGTCGGCGGTGGACGCGCCGAGCAGGCCCAGGCCGATGAGGGCGAGACCGGTGCCGATGACCGGCCGCGGGCGGTGCGCCCAGCGGACGGCGAGCCTCGGGACCAGGGCCATGCCGATCGTCAGCGGCACGATCGCGACGCCGGTGACGGCGGCGCCGTAGCCCTTGATGCCTTGCAGGTACTGGGAGTTGACGTAGAAGAGGGAGAACAGGCCGAAGAAGCCGGTGGCCGTGCCGAGGGTGGCCGCGCGGAGGGTGGGGGAGGTGAAGACACGCGGGTCGAGGAGGGGGGTGCGGGAGCGCAGGGCGTGGAGCGTGAACGCCGCTGTGAGGGCGGCGCCCGTCGCGAAGGCCGTGATGATGCGCGGGGAGGTCCAGCCGTGGGCCGGGCCCTCGATGATGCCGAAGAGGACGGCGACCAGGCCGGTGGTCAGCAGGACCGTGCCGGTGGGGTCGAGGTTGCTGTGCGCGGCGCGGGCCGTGCGGGGTGTGGTGAGGGTGACCGCGAGGGCCAGCAGGGCGGCCAGCGGGACCATCGCCCCGAACAGGGCACGCCAGGACAGGAACTGGCCGACCAGACCGCCGCCGAGGTTCCCGGCGAGTCCGCCGAGGCCGAGCGCGAGCGTCCAGGACGCCATCGCGCGGGATCGGTGTTCCGGGGCGGAGAGGTGGACCAGGATCGACATCGTCGCCGGGGTGATCAGCGCCGCGCCCGCGCCGGACAGGCCGCGGCCCGCGATCAGCGTCGCCGGGTTCTGGGCGAGCGCGCTGGTGGCGGCGCCCGCCGCGAAGAGCGCGAGCCCGGCGAGCAGCGCGCCCTTGCGGCCGTACCGGTCGCCCAGGGCGCCGGCCGGGATGAGGAGTCCGGCGAAGACGATGACGTACGCGTCGACCATCCACAGGAGTTGGGTGTGCGAGGGGTGCAGGGCGGACGAACTCAGCTGTGGGATCAGGAGGTTGATGGCGGCGACCATGCTCTGCGCGACGAGCACGCAGGCGCAGAGGGTGAGCAGGACGGACCGTTTGAGGGCAGGCGGGGGCATGGCTCCTCCAGGGAGCTTCGGTGGGGTGCGGGAGGTGTGGTGAGGGATGCCCCGTCACCGTAGGCTCGGCAGTGGCCTGCTTTCCAGTGCAACCTTTGCAAGGGGAGAATGCGTGTGACGCAATCCGCGAGTTCCGGCGGCTCAGGGGGCCTGGACCTCAATCTGCTGGTCGCCCTCGACGTGCTGCTCGAGGAGCAGAGCGTGCAGGGTGCCGCCCGGCGACTGCATCTCTCCGAACCCGCCATGAGCCGCACCCTGGGCCGGATCCGCAAGGCGCTCGGCGATCCCGTGCTGGTCCGGGCCGGGCGGCAGATGGTGCCCACCCCGCACGCGCTGGCCGTGCGGGCCGAGGTGAGCGCGGTGGTGGAGCGAGCCCGGGCCCTGTTCGCGCCCGGCCGGGGCGCCGACCTCAGGACCGTCAGCCGGACGCTCACGATCATCGGGCACGACGCGCTCGCCGCCCTGTACGGCGCCCGGCTGCTCGCGCGCGCCGCCGAGGAGGCGCCCGGCATCCGGATCCGCTTCCTCGCCGAGAGCCATGTCGACGCGCCGGTCCTGCGCCAGGGCACCGCCGACCTGGAGGTCGGGGTCCTGGACGCGACGGCGCCCGAGGTGCACCACGAACTCCTCTACGAGGACCGGATGGTCGGCGTCGTCCGGCCCGGACACCCGTTGCTGGAGGGGGAGTTGACGCCCGAGCGGTTCGCGGGCGAGGCCGACCACCTGATCGTCTCGCGGCGCGGCAAACTGCACGGTCCCGTCGACGCGCGGCTCGCCGAACTCGGCCTGAAACGCCGGGTGGTGGGCACCGTCGGCACCTTCCCCGCCTCGCTGTTCGTGCTGCGCGACACCGACCTGATCGGCCTGATCAGCTACTGGACCGTGCCGCTGGCCGTCTCGCTGGGCCTGGTCACCTTCGACGTACCGCTGCGACTCCCGGTTCTAGAACTGGGGTTGGCCTGGCATCCACGGCATGACGCCGACCCGGCGCACGCGTGGTTGCGGGCCTGTGTGCGGGAGCTGCTGGGGGAGGAGGGTCAGCGGGCGCCGGCCAGCCGCTTCTCGAACCAGTGGGAGGCGTAGACGTGGTCGACGTAGGCCGGGATCTCCGTGTACCCGCACGCCCGGTACATCGCCTGCGCCTCCGTGAGCACCGCGTGCGTGTCCAGTCGTACGACGTCGAAGCCGTGCTCCACAGCGGCCCGCTCCAGCTCCGCGAGGATCCGGCGGGCCAGGCCCAGGCGGCGGGCCTCGGGGTGGACCCAGACGTGCCGGATCTCGCCCACGCCCGGCTCGAGCGTCCGTAGCGCCCCGCAGGCCATGGGCCGCCCCTCCTCGTACGCGACGAAGAAGGCGCCCGCGTCGCCGGTGACCTCCTCGGGCCGTACGAGGTCGGACTTGTCGAAGCCCTCCGGGAAGCGGGCGCCGATGTCGGCCGCGTAGCCGTCCAGGCAGCCGCGGGCGTCCTCGGCGGCGCCGTCGACCAAGGTGACCGTGATCGCGGCCAGCCGGAGCAGGCGCTGGGCGGTGGCCATCGCGTGGGTGAGTTCGGCGCGCTGGGGCTCGCTGAGGGTGTCGAGGAGGCCGGCCGCGAGCGCGTTGGCCCGGCGGTTCTGCTCCTTGATCTCGACGCGTCCCGCCGGGGTCAGTTCGACCCTGCGCAGGCGGTTGTCGGCCGGGTCCGTGCCGATCCGGACCACGCCCTGCGCCTCCAGGGTCTTCGCCATCCGGCTCAGATACCCGGCGTCCAGGCCCAGGCGGCTCCGCAGCTCGCGCAGCGAGACCCCGTCCCCGGACTCGATGTCCCCGGACTCGATCTCGAACAGCAGTCGGGCCTCGCCGAGCGGGCGGTCCTGGCCGAGGTAGTGGTCGTCGAGCGCGCCGATACGGCGGGTGAAGTAACGGTTGAACCGGCGGAGGGTCGCCACCTGCTCCGCCGGCACGGGTTCGGTGTTCTCGCGCCTCATAATTCTTTGACTTTAGTCAAAGAATCCGGGTCCGTCCATCCCTGTCGCTCCATCCCTGTCATTCCACTTTCGCCCGTCACTTCCGTCGCTCTATGCTGACGGTTTGTCAACTGAGCGTCTGGCAAAGGTCTTTCCACGCATCGGGGGAACCGCGTGACTACCGCTTCGCCGCCTTCTCTGCCTTCCTTACCTCCGCACGCCAGTGAGGCGACCCGGCTGCTGTGCGCGGGCACCTATCTGGACTCCGGCTACCGCGACCGCGTCATCGAGGAGCTCCACCTCAACGAACAGCGGATGGTGGCCCCCTCGCTCGGCTTCGACGCCGCCCGGGTCCTCGCCCACGCCCTGCGCGCCCGCCGCCACGAGCTGCTGTGGGCCGGGGCCGTCATCGGCCTGTGGGTGGTGGGGGCGCCGCTCAGCGGCGGGCTCCTCGCCTTCTTCCTGTGGCCGAGCGTGGCGCTCGCGATCGCGCCCTGGGTCAGGGGCCGGGCCGCGGAGCCGCCGCTGTACCGGCTGATCCCGGCGTTCCTGCTGCGCTGGTGGGGGCGGGTGTTCTTCGCGGTGTTCCTGGTCTTCACGGTCCTCGCCGCGTTCGGCGAAGGCTCGGACACCGCGGACACGTCCGGCTCCTCGGACCCGGCGAGCCTCGGTGACGTCGTCGTCCCGAGCGTCGACGACATCGGCGGCCTCGCCGAGCCGTGGCACGCCTGGGTCACGCTCGGGGTGTTCGCGCTCATCGCGCTGTGCCTGCACGCGCAGCGCGATCAGTTCAGCCGGGCGCTGGCCGCCGAACTCTCCCCGCAGCGCTTCCCGGACGCCGCCGCCGACCCCGCCGAACAGGCCGACGGCCACCGTCTCCGGCGGCTCACGCAGCGCATCCGGCTGGAACAGCACGCGCCGCTGGTCATGTACCACGAGGCCCGTCCGTTCTGCGGGGCGGGAACGGCGTACGACACCTGGGTGCTCGCGGTGGAACTGCGGCCGGACGAGACCAACAGCCGGCGGCCGCTGAGCAACCGCGTGGTCCTGGAGCGGATCCGTCCGCTGCTCGAACAGCTCCGGGTGCCCGCCGAGTACGCGGGTCCCGGTGTCCGGGACCGGCTGCGCTGGCTGGAGATCGACGAGTGCGTGTTCCTGCCGGCCGAGGGGCTGACCAGCCGGGAGCAGGCGCCGTACACCCCGCAGGCCTTCGAGGAGCACCGGGCGCGGGCCGTCGAGGAGGGCGCCGAGAAGCGGCGGCACTTCCTGCGGATCCGCGTCGGCGGCTGGGAGGAGGAGCTGGTCGTCACGGTCTTCGTGCGCATCCACACGCAGGGCAGCATGCTGATGCTGGAGATCGCCCCGCACGTACTGACGCCGGTGCGGGCGGAGTTCAAGGACGCCGACCGTACGGCGCACCGGTTCCGCAACAACAACGCGCTCGGCAAGGGCGCGGCGGCCCTCGCCCTGGTGCCGGCCTCGGCGGGCCGTGCGCTGGCCCAACTCGGCCGCGGCCTCTACTACTTCTGGCGCCTGCTGACCGGTGGCTACGCGGGCGCGCTGCCCGACGGCCCGGCGCTGTCGGTACGCGAACTGGGCGCGGTGCCCGCGGGTTCCCTCTTCCAGGAGATGGACGTCGCCCGCTATCTGCGCAGCGTGCAGGACCGGGTCGCGAACGGCGTACGGGTCGCGCTCGCCGAATGCGGTTACGAGACCGGCGAGTTCGTCCAGAAGATCGTCAACATCAGCAACGGCGACGTGAACATCGGCCGGGTCGAGGGCAGCACGTTCGCCGTCGGCAGCCATGCGACCGCGTCCGCCTCAGCCACTGTCTCGGGCGGCCCCGCGCCGCAGAAGGGGGCGGAAAGCCATGCCCAGTGAAGAACCGAACGTCAGCTTCGGAAACGTCTCGGACAGCACCTTCGCGGTCGGCAGCCACGCCCACGCCGAGAGCCACCACCAGCACGGGCCGGCCGGGGAGCGCGACCAGGCGACCGAGGAACTGCTCGCGGCGGTACGGGAGTTGAGAGCCGACCTGGAACGGGTGCGGGCGAGCGAACAGACGGCGGCACTGGCGGCGGAGCTCGCGGAGACCGAGACCGAGATCACCGGCACGGGCCAGGCGGGGCACGGCCGCCGCCAACGCCTGCGCGAACTGCTCGCCGACTCCCAGTCCCTGCTCGACGTCCTCGCCTCGGCGGGGGCGGTCGCCGCGCTGGTGGGGTTGTGAGAGGGGCGCGATGAGCGGGGGAGAGCGCTACTGGAACGAGGACCTGCAACGGTGGGAGGAGGGGACGAGGGAGGGCGCGGGGGCGGTGACTCCGCCGACGCCTCCCGTCAATGAGTGGGCCACTGTGGGTAGTTGGGCACCCGAGGTGCCGGCCCCCGCTCCCGCGACCGTCGGTGGGATGAATCGGCGGCTTGTGTGGTCCGTCGTCGTCGGGGCGGCCGTGGTCGGGGTGGCCGTGAGTCTCGTCCTGACGTTGGTCGTGGGGAAGGGCGACGGCGGGTCGGACGACAAGCCGGTCGCGGGGAGTTCCGTGGGGTCTCCGTCGCCGTCGGAGTGGAGTGCTGCCGGAGTGACGCCCGGCGAGGGGACGGTCTCCCCGTCGGTGTCGGTGTCGGTGTCGCCGTCGGTCTTCGGGCCGCCCGCCGGGTACGAGAAGTACGACGACGCGGAGGGGTTCCAGATCGCGGTTCCCGAGGGGTGGACGCGCGGTACGGTCGACTCCGAGTTCGGGATCGCGGTGGTCAACTACCGCAGTGCGGACCGGTCTCACCGGTTGCAGGTGTACCAGGTGGCGGAGGATTCCCCGGCCGCCTCCTTCGAGCTGTTCCTGTCGGACCGGACCAGCAAGGCCGCCGGCTTCCGGAAGCTCGATCTGCAGACGCTCGACGACGGGCAGTTCACCGGCTCGCGCCTCGAATACCTGGCCGACACCATCAAGGGCGAGCCCGACGTCGGTACCTGGCACGTCTACGACGAGCGTTTCGTCGCGGCCGACGGCAACATCTACGCCCTTGCCTCCTACGGCCCCGACTCCGACGGGCGCGCGGACGAACTCGCCCGTCTGGCCACCGCGTTGACCTGGTTCTGCCCGCCCTACACCTCCTGCGGCACCGACGCCGGCCTGGACTGACGGGACAGGGGGACGGCACCCCGACGCGGGCTCACGCGGTGCGCAGCTCCTGCTGGAGCTTCCCGATGTCCACCGTGTCGTCCGGCGCGGGGGTCGCCGACGGCACAGGTTCGCCGTAGTCCCGGAAGGTCAAGGCCATGTCGGTGCCGTCGCCCTTCTGGGTGGCCTCGACCAGGCGGTGCGGTGCCGCCGAAGTGACGTACAGAACCGTCCGCTTGCCGTCCCGCGTGCCCTTCAGCGGGATGACCTTCGTGCCGTCGATCTTCGTCTCGGCGCCCTTGGTGAGCGGGGTGTCGCTGGTGGACCCGCCGGTGTAGAGCTCCTTCTGGAACGCGGTGAGGTCGCAGGTGCCGGAGAGGCTCTTCAGCAGGGAGTCCTTCGTGGAGCCGAGGATGGTGGGGGTCCCCCCGGTCGAGCGAAGCCGAGAGTGGGGGAGGTTCTTGAAGAGCTCGGCCACCGCCTCGCCCTGGCCACCGGGCACCTGGGCCTTCCAGAACGCGGTGTCCGGCTTCATCCACACCTCCTCGCCCCGCTTGACCAGTTCGAGGCTGCCCCCGCCGGAGCCCATCCGCAGCGTGCCGACGCAGTTGCCGTCCCGGTCCAGGGCCAGATCCATCGAGGTCGGCTGGGTCTTGCCGTCCTTGGCGTCCGTGCCGCGGTCGGTCAGTTTCAGGTGCACGGAGTCGGTCTTGAGCAGGTTGTCCTTGGCCTGGTCGGCCAGTTCCCCGGCGGAGGGGCCGTCGTCGGCCACCGCGACGGCTGGGGCGACGGACAGCAGCAGGGCCGCACTCGCCGCCGTGCAGATCAACGCCTTCCTGGTCATTGCCCCACCTCCAGGCTCTGCCCCACGGGTCGGCCTCACCGTTCAGCGTACGGTTCGCCCCATTTGCCCGCATGCCCAGTGACACAGCGCACTTTCGGCCATGAATTGCGCATGCAATCGGGGGCCGGGGGCATGTGCTCACGGTCCCGCTGGGTGACATCCGTGTCACTCAGGGGCGCTGAACAGGAACGGAAGGCAACACCGATCATGGCGGACACAGCAGACGGCCTGGGGCTAGAGGCGCAGGCGACCATCCACGTGCGCGGGGAATGGCGTGAAGCCGTCTCCGGTGCCGCGCGCGAGGTCCTCGACCCCGCGGACGGGCTGCCGTTCGCCCTGGTCGCGGAGGGTGACGAGAAGGACACGGACCTGGCGGTCGCCGCCGCCCGGCAGGCCTTCGACCACGGCGACTGGCCGCGCACCCCGGTCGCCGAGCGCGCCGCCCTGCTGCGCCGCGTCGCCGACCTGCTCGTGCGCGACCGCGAACGGCTCGGGCTGCTGGAGAGCCGGGACGCAGGCAAGACCGCCGAGGAGGGCCGCGTCGACATCGACTGTGTCGCGGACGCCTTCCGCTACTTCGCCGACCTCGTCGCCGCCGAGTCCCCCGGCCGGATCGTCGACGCGGGCTCGCCCGACATCCACAGTGTCGTCGTACACGAACCCGTCGGTGTCTGCGCTCTGATCACCCCCTGGAACTACCCCCTCCTCCAGGCCAGTTGGAAGATCGCCCCGGCGCTCGCGGCCGGCAACACCTTCGTGGTCAAGCCCAGCGAGATCACCCCGCTGACCACGATCGCCCTGATCGACCTGCTCACCGAGGCCGGCCTGCCCGCCGGCGTCGCGGGCCTGGTCACCGGACCCGGCCACACCGTCGGCGCCCGCCTCGCCGAACACCCCGACGTCGACCTGGTCTCCTTCACCGGCGGCCTGGTCAGCGGCACCAAGGTCGCCCAGGCCGCCGCCCCCACCGTCAAGAAGGTCGCCCTCGAACTCGGCGGCAAGAACCCCAACGTCGTCTTCGCCGACGCCTGCGCCACCGACGAGGACTTCGACACCGCCGTCGACCAGGCCCTCAACGCGGCCTTCATCCACAGCGGCCAGGTCTGCTCGGCCGGCGCCCGGCTCATCGTCGAGGAGTCCCTGCGCGAGCGCTTCGTCGCCGAACTCGCCCGCCGCGCCCAGAAGATACGCCTGGGCCGGGGCACCGAGGACGGCGTCGAGTGCGGCCCGCTCGTCTCCGAGCAGCAGCGCGCCAAGGTCGAGGCGTACGTCGCCTCCGCGCTCGCCGAGGGTGCCGTGCTGCGGGCCGGCGGCCGACGCCCCGAGCCGTCCGTCGAACGCCCGGCCGGCGGCTACTTCTACGAGCCCACCGTCCTGGACCAGTGCCACCGCGAGATGCGGGTCGTGCGCGAAGAGGTCTTCGGCCCGGTCCTCACCGTCGAGACCTTCCGCACCGAGGACGAGGCCGTCGCGCTCGCCAACGACACCGAGTACGGCCTGGCCGGCGGGGTCTGGACCGGCGACGGCGCCAAGGCCCGCCGGGTCGCCGCCCGGCTGCGGCACGGCACCGTCTGGATCAACGACTTCCACCCCTACCTCCCGCAGGCGGAGTGGGGCGGCTTCGGGAAGAGCGGCGTGGGGCGGGAGTTGGGCCCCGCCGGACTCGCCGAGTACCGCGAGACCAAGCACATCTACCAGAACCTCGCGCCGAAGCCGGTGCGTTGGTTCGCGGGCTGAGCCGACGCACGGCCCTTCCACCCTCAGCTTTCAGACCCCAGCCCCCACTGGAGTGAGCACCCCTATGCCCCAGAGCGAGAACGAGAACCAGAACGAGAACGCGTACGCATACGACTACGTCGTCATCGGCGGCGGCACCGCGGGCTCCGTCATCGCCTCCCGCCTCACCGAGAACCCCGACGTCACCGTCGCCGTCATCGAAGGCGGCCCCAGTGACGTGGGCCGCGAGGACGTCCTCACCCTGCGCCGCTGGATGGGCCTGCTCGGCGGCGAGTTGGACTACGACTACCCCACCACCGAGCAGCCGCGCGGCAACTCCCACATCCGGCACAGCCGCGCCCGGGTGCTCGGCGGCTGCTCCTCGCACAACACCCTGATCGCCTTCAAGCCGCTGCCGTCCGACTGGGACGAGTGGGAGACGGCCGGCGCCCGGGGCTGGGGCGCGGTGCCGATGGAGGCGTACTACGCCCGGCTCCTCAACAACATCGTGCCGGTCGACGAGAAGGACCGGAACGCCATCGCCCGCGACTTCGTCGACGCGGCCCGGACCGCGCTGGGCGTCCCGCGCGTCGAGGGCTTCAACCAGAAGCCGTTCACGGAGGGCGTCGGCTTCTTCGACCTCGCCTACCACCCCGAGGACAACAAGCGGTCGAGCGCGTCGGTGGCGTATCTGCACCCGGTGATGGACGAGCGCCCCAACCTCCGCATCTTCCTTGAGACGTGGGCGTACAAGCTGGAGCTCGACGGCACCCGTGCCAAGGGCGTGCACGTGCGCACCCAGGACGGCGAGGAGCTGCTGATACGGGCCCGCAACGAGGTCGTCCTGTGCGCGGGCGCCGTCGACTCGCCCCGCCTGCTGCTGCATTCGGGCATCGGCCCCCGCGCCGACCTCGAAGCGCTCGGCATCCCGGTCGCCCACGACCTGCCGGGCGTCGGCGAGAACCTCCTCGACCACCCCGAGTCGGTCATCGTCTGGGAGACGAACGGACCCCTCCCCGAGAACTCCGCGATGGACTCCGACGCGGGCCTGTTCGTGCGCCGCGACCCCGAACACCTGGGCCCCGACCTGATGTTCCACTTCTATCAAATCCCGTTCACCGACAACCCGGAGCGCCTCGGCTACGAGCGGCCGGAGTTCGGCGTCTCGATGACCCCCAACATCCCCAAGCCCAAGAGCCGCGGCCGGCTCTTCCTCACCAGCGCCGACCCGTCCGTCAAGCCCGCCCTCGACTTCCGCTACTTCACCGACGAGAACGACCACGACGGCCGCACCCTCGTCGACGGCATCCGCATCGCCCGCGAGATCGCCAAGACCGAGCCGCTGGCCGGCTGGCTGAAGCGCGAGGTCTGCCCCGGCCCGGAGGTCCTCGGCGACGCCGAGCTGAGCGAGTACGCCCGCAAGGTCGCGCACACCGTGTACCACCCGGCCGGCACCTGCCGCATGGGCGCCGTCGACGACGAACAGGCCGTGGTGGACCCGGAGCTGAGGATCCGCGGCCTGGACGGCATCCGGATCGCCGACGCGTCCGTCTTCCCGACCATGCCCGCGGTGAACCCGATGATCGGGGTGTTGATGGTCGGTGAGCGGGCTGTCGACCTGATCGGAGGCGGTGCGTGATGAGCGAGGCAGTCTTCTCGGTCGACGGCCTGTGGAAGGTCTTCGGCCCCAAGTCCGACTCCGTCCCCACCGACCCCGACCTGCGCGCTCTCGACCCCGTCGAACTGCGCACCCGTACCGGCTGCACCGCCGCCGTCCGTGACGTCTCCTTCGACGTGCGCAAGGGCGAGGTCTTCGTGGTGATGGGCCTGTCCGGCTCCGGCAAGTCGACGCTCGTGCGCTGTCTGACCCGGCTGATCGAGCCGACCGCCGGCACGATCTCCATCGACGGCGAGGACGTCCGCGCCATGGACAAGGCCCGGCTGCGTGAACTGCGCCGGCACCGTGCCGCGATGGTCTTCCAGCACTTCGGTCTGCTCCCGCACCGCACGGTCCTCGACAACGTGGCCTACGGCCTGGAGATCCAGGGCATGGGCAAGGCCGAACGCCGGGCACGGGCCCAGGAGGTCGTCGCCAAGGTCGGGCTGGAGGGCATGGAACAGCGCAGGCCGGCCCAGCTCTCCGGCGGCCAGCGGCAACGCGTGGGCCTGGCCCGTGCGTTGGCGGTCGATCCCCAGGTCCTGCTGTTCGACGAGCCGTTCAGCGCGCTGGACCCGCTGATCCGGCGGGACATGCAGGAGGAGGTGGTCCGCCTGCACCGCGAGGAGGGCCGCACGATGGTCTTCATCACCCATGACCTCAGCGAGGCCCTGCGGCTCGGCGACCGGATCGCCCTGATGCGCGACGGCCGGGTCGTCCAGCTGGGCACGCCCGAGGAGATCGTCGGCAGCCCCGCCGACGACTACGTCCGCGACTTCGTCCGGGACGTCCCCCTCGAACAGGTCATGACCGTGCGTACGGCCATGCGCCCCGGTGACTGCGGCGGCCCGGACCATCCGGGCGCGCTCGCCCCCGACGCCGTGGTCGCCGACGCGATCAAGGCCGTCGCCCGCAGTGGCCGGACGGCCTGTGTGGTGGAGGACGGCCACTGTCTGGGCGTCCTCGACCACGAGCGCCTCCTCGCGGTCGTCGCGGGGGAGCGGTTCAAGGAGGCGGTCTGATGCCGACGAATCGGCCCAAGGAGGCGGTCTGATGGCCACGTTCACCGCATCCGTCCCCCGCGCCCTCCCCACCGACCTGCTCAAGCGCCGGTCGGTCCAGAAGCTGCTGCTCATCGCGCTCGCCGCGGCGATCCTCGTACCGCTCGCCAACGCCCGCTGGGCCAGCGGAAGTTGGCCCGACGCGCTCACCGTCGACCTCACCAAACCGCTGACCGACGTCAGCGACTGGATCATCGACAACCGCGACAGCCACCCCCTGTTCCTCTACTTCTTCGGCTACGTCAGCAACGCGGTCGTCATCTGCGTACGCGCCGTCTATCTCGTGCTCCTCGCCGCGGGCTGGGCCGGGGTCACGGCCTTCGGCGCGCTGGTCGCCTGGCGGGTGGCCGGCGTGCGGCTCGCGCTCGGCACGGGCGCCGCGTTCCTCGCCTGCGGGCTGCTCGGCATGTGGGTGCCGACCATGCAGACGCTCGCGCTGATGGTCGTCGCCGTCCTCGCGTCGGTCGCCGTCGGCCTCCTGCTGGGCCTGGCCGGCGGTCTCTCGGAACGGCTCGACCGCGCCCTGCGCCCGGTCCTGGACACCATGCAGGTGCTGCCCGCCTTCGCCTACCTGCTGCCCGTCGTCCTGGTCTTCGGCATCGGCGTGCCCGCGGCCGTCCTGGCCACCGTCGTCTACGCCGCCCCGCCGATGGCCCGCCTCACCGCCCTCGGCCTGCGCGGCGCGGACAAGGAGGTCCTGGAGGCGGTCGACTCACTCGGCGCGAGCGCCCGCCAACGGCTGCTGACCGCCCGTATCCCGCTGGCCCGCAGGGAACTCCTGCTCGGCCTCAACCAGACGATCATGATGGCGCTGTCCATGGCGGTCATCGCCTCCGTGATCGGCGCCGGCGGCCTCGGCGACCGCGTCTACCAGGCGCTCGCCTCCGTCGACGTCGGCGCGGCCCTCGCGGCCGGCATCCCGATCGTGCTCCTCGCGGTCGTGCTGGACCGGGTGACCGGCGCGGCGGGCGACAGCACGGGCGAGGAAGAGATCGGGAGCCGCCGTTGGCTCTACGCGGGCGGCACCGTCGTGGTCGTGGCCCTCGCCGCGCGTCTCGCGGGCCGGCTCGACTGGCCCGAATCCTGGACGCTGAACATCGCCACGCCGGTCAACCGCGCCGTCGACTGGATGACCGCCCACCTCTACTCGGGCGTCCCGGTCGTCGGCGGCACCGCAGACTGGGCCGGGCACTTCACCACCTGGGTCCTGGACCCCGTCCGCGACGGTCTGCAGTGGCTGCCCTGGTGGTCGGTGCTGCTCCTGGTCGCCACCCTCGCCTGGCTGATCGGCACCTGGCGCACCGCACTCACCGCGGTCCTCGCCATGGCCGCGATCGGCGTCCTCGGCGTGTGGAAGCCGTCCCTCGACACGCTCTCGCAGGTCCTCGCGGCCGTCGCCGTCACCCTCGTCCTGGGCTTCGCGACCGGCATCGCGGCGGCCCGCAGCGACCGCTTCGAACGGCTGCTGCGGCCCGTCCTGGACGTCTTCCAGACCATGCCGCAGTTCGTGTACCTGATCCCGGTCGTCGCGCTGTTCGGCGTCGGCCGCGCGCCCGCCGTCGCCGCGGCGGTCGTCTACGCGCTGCCCGCCGTCGTCCGCATCACCACCCAGGGCCTGCGTCAGGTCGACCCGGCCGCGCTGGAGTCCTCGAACTCGCTCGGCGCGACCAGCTGGCAGCAGCTGCGCCAGGTCCAACTCCCGCTCGCGCGACCGGCGTTGCTGCTCGCCGTCAACCAGGGCGTGGTCCTCGTCCTCGCCGTCGTCATCATCGGCGGCCTGGTCGGCGGCGGCGCGCTCGGCTACGACGTCGTCTTCGGCCTGGCCCAGGGCGACCTGGCGACCGGCCTGGTGGCGGGCGGCGCGATCGTCTGCCTCGGCCTGATGCTCGACCGGGTGACCCAGCCGACGCGGCGCCGCACGAACAAGGGAGCGTGACATGCGCGTACGTACGACCGCTGCCGTCGCGTCGCTGGTCCTGCTGACCGGCTGCGGCGCCGCCGACATGACCAAGCAGGCCTCGCCCTTCGCCAACGCGCAGGGCGCCAGGACGGTGACCCTCTCCGTGCAGTCCTGGGTCGGCGCGCAGGCCAACGTGGCTGTCGCGCAGTACCTGTTGGAGCATCGGCTCGGCTACCGCGTCGACACCGTCCAGGTCGACGAGGTGCCCGCCTGGGACGCGCTCAGCCAGGGCCGGGTCGACGCGATCCTGGAGGACTGGGGCCACCCCGACCAGGAGAAGCGCTACGTCGACGACAAGCACACCATCGCCCGGGGCGGCGGACTCGGGGTGACCGGCCACATCGGCTGGTACGTGCCGACGTACCTCGTCAAACAGCACCCGGACATCACCGACTGGAAGAACCTCAACAAGTACTCGTCGCTGTTCCGCACCCCCGAGAGCGGCGGCAAGGGTCAGTTGATGGACGGCTCGCCGTCGTACGTCACCAACGACAAGGCGCTGGTGAGCAACCTGAAGCTGGACTACCAGGTGGTGTTCGCCGGTTCGGAGGCCGCGCAGATCACGCAGATGCGGCAGTTCGCCAAGGAGAAGAAGCCCTTCCTGACGTACTGGTACGCGCCGCAGTGGCTGTTCAAGAAGGTCCCGATGACCGAGGTCAAGTTGCCCGCGTACAAGGAGGGTTGCGACGCGGACCCGGCGAAGGTGGCCTGCGCCTATCCACACACGCCGTTGCAGAAGTACCTCAACGCGGACTTCTCGAAGAAGGGCGGCGAGGCGGCGGCCTTCCTGAAGAAGTTCAAGTGGACGACCGAGGACCAGAACGAGGTCTCCCTGCTGATCGCCGACCAGAAGCTCACACCCGAGCAGGCGGCGAAGAAGTGGGTGGACAGCCACACGTCCACGTGGAAGGCGTGGCTGTCCTGAACGCCCTTGTTCCGTAGGGTCGTCGGCCGTCTCCTACTTCTTGAGGCGGTCGGCGATCCCACGGAGCGCGTGCGCCGCCGCGCGCTGCATGCCCGGTCCGAACGTCACGCGCGTGGCCCCGAGTTCACCGAGTTCGGTGGGCGAGGGGCCCTCGCCGTCCAGCCGGCCCGCCATGTTGATCGGCCCCTGGATCCCGGACCGCAGCAGCGGCAGTACGTCCGTCGGGGCGCCGATCGGATAGACGCAGTCGGCGCCGGCGGCGACGTACAACGCGGCCCGCTCGATGGCCCGTTCGGGATCGCCGTCCCCGTGCAGGAACGTGTCCACCCGGGCGTTGACGAACAGCTCGTCCCCGGCCGCGTACCGCACCTCGGCGAGCCAGTCGGCGTGCTCGCGCGGGTCCTTGAGAACACCACCCCCGTCGGAGTCCTCAAGATTGCAGCCCACGGCCCCTGCTTCCAGCAGCCGCTCCACCAGCTCCTTCGGCGCCAGCCCGTACCCGCCCTCCACATCCGCGGAGACCGGCACGTCCACGGCCCGCGTGACGCGCGCCACCGCGGCGAACATCTCCTCGCCCGGCACGTCCCCGTCCGCGTACCCGAGCGCCGCGGCGACTCCCGCGCTCGGGGTGGCGAGCGCGGGGAAACCGGCCTCCACGAGGACCCGCGCGCTGGCCGCGTCCCAGGGACCGGGCAGCACGAGCGGGTCGCCCGGGACGCGCCCCCGGTGCAGGGCGCGGAAGGCGGCGACCTTGCTCACGGTCACTGGTACTGCCCGGCGGTGTAGTGGCCCGGGACCATGCGGCAGGTCACGCCGAAGCGGTTCCACGCGTTGATCACCGTGATCGCGGCGATCAGCTGCGCCAGCTCGGCCTCCTCGAAGTGCTTGGCGGCCTTCTCGTACACCTCGTCCGGCACGAAACCGTCGGTCAGGACCGTGACCGCCTCGGTCAGCTCGAGCGCCGCGAGCTCCTTCTCCGTGTAGAAGTGCCGCGACTCCTCCCACGCGCCGAGCTGGATGATCCGCTCGACGCTCTCGCCCGCCGCGAGCGCGTCCTTGGTGTGCATGTCCAGGCAGAACGCGCAGTGGTTGAGCTGCGAGGTCCGGATCTTGACCAGCTCGTTGAGCTTCGGGTCGAGGCCCTTACGGGCGGCGGCGTCCAGGCGGAGCATCGCCTTGTAGACGTCGGGCACGTGCTGGGCCCAGTTCAGGCGGGGGCTGTGCTCGGGGGCGTACTGATCGGTGCGATCGGAGGCGGATTCGGCGGTCTGCTCTGTGGTCATGTCTCGACCCTAGGTTCCGGGCAGCCCAGGAGTATGGTCCATTTCCATGGTGAAAACGTGGGCCACTTTCGGCGTAGACCTCCACCTGGAACCGACCGGACCGGGCCTGCGCCGCGGCCTGACCGACGCCCTGCGCGAGGCCGTCCGCACCGGCCGCCTGGCCCCCGGCACCCGCCTGCCCTCCTCCCGCTCACTCGCCGCCGACCTGGGCATCGCCCGCAACACGGTCGCCGACGCGTACGCCGAACTGGTGGCGGAGGGCTGGCTCACGGCCCGCCAGGGCTCGGGCACACGGGTCGCGGAGAGCGTTCGGGCTGCGCAGGCCACGAGGGGTGCGAAGGGCGCGTGGGTCGGGGAGGGCACGCCGATCGCGACGGACTCCCCACCTCGCCCCGACCCCGAGCCGTCCGGCGAGGAGCCCCATCGCCACCCCCGTGATCGCCACCCCCGTGCGGGGCATCACCTCCACCCCGGTGAAGAGCACCGCCCTCGCGAAGCGCACCGCCCCCGCGAAGCGCCCCGCCCCGCCTACGACCTGGTCCCCGGCACCCCCGACCTCGCCTCCTTCCCGCGCGCGGAGTGGCTCAAGGCCGCCCGGCGCGCCCTGACAGACGTCCCGTCCCAGTCCCTCGGGTACGGCGACCCGCGCGGCCGCGTCGAACTGCGCACCGCGCTGGCCGGCTACCTCGCCCGCGCCCGGGGCGTACGCGCCGACCCCGACCGCATCCTGGTGTGCGCCGGCATCTCGCAGGGTCTGCGCATCCTCAGCGCGGTACTGCGGGCGCGCGGCGCGAGCACGGTCGCCGTGGAGTCGTACGGCCTCTACATCCACTGGCGCCTGCTCGCGGCCGAAGGTCTGCGAACCGTCCCGCTCCCCTTCGACGAACGGGGCACGGACCCGAGGGAGTTGACCGACGAGGGCGCGGTCCTGCTCACCCCCGCCCACCAGTTCCCGATGGGCGGCACCCTGCACCGCGACCGGCGCGCGGCCGTCGTCGACTGGGCCCGCCGCACCGGCGGCATGGTCATCGAGGACGACTACGACGGGGAGTTCCGCTACGACCGCCAGCCCGTCGGCGCCCTCCAGGGCCTGGACCCCGACCACGTCGTGTACGCGGGCACCGCCAGCAAGGCCCTCGCGCCGGGCCTCCGGCTGGCCTGGCTGATACTGCCCCCGGGCCTCGCCCAGGAGGCGGCACGCGCGAAGGGCGGCATCGACTCCTGCGGGGCACTGGACCAGCTGACCCTCGCCCAGTTCATCAACTCCGGTGCCTACGACCGTCACGTGCGCGCCTCCCGCCTGCGCTACCGGCGGCGCCGCGACGCCCTGGTCGCCGAACTCGCCCACCGCGCCCCCCAGGTCAGCGCCACCGGCATCGCGGCCGGCCTGCACGTGGTCCTCCGCCTTCCCCCGGGCACCGAACAACAGGCCCTGCGCGCGGCCGCCTGGCAGGGCCTCGCCCTCCACGGCCTGCACCGCTACCAGCACCCCGACGCGACGGTCGAACGCCGCGACGCGCTGGTGGTGGGCTACGGGACCCCACCGGAGCACGCGTGGTCGGGGGCGCTGGAGGCGTTGTGCCGGGCGTTGCCTTAGCGGTCGTTCACGTGCCGGCAAGGCGTTGAGCGCGACGGAGACGCAGGGCGGACGCGGTGACGGCCGCCGTGGTGCCCAGCACCGCGTAGCCGCCGAGGGCGAAGACGCCGACGATCAGCAGGACGCCGCGCGGGTTGAGGGCATCGCTCAGTTCGGCGGTGAAGCTCTGTGATGCGGGGGCGGGAGGCGTGTCGTGGGCCGGGGCGCCGGGTGAGAAGGATGTCATGGTCAGGTCTTTCGGGGTGCGGTGTGCCGTGCGTGGAGGGGAGCGGACTCGGGGGCTGGCCTCGTACCGTTGACCTGGGTTGCCCCGGTCCGGTGCTTGCGAGGGGTCAGACGACGACTCCCGCCTTGATGACGTGGAGCAGGCTCTGCTGCGGGCGGGCAAGAACGCCGATGTCCTCAAGCGGATTGCCGTCCACCACGAGCAGGTCGGCATGGGCCCCGACGGCCAGAGTGCCTATCTCGCCTTCCATGCGCAGCAGCCGTGCGGCCGTGGTCGTGGCGGACCGCAGGATGTCGGCAGGCGGCTGGACCTGGGCCCGCAGGTTGAATTCCTCGAGCTGGGCGCTGTGCAGGGGACCGATCAGGTCCGTGCCGTAGACCAGATTGACGCCGGCCCGGTAAGCGCGCTCAAGCGCGGACAGGCCGGCCTCGTGCACGTCGGCGATCTTCTTGTACGACTGCTCGGGCATTCCGACGCGTCGGCCGAACTGGGCCATCTGGTCGTAGGTGACCAGCGTGGGAACGAGAAAGGCATCGTGCTCCAGGAGCAGGCCGATCGTCTCGTCGTCGATGAGGTTTCCGTGCTCGACGGACCGGACACCCGCCCGCAGCGCCCGGTTGACCCCACGGGAGTGGTAGGCGTGCACCGTGACATAGCGGTTGTGGTGCTCGGCCTCGACGACGGCCGCGCGGATCTCCTCGTCGGTGTACTGGACCGCCGACACCTCGTCGTGGGGTGAGGCCACGCCTCCGCTGACCAGCACCTTCAGATGCGATGCGCCCTTTCGGAACTCGTCGCGGGCGGCGGCACGTACCGCGTCCACGCCGTCGGCCACACGGCCGAAGGAGGGGCGGCTCTGACAGCAGGGCAGTGAGTCGTCGCCCAGCGGGCGGAGGTCGCCGTGGCCCCCGGACTGCGACAGGGCCCTGCCGCCGTAGATCAGGCGGGGGCCGGTCGCGAGTCCCTCATCGAGGGCCCGGGCCATGCCGTGGTCGGCTCCGCCGACGTCGCGGACGGTGGTGAAGCCGCGCCGGAGCATGCGCTCGGCTTCCTTCAGGGCGCGAGCGGTGGCATATCCAGGCGTCCAGTCGGCCGCCTCCTTGGCGTCGAACGTCGTCAGCAGGATGTGCACGTGGGCGTCGATGAGGCCTGGCAGCATGGTCGCGCCGCCGACGTCGAGAACGGGCACGTCCTCGGGCGCCGCGGGCGCACGCCCGGTGCCGTGAGCGGCGATGCGGCCGTCGACGGCCTCCAGCCAGGAGGTGTCGGTCAGCTCACCGCTCTCCGGGTGGAGCAGCCGAGCGTTCGTGATCAGCAGACGTACGGGATGCGAAGAGGGCATCTTCTGGTTCCTTCCGGTGGTTCCGGGCTGTGGCCGGCGGACTTCTCGCCAGGGAAGGCGGCGAGAACCGCGAGAGGCGGCGACGACGTACAGGAAGATGCGTGCAACATTAGATGCATGGAAAGCATGCATGCAATGATTGATTCATGAAGTTCACGTCACTGTCTCTCCGCACGTCCCCCGGCCGCCGTGACGAGCTGGTCGACCACTTCCGCTCGGCCGGCATCCTGGAGGCTTCGGGCGCACTCGCGGCGCAGGTCCTGGTTCCGGCAGACGCACCGGACACCGTCGTGGTCACGGCTCTGTGGCCCGACGCCGACGCCTGCACGGCCTGGCAGAATTCACCCGAGCGCCAGGAGTACGCGCTGGCGATGGCGCGCTTCTTCGACTCCGCCGACGCCATCAGCACCCGTGGCTTTCACGTCGCTCACCACGTGGCCGAGTGAAGCCGTCGCCCCGCACGTGAGGAGAGGACTCCTTGACCATCGAGTCATGGCTGGCCGAGCGCACCACCCGCGGCGCACTCGGCCCTCAGGCCGAACGCGTGGCGCACCTTCTGGCCCGGGCTCCCCAGTTCGCCAGCTACTCCTCGGCCCGCGAGATCGCCGAACGGGCCGGAGTCAACGTCTCGACCGTGGTCCGCACCGCCCAGCAGCTGGGTTTCGAAGGCTGGCCCCAGCTGCGTGAGGAACTCCGGGCCCTCTACCTCGCCTCAGTCTCCTCCGGCGACGTCTCCCTGGGTCCGGAGGCCGCCGACCCCGCGGCCCAGATGCTGCGCCATGACACCACCAACATCAGCGCTCTGGCCACTCCCGACAACCTCGCCGCCATCCGCGCCACCGCCCGGGCCATCAAGGCCGCCCGCCGCACGCTCATCATCAGCTCCGGCAGCGGGGCCGGGCCCGCCCACATCCTGAGTTACCTCGGCACCATCGCCGGCCACGACGTCCAGCTCGCCCTCGGCTCCTCCACCAGTCAAGCCGTCCAGGTCGCCCGCCTGGAAGAGGGCGACTGCCTCATCACCATCAACATCTGGCGGCTCACCCGCACCCTGCGCGGCCTGACGCGACTGGCCCGTCGGCGTGGCGCCACCATCAGCATCCTGACCGACCTGCGCTCCTCCCCGCTCGCGGAGGATGCCACCCACCTGATCATCGTCCCCATCGAAGCCACCCACACCGGACCATCCCTCACCGGCGTGGTCGCCGCCGTCCAGGCCATCCTCAGCGAACTCGCCGATGACGACGCCGTCCGCTCCGCGGGCCAGATCCAGCAGCTGTGGCAGGAACTCGACCTGATGGACGACCAGCCCTGAACCTGTCAGCCGGCCCTTGAACGCGCCGGTCGATCCGCGAACTCTCCGCCTACGGGAGGACCACCGACATGCGCATCACGGTCATGGGCGCGGGCAGCATAGGCTGCCACCTGGGCGGACACCTCGCCCGGCAGGCTGACGTCGAGGTGACGCTGATCGGCCGCCCGGCGGCGATGGCCGTCGTCGCCGACAAGGGCCTCACCCTCACCAGCGGCCGCCACGAGCCGATACATGTCTCCCCCGACGAGCTCACCGTCACCACCGAGGCCGCGGCCGCCGCCGACGCGGAAGTCGTGCTGGTGACGGTCAAGTCGGACGGCACCCGCGCCGCCGCGCGTGAGCTGGCCCCGCACCTCGCACCGGACGCCGGCGTGGTCAGCTTCCAGAACGGCCTGCGCAACGCCGAGGCATTGCGCGAGGAACTGCCTGAGCACACCGTGCTGACCGGGATGGTCCCCTACAACGTGCTGCAGACCGAGCCCGGGACGTTCCACCAGGGCATGGGCGGCGCGCTGATGCTGGACGACGATGCGGCCGGCGCGTCGCTCGTCGCCGCGCTCGCGGCGTCCCTGCTGCGGGTGGAGGCGCGCCCGGACATGCGCGAAGTCCAGTACGCCAAGCTGCTGATGAACCTGAACAACGCTGTCAACGCGCTCGCCGGCGTTCCGCTGCGAGCACAGCTCGGCGAACGCTCCTTCCGTACCTGCCTGGCCTTGTGCCAGCGTGAGGCGTTGGCGGTGTTCCGCGCATCCGGCGTGACGCCCGCCCAACTGGGTGCGGTCCGCCCCACGCTGATGCCCCGCCTGCTCCGCCTTCCGGACGTGGTGTTCACTCGCGCGGCCAAGGCCATGCTGGCCATCGACGCCACCGCACGGTCCTCGATGTGGGAGGACCTGCGGCGTGGGCGGCCGACCGAGGTCGACTCTCTCCAAGGTGAGATCGTCGCCCTGGCACAGCGGCACGGGCTGAGCGCCCCGGTCAACGCCCGGCTCGCCGAGCTGGTCCACGAGGCGGAGCAGTCTCCCCGGGGCACTGTTCGCGCCTGGTCGGGGCCAGAGCTTCTGGCCGCCCTCCGCGGCACGGCTTGAACCAGGAGTCGCTACGGGTGCTGCCTCAGGACGGCGGGAGGGGAGCCGAAGGCTCCCCCTGCGAGCCCGGTCCCAGTCCCGGTCCCGGTTCCGGTCCCAGTCCCGGCTCCCGCCCCGGCGCCTCCCCGAACCGCGCCAACGCCAGCGCCCCCGCCACCGCCACGCAGAACCCCAGTACCGCCAGCCACACCAAGCCCTCCCTCGTGCGGTCGCCGAGCCAGATCACGCCCACCGCTGCCGGGCCGATCGTCTCGCCGATGACCATTCCGGCGGTGGCCGCGGTCACCGAGCCGTGCTGGAGGGCCGAGGTCAGCAGGAGGAAGGCGGCGGCGCCGCCGAGGAGAAGGGCGTAGGTCGCCGGGTTGGTGAGGAGGTCCGAGGGGGTGACCGAGTCGATCAGGCGTACCGCCACCTCCACCACCCCGAACCCGAACCCGGCCCCCAGCCCGAGCGCCGGCGCCCGGCCCCGCCCCGACCAGCGCCCGCCGACCAGCGCGAGCAGCAGTACCGCGACGGCGACCCCGAGCATCGCGTACTTCAGCGCGGTCGACCCGGCACGGTCCCCCTCCGCGCCCGAGGCCAGCCCCAGCATCGCCAGTCCGCCGCAGACCACCCCGACCGCGCCCCACTCCAGCCCGCTCAGCCGCACCCGCAGCAGCCGGGCCGCGACCACCGCCGTCACCGCCAGGCTGGAGGCCAGCGCGGCGCCGACCGCGTAGATGGGGATCGAGCGCAGCGCGGCGATCTGGAACACGAACCCCAGCCCGTCAAGACCGAGCCCGAGCAGATACCGCCACTGCCGCACAGCTCTGAGCAGCAGCGCCGCCTCCCCACCGGCGCCGGTCGCGCGGGTGCCGGCCGTCTCCTCGTCGGCCTCCCGCGTGGCGACGGCCTGCAACACCGTCGCCGTACCGAAGCAGACCGCCGCAGCCAGCGCGCACACCATCCCAAAGATCACAAAGCGACTGTAGGGGAGGGGAGTACGGGCGGGGTGCCTCGTGGCGTGCTCTCACCGATCTCTAGGCTGTCCGCCGAAGATCACACAGCGGCCTGACGGCAGCCGGCCCCTCGCACAGCGGCCGGATCAACGGGGAGACGGAACATGGCGGACGCACGCAGACAACTACGCTCGGGCACGGTCGTACTCGGCGGCATGGGACTGCTCGCCGCCGCCCTCACCGCCTGCTCCTCCGACCCCGACAAGCGCTGCGTCGACCGCGACAGCTACAACCTCGCCAAGGGCTACAAGGTCGTCGCCGACAAGAGCTGCAACTCCACCAGGACCTCGGCGAACGGCGCCTGGTACTACGGCGGCAAGAAGAAGGGCTCCTGGGTCGAGGGCGGTTCCTTCACCAAGCCCCGCAAGAGCTCCGGCTCCTCGGGCGGCGGCCACGGCAGCAGCGTCGACCGCGGCGGCTTCGGCAGCGGCAAGGGAAGCTCCGGCGGCTGAGCGACCCATGCGAAGGCACCAGATCACCCCGCGCCCCGACTGGCAGCGCACCGTCGAGGAACAGGGCCTCGTCTATCCGCTCACCCGGTATCCCGACGACTCCCTGCGCCCCTACTGGGACGAGAGCGCCTACTACTCCTTCACGCTCCCGGAGGTCGAGGCCCTGGAGGAGACCGTCGAGGAACTGCACCGCATGTGCCTGGCCGCGGCCGAGCACATGGTGTCCCGTCACCGCCTCGCCGACCTCGGCATCACCGACCCCCGCCTCGCGCAGACCGTCGCCGAGGCCTGGCACCGGCGCGCCGAACTCCCGTCCGTCTACGGCCGTTTCGACCTCCGCTACGACGGCACCGGTCCGGCGAAACTGCTGGAGTACAACGCCGACACGCCCACCTCCCTCGTCGAGGCCGCCTCGCCCCAGTGGTTCTGGATGCAGGACCGCTTCCCCGGCGCCGACCAGTGGAACTCCCTCCACGAACGCCTCGTCGCCGCCTGGAAGAACCAGGCCGCCCTCCTCCCGCCCGGCGCGCCCCTGCACTTCGCGCACTCCGCCGCCGACGAGCTCGGCGAGGACCTCATGACCGTCGCCTATCTCAAGGAGACCGCCGAACAGGCCGGCCTCGACACCGACTGGATCTCCATGGAGGAGATCGGCTGGGACCCCCTCTCCGGCCGCTTCGTCGACAACCGCCTCCGCTTCATCCGCAGTTGCTTCAAGCTCTATCCCTGGGAGTGGCTCACCAGCGACCGCTTCGCCGACCACGTCCTCGACACCCTCGACAACGGCGGCGGCACCGGCACCACCTTGTGGATCGAACCCGCCTGGAAGATGCTCCTCAGCAACAAGGCCCTGCTGGCCGTCCTGTGGGAGCTGTATCCCGACCACCCCAACCTCCTCCCGTCCTACCTCGACGGCCCCCGCGACCTCGCCCGCACCACGGGCTACGTCGCCAAGCCCCTGCTCGGCCGCGAGGGCGCCGGCGTGACGATCCACGCCCCGCACACACCCCCGCCCGAGCCCCAGGAACCCTGCTGCTACCAGCAGTTGGCCCCGCTGCCCGACTTCGACGGCAACCACGTCGTCCTCGGCGCCTGGGTCGTCGAGAACGAGTCGGCCGGCCTAGGCATCCGGGAGTCGTCGGGCCTGGTCACGGACGAGTACGCCCGCTTCCTCCCGCACGTCATCCGGTGAGTCCGCCGCCCGGCCGGACCTCGCTCGCATGGTGGACGGGACACGTCCGCCCCGCGACCTGCCCGGTAGGCTGACCGGCGGGCCGTGACTGGCGCGCTGGGATGGGACCAACCATCGGGGAGCGGCCCGAACGGAAACTGTGTGCCGTGCGCCTGGGCCGTACCGTGAACGCCGAACGCAACGTCCGGAGGTCCTGATGCCCGACAACTCTGCGCCCCTTTCCCCCGAGTCCACCGCCTTCCGCTCCGCCCTCGATGTGATCCGTGCCGTCGAGCCGCGCGTCGCCGACGCCATCGGCCAGGAGGTGGCCGACCAGCGCGAGATGCTCAAGCTGATCGCCTCGGAGAACTACGCCTCCCCGGCCACCCTCCTCGCCATGGGCAACTGGTTCAGCGACAAGTACGCCGAGGGCACCGTCGGACGCCGCTTCTACGCCGGCTGTCGCAACGTCGACACCGTCGAGTCCCTCGCCGCCGAGCACGCCAAGGAACTCTTCGGCGCCCGCCACGCCTACGTCCAGCCGCACTCCGGCATCGACGCCAACCTCGTCGCCTTCTGGTCCGTCCTCGCCCAGCGCGTCGAGGCCCCCGCCCTGGAGAAGGCCGGCGTCCGCCAGGTCAACGACCTCTCCGAGGCCGACTGGGCCGAACTGCGCCAGGCCTTCGGCAACCAGCGCATGCTCGGCATGTCCCTGGACGCCGGCGGCCACCTCACCCACGGCTTCCGCCCGAACATCTCCGGCAAGATGTTCGACCAGCGCTCCTACGGCACCGACCCCACCACCGGCCTCATCGACTACGAGGCCCTGCGCACCTCCGCCCGCGAGTTCCAGCCGCTGATCATCGTCGCCGGCTACTCCGCCTACCCCCGTCTCGTGAACTTCCGCATCATGCGCGAGATCGCCGACGAGGTCGGTGCGACCCTGATGGTCGACATGGCGCACTTCGCCGGCCTGGTCGCCGGCAAGGTACTGACCGGTGACTTCGACCCGGTCCCGCACGCCCAGATCGTCACCACCACCACCCATAAGTCGCTGCGCGGCCCGCGCGGCGGCATGGTCCTGTGCGACGACTCCCTCAAGGACCAGGTCGACCGCGGCTGCCCGATGGTCCTCGGCGGTCCGCTCCCGCACGTCATGGCCGCCAAGGCCGTCGCCCTCGCCGAGGCCCGTCAGCCCTCCTTCCAGGACTACGCCCAGCGCATCGTCGACAACTCCCGCGCCCTCGCCGAGGGGTTGATGAGCCGCGGCGCCACCCTCGTCACCGGCGGCACGGACAACCACCTCAACCTGATCGACGTCACCACCTCCTACGGCCTCACCGGCCGCCAGGCCGAGGCCGCCCTCCTCGACTCCGGCATCGTCACCAACCGCAACTCCATCCCCGCCGACCCCAACGGCGCCTGGTACACCTCCGGCATCCGCATCGGCACCCCCGCCCTGACCACCCGTGGCCTCGGCACCGCCGAGATGGACGAGGTCGCCGCGCTCATCGACCGCGTCCTCACCACCGCGGAGCCCGGCACCACCAGCAAGGGCGCACCGTCCAAGGCCCAGCACGTCCTCGACCCCAAGGTCGCCGACGAGATCTCCCGCCGCGCCACCGACCTCGTGGCCGGCTTCCCGCTGTACCCGGAGATCGACCTGGGCTGAGGCCCACCGGGCTGACGCCCACCCCGACGCTTGGGCAAACCGCACCTCACAGGTCGAGGTCGATCAGCTCATGTCGTGGCTCCTCCCGCGGCGGTCCGGCTCCCTGCCGGGCCGCCGCGCGGCGTATCAGCAGCGTGCCGCCGACACCGACCGCGATCCCCACGGCGAGCCCCGGCAGCGTCCACCAGACACCACCCCGGCCGAGCCCGCCTCCGCCCAGCCTGTCCGCCGTGCCAGCTCTGGCCTGGCTGTCCGTCCTGCCCGCCGCGGCCGAGCCGGTCTGCGCGGACTCGCTCCCCCCAGCCCTGCTCCGCGGCCCGTCCCCGAGCCCGTCGAGCACGCCCTGCTGCTCCAGCGTCACGAAGATCGAGCGCGGCGCCCGATGCCAGCGGATGTCGTCGTCCTCCACATCCGGCGCGAGGTCGCTGCGCACCCAGGGCGAACCGTCCGCCGCCACGAACAGTTGGTCCTGCCGCTCCATGGCCACGTCACCGCCCGGCGCCCGGTCGGTCTGCGGCCAGCCCCCGACGCCCGACAGCCCCCAGATCACCGTGAAGTCCACCGGGGGATACCGGCCCTCGGTCCACTCCTCCGGCACCCGTTCCGTCCCGGTGAACGACGGCCGCAACAACTCCGTCAGCCGGGCGAACGCAGGCTCGCCGGAACGCAACGCCATCGTCCGCCCCGTGCCACCCGCGACGATCACCGCTGTGTCGGGAGTGTCCCGGCCCGGCGTCGGAGCCTCCGCAGCTGCTCGGGCCACTGCCCCGGGCCCGGCCTCCGCGCCGACCGCCGCGTCGGCCATCGGCACCCCGCACAAGGTCACCGCCACCACCGGCAACATCACCGCAAGCCGCACCGTCGCCCGCCCTACTCGTGGGCCATGCCCAGCCCGCCCGGTCCGCCCGCACCCCCTCATACGTCCCGCAACTCCTGCCTGGGCCCCGACTCCCGCCCTCCGCGCCCCCACCCCGGCGGCAGCCGCGACGCCAGCGGTCGCAGCACCAGCGCCACCCCCGCCCCGGCCGCCGCCCCCGGCAGCGTCCACCACCAGTTGGACCACCAGCGGGTGCCGTCGGGCGGGTCCGGCAAGCCGACCGACACGGTGGTCGTCGACGTGTCCGGTACGTCGGTCGGCACAGTGGCCGGCTCCGGCGTCGGCTCCTCCGATCGCCACGGCTCCGGGAAGATGCCCGTGGAGGCGTCGCCCGAGGCCTTGCCCATCACGCCCAACTTCTTCAACAGAGCGCGTAGTTCGGCGGGGTGGTCGGCGCGGTGCCAGTAACCGTTCGGCGTTTCCGGCATGTTGGCCGCCGTGTGGATCCAGACGGCGCGGGGCCCGGAGTCGACGGGGAAGACCCGGTCCACGCGCCAGGGCGACATGTCGTGCACCATCCATGTGACGTTGATCTGCCGCGCGTTGGCCAAATTGACCTCGGCCGGCTGGTCCCGGCTGCCCACCTCCGCCGCGCCGAGCAACTGTTCCAGCGCGCCGTACTCCTTGTCGGAGTAGTACAACCCGGTGGCCTGGCCGCTGGCCGGCGAGGTCACCAGCACACTCGTCGGTCCGCCCGCCGAGGCCGACGACGCCACCCACGTCATCAGGGCCAGCGTCACCGCCAACGCGCCTGCCAACACCGCCAGTTCACGGACCCGGCCCCGCCATCTGTTCCGCCACCCCTGCATCGCGTCCCCCAACCAGTCGTCCCCTCGACCCGTCCCCGAGCCGCATGTCACTTCTGGTACACCGCCCGACCCGCCGGGGTTCCCACCCCGACCGCACTATTTCGCCGACCCGCCGGCAGACCCGCCGCCGGAGCCATCGGAAGGTCCGTCGGCAGACCCGCCTGAGCCCCCGCCGGACCCCTCGGCAGAGCCCGCGGCAGACATCCCCCCGGCCTTCTCCAACCCCTTCGCGATCTCCACCGCCCGAGCCCTCGACGCCACCCCCTCCAGCCGGAGCGTCACCTCGTCGAGGCCGGTCCGGTGCATCCACAGCAGCGTCGGCCCGGCGGTCCGCTCCTTACGGGTGAAGCGGCTGCCGTCCGCGTCGATCAGCCAGAAGCTCAGCAGATGAGGGCGGGGGAACCACAGGGCGTAGTCCCGAATGCCGTCGGTCGAGGTCTCCTCGCCCAGCGGGACCCACTCCGGCTGCTCGCGCGCGGTCTTGGCGAAGGTGAGGTCCAGTGGGTTCGGCATCTCGTCCAGCCGGACCGTGTGCCCGTCCTCGCGCCAGCACAGGCTCACCAGGAACCGCCCGTGCGGCTCATCGGTCACCGCCACCGTGTCCGGGACGCCCAGCGCCTTCGGCACCAGCGGTTCGAACCCGGCGCGCTGCTCGGCCTGTCCGAGCGACACCGACCGCCCGCACCCGGGCACCTCGGCGCCGGGCGACGGCACCGCCGACGGGTCGTACCGCACCTCGACCCCGCCGAAGTCGAACCAGTCGAAGACCGCCGCCCGCACCGGGGGCGTGAGCACGAGCACCGTCAGCAGGCCGCACAGCAGGGCGGTCAGCGAACGCCAGCGCAGTCGTGTCCAGTGCCGGACCGACCGCAGGCGCGCGCCGACCGGCCGTGGCTCGGGGACCGGGGTCGGCAGCTGTTCGGCGAGTATCTGGCCCAGTACCCGCTCGACCATCGTCTCGGAGTCGTCGGCGCCTCCGGTGCCGGGCGCGTCCAGCGACCGGCCCAGCGCCTTCAGCTCCTCCGGCAGCCGGGCGGCCTCCTCCCGGGTCCGGCCCCGCTCCCGTCCCTGCTCGCGTCCCCGCGCACGTCCTCGCGGACCCCGGCCGCCGCCCCGACCGTCGCCGCGGCCGCGTGGGCCCCGGCCACCGGTGCCTCCGGCGGCACGGCCGCCCTCACCCTCGTACCTCTGCCCCTCGTAACCCCGATCCTCGAAGCTCTCGCCCTCGTGGCTCTCGCCCTCGAAACCGTCGTCCTCGTGCGACTCACTCATGCTCATCACCCCCTTCCCGAGGTCGGAAATCCGGCAGCAGTCTGCCCAGCTTTCGCAGGGCGCGGCTGAGGCGGGACTTCACCGTGCCTCTCGGCCAGCCCAGGGCCTGGGCGGTCTCCGGCTCGTCCATCTCCAGCAGATAGCGGTAGGTGACGACCAGGCGGTGCTCCTCGCTCAGCTTCTCCAGGGCGGACAGCAGGGCCGCGCGACGCTCCGTCTCGATGGTCGCGACCGCCGGGTCCGCCGATTCCGGTATCAGCGGCTCGGCCTCGGCGAACGCCGCTTCCCGGCCGGCGAGCGTGCGCTGCCGGGCCGCCGTGCGCACCGTGTTCCTCGTCTCGTTGGCGACGATCGACAGCAGCCACGGCTTGAAGGCCGCGCCGTCCTTGAACCCGCCCAGCGCGCAGTACGCCTTCACGAAGGCCTGCTGCACCACGTCCTCCGCGTCCGCACCCGCCCCGAGTGCCGCGGCCGCCCTGAGCGCGATGCCCGTATGGGCCCGCACCAGCTCCGCGTACGCCTCCGGCTCTCCGGCGCGTACGCGTGCGATCACCGCGGCCTCATCGACGATGCGGCCCCCCTCCCGCGTTCTCACACATTTGGTACACCGCCCGACCCGGATCGGTTCCCACCCGTGTCACATCTGTTTCCGACCGGTTCCGGACCCGCCCCCCAGACCTGAGAGAATGGTGAGCATGGCTTCTGACCGTCCCCGCGTGCTCTCCGGAATCCAGCCCACCGCAGGCTCGTTCCACCTCGGCAACTACCTCGGCGCCGTCCGCCAGTGGGTGGCTCTCCAGGAGTCCCACGACGCGTTCTACGCGGTCGTGGACCTGCACGCGATCACGATCCCGCAGGACCCGGCGGAGCTGCGCGCCAACACCCGGCTCGCCGCCGCGCAGCTGCTGGCGGCCGGGCTCGACGCGGAGCGCTGCACGCTCTTCGTGCAGAGCCACGTCCCCGAACACGCCCAGCTGGCGTGGGTCATGAACTGCCTGACCGGGTTCGGCGAGGCCTCCCGCATGACCCAGTTCAAGGACAAGTCCGCCAGGCAGGGTGCCGACCGGGCGAGCGTCGGCCTGTTCACGTACCCGATCCTCCAGGTCGCGGACATCCTGCTGTACCAGGCCAACGAGGTGCCGGTCGGTGAGGACCAGCGGCAGCACATCGAGCTGACCCGCGACCTCGCCGAGCGCTTCAACGGCCGCTTCGGCGAGACCTTCACGATCCCGAAGCCGTACATCCTCAAGGAGACGGCGAAGATCTACGACCTCCAGGACCCGTCGATCAAGATGAGCAAGTCGGCGTCCACGCCGAAGGGCCTCATCAACCTCCTCGACGACCCGAAGGCCACCGCCAAGAAGGTCAAGAGCGCGGTCACCGACACCGACACCGTCATCCGCTACGACGCGGTGGAGAAGCCGGGCGTCAGCAACCTGCTCACGATCTACTCGACCCTCACCGGCAAGTCGGTCGCGGAGCTGGAGCGGGACTACGAGGGCAAGATGTACGGCGCCCTCAAGACGGACCTCGCCGAGGTCATGGTCGACTTCGTGACGCCCTTCAAGGAGCGCACGCAGCAGTATCTGGACGACCCGGAGACGCTCGACTCGATTCTGGCCAAGGGCGCGGAGAAGGCGCGTGCCGTCGCCGCGGAGACCCTCTCCCAGGCCTATGACCGGGTCGGCTTCCTGCCCGCGAAGCACTGAGGCGCACAACCGCACACACGTACCACTGGGCAGAGCGCTGCACATCACTACGGTTGCGCCTGCCCGCATCCCAGCCGTGGCCGTACAGTCGATAGCCGAACGGATGGGAACGACCGACCGACACGACGACAGGAGATGACGTGGGGACCGTAACGATCGGCGTGTCGATCGCGGTCCCGGAGCCTCACGGCAGCCGCCTCCAACGGCTGCGCACCGGCTTCGGGGACGCCGCTGCTCACGGCATCCCCACGCACGTCACCCTGTTGCCGCCGACGGAGGTCGACGGCGCTTCGCTGCCGGCCGTCGAGGCGCATCTGACGGAGCTCGCCGGGAACGGCCGTCCGTTCCGGATGCGGCTGTCCGGCACGGGCACCTTCCGGCCGCTGTCGCCCGTCGTCTACGTGCGCGTGGAGGATGGCGCCGAGGCGTGCACCTGGCTGCAGAAGCAGGTCCGCGACGCCTCCGGGCCCGTCGCACGCGACCTCCAGTTCCCGTACCACCCTCATGTGACGATCGCGCACGGCATCGACGACGAGGCGATGGACCGCGCCTTCGAGGAGCTCGCCGACTACGAGGCCGAGTGGCCGTGCACCGGGTTCGCGCTGTACGAGCAGGGCGCGGACGGCGTGTGGCGCAAGCTGCGTGAGTTCCCCTTCGGGAGCTCGGTGGTGCCGCCGCAGGCCGGTCATGTGGAGCGGGGCACCATCCCGAGCCGGTAGGTCTACGCCTACAAGGACAGCCGTCGGCCTCCATCTACAGGGACAGCCGTCGGAACACCCCGCGCGGGACGTGCCGCAGGGCCGACATCACCACGCGAAGCGTGCCGGGCACCCACACCGTCTCCGAGCGGCGGCGCAGGCCCAGTTCGACGGCCGTCGCGACCGCCTCAGGGGTCGTCGCCAGCGGCGCCTCCGGCAGCCCCGCCGTCATCTTCGAGCGGACGAACCCGGGGCGTACGACCATGACCTGCACGCCGGTGCCGTGGAGCGCGTCGCCGAGGCCCTGGGCGAACGCGTCCAGGCCCGCCTTGCTGGAGCCGTAGATGAAGTTGGCGCGGCGGGCGCGCTCGCCGGCGACGGAGGAGAGCACCACGAGCGAGCCGTGGCCCTGCGCCTGCAACGCGCGTGCGCTCACGAGCCCGGCCGACACCGCGCCCGTGTAGTTGGTCTGCGCGACGCGCACCGCGGCGGCCGGATCACGCTCGTCGTTCGCCTGGTCGCCGAGGATCCCGAAGGCGAGCAGCACCATGTCGACGTCGCCCTCGGCGAACACCTTGCCGAGCGCCACCTCGTGCGCGTCGGGGTCGAGCGCGTCGAAGGCCACGGTGTGCACGTCGGCGCCGAGACCGCGCAACTGCTCCGCCGACTGCTCCAGGGCCGGCGAGGGGCGTCCGGCGAGCCACACCGTGCGGGTGCGGCGGGCGATCAGACGGCGGGCGGTGGCGAGGGCGATCTCGGACGTACCGCCGAGGACGAGCAGGGACTGGGGGAGACCGAAGGCGTCCTTCACGAGAGAGCTCCTAGCGGGTGCCTGGGGGTGCCTGGGGTTGCGTGGAGGGTGTCCGGAAGGTGCCCGGAGCTTGGGGTTGCTCAGAGCTTGGTGCTGCTCAGAGGGCGAGGCGGCGGGCGAGGTCCGACACGAACACCCCGCGCGGGTCGAGGTCCGCGCGCAGTGCCCGGAAGTCGTCGAGGCGCGGGTACATGGCGGCGAGCAGGTCGGGGCGCAGCCGGGAGTCCTTGGCGAGGTAGACGCGTCCCCCGGCCTCGGCCACGTCCTCGTCGAGCCGGTCGAGGAGGACGCCGAGGCCGGGCAGGCCCGCCGGGATGTCGAGGGCCAGCGTCCAGCCGGGCACGGGGAAGGAGAGCCAGCCGGGGTCGGCCTCCCCGAAGCGCTTGAGGACGGCCAGGAAGGACGGGCACCGGTGCTCGGAGATGCGCCGCACGATCCGGCGCAGGGCGTCCTCCCGGCCGTGTCCGACGACGAACTGGTACTGCACGAAGCCACCGCGGCCGTAGACGCGGTTCCAGTGCGGCACGCCGTCCAGGGGGTGGAAGAAGGCGGGGATCCGCTGGAGTTCGCCGGTACGCGCGCGGGGTGCCTTGCGGTACCAGAGCTCGTTGAACAGGCCCACGGTCGTGCGGCTCAGAAGGCTCTCCGGGAGGAAGGCGGGGGCGGCCGGGAGCCGGCGGGTCCGGAAATCCAACGGTGTTCTACGCGTGCGTGCGGGCAGCGCGTCGAGGGGCGCGTGGTCGCCGCGCGAGAGCACCGCGCGGCCGGTCGCCGCGCCCCGCGCGAGGAGGTCGATCCAGGCGACCGAGTAGCGGTAGTGGTGATCGGTCGCCGTGAGGCGTGCCATCAGGTCGTCGAGGTCCGTCGCGCGTTCGGTGTCGACCGACATCAAGGACGTCTCGACGGGCAGCAGTTGAACGGTCGCCGTCAGGATCACGCCGGTCAGGCCCATGCCGCCGGCGGTCGCGTCGAACAGGGGCGTGCCGCGGCTCACCGTGCGGATCGTGCCGTCCGCGGTGAGGAGTTCGAAGGACAGGACGTGCCGGGAGAAGGAGCCTGAGACGTGGTGGTTCTTGCCGTGGATGTCAGCGCCGATCGCGCCGCCGACCGTCACCTGGCGCGTGCCCGGCGTCACCGGCACGAACCAGCCGAGCGGCAGCAGGACCTCCATCAGCCGGTGCAGGGAGACGCCCGCGTCGCACAGCACGATGCCCTCGGCGGCGTCGATCACGTGGACGCGGTCCAGACCCGTCATGTCGAGCACCGCGCCGCCGGCGTTCTGCGCCGCGTCCCCGTAGGCCCGCCCCAGGCCTCTGGGAATGCCCCCGCGGGCCCCGCAGCCCCGGACGGCCGCCACGGCCTCCTCGTACGTCCCCGGGCGGATCAGACGGGCCGCCGTGGGCGCGGTGCGGCCCCACCCGGTGACGGGAACGGGGACGGCTGCGCGAACGGGAGCGGGGACGGCTGCGGGAACGGGCGCGGACGTGGGGGCGGCGTCGGCAGACATGTCCGCGACCGTATCGCCCCTATGTGATCGCTTTGTTCATAAACATGACCTCCCTCCCTGAAATGGGTGATTAATGGGATGTCGCTCAATATTGCCGGAGTTCCAACGGCGTTGACGTGAACAGTGAGTCCACATGGAGCACACGGACCCCACGGACCCCATGGACCTGGACCACCGAGTCCTTTCGGCCTGCCGGGCGTACGGCGCCGATCCGCGCGTCGCCGGAGCCGCGCGCGCCCTCTCCCGGGCCGGCGAGCACGGCGCGCTGTGGCTCGCGGCGGGGCTCGCGGGAGCCGCCGTGGACGGTGCGCGACGCGGCACCTGGTTGCGCGGCACGGCGCTCACCGCCGGTGCGCACCTCGTCAGCATGGGCGTGAAGAGAGCGGTGCGCCGCCCGCGTCCGACCCACGTCGAACCCCTCGTGCGCACCGCGGGCCGGCACTCCTTCCCCAGCTCCCACGCGACCTCCGCCGCCGCCGCGGCCGTCGCCTTCGGGGCGCTCGGCGCGCACGCGGTCCCGCCGCTCGCCGCCGCGATGTGCCTCTCCCGCCTGGTCGTCGGCGTCCACTACCCCTCGGACGTGGTGGCGGGCGCGGCCCTGGGGGCGCTCACGGCGTGCGTCGGATCGCGCTGGATGAAGACCGCGCCGGACGACGGAGGGCGCTCATGACGGAGACCGCGCCCCTCACCGGCAGCGCGCGCACCCGCGAGACGGCGCTCCTGGAACAGCGCACGCCCGGGCGACGTACCCCATCACCCCGCAGGGGCACCCGCCTCGGCTCGGTCCTCCGCGGTCTGCTGAGGACCGCGCGCCCCAAGCAGTGGGTCAAGAACGTCCTGGTCGTCGCCGCCCCGGCCGCCGCCGGCCAGCTCTTCACCCGGCACGCGCTCACCCAACTCGCCCTGGTCTTCGCGCTGTTCACCGCCTGCGCCGCCGCCGTCTACCTGATCAACGACGCCCGCGACGCCGAGGCCGACCGCGCCCACCCCACCAAACGGCACCGCCCGGTCGCCGCAGGACAGGTCCCCGTACCCGTCGCCTACGCCGTCGGAGGCGCCCTCACGGCCCTCGCACCGGTGCTCGCGGCCTGGCTGGTCTCGCCGGTCGTCGCGGCGCTCCTGACGGCCTACCTGGGCATGCAACTGGCCTACTGCGTCAGCCTCAAGCACGTCCTGGTCGTCGACCTCGCCGTCGTCACGACCGGCTTCCTGATGCGGGCGATGATCGGCGGGCTCGCCCTCGGGATCCCGCTCTCGCGCTGGTTCCTGATCACGACCGGCTTCGGCGCGCTGTTCATGGTCGCGGCCAAGCGCTACTCCGAGGCCGTGCAGATGGCCGGAAAAGGCGGCGCCACGCGCGCGTTGCTCACCGAGTACACCACCGGCTACCTGCGGTTCGTGTGGCAGCTGGCCGCCGGGGTCGCCGTGCTCGGCTACTGCCTGTGGGCCCTGGAGGAGGGCGGCGTCTCGCACGCGAGCGTGCTGCCCTGGCGCCAGTTGTCCATGGTCGCCTTCATCCTCGCCGTCCTCAGGTACGCCGTCTTCGCGGACCGCGGCACGGCGGGCGAACCCGAGGACGTCGTCCTGCGCGACCGGGCGCTCGCCCTCATCGCCCTGGTGTGGCTGGCGATGTACGCGCTGGCGGTGGCGAATTGGTGACCCAAGCGAGCCCGGCGCCCGCCGTGAGCCCCGCCACGGCACTCGCCCGCCCCGCCTCCCCCGGCCGGCCCAGCCGTCGCGAACTCCTCGCCTTCGCCGCCGTGGGACTCCTCGCCTACGCCACCGACCTCGCCCTCTTCACCTGCCTGCGCGGCCCGGCCGGGCTCGACCCGATCACCGCCAAGGCGCTCTCCTTCGTGGCCGGCTGCTCGATCGCGTACACGGGCAACGCGCTCGGCACCTACCGGGGCACCGGACCGGGCGGCCTGCGCCCCTACGCCGTCTTCGTCGCCGTCAACATCGCCGGCGCCCTCGTCCAGCTCCTGTGCCTCGCCGTCAGCCACTACGGCCTCGGCCTCACCTCGCAGCGCGCGGACACGGTCTCCGGTGCTGTAATCGGCATGGCCCTTGCGACGATCCTGCGGTTCTGGGGTACTCGCACATTGGTTTTCCGCAGTGAGGGCAGAGTCGGATCATGGACTGGCTGAAGAAGCTCCCCGTCGTCGGGCCGCTGATGACGCGGCTGACCGCCACGCACGCGTGGCGGTCCTACGAGCGCCTGGACCGGGTGAAGTGGTCGCGGCTGGCCGCCGCGATGACGTTCATCAGCTTCATCGCGCTGTTCCCGCTGCTCACCGTGGCCGCCGCGGTCGCCGCCGCCACGCTCAGCACCGAGCAGCAGAACACGCTCCAGGACAAGATCGCCGACCAGGTGCCCGGCATCTCCGACCAGCTCGACATCCACGGTCTGGTGCAGAACGCCGGCACGATCGGCCTCATCGCCGGTGCCGCGCTGCTGTTCACCGGCATCGGCTGGGTCGGGTCGATGCGCGACTGTCTGCGCGCGGTGTGGGAGCTGCCGGACCGGGAGGGCAACCCGATCCTGTCCAAGGCCAAGGACGCGATCATCCTGATCGGCTTCGGCGGCGCCGTCCTCGTCACGATCGCCATCTCGACCGTCGCCTCGGCCCTGGTGGGCTGGATCGGCGAGCAACTCGGCCTCCAGGAGGGCGGCATCGGCCGGGCCCTGCTGCGGATCGCCGCGTTCACCGTCGCCGTACTCGCCGACTTCCTGCTGCTCCTGTACGTCCTCACGCTGCTGCCCGGCGTGGAGCCGACGCGCCGTCGGCTGCTGGTCGCCGCGCTGACCGGCGCCGTCGGCTTCGAACTGCTGAAGCTGCTGCTGAGCGGGTATATGCAGGGCGTCGCCGCGAAGAGCATGTACGGCGCCTTCGGCGTGCCCGTCGCGCTGCTGCTGTGGATCAACTTCACCTCGAAACTCGTCCTGTTCTGCGCCGCCTGGACGGCGACACAGAGCGAGCAGGACGAGATCCGCGAGGAGGAGGCCGAGGAGCGCGACGGGGAGATCCGCAAGGTCAGGGACGAGGACGACGACGTACCAGATCAGGCAGCGGCCAGCGGCGGTTGACCAGGAAGGCGGCGGCCGCGAGCAGCACCAGCGCACCGCCCGTGATCGCCAGCGCCGTCCCGATGCCGCCGGAATCCTCCTCGGCCGCGGCCTTCTTCGTCACCGGGTCCGTCGACGCGTCGACGGACCCGCCCGCCTGCCCCGAGGAGGCCGTGGCGCCCGGCTGGGCGCTCGCCTGCGCGCCCTTCGGCGCCACCAGCTCGCCCACCGGCTGCGCCTTGCCGGCCGCCTTGAAGCCCCAGTCGAAGAGCTTGGAGGTCTCCTTGTAGACCTCGTTGTGGTCGTTCTTCGACGGGTTCATGACGGTGACGAGCAGCACCTTGCCGTTGCGTTCGGCGACCCCCGTGAAGGTCGCGCCCGCATTCGTCGTATTGCCGTTCTTGACGCCCGCGATGCCCTGGTACACAGGGGTGTCGTAGTCGCCGCTCAGCAGCCGGTTGGTGTTCTGGATCTCGAAGGACTTGCGGACCTTCTTGCCCTTCTTGTTCTTCTTCGTCTCGCCCGGGAACTGCGCCCGCACCGTCGAGCAGTACTCCCGGAAGTCCTTCTTCTGCAGCCCCGAGCGGGCGACCAGGGTCAGGTCGTACGCGGAGGAGACCTGCCCCGGCGCGTCGTAGCCGTCGGGGGTGACCACGTGCGTGTCGAGGGCCTGGAGCTCCTCGGCGTGCTCGTTCATCTGCTGGACGGTGGTGTCGACACCGTCGTTCATCGCCGACAGCACGTGCACGGCGTCGTTGCCGGAGCGCAGGAACACGCCGAGCCACAGGTCGCGGACCGTGTAGGTCTCGCCCTCCTTTATCCCGACCATGCTGGAGTCGGCCCCGATGCCCGCCAGGTCGGCGGGGACGACCTTGTGCTTCTCGGCCTTCGGGAACTTCGGCAGCACCGTGTCCGCGAACAGCATCTTCATCGTGCTCGCCGGGGGCAGCCGCCAGTGCGCGTTGTGCGAGGCGAGCACGTCGCCGGACTCGGCGTCGGCGACGATCCAGGAGCGGGCCGTGAGGTCCTTGGGGAGCACGGGGGCGCCGCTGCCCAGATCGACCTGCGTGCCCGCCTGCCCGAGGCGTGCGCCGCCCACGGTCGACATCTTCGCCGGGGGTGCGGCCGACGGACTGGTCGAAGGACTGGAGCTCGTCGAAGGACTCGGACTCGTCGAGGGACTCGGGGCCGCGAGCGTGACGGGCGCGGTCAGCGCGAGCGACGACAGGGCGGCGGAGGTGACCAGCAGGGTTCGCCTGACGGTCTTCTTGGCAGCGGGCACGGACGAGAACGTACATGGCGTGCGACGGGAAGTCCCACCGCCCACCCCACCCCGGGAAGGGAACCGGACAGGCGGCGGCGATACTGAACGTATGAAGCTCAGCCGCCCGGTCTCCTGGTTCCTGCTCGCCTTCGGGGTGTGGAGCTGGGTCATCTGGGTCACTTTCGTCAAAAACCTTGTCAAGGACAGCAGCGGGCTCGCGTTCGAGGACGGGAACCCGACGGCGTACTTCTGGGTGCACCTGACGCTCGCCGTCGTCTCCTTCGTATTGGGGACGGTTGTGGGGGGCATCGGGTTGCGCGGACTGCGCGCATTGCGCCGCGCCGCATAGAAGTCCGCGCGGAAGTCCTCCAGAAATCCTCCAGAAGTCCTCACAAAAGACAGCGGGGTTCACGGCACGGTGGTCATCGTCTTCGCGCTGCTCGCGCTCACGGTCCTGGTGGCGGGCAACTGGTATCTGTGACGCCGCCTGTTCCGCGACACGACCCGGGGCCCGGGTGTCATGCGCCGCGTGGGCGTGGCCGTCGTCGCGGGCGGCTGGCTGCTGGCGATCGGCGCGCTCGTCGCCGAGCGGTCCGGCGCGCCCTTCTGGCTCCAGCAGACCCTCGCCTGGCCGGGCTTCCTGTGGCTGGCCCTCTCCATCTACCTGCTGCTCGCGGTGGTCGCGGGAGAGGTCGTACGACCGCTGCTGCGCCGCCTGCTGGAGCGCCGGGCGCGCCCGGCGGCGGACGTACGGGAGCCGGTCCCGGCGGGAGCACTGCCGGCGCCCGCTGAGGAGCCGACTCCCGAGGAGGCACCCACCACCGCCTCCTCCGGGACAGCCGAACGGCCCGCGCCCCCCGACCCCTCCCGCCGCCTCTTCGTCTCCCGTGTCGTCGCCGGTGCCGGCGCCGCGATGGCCGTCGGGACCGTGGGATACGGGACGTACGGCGTCCTGCGCGGCCCGCGCGTGAAGCGGGTCACCGTGCCGCTGGCCAAGCTCCCGCGCGGGGCGCACGGTTACCGCATCGCCGTGGTCAGCGACATCCACCTGGGCCCGACGCTGGGCCGGGGCTTCGCGCAGCGGGTCGTCGACACGATCAACGGGACCCAGCCGGACATCGTCGCCGTCGTCGGCGACCTGGTCGACGGCAGCGTGAAGGACCTGGGCCCGGCCGCCGCGCCGCTGTCGCAGCTGAAGGCGCCCGCCTACTTCGTCACCGGCAACCACGAGTACTTCTCCGGCGCCGAGCAGTGGGTCGAGGAGGTGCGCCGGCTCGGTCTGCTCCCGCTGGAGAACGCGCGCACCGAACTGCCGTGGTTCGACCTGGCCGGCGTCAACGACATCGCGGGCGAGAGCGAGGGGCAGGGCCCGGACTTCACCAAGGCGCTGGGCGACCGCGACACCACGCGCGCGTGCGTGCTGCTCGCCCATCAGCCGGTGCAGATCCACGACGCCGTCGACCACGGCGTCGACCTCCAGCTCTCCGGCCACACCCACGGCGGTCAGCTCTGGCCCGGCAACTTCGTGGCGGAGGCGGCGAATCCGACCGTCGCGGGCCTGGAGCGGTACGGCGACACGCAGCTCTACGTCTCCCGGGGCGCCGGCGCCTGGGGGCCGCCCACGCGCGTGGGCGCGCCCTCGGACATCACGGTGATCGAGCTGGCCTCGACGCGCGCCTGAGCGTCGGCGTCTCTTTCCAGAAGGCGACCCACTTTCCAGAGGGCCGACTTCCTTACCGAAGGCCGACTCCCTAACCGAGGTCCACGCCCCTCGCGAAGCCCAACTCCCTTTCCAGGAGCCCGCTTTCGCCGGTTTTCACATCCTGTGGACGGGCTGTGAAACCCGGCCGAAACGATCCTTCGGTAAGTGTTCTCTCATCTCGCCAGATTTCCCTTCCCCCGGCTGAAACACGTGTGGTTAGGTGAGCCGCGCCGCTCGGGGGAGCGGCCTGGGGAGTGAACGGTGGGGTGGGTCCCGACGGGGCCCGGAGAGGGCAAACCGATGCGCTCGGTTCGCACGCGGATTCTCGCGACGGTACTGGTACTCGCGGCCGCGGGAGTGGGCGGCTGGCAGTTGCTGCCGTCGCAGGAGAATTCCGGCAAGACGATCACGGTCGGTACGACGGACGCCGTCACGGCGCTCGATCCGGCCGGCGCCTACGACGCGGGTTCGTGGGCGCTGTTCAGCAACGTCTTCCAGTCACTGCTGACCTTCGACCCGGGCGGTGCCGAGCCGGTGCCCGACGCGGCCAGGAGCTGCGTCTTCGTCGGCAGCGGACTGACCACGTACCGCTGTGTGCTGCGGGACGGCCTGACCTTCCCGAGCGGGCGCGCGATGACCGCCGAGGACGTCAAGTACTCCTTCGACCGGGTCAAGAAGATCAACTCCGACGTCGGCCCGTCCTCGCTGCTGAGCACGCTCAAGTCGGTCGACGCCAAAGGCCTGACGGTCACCTTCCACCTCTCCTCGCCGGACGCCACCTTCCCGTTCAAGGTCGCCACCGGGGCCGGTTCGATCGTCGACCGCACCAAGTACCCGAGGAACAGCCTGCGCACCGAGACCGGCGCCGACGGCACGGGGCCGTACAAGCTCACGTCGTACGCGAAGAACAAGAAGGCCGTCCTCGCCCCCAACGCGCACTACAAGGGCGACGTCCACGACACCGGACGCCCCATCGACCTGCTCTACTACGGCAGCGCGGCCGCCCTGGAGAAGGCCTGGAAGGCGAAGCAGATCGACGTCGCTGCCCGGCAGCTGCCGCCGACGACGCTCTCGCGGCTCTCCGCCAGCGACCCCAATCAGCGCGTCAACGAGTCCGACACCTCCGAGACCCGCAACCTCTACCTCAACACGCGCCAGAGCTCGCCCCTGCACGACGTCCAGGTCCGCAAGGCCATGGCCTGGCTGATCGACCGCGAGGAACTGGCCGCGACGGTCTACCAGGGCACGGTCGACCCGCTGTACTCGCTGATCCCCACGGGCATCACCGGTCACACGACGTCGTTCTTCGACACCTACCCCAGGCAGGACGAGCAGAAGGCGAAGGAGCTGCTCACCGAGGCCGGCGTGACGACCCCCGTCACCTTCACCTACGGCTACGCCGAGGGTCGCGGCGCCGCCCAGGCGGAGGCCGAGGACCTCAAGAAGCAGCTGGAAGCCGGCGGCCTGTTCAAGGTCACGCTCAAGGGCTACGAGTGGACCGACTTCCAGAAGCAGTGGGCGGCCGGGAAGCTCGACGCGTACGCCGTCGGCTGGGTCGCCGACTATCCCGACCCGGACACCTTCGGCGGCCCGCTCGTCGGCACCGGCAGCACCATGAACACGGGCTACAGCAACAAGGCCGTCGACCGGCTGATCCAGGCCAGTCAGCAGTACCCCGACCGAGGGGACGCCGCGGCCGACTTCAAGACGCTGCAGGAGGACATCGCGCGCGATGTGCCGGTCATCCCGCTGTGGCAGGGCAAGGAGTACGTGCTCAGCAACGAGGCCGTCGGCGGCGGCCAGTACCTCTCGGACGCCACCGGTGTGTTCCGGCTGTGGAGCCTGACCTGGATCTGACTCCGGTCGGGCGGCACCGACCTTCACCCGAGTGACGCGCGACGCCCACCCGACGCAGGAGGATGTGACGGAGGCGTGCGTGGGGTGAGGAGGACATGTGCTCAGACGCGACTCCTTCCGGCTGCCCCGCCACCCGGCCTCCGTCGGCCTCGCCCGGCACCGGGTACGCGACCACCTGGCCGACTGGGGACACGGTCCCGACGACCCGGCCCTGCACGACGCCGTCCTCCTGGTCTCCGAACTGGCCACCAACGTCGTACGCCACGGCCCGCTCCTGGAGCGCGAGTTCGAGGTGGCCGTGACCGCGCTCTCCGACGGCTCCTGCCTCATAGAGGTCTCGGACGAGGGCCGGACCGAACCGCGCCTGCGCCTGGTGACGGAGTGGGACGAGACCGGCCGCGGTCTGCGCCTGGTGGAACACGTCGCGGCGGCCTGGGGGGTGTGGAGTCGCGGCCGACACGGCAAGACGGTGTGGGCGCTGGTGCTGACCGAGGCCTGAGCGGTGTCGGGGCGCGAGCCGCATAGAGGCTTACGACGGATCGAGGTCCTCCGCCTCCACAGCCACCCGCGCCGGCAGCGTCACCGTCACCGTCAGCCCCTCGCCCGGGGCCGTGCGGACCGTCACCTCGCCGCCGTGGGCCTGGACGACGCCCTGCACGATGGCCAGGCCGAGGCCGCTGCCCGCGCCGCCGCCGGCTCGGAAGAAGCGGTCGAAGACCCGGGCCGCGTCCTCCTCGCACAGCCCGGGACCCTTGTCCTCGACACAGAGGCGTACGACGCCGTCCGCCCGCTCCAGGCCGAGCCGCACCGGCACGTCCGCGGGGGTGTGCGTGCGGACGTTGCCCGTCAGGTTGCCGAGCACCTTCCGCAGGCCCGACTCGTCGGCCCGCACCAGCAGCGCGCCGTCGGCGCCGACCGATATGGGCCGCTCCGGCTGCTGCACCCGCAGATCCTCGGCCGCGTCCCGCACCAGACGGCTCAGGTCGACGTTGCGCAGGAGCAGTTGCGGCTCCTGGTCCAGACGGGCCAGCGTGAGCAGTTCGTCCACCAGGCGGCCCATGCGGTCCGTCTCCGCCAGCACCCGGTCCCAGGCCCGCCGGCGCTCCGCGGGGTCGCTCAGCATGCCCTTGTCGTACAGCTGGAGGTAGCCGCGGATCGCGGACAGCGGGGTGCGCAGCTCGTGCGAGGCATCGCCCACGAAACGGCGCAGCTGGGCCGCGCTGCGTTCGCGCGTGCGGTACGCCGACTCGACCTGGTGGAGCATCGAGTTGAGGGCGAGGCGCAACTGCTCGACCTCCTGCGTCGGATGGTGGCTGGAGGGCACGCGCCGGGTCAGGTCGCCCTCGGCGATCGCCGACGACGTCTCCACCATGTCCTCCAGCGGCCGCATCCGGCGGCTGACGCTCATCATGGTCAGCCAGGCCAGCAGCACGAGGAGCAGCCCGCCGACGGCGAAGTCGAGCCGCAGGGCCTTGCCCATGCCCATGTGCAGGGCTTCGGTCGAGGCCGCCATCAGGATGTATGTGCCGTCGGCAAGCCGGACGGCGGTGACCCGGTACGAGGCGTGGTTCACCGTCACGTCGTGCGGGCCGGTGTCCCGGGCGAGGGCCGGGGCGTCGTGGGCGGCGCGGGCCAGGTCGATCTGCGCGTCGGTGAGCCGCACGCCGAGGATGCCGACGGCCTTGCCCCGGTCGTCGACGGCCGTGTAGATCGAGTCCGGTGCCGACCGGTCCTTGGCCGAGTCGTCCGGGACGATCTTCTCCTTGGCGAAACCCAGGGCGCCGAGCGAGTCGACGTTCCGCATGGTGAGTTCCGAATCGCTCAGCGAGTCGCGCATCTTGATCAGCTCGGCGTCCACCTGGTCGAGCAGGTAGTACCGCATCCCCATGAGGCTGACGGCGGTGGTCGCCACGATGCCGAGGGCCAGCAGCGCCACGTTGGCCAGCGTCAGCTTGGCGCGCAGCGAGTGCAGGCCCCGTTTGCAGAACGCGGGGCGCAGCGGGCGGCGGAACGGATGGAGGAACGTCATGCAAGCCCGTATCCGACGCCACGCCGCGTGGTGATCACCGGTGCTCCGAGGGTGTCCAGCTTGCGCCGCAGATAGCTGATGTAGGTCTCCACGACGGTCGACTCGGGCGGGGTGTGCTCGTACTGCCAGACGTGCCGCAGCAGTTGCTCCTTCGACACGATCCGGCCGCCGTTGCGCACCAGGAAACGCAGCAGCGCGTACTCGGTGGGGGTCAGCTCGACCGTGCGGCCCGCGCGGTGGACGCTGTACGTCGTCTCGTCCAGCTCCAGGTCGCCGTAGGTCAGCGGTGGCCGCTGGGGCAGCACGTCGGCCCGGCGGGTGCGCCGCAGGACGGCGGTGATCCGGGCGACGACCTCGTCGATGTTGAACGGCTTGGTGATGTAGTCGTCGCCGAAGCCGAGGGCGCCGACGATCTCCGCGGGCGCGTCCCGCGCGGTGAGGAAGACCAGCGCCAACTCCGGCCGCTTCGCGCGCAGTTCACGCCCAAGAGCCCGGCCGTCGCCGTCCGGCAGCATGACGTCGAGCAGCGCCGCGTCGGGGCGGGTGCGCTCGACGAGCGCGAGCGCCTCGCGGACGGTGCCCGCGATCATCACCTCGAACCGGTGGTAGCGCAGGGCGATGGCGAGGACGTCCGCGATGCTCGGCTCGTCCTCCACCACCAGCACGGTGCCTGGAGCCGTCGTCATGCCCCCAGTATCGGCCGGGCCACTGACAACCGGACCGGATCGGTCTTTGGAGTTCCTTGAGAGTCATGGGCGCGCCGTGTCCACGCACGCGTGGTGCCGCCAATCCTGTTGCCCAGGACCTGGGGGACCGACCGACCGACTAAGGGGAGTGTTGAGAGTGGCGGCATTGGCACGGTGGTGCTATCGGCACCGGCTGGTGGTCCTGTTGCTGTGGGTGGGGGCACTGTTCGGCCTGGGCTTCTCGGCCTCGGCCGCGGGCACGAACTACGCGAACGTGTTCTCCCTCCCCGACACGGATTCCAAGAGTGCGTACGACCTGATGGAGAAGGCCTTCCCGAACACCTCCGGGGACACCGACACGGTGGTGTGGAAGGTCGACCAGGGCTCGGCGAAGGACCAGGCGGTCCGGTCCCGCATCCAGCCCGCCCTCGACAAGATCGCGAAGATGCCCGGCGTCGGCGCGGTCACCAGCCCCTACGCGGGCGCGCAGGGCGCGGCCCAGGTCAGCGGCGACGGAAAGATCGCGTACGCCCAGCTGACCTTCGCCAAGCCCGCCAACGAGGTGCCCAAGGAACTGGTCCAGGACGTCCTGGACACCGCGCAGGGCGCCGAACGAAGCGGTCTTGAGGTCGAGTTGGGCGGCCAGGCGATCCAGCGCGTCCAGGAGCCGCCGCAGGGCCTGTCGGAGATGGTCGGCATCGTCGCCGCGGCCGCCGTGCTGTTCCTGGCCTTCGGGTCGTTCTTCGCGATGACGCTGCCGATCGCGATCGCCATCTTCGGTGTCGGCACGGGCCTGTTCTCCACCCAGCTCCTCAGCCACGTCACCGACATCCCCGACATCGCCCCGCTGCTCGCCTCCCTGATCGGCCTGGGCGTCGGCATCGACTACGCGCTGTTCATCGTGACGCGGCACCGGCGCGGCATCCAGAAGGGCATGGACCCGGAGGAGGCGGCGGTCACCGCGCTCAACACCTCCGGCCGGGCGGTGCTGTTCGCGGGCGGCACGGTCTGCATCGCGCTCGCCGGCATGCTCGTGACCCGGCTGCGGTTCCTGGACGGCGTGGTCATCGGCACCTCCCTCACGGTGGTGCTGAGCGTGCTGGCCGCGACGACCCTGCTGCCGGCCCTGCTGGGCCTGCTCGGACCGCGCGTGCTCGGCCGCCGCCAGCGGCGCCGGCTCGCGGAGAACGGGCCCGAGACCGAGTCGACGAGCAACCTCTCGGCCCGCTGGTCGATGAACGTGCAGAAGCGTCCCCGCCGGATCGCCGTGCTCGCCCTGGCCGTCATGGCCGTACTCGCCCTGCCCGTGCTGTCGCTGCGCCTGGGCGCCACCGACCAGGGCAACGACGACTCCTCGTCGACCACCAGGAAGGCGTACGACCTCCTCGCCGACGGCTTCGGGCCCGGCTTCAACGGGCCGCTCCAGGTGGTCACGGACGCCGGCGACACCACCGCCCTGGTCAAGGGCATCCAGGGCACCGAAGGCGTCGCCAAGGTGGTCGCGCTGCCGCCCGCGCAGGGCGTGACGGTGATCCAGGTCGTGCCGACCACGTCACCGCAGTCCAAGGAGACCGACGACCTGATCGACACCCTGCGGGACGACGTGATCCCGCAGGCCGACGTCACCGCGCACGTCGGCGGTGTGACGGCCGTGTCCAAGGACTTCGCGACGGTGACCGGCGAACGGCTGCCGCTGTTCATCGCGACCATCATCGGCCTGGGCTTCCTGCTCCTGCTGGTCGCCTTCCGGTCCCTGGTGGTCCCGTTGACGGCCGCCCTGATGAACCTGATCGCCGCGGCGGCCTCCTTCGGCGTCCTGGTGGCGATCTTCCAATGGGGCTGGGGCCTGGAACTGCTCGGCCTCGGCAAGGAGGGTCCGATCAACGCCTTCCTGCCGGTCATCATGCTGTCGCTGCTGTTCGGCCTCTCCATGGACTACCAGGTGTTCCTGGTCAGCCGGATGCACGAGGAGTGGGTGCACACCAGGGACAACGCGCGCGCGGTGCGCGTGGGCCTCGCCGAGACCAGCCGGGTCATCAACTCCGCCGCCCTCATCATGGTCTGCGTCTTCATGGCGTTCGTGCTCAGCGGCGACTCCGGTGCGGCGATGGCGGGTGTGGGACTGGCCGCCGCGGTGGCGCTCGACGCCTTCATCCTGCGTACGGCGCTGGTGCCGGCCGCGATGCACCTGCTCGGCAACTCCAACTGGTGGCTGCCGGAATGGCTGGAGAAGCGGCTGCCGCACCTCGCGGTCGAGCCCAAGGAGGACGGCGAAACGGGCGAGGCCAACGCGTCCTCGACGGCGGCCGACGGTCCCGCCTCCGCGGTGCACGGCTTCGTCCGCAGCCCGGACGGCGACGCGGTGGAGGGCGCGGCGGTCACGGTCCTGTCCAAGGGCGGACGCCAGCTGGACCGCGTGACGACCCTGGCCGACGGCTCGTACATCGTCTCGGTGCCGGGCCCCGGCGCCTATCTGCTCGCGGTCACCTCCGCGGCCCACGGCTCCCGGGCCAGGCACGTGATGGTGGCGGACGGGCCGCTCGTGTACGACGTCGAGCTGGCGGAGGACGAGGTGGACGCGGTCAACTGAGCCGCGCGTTCAGGGGCGCTCGTCCTCGGCCGGTTCCGAGGCGGGCGCCCCGCGCTTCTTCTTCGCCGGGTCGGGCAGCGCGTGGGTCATCCCCGGCAGGAAGTCCGTGAACAGCTCGTGCACCTCGAGGACGAGCGGCCGCAGCACCCGGAAGCGGGCCAGCGAGACCCCGCGCGCGGTGAGCCGGGCCCCGCGCTCGGCGAGCCGGTAACTCCGCTCACGCCCAGGCGTCCGGTCGAACACCCAGTACAGGACGAGCCCCATCTGCGAGAGCCACATCAACTCCGGGAGCGCGTCCCGCAGTTCGGGCGCCACCTTGGTCTTCGCGCCGGACAGCACCTCCTTGTGGACGCTGATCGCCTCCACGCGCGCGTGCTCGCTCTCCGGTGAGAACGGGCTGAGCGGGCTGTCCGGGTCGGCCGCGTTCTTGAAGAACTGCACCGCGAACTCGTGGTAGGGCGCGGCGATGTCCAGCCACACCTTCAGCACGCCCGCGAGCCGTGCCTCCAGGTCCCTCTCCCGGTCCAGGACCTCGCGGACCGCCACCTGGTGCTCGGCGGCGATCCGGTCGTAGAAGCCCTGGATCAGGTGCTCCTTGCCGGCGAAGTAGTAGTACGCGTTGCCGACGGAGACCCCCGCCTCCTTGGCGATCGCCCGCATCGTCGTCTTGTCGTAGCCGTGCTCCTGGAAGAGCCGCATGGCCGTCTCCAGGATCAGCGCGCGGGTCTGCTCGGACTTGCTGGGCACGCTGTCGCTCTGCGGAGCGCTGTCGTTCGTGGCGGACACGCACAGGAGCCTACGGGGTGCCCGACCGGTTACCGGCCACAGCCCGCGGCCTCCGGGCTCACCGACTGCGGCCCCGACTCACCGACTGCGGCCCAGCTCCGGGCGCTTGGTGTAGTCCGTGAACCCGATGACGTTGCCCCACGGATCGGCGGTCTCGACGGTCCAGCCGGTGGCGACCGAGAAGGGCTCGTCGAGGAGCGGGACCCCCGCCGAGCGCAGGGAGCGGGCGGCCGTGCGGGCGTCCGCCACCTCGATCCACAGCCGGGACGTCGGCCACGACGGCGGCCGGTGGCCCAGCGCCTCCTCCTGCCGCAGCAGGATCCCGGGCGTCTCGGCACCGACCTTCAGCAGGGCGATCCCGGCCTCGTCGAAGCGGAACGCCACGGCGAACCCGGCGCTCTCGTAGAAGCGCACGGCCTCGGCGAGGTCGCCGACGGGCAGCAGCGCGTTGTCGAATCCGAGCAGCTCGTACGACTGGTCATCTGACATGGCATCAGGTTAGGCGGAAGATCGGCCGGAAACCGTGATTGTCAGTGGCGGCCCCTACTGTCGGTCGCATGGCAATCGTGAGGTTCGTCGACGAGACGACTGCGGGGGAGCGGGGCGCCGGCTGGGAGCTGGAGGTCGCCGAGGAGCGGCTCACCGTGGGTGAGTTGATCAGGCGCCGGGTGTTCCAGGAGGTCGCCGAGTACAACGCGCGCATGCCCGGGGTGTTCCAGGGCCTGGTGCAGCCGGAGGACGCGGAGCGCGTGCTGAACGGGTACGCGTTGCGCACGCCCCGCCGGATAGACCCCGAAGTGCAGACCGGACTGGCGCTGAAGGCGTTCGCCGGGAACGGATTCCTGGTGCTGGTGGGGGACCGTCAGGTGACGGACGTGGCCGAGGAGATCGAGCTGCCGCTGGGCACCGAGGTGACGTTCCTGAAGCTCGTGGCGCTGGTGGGTGGCTGATGCGCTCTCCTCGCTCGCACCTGGACCGGCTGCGCAACCGCGTCGCCGTGTTCGACGCCGGCCGGGTGGCCGACGAGACCATGAAGATGGTGGCCTCCAGCCGCGGCTACTTCGGCCGCCCCGGCTGGAGCGAGGCCGTCGAGGAGCTGCGCGCGCTGCCGGTGGAGCGGCGCCGCGCGATGCTGCACGCGATGGCCGACCGCTTCCCCGCGCTCGGCGACGGACTGGACGCCCGCTGCGGTGCCATCTCCCTCACGATCCGCCTCTGCGAGGGCATCGACGACGACCCGCTGGCCGCCGAGCGCCGACGCGCGCTGGACGACCTCGGCCGCGTGCACTCCTTCTGGCACGCCTCCGGCTTCGAGTCCCTCGCCGAGCACGAACTCGCGCAGGGCCGCGCTCTCTCTCCGGCCCTCGTCGCCGTGGTCCGCCGCTCGGCCGTGGAGGCGTACCGCTCGAACGCCGTCGTCGACCTGGCGAAGCGGCTCACCGACCCCGCCCTCAACGTCGGCGAGGAGTGGGCCGAGCAGGCCCTGCGGGACGCCGACGGCCCCGACTGGCAGGCGCTGCTGCGGCACGCGGCGACGGCCACCGCCGCCAAGCCCACCGCCAGGTGGGACAAGCAGGCCCACGTGGTGATCGACGCCGTCGGCGCCGACCGCGTCCGCGAGACCGTGCCGGCCTGGTTCGCCCTCGTCGGCCGCCCGCGCACCCTCCCGCTCGACCGGCGCACCTACGAGCCCGACGTCAACAGCGCCTACGACCCCTACAACGCCAACGCGCTGCGCGGCCTGGCCTGGCTGCTCGCCCTCCTCCCGCCCCACCCGGACACCGCCCGCGCCCTGGGCGCCCTCGTGGAGACCTCCCTCAAGAAGGTCGCGGGCATGGGCCCGCGCAACCCGAAGGTCGCCAACGCGGGCGTGAACGCCCTCGCGCGCATCGACAGCGAGGCGGCCCTCGCCGAACTGGCCCGCCTCGCCGCCCGGGTGACGTACAAGGCCACCGCCAAGCTCCTCGACACGGCCCTGGAGACCCGCGCCGCCGCGCTCGGCCTGACCCGCGAGGAGATCGAGGAACTGGCCGTGCCGGCGTACGGCCTGACGGAGGTCGGACGCGCGAGCCACACCCTCGGCGAGTCGACGGCGATCCTCGAAGTCCAGGGCACGAAGGCGGTGTTGACCTGGCGGTCGGCGAGCGGCAAGCAGGTCAAGAGCGTCCCGGCGGGCGTCCGCCGCGACCACCAGGAAGCGCTCAAGGACCTCAAGGCCGCGGCCAAGGACATCGACAAGATGCTGTCGGCGCAGAGCGAGCGCCTGGACCGCCAGTTCCTGTCCCGCCGCACGTGGTCGTACGCGGCGTGGCGGACGCGCTACTTGGACCACCCGCTGGTGGGCACCCTGGCGCGCCGCCTCCTGTGGACGGTCGACGGACGGACGGTCGGCTACGCGGACGGCGAACTGCGCACCCTCACCGATACCCCCGTCACTCCTGTCGCTGAAGGCGCCGAAGTCACCCTCTGGCACCCGGTCGGCCACGACCCCGCCGAGACGATCGCGTGGCGCGACTGGCTGGAGCGGCACCGCGTCACGCAGCCGTTCAAGCAGGCCCACCGCGAGGTGTACCTGCTGACGGACGCCGAGCGCGCGACGGGCACGTACTCGAACCGCTTCGCGGCCCACATCCTGCGCCAGCACCAGTTCAACTCCCTGACCGCGGTCCGGGGTTGGCGCAACAAGCTGCGCCTGATGGTGGACGACGAGGCACCGCCGGCGACGCGCGAACTGCCCCAGTGGGGCCTGCGGGCGGAGTACTGGATCAGCGGCGAGGGCCAGGAGTACGGTGCCGACACCACGGAGTCCGGCTCCTTCCTCCGCCTGCGCACCGACCAGGTCCGCTTCTACCCGCTGGACGCCCCGCAGAACTCGGCGCACTGCTGCGGCGGCGACTACCGCATGTGGCTCCGGGACGGCGAGGACCCCTCAGCCCCTGTTCCCCTCACCGACATCCCGCCCCTGGTCCTCTCCGAAGTCCTGCGGGACGTCGACCTGTTCGTCGGCGTGGCGAGCGTCGGCAACGACCCGGCCTGGCAGGACGGCGGGCCGGCCGGCCGCTTCCACGAGTACTGGTCGTCGTACAGCTTCGGCGCCCTCAACGAGAGCGCCAGGACCCGCCGCGCCCTCCTGGAACGCCTGGTCCCCCGCCTCGCGATAGCCGACCGCTGCACCCTGGAGAGCCGCTTCCTGCACGTCAAGGGCGAACGCCACACCTACAAGATCCACCTCGGCTCGGGCAACATCCTCATGACCCCGAGCGGCCAGTACCTGTGCATCGTCCCCAAGTCCAGCCCCGCGGTCCCGGAGTCGGGTTACCTGCCCTACGAGGGCGACCGGATGCTGGCGGTGATCCTGAGCAAGGCGATGCTGCTGGCGGACGACACGAAGATCACGGATCCGTCGATCCTCAGTCAGCTGTGAGGGTCACATGGCACTCAGCGAGCGGGCGTAGTTGATCTGACCCATGACCGCGGGAAAGGTGTGCGGCCCGAAGGCCGGGATCATCGTCGAGTGGTGCCGGCCCGCGCTCGTCACGGAGACCTGGATGAAGCCAGTGGTCCGCTTCTCCTTCATCAGGAGGAAGAAGAGACCGAGGAGACAGACAATGAAGAAGATGATCGCGAGCACGATGGCGACCGTCGGTATCTTCTCCTCGGTGTGCGACATGTCGGTGGCGTTCCACACCGCACCACGGAGGGGGAGGGCGCCGGCGGGCGTGATGATCTGGTCGCCCATGACGGTGATGTCCCCGATGGACACCAGCGGGGCGCCGCCCATGGGTGCCGGAGCTCCAGGCTGCTGCGGGTAGCCGTACGCCGGACCGGGCCCGGGATATCCGTAGCCGGGCGGCGGTGTGGTGGGAGGTTGACCGGGACCCCACTGGGGGTTCCCGCCCTGGTACGGATTCGGCTCACTCATGGTGTTGTCCCCCGTTGTTCCAGCCGTGTCGCGTCAGGTTATTGGGTCGGTCCGCCGTCCTGCCAGCGGAAGGGCCGTTCCCCCCGACTCCGGGAGGAACGGCCCTGAGTTGCTGTCGACGGTCGGTCAGAACCGCCGAGTGATCAGCGCCCTCTTCACTTCCTGGATCGCCTTGGTGACCTCGATGCCTCGGGGGCAGGCGTCCGTGCAGTTGAAGGTGGTGCGGCAACGCCACACGCCGTCGCGGTCGTTGAGGATCTCCAGGCGCTGTTCTCCCGCCTCGTCACGCGAGTCGAAGATGAAGCGGTGGGCGTTGACGATGGCCGCCGGGCCGAAGTACTGGCCGTCGTTCCAGAAGACCGGGCACGAGGACGTGCACGCGGCGCACAGGATGCACTTCGTGGTGTCGTCGAAGCGCTCGCGGTCCTCGGCCGTCTGGAGACGCTCGCGCGTCGGCTCGTTCGTGTCCTTGGTGATCAGGAACGGCATCACGTCCCGGTACGCCTGGAAGAACGGGTCCATGTCCACGACCAGGTCCTTCAGGACCGTCAGACCCTTGATCGGCTCGACCGTGATCGGCTTCTCGGGGTTGAGGTCCTTGATCAGGGTCTTGCAGGCGAGACGGTTCTTGCCGTTGATCCGCATCGCGTCCGAACCGCAGATGCCGTGCGCGCACGAGCGGCGGAAGGTCAGCGTGCCGTCGATGTCCCACTTGATCTTGTGGAGACCGTCGAGCACGCGCTCCTTGGGGTCGATCTCCAGCTGGAAGTCCTCCCACGTCGCTTCCGCCGAGACCTCGGAGTTGAAGCGACGGATGCGGAAGGTGACCGTGATGTAGGGGGAGTCGGCGAAGCCGGGCTCGGGCTGGCCGGCCGCTTCCGCCTTGTCCAGAACAGGGGTAGCCATCAGTACTTACGCTCCATCGGCTGGTAGCGGGTCTGGACGACCGGCTTGTAGTCGAGACGGATGGACTCGGTGCCGTCGTCGCCGACCTCGCGGTACGCCATGGTGTGGCGCATGAAGTTGACGTCGTCGCGGTTGGGGTAGTCCTCGCGGTAGTGACCGCCGCGGGACTCCTTGCGGGCGAGCGCGGAGACCGCCATGACCTCGGCGAGGTCCAGGAGGTTGCCGAGCTCGATCGCTTCCAGCAGGTCCGTGTTGAAGCGCCGGCCCTTGTCCTGGATCGAGACGTTGCGGTAGCGCTCGCGCAGCTCCGCGATCTTCTCGACCGCCGTCTTGATCGTCTGCTCGGTGCGGAACACCATGACGTTCGCGTCCATGCACTCCTGCAGCTCACGCCGCAGGACCGCCACACGCTCGGTGCCCGTGGAACTGCGCAGGTGCTCGACCTGGTCGACGACCTGCTGCGCCGGGTTCTCCGGCAGCTCGACGTACGACGCCTTCTGGCTGTACTCCGCCGCCGCGATGCCCGCCCGGCGCCCGAACACGTTGATGTCCAGGAGGGAGTTGGTGCCGAGACGGTTCGCGCCGTGGACGGACACACAGGCGACCTCGCCGGCGGCGTACAGGCCGGAGACGACGGTCGTGTTGTCGCTCAGCACCTCGCCCTCGACGTTGGTCGGGATGCCGCCCATGGCGTAGTGCGCGGTGGGCTGGATCGGGATCGGGTCCGTGTACGGCTCGATACCGAGGTAGGTGCGCGCGAACTCCGTGATGTCGGGCAGCTTCGCGTCCAGCTGCTCCGGCGGGAGGTGCGTGAGGTCGAGGTAGACGTGGTCGCCCTCAGGACCGCAACCCCGGCCCTCGCGGATCTCCGTGTAGATGGACCTCGACACCACGTCTCGCGACGCCAGGTCCTTCATCACCGGCGCGTACTTCTCCATGAAGCGCTCGCCGTCCTTGTTGCGCAGGATGCCGCCCTCACCGCGGGCGCCCTCCGTCAGCAGGATGCCCATGCGCCAGATGCCGGTCGGGTGGAACTGGAAGAACTCCATGTCCTCCAGCGGCAGCCCGCGCCGGTACACCGCGGCCTGGCCGTCACCGGTCAGCGTGTGCGCGTTCGACGTCACCTTGAAGAACTTGCCGGTGCCGCCGGACGCGTAGATCACGGCCTTCGCCTGGAAGACGTGGATCTCGCCGGTCGCCAGCTCGTACGCGACCACGCCCGCCGACCGCTTGACGCCGTCGACCTCGGTGATCAACTGGTCGAGGACGTAGAACTCGTTGAAGAACTCCACGCCCTCCTTGACGCAGTTCTGGTACAGCGTCTGGAGGATCATGTGGCCGGTGCGGTCGGCCGCGTAGCAGGACCGGCGGACCGGGGCCTCGCCGTGGTTGCGGCTGTGACCGCCGAAGCGGCGCTGGTCGATCGTGCCGTCGGGCGTCCGGTTGAACGGCAGGCCCATCTTCTCCAGGTCGAGGACCGAGTCGATGGCCTCCTTCGCCAGGATCTCGGCGGCGTCCTGGTCGACCAGGTAGTCACCGCCCTTGACCGTGTCGAAGGTGTGCCACTCCCAGTTGTCCTCCTCCACGTTGGCCAGCGCGGCGGCCATGCCGCCCTGCGCGGCGCCCGTGTGGGAGCGGGTGGGGTAGAGCTTCGTCAGGACCGCGGTGCGGCTGCGCTTCGTGGACTCGATGGCGGCGCGCATACCGGCGCCGCCCGCGCCCACGATGACGGTGTCGTATTTGTGGATCTTCATCAGGAATTCCTCAGTCCCTCAGCCCGGCGGCCTAGCGGATGTTCGGGTCGAAGGTGAAGATCACCAGCGTGCCCAGCAGGATGGTGAACACCGTGGCGGTGTAGAGCAGGCCCTTGAGCCACAGCCGGGTGTTCGCGCGCTCCGCGTAGTCGTTGATGACCGTGCGCAGGCCGTTGGCCCCGTGCAGCATCGCCAGCCACAGCATCAGCAGGTCCCAGACCTGCCAGAACGGCGAGGCCCAGCGGCCGGCCACGAAGGCGAAGCCGATCTTGGAGACACCGCCGTCGAGGACCAGCTGGATCAGCAGGTGACCCAGGACCAGGACGACCAGCACCACGCCGGACAGGCGCATGAACAGCCAGCCGTACATCTCGAAGTTGCCCCGGGTGGACTTGGGGGTCTTCTTGGTGCGCTGGCGCGGGGCCTCGATCAGAGGCGCGGGGTTGTCGACGTTGAAGAGGGACTCGCCCTCGACAGGGCCGACACCGGAGGCGGGGGATTCAGTGGTGGCCATCGGTGTCAGCTCCCGAACAGTTCACGAGCGGCGTGGCCGAGGACGGGGTAGATCGCCCCGAGCATCAGCACGACCCAGATGCCCACGACGGACCAGAGCATCTGCTTCTGGTAGCGCGGGCCCTTCGACCAGAAGTCGACGGCGATGACGCGCAGGCCGTTGAGCGCGTGGAAGAGGATGGCGGCGACGAGGCCGTACTCCAGGCACGCGACGAGCGGGGTCTTGTACGTGGCTACGACCTTGTCGTAGTCCTCGGGGGAGACACGGACGAGAGCGGTGTCCAGCACGTGAACGAACAGGAAGAAGAAGATGAGGACGCCGGTGACTCGATGAGCCACCCAGGACCACATTCCTTCCCGGCCGCGGTACAGCGTTCCAGCCGGCACGGAAGTCCCTCCGGGAGCGGGGATTGGGGCCGCGCCGGCTTGTGCGGTCGGTGGGCCCGGCCGGGTACGGTCCACCGGCCCTCAGCATCGTAGCGACGCACTGCCGCTCGGCTTACGCCGGGCCTACCTGTGTGATCAAAGTGGCACGCGTATGGGTGAGCTTTGCGGCTTCCGGGGTGGTTGGTTCTCTTATGTGCCGGGCGCGGCGCCGTGGGGGCTGGTCGCGCCCCGCGGCGGAGCCGCACATGTCACAGCCCCGCGCCCTTGACGGCATGCACCAACCGTTGCCTTGCCAGGCGCCGGAGTTCCTCCGACGCCACCGCCCGTTCCTCCTCCGGATCGTTTGTCAAACGTGACCGGATGCCTTCGAGAATGTGGTCCAGGCACTGGCGCGGTGGGGTGTCGCCCAGGTAGACGACGAAGGCGTGGCCGAAGCGGGCCTCGTAGGCCGCCTGGGCCGCGCTCAGTGCCGTGTGGGCGGCCGAGTACGTGTCCTCGGGCAGCGTGGGCAGGGTCTCCGCGGCCAGCGCCTCCGAGAGGTCCGTCGACGAGAGGTCGTACGCCGCCTCGTCCGATGCCGCCAGCAGGGAATCGACGTCCGGGTACGGGCGATGGGCCGCCACCCGGTCCGCCCAGCGGTGGCTGCGCAGGCAGGTCAACAGGAGGGTGCGGGCGTCGTCGTCGGGGGCGCCGTTGAAGGCGTCCAGGACGGTGGGCAGCGCCGGTATGCCGACTCGGCCAGGAAGGTGTGTGGGCGTCACGTGGGTTTCGGCAGTTTCGGCAGAGGAAGCGAGGGAAGCTGAGAGAGCAGCGCAAACTGTGAAAGGTGTGTCGTCACGTTATCGAGCGAGAGCGTGACGTGTCCGACGGATGCCCGAATTTCACCCGCACGGGAGAGTTTCGGAACGTGTGGTGGACACATCGCGCCCCCGAGGGGACTTAGGTTGGCGCTGTGAGCCAGCACAGGCGCCGGCCTCCGGCGCAGAAGGTCAAGCACAGGCGGATGATCGTCGCGGGCGCGTTCGCCGGGACGGTCGCGCTCGGGATCGGCCTCGGTTTCTGGGCCTCCGGCGACGAGAGCGGACCCGCCGGGGCGGCGCGCACACAACAGCCCTCCGACGCCAGGTCGGGCCTGACGCCCGGCGCGTCCCGGGAGTCGAGTCCCAGTCCGACGCCTACGCGCTCGTACGCCCTCTCGCAGGCCCCCAGGACGATCCCCGCCGTGCGCTCCCACACCGCGGCACGGGGTCCCGGCTGGCGTCCGGTGCGCGGTGAGCGCGTGGTCGTGGGCGATGCCGAACTGGCCGACGAGGGGCGCCTGATCGCCGGTGAGCTGGGGCTGACGTACGCCGGGGAACAGGACGACGTGCGCGCCGGGGACGTACGCCTCGCGCTGAACGACGACGAGGGGGCCGATCCGGAGTCGTACGCCATGACCGTGCGCGGCGGTCGGGTGAACATCAGCGGGCCCGCGGACTCGGGCGTGTTCTACGGGACGCGGACGCTCAAGCAGGAGGTGCACGGCGGCGGGACCGCGCCCGAGGGGGTCGTGCGGGACGAGCCGGCCAAGCAGGTGCGCGGGTTCATGCTGGACATCGCGCGCAAGCCCTTCACCGCGGCCTGGATCGAGGACCGGGTGCGGGAGCTGGGGGACCTGAAGTTCAACGAACTGGGGCTGCACTTCTCCGACGACCAGGGATTCCGGATCGCCTCCGACAGCCATCCCGAGATCGTGTCCAAGGACCATCTGACCAAGGCCCAGGTCACGAGGATCGTCGAGCTCGCCGCGAGCCGGCACATCACCGTCGTGCCCGAGATCGACTCGCCCGGACATCTGGGCGCGGTCATCGTCGCGCATCCGGACCTTCAGTTGCGCAACACACAGGGTGTCGCCTCGCGCGGGGCCGTGGACATTTCCAAGCCGGCCGCCGCCGAGATCGTCGACGACCTGCTGAACGAGTACGCCGGGCTCTTCCCCGGCGGGCAGTGGAATCTCGGCGGTGACGAGTACCAGGCGTTGACCGTCTCCAGTCCCGCCGCCGCCTATCCGCAGCTCGCCACCGCCGCCCGGGCGGCCTACGGCTCCGGCGGGACCGTCGCCGACCTGACCACGGGCTGGCTCAACGACCGCGCCGACACCGTCCGCGCCCACGACCGCACGATGCGCGCGTGGAACGACGGCTTCTTCGCCGGTACGTCCGTGCCGGCGGCCAAGGACCTGCGGGTCGGGTACTGGACGGGCAAGGAGATCGGGGCGCGGCTGCCGGTGGAGTACCTGAGCGCCGGGCGGAAGGTCGTCAACTACAACGACGAGTTCCTCTACTACGTCCTCGGGGAGCCGAACACCTTCGTCTATCCGACCGGGCAGCGGATCTACGAGCGGTGGACCCCGCTCGTCGTGCGCGGCACGCAGGCGGTGCCCTCGAAGTACGACGGGCAGATCCTCGGCGGGTCCTTCGCCGTCTGGTGCGACCTCGCCAACTCCCAGACGCAGAACCAGGTCGCGGCCGGCATCAGGATGCCGTTGCGCGCCACGGTCCAGAAACTGTGGGATCCGCGGCGGCCGGCCCAGTCCTGGACGCAGTTCAAGGCTCTTGCCGACAAGCTGGGGTGATCCCAGGATAGGGCTGTGAACTGACGTACGGCTGGGGTGTGTTCGGCGCGGGCCGAAGCCAAGAGGGCGCGGGCCGACGCCAAGAAACCGTGGGGGAACGGGACATGGGCTACTGGGGGTATTACGTCGTGGGCCGCAGCGAGCGGCCGCTGGCGGAGCTGGACGCGCTGGCCGACGCCGAGGGGATGGTGCTGCGGGAGTCGGCGCCCGAGGGCTGGCAGGTGTGGGAGTACCCGAGCGGCGACGGCGAGGTCGGCAGCATGAACGTGCTGGCCAGGGAGACCGGCGCCCCCGCCCTCTTCGGGTACGTCATGGACAGCACGGCCGTGGTCGTCGAGGCGGCGGGGCCCAGGAGCGGGGCGTGGACGACGTGTCTGGCGCGGGCCGCGATGGCCGGGTACCTCGGTGCGGGCAACGACGGACTCACCGTGGAGGACTACTTCCTGGACCCCCGTGACGCCGCAGAGCGGGCCGTCGCCTGGGCCGCCGAGGCCGGGCACGACGTGCCCGACGAGCCGCTGGTCGACGTACTGACGGCCGACCCCGACCCGCTCGCCGAGAACCTCTTCTTCCGGTTGCTGGACCGGCTGGGTGTCGTGCCGCTCTGACCTGTGCGGAGCCGCCATGACCCCGCTCCGGCCCTCCGTGGGCTCGGCAAAAACAGCGTAATAAGAGACGCGACCGTTCCCAAAGCTGGACCGGCGGGAGCACGATGGCCGCATGGCCGACAATCGTCGTTGGTGGGCGCTGGTAGTCATCGCCCTAGCCCAGTTGATGGTCGTGCTCGACATGACCATCGTCAACATCGCCCTGCCGTCCGCCCAGGCCGACCTGCACATGTCGGACGGGAACCGGCAGTGGGTGATCACCGCGTACACCCTGGCCTTCGGGGGACTGCTGCTGCTCGGTGGCCGGGTCTCCGACCTCGCCGGGCGGCGCAACACGTTCATGATCGGACTGCTCGGCTTCGCCGCCGCGTCCGCGCTGGGCGGGGCCGCCGCCAACTCCGGGATGCTGTTCGGGGCGCGCGCTCTTCAGGGCGTGTTCGCCGCGCTGCTCGCGCCCTCCGCGCTGTCGCTGCTCGCGACGACGTTCACCGATCCCAAGGACCGCGGCAAGGCCTTCGGCATCTTCGGCGCCATCATCGGCGCGGGCGCCGCGGTCGGTCTGCTCGCGGGCGGCTTCCTCACCGAGTACCTGGACTGGCGCTGGTGCCTGTACGTCAACGTGCCCATCGCGCTGGTCGCGTTCGCGGGCGCCCTGACCCTGCTCCAGCCCGGCGAACGCCACCCGGGCGGCCGCCTCGACGTGCCGGGCGCGCTGCTCGGCTCGGCCGGGATGCTCTCCGTCGTCTACGGCTTCTCCGAGGCGGAGTCCAGGAGTTGGAGCGACGGGCTGGTGCTCGGGCTGCTCGGCGGCGGGGTCGTACTGCTCGGCGCGTTCGGCTTCTGGCAGACCCGGGCGCGGGTGCCCCTGCTGCCGATGTCGGTGGTCAAGGACCGGCAGCGGGTGGGCGCGTTCCTGACCGTGCTGCTGGTGACGATCGGGATGTTCGGCGTCTTCCTCTTCCTGACCTACTACATGCAGGGCGTCCTCGGGTACTCGCCGGTGAAGACCGGTGTCGCCTATCTGCCCATCACCGTCGGCATGGTCGTCGGCTCGACCCAGATCGCGGCCCGGCTGCTGAACAAGGTGCCGCCGCGCGTGCTGATCGTGCCGGGGCTGCTGATCGCGGCCGGCGCGCTCGCGCTGATCGCCCAGGTGGGCGTGGAACCCGCGTACGCCTCGCACATCCTGCCCGGGATGCTGATGCTCGGCCTCGGCATGGGCACCGCGATGATGACGTCCGTGTCCCTGGCCACCGGCAGTGTGGCGCCGCGGGACGCCGGTGCCGCCTCCGCCACCTTCAACACCGCCCAGCAGGTGGGCGGTTCGATCGGTACGGCGCTGCTGAACACGATCGCCGCGACGGTGACGGCGCGCTATCTGACGGCCCACGCCGGACCGGGCGTCGACGCCCGGGAGTTGGCGGCGAAGGCCTCCGTGCACGGCTTCAACGTCGCCACCTGGTGGGCGATGAGCGCGCTGCTGCTGGGTGCGCTGATCGCCGGCGTGGTCGTGAACGCGGACCGGGCGCCCACCCCCCAAGGTGCGGGGGAGCAGGCGCCCAAGTCGCTGGAGGACGTGGCTACTTGAGCTGGTCGAAGTAGCCCGGTCCCCCTCGAACTACTTGATGTACACCAGGCCGTCCGTCGTGATCGTCGGGCGGCCACTGGTGCCCACCACGACGACCTTGACCGTGTGCTTGGCACTGGCGGACCAGCTCTTCGTCCAGATCGCCTGGCGGTAGCTGGTGGTGGCGGACTTCAGGTCCACGGTCGCCACCTTGGCGCCGTCGACGTACACGTACGCCTGTCCCGAGGTCGACGCCCGCGAGACCACCCAGGACGCCGAGCGCCCGGTGAACGTCCAGGTCAGGCTCGCGTTCTTCGAACCGCTGGAGTACGACTTCCCGCCGAGGTAGCTGGTGGACGAACGGCTGGTCCAGGTACCGGTCTTCGTCGCCGAGGTCTCCTGGAGGATCAGCGGCGTGAAGGACGGCGAGGACGTGCGGGTGTTGCCTGCGAAGTCGGTCGCCCGCATCGACCAGACGGACGCGGAGCCGGACTTGGCCGTGCGGCTGGACGTCGTGGTGGTCGGGCCGAAGGTGGCCGTCGCCGGGGTCAGCAGGTCGACCGCCTTCAGGGCCTGCGCGTCGGTGGCCTTCCAGCCGAGGGTGACCGGGACGGCGGTGGTGCTGACCGTGCCGGTGCGCAGGGTGAGTTTCGGGGCCGTGGTGAACGTCGGCAGGGTCGTCTCCGCGACGAAGGCGAGGGCCGCCGTGGTCGTCGTCTTGCCCGACTGGTGCGTGGCCCGCACGGTGACCTTGTGACTGCCCAGGGCGAGCGTGGTCTTGGCGGAGGTGGCCGTACCGGCGGTGGTGGCGACCACCTTGCCGTCGACCAGCAGATCGAACTTCGAGATGAGCGAAGTCGGCGTGCTGGTCGACCAGTTCACCGTGACGGCGCCCTTGGTGTAGTACGTCGTGCCCGACTTGCCCGCGCCGGTCACCGTGCCGGTCTTCAGGTCCTGCACCGGACCGGCCGCCTGGGTGCGGATGGCCGGCAGCTGGGCGTAGAGCGAGGTGCCCGGGCACTCGGTGGCGTAGCCGTCGCGGTGCGCGGAGATCCGGTTGAAGGTGTAGGCCTGGCCGGCGGTGAACTTCGTACCGGTGTAGCTGTCCTGCGTCGCGCCCGCCGTCAGCTGCACCGTGCCGGCCGGGTCGGCGCCGTACTGGCCGAGCTTCCAGGCCGCGATGCGGGCGACCGAGGTCAGGGCCGCGCTGCTCGCCCCGGCGGTGGTGTAGTTGCCGAGCACGGCGATGCCGGTGGACTCACGGTTCCAGCCGTAGGTGTGGGCACCGAGCACCGGCAGGTCGACGCCGCCCTTGCGGCCCTCGAAGATCGTGCCGCACTTGTCGACCAGGAAGTTGTAGCCGATGTCGTTCCAGCCGTTGGTCTGCACGTGGTACGTGTAGATGCCCCGGACGATGGCCGCCGAGTCGGCGCACGAGTAGTCGTTGGAGCCGTCCGTGTGGTGCACGAACACGGCCTTCACGTCGGGGTTGTACTCCGAGGGGTCCTTGCTGATCGACTCGTCCGCGCCCCAGCCGGCCCGTGTGGTGATCGGCGGCTCGGGCACGGTGGACGGCGGCGGGGTGGGCGTCGCCGAGGGGGTGGCGGTCGGGGTCGCGGTGGTGGTCGGCGACGCGGTGGTGGTCACGGTGGCGGAGGGGCTCGCGTCCGCGACGAACGCGGCCGGCTCGGCCTTCTGCTCCGCGGGCGTCACCACGCCCGGGTCGACCAGGTTGACCTCGAGTCCCTTGGGCAGTCCGGCACTTGTGCTGCCGTCCTCGTGGACGACCTGCACCTGCACGCCGTCCGAGGGGCCCACCCACAGGGGCTCCGAGGCGCCACGGGCCCCGGCGCGCTCCTCGGGGTCCTCCACCGGGTCGACGTTCGTCTCCAGGTCCTGCCAGGCCGTCCACGCGCCGGTGTCGGTGCTGCGGGTGCGCACCTGGGCCGTGCCGTCCAGGTCCTTGGTCGCGCCCGTCCAGGAGACGCCGAGCAGCGAGAACTGCTTGGTCTCCGTGCGCGCCAGCTCGCGCTTGCCGGTCGCGGTGTTCTTCAGCGTCAGGTCGTAGACCTTCGCGGGCCGCTTGGCCTGTCCGTCCGCCGCGCCCTCGGCCGACGGGCTGGCGATGGCGTAGGACGCCAGGCCTCCGCCGCCCAGGACCACGGCGCCCAGGGTCAGCCAGGCCCGGCGTTTCATGCTCAGCGGTCTGTACGCATGGGACGTACGACGACTCACCACGTGTTCCCCACCCCGAAGAAGGCCCGAAGGCCACAGAAGTCATAAGAAAGTCACAGAAACCGCACCCGTCACACAGGTGCTCTGGACCATTCAGCGGTCGCCGGGCGGCAAACGTCACGGCGGATCGGTCGACAGTGATGCAAGTCACCTGAAGGCGCTGGCGAGTTGGGGCAGCCGACGAGCTGTGACACTTCTGTGCGACCTGGCGCTGATGACCGTGAAGACGTGAACGATTCAACTGTGTTCACGACTTCTGTCAGGACAGTGTCGGGCCAGGGAGGGGAACCCCGCCGCGTGCAGGCGTACGACGGGGAACTGGGCGCGGCCGTCGCGCGCGCCCAGCAGGGCGACGAGGCCGCCTTCGCGGTCGCCTACCGGCTGGTGCAGCCGGGGCTGCTCGGCTACCTGCGCGGGATCGTCGGCGACGAGGCCGAGGACGTGGCCGCCGACGCCTGGCTGGAGATCGCCCGGGACCTCGGCCGGTTCAAGGGCGACGGCGCGGGCTTCCGCGGCTGGACGGCGACCATCGCCCGGCACCGGGCCCTGGACCACCTGCGCCGCCAGCGGGTACGGCCTCGGCCGACCGCGCTCGAACAGGACGTACTGGAGCTGCCCGGGCCGCACGCCACCGACGACCAGGCCCTGGAAGCGCTGTCCACCGAGCGCGCGCTGGCGCTGGTGCGCACCCTGCCGCCCGACCAGGCCGAGGCCGTGCTGCTCCGGGTCGTCGTCGGGCTCGACGGCCCCGCCGCCGCCCGCGTCCTCGGCAAGCGGCCCGGCGCGGTGCGCACGGCCGCCCACCGGGGGCTGCGCTCGCTCGCGCGGCGGCTCGGCGCCGAGGGTGTGACGAACGAGGACCCGCGCACGCTGGGGGAGTCGACGTGAACGACGACAGCCGAGGCCGGCCGTAGGACACGGATGGGACGGGGACATGGGCGAACGGCACGAGGGCGGCCGCACCGGCGGCCCGGTTCTGGAAGTGCTGTTCGCCGGTGCCATCCGGGACGGCGTGCTCGATCCCGAGGGGGAGCGGCGGGCGCTGGACGCCTTCCGGGCCGCCCGGGACGCGGGCACGCACCGGGCGCCGACCCGGCGCCGGGACGACTGGCGGGCCGGGTGAACCCATGGGTGTGCCGATGGACATGGGTGTGCGAATGAATCCGGCCAGCCGGTGGAAGGGCCCGGAAAAGCGCCGGTGGACGAGGCGGAGCGCTCCCACCGAAGCAACGGCCGGGGCCGCCACCCCCCACAGGAGAGGCCCCGGCCGTCGCGCGGCACGGGCCGCGCGGCGACCCGTACTTGCTACAGCGCCATGACTGCGGTTTCTGTCACACCCCACGACATCACAAGCTGGTCCCAGCTTGTACGGACATGGACGAGCAGCGGTTTCAGGTCGTAACGTGCCTTTCGCGCCGGGCGCGGATGTCGAACAATCGCCGCAACCATCGGCAGACCATCGATCGAGGACTACGGGTGCTGGGGGACGACGCGGACCTGACCGCCGCGGTGCTTTCGGCACAGGACGGGAACGAGACCGCGTTCCGGACTGTGTACCGAGCGGTGCACCCGCGGCTGCTCGGGTACGTCCGGACGCTGGTCGGCGACCCGGACGCGGAGGACGTCGCGTCCGAGGCCTGGCTGCAGATAGCCCGCGACCTGGAACGGTTCAGCGGCGACGCGGACCGCTTCCGCGGCTGGGCCGCCCGGATAGCGCGCAACCGCGCCCTGGACCACATCCGCATGCGCGGCCGCCGCCCGGCCATAGGCGGCGACGAAACGGAACTCACCGGCAGGGCCGCCGAGTCCGACACCGCGGGCGAGGCCATCGAGGCGCTGGCCACCGACCGCACCCTCTCGCTGATCGCCCGGCTCCCGCAGGACCAGGCCGAGGCCGTCGTACTGCGCGTGGTGGTGGGCCTCGACGCCAAGACCGCGGCCGAGACGCTCGGCAAGCGACCGGGGGCCGTTCGCACGGCGGCGCACCGGGGTCTGAAACGCCTGGCAGAGTTGCTCGCCGACGATACGGAATCCGCGGGTGCGCTCGACGCGATGCCGCACCAGCGAGAACCCGAAGACCGTGCGGTGACGTCCGCGAGTGTGACGCATACGCGTCCGCGGACGCAGAAGGACATGTGATGGCCGACGAGCAGTACAGGTGGCTGGACCCCGAAACAGCGGAGACGCTGCTGCGCGGAGAGTCACTGGACGCTGTCGACGCCACCGCCCGGGACGAGGCCGAACGGCTCGCCAAAACGCTCGACGCGCTCTCCTCCGACGTCATCCGGGCCGGGTCCGACGTCATCCGGCCCGGACCCGAACTCCCGGGCGAGGCCGCCGCGTTGGCCGCCTTCCGCACCGCGCGCGCCGACCGGACCGGTGCGGCCGCGGTCGGCCCGCCCACCCGCGGCCGGTCCTCCGACGCCGGGCTCGTGCGGATCGGCGGCCCCGGCCCGGGCGCCCGCCCCTCCCGCCGGCAGCCCGTGCGCTTCGGGCTGACCGCCGTGCTGGCCCTCGGCATGGCCGGCGGGGTCGCGGTCGCGGCCACCTCCGGAATCCTGCCGACGCCTTTCGGCGGCGACGACCCTCGCCCCTTGTCCTCCGTCACGGCGGCCGTGTCGCCGGACCGGTCGCACGCGTCGCCGAAGGGCCTGCAACCCGGCCGGCCCACGCCCGACGGACCCACCGGCGGTCCCACCGCCTCGGACCCGACGGGTCCCGGCGCCACGGTCGCGCCCGGCTCCGAGGACCGCGCCGAGGGCAAGGACGACGGCCGGTGGAGCGGTGGCCCCGCGGCCTGCCGTGATCTGCGGGACGGCAAGAAGCTGAACGCCGAGCGCAGACGGGCCCTGGTGCACGCGGCGGGCGGTGTCGGCGGCGGTCGCGTGTGGCGGTACTGCAAGAACGCGCTCGGGGACGCCGGGTCGACCGCCAGGGACAGCGACGACAAGGGCAAGGGCGACGGCAAGGGCGACGGCAAGAACGAGATCGGTCCCGGCGGACAGTACGGCCCGGGAGACCAAAGCGATCAGGGTGGCAAGGGCGATGACCAGGGCGGTGCCGACGACGGCAACGGCATGGCGCCCGGCGGTGGCGGACAGACCGGCGGAACCGGACAGACCACGGGAACCGGCGGCTCGGGCGCCGTCCGGCCCCTGGTGCCGACGCGGCTGACGACGCCCGCCGCACCGACTCCGGCGCCGGAGCCGACGTACCGCGCTCTGTAAAGCTCTGACCTGCGGGTTTCGGATCTTCTGGCGCGGGGTGTGACGTTTTCGGCCGGGATGGCGCAGTACTGAATGAGCCGACTGGTCATCGGCCGACGCACAGAGCCGGGGTTCCCCCCGTACCTACGGCTCGTGCAACTCGGCGCGGGCGGGACACGTTCCCCCGGTCCCGTCCGCGCCCCGCACACCTCATGCCGCGCGTCTCACCAGTACACGACGACCTTGTCGCCGTTGCGTACCTGTGCGTACAGACTCGCGATCGCCGCCTCGTCGCGGACGTTGACGCACCCGTGCGAACCGCCCGCGTAGCCGCGGGCCGAGAAGTCGTACGAGTAGTGCACGGCCTGGCCGCCGCTGAAGAACATCGCGTACGGCATCGGGGAGTCGTACAGCGTCGAGTAGTGGTCGCGGGACTTCCAGTAGACGTGGAAGACGCCGTCCCGGGTGGGCGTGCCGTCCGCGCCGAAGCGGACCGCCATCGTCGACACCGTGCGCCCGTCGATCATCCAGCGCAGGGTCCGGCTGGTCTTGTCGATGCACAGCACCCGCCCGGTCAGACACCGCGGATCGGGCGCGCCGGCGGGCTGGCCGCCCATCAGATACAGGTCCCACTTCCCCGGCTCGTGCGTCATCTTCACCAGCCGCTGCCAGGTGACGGTGTCCGTCTCGCCCGTCCTCGGCAGCCCGCGCTTGCCCTGGAAGCCCTTGACCGCCCGCTCCGTCAGATCGTCGTACGACCCCGTCGGCCCGTCGAACAGCCACTGCACCTGATGCAACCTGGCCTGCAACTCCCGCACATCACGTCCACTGTCCCCACGGGACCACAGGACAGCGGGCGCGGGCCCGGACTGTTTGGAGGGTTCGGCGGAACGGGAGGGGGACGCACTCGACTTGCCGTCGGCCCCGGCGGAGCCGTCGTCCGACGTCTTCGTCGGGGGAGCGCTGCTCGGCAACGAGATGTGCACCGGCGAGTCGCCCTTGCCGTCCGCGCCCTGCACGGTGCAGCCGTACACGGCGGCCAGGGCCACGAGTGCCGCCGTCGTGACGATCGTTCTCCCCATGCCCCGTAGTCTGCCCCCGGGTGGGGGGTTGCGAACAGGGGGCTCTGACCTGCGGGATTCCTCCGTACGGGTGATCGGGGGCGGAAGCTGCACGGCCCCGGTTACTCTCGAGGAGAGTGGCCCCCGAAAAGGAGGATGCCGTGGCTGTACTGCAACACGAGCTGACGTTGAGCGAAGCCGCCGACCTGCTCTCCCGTGCACTGCCTGGGCACCGCGTGGAGATTCTCCAGGGGAGGCTCACTGTGACACCGCCGCCGGACGGCTCGCATGCACTGTCGTTGTCCTGGTTGGTCGTAGCGTTCGACAGGGCGGGAGCCCGGCAAGCCGGGCTCAGGTACGTCCAGGGCATCGGCCTCTGGCTGCCCACGCTGCCCGCCGACTTCGCGATCCCCGACTTCTCCGTCGTCGACGAGGACTTCCGGGACGCACACGTCCAGAAGAACTGCTACGCCCCGAACGTCTTCCGCCTGGTCGCCGAGATCACCTCGTCGAACTGGTCCGACGACCTCGGCCCCAAGGTCGAGTGCTACGCCGAGGCCGGCATCCCCGTCTACATCGTGGCCGACCGCAAGCACGACGAGATCCTGCTCTACAAGGATCCGGCCAACGGCAAGTACCCGGCTCCCGAGCGCTACAAGCGAGGCCAGACCGTCCCCGTCCCGGAGTCCGTCGGCGTCGCTCTCGACCTCTCCGTGGACACCCTCCTGGACGGCGACGACTGACTGTCGTACCCACATGCGACACTCGTCTGCATGTTCGGTGTCATCGACCTTCCCACCTATCTGGCGGGCCTCGTCCTGATCGTGCTGCTGCCCGGTCCCAACTCGCTCTACGTTCTCTCGGTCGCCGCCCGCAAGGGTGTCCGGGCCGGGTACACCGCCGCTGCCGGTGTGTGGTGCGGGGACACCGTGCTGATGACCCTCTCCGCGGCCGGGGTCGCCTCGCTGTTGCAGGCGAACGCCGTGCTGTTCGGGATCGTGAAGTACGCGGGGGCCGGCTATCTGACCTGGCTCGCCATCGGGATGCTGCGGACCGCCTGGTCGATGTGGCGGACCCGGCGGGAGCGGGCCGTCGAGGAGGCGCCCGTCGCCGCGGCCGACGAGCGGCCCTATCGGCGGGCCTTCGTCGTCAGCCTCTTCAACCCCAAGGCGATCCTGTTCTTCGTCGCCTTCTTCGTGCAGTTCGTCGACCCCGGGTACGCCTACCCGGCCGTGTCCTTCGTCGTCCTGGGGACCCTGGCCCAGATCGCCAGCTTCCTCTATCTCAGCGCGCTGATATTCAGCGGCACCAAGCTGGCCGCCGCCTTCCGTCGCCGCAGGCGGCTCTCGGCGACGGCGACCTCGGCGGCGGGCGCGCTGTTCCTCGGCTTCGCGGTGAAGCTGTCGCTGGCCGGCGGGGTCTAGGCGGGCGCAGGGGGCTGCGGCGCGTACGCGTACGTCGCCGTCACGGGCGTCCACCGAAGCCCGTGAGGTACTCCCGCAGTCCGGTGGCCGACGTGCCCGCCCAGCCGACGTAGCCGTCCGGTCGGACCAGGAACAGGCCCGGGCCGTACGTCTCCTCGGCGGGCGCGTGCACCACCCGTACCGTCTCCGGGAGCGTCGTCCCCGGGATGTCCGCGCCGAGGTCCGTGTCGAGCGCCAGCAGGGTCCAGTGCGGGCCCTGGAGGGCGTCGAAGAGCCGCGTGCCCGCCACCGTCACGTCCGGCGCCCGGTCGCCCGCGCGCACCCGCTCCGGGGCCGTCCGGGTGTCCACCGTCAGCGACGACTCCCGGTAGCCGAGCCCCAGTTGGCGTGTCGCCTTCCCGCGCTTCACCTCACCCCGGTGGACGCCCGTCGACAGGCCCAGCACCTGGGCGGCGATGGGGCGCCGCTCCTCCTCGTACGTGTCGAGCAGTTCCTCCGGTGCGCCCCCGCGCAGTACCGCGCCCAGCTTCCAGCCCAGGTTGTAGGCGTCCTGGACGCTGGTGTTGAGGCCCTGGCCGCCGGCCGGGGAGTGGACGTGCGCCGCGTCGCCGGCGAGGAAGACCCGTCCGGCGCGGAAGCGGTCGGCCAGGGCGGCGCGCGGCTGGAAGTTCGAGGACCAGCGCAGTTCCGTCACGTCCTCGGGGGCGAGGTGGGAGCGGGCGGCGACGACCTTGCGGACGCCGTCCAGTGAGGTGTCGACCGCCGTGCCCTCGGGGAACTGGGCGACGACCTGGAAGTCCTCCGTACCGGCGAGCGGGCAGATCGCGAGGAAGCCCTCGCCGTCGCCGTGCTGCGGGAAGACGTGCCAGTGGTCCCGGCCCAGGCCGGCGATCCTGACGTCCGCCACCAGCATCGGGTTCGGGTCCACGGTCTCCCCGGCCATGCCGATCCCGAGCCCCCTGCGCACCGCCGAGCGGCCCCCGTCGGCCGCCACCACGTACCGCGCGCGGACGGGGTCGCCGGCGGCGAAGCGGACGGTCACGCCGTCGCCCTGGCGGCCTGGGGACTCGTCGAGCGAGACGACCTCCCGCCCGAACTCCACCCGTCCGCCCAGCTCCGTCAGCCGCGCGAACAGGATCTCCTGCGTCCGCCACTGCGGGACCATCCACGGGCCGGTGAACCGCGTGTTCTCCTCGGTGTCCTCGGCCGGGTCCATCATCCGGTGCTCGCCGACCTGCTTCCCGTCCTGCCAGATCATCCCGACCGGGTACTCGGCCCCGGCCGCGAGGATCCCGTCCAGCACGCCGAGGTCCTCGAAGACCTCCATCGTGCGCGGCTGGATGCCCTTGCCGCGCGAGCCGCGGGCCAGTCCCTCGCCGCGCTCCGCGACCAGCGCGTCCACCCCGCGCCGGGCGAGGTCGATGCCGAGGGCCAGGCCGGTCGGGCCCGCGCCCACGATCAGTACGTCCACCGCTGCCATGTCCGCCGCCAACTCGTCGGCACTCATGATCCATCTCCTTAACGCTGTTAAGTTCCGTTGCCCGCAAGGGTGCCCTTAACGCCGTTAAGCTGTCAAGCTGTCAGGCGTGAGTACGGAACGACGCGTGCCCCTCGACCGCAAGCGGGTCGCGGACACCGCCCTGAAGCTGCTGAACGAGGCCGGTCTGGAGGGCCTGACCCTGCGTGCCATCGCCAGGGAACTGGACGTCAAGGCGCCCGCCCTGTACTGGCACTTCAAGGACAAGCAGGCGCTGCTGGACGAGATGGCGACCGAGATGTACCGGCGGATGGTCGCGGGGGCGGTCCTGGATCCCGCGGACACCTGGCAGGAGCGGCTGCTCAAGGCCAACCGCGGACTGCGCGCCGCCCTGCTCGGCTACCGCGACGGCGCGCGGGTCTTCAGCGGCTCGCACTTCACCGGCTCCGACCACGGCCGGGAGATGGAGGCGAACCTGCGGCTGTTCACGGCCGCCGGCTTCACCCTCACCGAGGCGGTCCGCGCGGCGGCCACGCTGAACGCGTACACGATCGGCTTCGTCACCGAGGAGCAGGGCGTCAAGCCGCTCCCCGGCGAACGGCGCGAGGGCTTCGACGTCGAGGAACGGGCTCGGCTGCTGGCCGAGTTCCCGCTCTCGGCCGCGGTCGGCGCGGAGATCTTCGAGGGCTACGACCGGCAGTTCGAGGAGGGCCTGCAACTGATCCTCGCGGGAATCGAGGCCCGCTACCGCCCCTCGGGCTGAGCCGCGTCACCGGCCGCCCTCACGCCCGTACCGCTGCCCCTCGTGCCGCGCCCCCTCACGCCGACGCCAGCACCCGCTTCAACCGGGGGCCGAACGGGCGCTCCACGAAGCGGTGGATGAGCCAGGCCAGGCCCAGCAGGCCCGACACCGTGAAGGTGAGCGTGAGGTGCGCGGGCAGGCCCAGGACGCCGTGCAGGGCGTGGATGACCGGCCAGCCCAGGTGCTCGTGGACCAGGTAGAAGGGGTACGTCAGGGCGCCCGCCGTGGTCAGCCAGGGCCAGTTCGCCCAGCCGAGGCGGCCCAGCGCGATGGCCGCGACCGCCACGAAGCCCAGCGTCACCACCAGGACGATGCCGAACACCGTGCGATGGGTGAACGCGTCCGTGCTCGCCGGCCGCCACAGCGCCGCCACCGCCTCGTGCTGCCCGATCAGCCAGCCCACGGCCACCACCGACCACGCGTAGACGTCCCGCCGGTCGCGGTGGACCAGGTAGAGGCCGACGCCCCCGACGAAGAACGGCGCGTACTCGGGCATCACGACGAGGTCGAGCAGCGGCTCGTGCGCACCCCGGGCGATCGCCGCCGCCGCCATCCAGCCCGCGCAGAACAGCAGCACCCGGCGGCGATTCGCCCCCGGCACCACGACCAGCAGCGCGAACAGCGCGTAGAAGCGGACCTCCGCCCACAGCGTCCAGCACACCCCGAGCACCCGGTCCACGCCCAGGGGTTGCTGAAGCATCGTCAGGTTGACCAGCGCGTCGCTCGGCGAGACCGCCTCATAAGCGACGACCGGGAGTGCGAACACAGCCGTCACGAGTACGATGGCCGCCCAATAGGCGGGCAGCAGTCGCGCGGCACGGGATGCGAAGAAGGATTTCACCGGGCGTCCCCACCCGCTCATGCAGATCACGAACCCGCTGATCACGAAGAAGACCTGCACACCGAGACAGCCGTACGCGAAATACGAATGCAACGTGGGGAACTGGTCGCGTGGGGAACTTCCCCATGCGCGGGCCACCTCGCCGTCGCGGCCGCCGTAGTGGTAGCCCGCCACCATCAGGGCGGCGAGCAGCCGCAGTCCGTCCAGCGACCGCAGCCGGGGCTCCGAGGCCTTGACCTCGGATTCAGCGGGCGATCTTTCCGTCAGGAGCTCTCTATGGGGGAGTCGGCGCCAATAGTCCGAATCGTGGCGAAAGCTTGGTTGACGGGCCAACGATTCGTCCTCCGGATTCCATCAGTTCACCTGAACGTCGCTTTTGCTTCCTAATTTTTCCAGCATCCCCCTACGCCGTGGTAAACCCGGCGAACGACTCAGTTTTCACTGCATTGGCTTGGCAAATACCCAGGAGCGCCATGACGAGGGTCCAGAACAGACGCGCACGTGTACACGGAGGGGAGCTGGACGACTGCCTGCGCGCCTGTGCCGCGCACAGCGGGAAGCTCGTCGGCAGCATCGACCGCAAGCGCGTCGAACTCGCCGAACAGCTGCGCAAGCTGCTCGTCGTGTGGGGCACCACCTCCGTGGCCGCCCCGGCGCCCGCACCCGCCGGTGGCGCCACCGCGCTGCTCAAGCGGGCCGTCAAGGGCGCCACGGCACCGGCGGGCGGCATCCCCAACGAGCTGCTCGACGCCCTGCTCGCCGTGGCCAACAAGGCACTTGAGGCCGGTTACGACGACGAGGTCAACCTCGCCCTGGTCATCAGCGACACCGTCCTGGCCCAGCGCAAGAACTCCCGCGCCGGCTGGCGGCTGCGCGCCCGTCTCCTGGAGGCGATCGGCGACGAGACCGAGGCCCTGGAGGCGTACGAGAAGTACCTCGGGCTCACCGACGACGACGGCTTCGGCGTCCGCAACCGGATCGCCGGTCTGCGGCTGGCCGGGCAGAAGGAGCGCGAGCTGATCGCCCTCCTGAAGCGGCAGAGCCCGCGCGCCGAGGAGTTCACCCGCCGCCCCGCCACCGACGTGTGGGCCGAGGGCCTGGCCGCCCAGGCCGTCGGCGACTGGAGCGAGGCCGAACCCCGGCTGGTGGGAGCGCTCCTGACGCTGACCGCCGAGGACGCCCCGGTCAACGACCGCCAGGAGCTGCTCAGTCAGTACCTGGACCTGCGGCTGACCGCCCCCGGCGTCGACCTGCCCGCGCTCACCGAGGCCCTCGCCCTCTACGCCGAGCAGCGCCGCACCCGGATGCGCGGCCCGGTCGCCGACCCGACCGTCGGCGGCGTGGAGTGGATCAGCCTCGGCGAGTTCCGCAACCTGATCGCCGGCAAGTCGATCGCGCTGATCGCCAACTCCGGCCGGGTGGGCGCCAGTTCGATGGGCAGCGAGATCGACGCGTACGACCTCGTCGTGCGCTTCAACTCGTACAGGATCGACCCGAAGAACACCGGCAGCAGGACGGACATCCACGCCACGATCCACAAGCACGGCTTCAACTGGGAGAAGCAGGTCGCCACGCGCCTGGTCTTCGGCGGTATCTCCGGCGACTGGAAGTACTCGCTGCGCAACCGCCTGGTGCCCGGCGCCCAGACCTACCTCGGCGACGAATCGCTGCGCTGGCCGGTGCGGAACATCGGCAGGCTGAGCGCGGACGTCTGGTCGGGCATCCCGACCACCGGCTTCAACATGCTGTACCTGCTGGACTTCCTCGACGTCAGCCCGACGCTCGACCTGATCGGGTTCGACTTCTACGAGAGCGGTGCCTACCGCGTCCAGGAAGCGATGAAGCTCGCCATCACCTCCGTGCACGAGTACACCAGCGAGAAGGCATGGGTCATGGAGCGGGCCCAGAGCGTGACCGACATGAGGATATCCCTGCGATGACCACGACCTCCCTGACCGGGGCCCCCGCCGTCAAGGCCCCGTCGACCGACGCGGCCGCCCTGACCGGCAAGCGGCGCATCGCCTTCGCGAGCTTCGTCGACGAGAACTACCTGCCCGGCTTCCTCGTCCTGCTGCGCAGCCTCGCGCTGTCCAACCCGAGCGTGTGCGAGGACTTCGTCGTCCTCTACGACGACCTCAAGCCCGGCTCGATCGCCAAGATCCGCGCCCTGCACCCGCGCATCGTGATGCGGCGCGTCGACGCCGACCACTACGACTCGTACCAGAAGGGCGACCAGGACAACTACCTGGTCCGCAAGGCGTACTTCATCCTGGACGTCTTCAAGATCCGCGAGTACGACACGGTCATCACGCTCGACACGGACATGGTCGTCCTGAGCAGCCTGAGCGAACTCCTCGAACTGCGCGAGGGGTTGGCGGCCGTCCCGCAGTTCTTCTACGGGCAGCACAAGCTCAACTCCGGTCTGCTGGTGATCCAGAAGGAGTACCTGAGCGACGAGTTCTGCGCCCGCCTGGACCGCTGCGGCCGCTCCGGCGACTACGAGCTGGACAAGCACGACCAGGGCATCCTCAACTCGGTCCTGAACGGCGACTTCGTCCGCCTCGACCCGCGCTACAACTTCGTCAAGCGGCGGCTGTCCGGCGACCTCCCGGTCCCCGACGACACCGCGATCCTGCACTTCACCGGGCGCCACAAGCCCTGGCAGGGCGGCGAGGCCGGCTACAGCCAGGCGGAGGAGCGCTGGCGCGAGTTCGAGCTGACCGACGCCGAGTTCCACGCCGCGTACATGGAGGCCGCCGGCGGTCTGCACCACGACCTGCTCGTGCACTACGGCACCCCGCACGTCGCCCGCACCGGCGATGTCGAGGTCGCCCGCAAGGTCGCCGCCGCGCACATAGGCAACGGCGACTACCAGGACGCCGTCGACGTCCTGGCCGGCGTCCACATCCCGCTGGACGAGGCCTGGCCGCACGAGGTCTTCGGCCACGCCCTGATGAGCGTCTCCCGGTACGAGGAGGCCAAGGCCCAGCTGCTGCTGGCCACCGCCGCCCCCAACCGGGCCGCCACCTCCTACGCCCGGCTCGCCCAGATGGCCTGGGTGCACGGCGACAACGCGGACGCGCTGAAGTACGCCACGGCCGGCATCGCCGTCGACCCGACCCACCGCTCCAGCCGGCTGTGGGCGCAGCGCGCGGCCTCCGTGCCGGCCCAGGAACAGGGCGCGCCCGAGGACCAGTTGGCGCACGTCGCCTTCTACATGGACCGCCAGGGCAACGCGGGCGACAAGTTGCTCCCGGAGAGCGTCCGTTCGGCCTTCGGCCCGGACACCACGTCCCGCCGCTGGCACTCGGTCCACGCCCACCGCCTGTTCGACAAGGCGGCCCTGGAGCGCGTCAACCGGCGCCGGGGTCTGGTCATCGGCGGCGGCGGCCTGTTCATCCCGGACACCATGCCCAACGGCAACAGCGCCTGGCAGTGGAACGTCCCGGACGAGCAACTCGCCGCCATCGACGTGCCGATCGCCGTCTTCGCCGTCGGCTTCAACGCCTTCGACGGCCAGTCCTACCGGGCCAACCGCTTCCGCGACTCACTCCGCCTCCTGGTCGAGAAGTCGAGCTTCTTCGGCCTGCGCAACCACGGCTCGATCGAGAAGGTCCGGGCGATGGTCCCGGCCCACCTGCACGACAAGATCCGCTTCCAGCCGTGCCCGACGACGGTCACGCGCCAGCTGGTACCGGGCTGGCAGGACCCCGCCCAGCGCGACGACACCATCCTGATCAACGCGGCCTACGACCGCGCGGGTCTGCGCTTCGGCCACGACTACGCCTACTTCCTGGCCCAAATGGCCAAGGCGGTAAAGGACTTGGGCGAGCTCGCCGAGGTCCGGTGCGTGGCCCACTCGCTCGACGACGAGAAGATCGTCTTCGACCTGCGCCGCGAGCACGGCATCTCGATGCCCGTCATCCCGATGTACGACTTCGAGAACAAGGAGATCCTCGATCTCTACGCCCGCACCAAGCTGGTGATCGGCATGCGCGGCCACGCGGGCATGATCCCGTTCGGCGTCGGCACACCCATCATCAGCCTGATCTCGCACCCGAAGATGGCGTACTTCCTGCGGGACATCGAGCGCCCCGAGTGGGGCGTCTCCGTCCACGACCGCCACCTCGCGGCCCGCCTGGTGGAACGCTCCAGGGACCTCCTGGCCGACCACGCCAAGACGGTCGCCGACGTCCACGGCCGCCAGCAGGAACTGTGGAAGGCCACGGAGGCGAACGCCGCGGATCTGCGGGTCATCCTGGGCGGCTGAACGTGCCCGAAGTCCTCGTAGAGGATGTGGACGACGCTCCCGCGGCCTCCGGGTCGCGGGAGCGTCGTCGCTCGGCGTCGTGGTGGCCGCTGGTCGCCCTCCCGTCGGTGGCGGCCGTCGTGTACGCCGTGCTCACCCGACGGCTCACCGGTGACCTCCAGTACGCTCTCGGCGCCCTGCGCACGGGCGGCAGGGCCGGCTACTCGCCCTCGGAGGTCTTCACCCACCGGCCCTTCTTCTACCGCTGGTTCATCGCGGGCCTCGACCGCCCGACCTTCGGGACCACGACCGCCCGCGAGGCGCTGATCGCGGCGGAGGGCGTCCTGCTCGCCGCCGCGGCCGCCTACGCCCTCCACTCGGCGCTGCTGCGCCGGGTCACCGCCCGCGAGGCCGCCCTCACGGCGGGAGCCGTCGGCCTCGCGCTGGCCCTGGCCCCCAGAAACGACTTCCTTCAGGCGGAGTGGGCGGCCGTGGTCCTGACGGTCGTGGCCGTCGCCGCCGCACTCGGCCCCACCCGGCCCTGGCCGGCGGCCCTGCTCGCCGCCCCGCCGCTCGCCCTCGCGGTGCTGATGAAGTACTCGACCGCCACCACGGCCGTGATCGGCGTCCTGCTCGTGTACGCCGTCGACCGCGGCCGCGCCGCACGGCTCGCGCTCGTCGCGGTGCTCGCGGCGCCGGCCCTGTTCGGGCTGAGCCTGCTCGCGGGGTCGCACGAGTGGCAGTGGGTCCAGGACATGCCGGCGACCAACCAGTCCACCCTCGGCCGGACAGCCGTCCACCCGCTCTTCCTCCTCGAACGCTCCGTGGACTACCTCGCCGACCGGTCCGTGGTCAGCCCGGTGCTCCTGCTCGCCCCCGGAGCGCTGCTGCTGGTGCTCACCCGGGTCCGCGGGCGGCGCCGGCGCACCGAACTGGCCCTGGTGGCCCTGGCCGTCGGCCTCTGCGCCCTGGCGGCCGTGTTCGTGCAGGGCAACTGGTTCCTCTACCACGGCGCCCCGATGCCGGTGCTCGCCGCCGCGGCCTGGGGCCTCGCCGTGGGCGGTGCGCGCCGCTCGCCACCCTGGTTCTTCGGCGCCGTCTCACTGCTGTACGGCGCGCTGCCCGTGCTCTACACGGCGGCACCCAAGGGCGACCAACGGTCGTACGTCCTCTGGGCGTTGGGCCTCGTCGCGCTGCTGGCGGCAGTGGTGGACGTGGCGCGCGAGCGCGGCCGGACCGCTTCCCGAAGCTCCCGACGCCGGTCCGCGGTCGTGGTGGCCCTGGCCGGTGTCGTCTGCCTGGCCGGGTGCGTGTGGCCCGGCTCCCCGCACCTGGTGTCGAAGGGCAAGGTCACCATGACCAGCGCCGAGTACCTGCGCGAGGCGCGGCGGACGGAGAAGGAGGCGGACGCGATCAGAGCCGAGATGCCCGCCGACGCGCCTGTGCTCTACCTCGCCTTCGGCAACACGGCGTACTACGTCGACCATCCCGCCCAGTGCCGCTACCCGGTCGCCACGTTCCTCCAGCGCACGCGCCTCATCCCGGACATCATCGAGCGGCCCTCGTACAAGGAGAACGCCGCCTGCGTCGACCGCGACCCGGCGCCGTACGCCGTCCTGGATCCGGCCTGGTTCCGGCCCACGAAGATCGCGACGGAACTCTGGCGGCGTATCACGGCCGAGTACGACTGCCCGTCCGTGCGGGGCGAGACGCGTCTGCTGGTGTGCCGACGCAGATGAAGGTCACCACGCGGACGCGGTGACCTTCAGGACGGCGGGTCGCCGGGCCGTCAGTGGCGTACCGCCTTGCGGACCAACCGCCGCAGCCGCGACAACGGAGACCGGCGAGGAGCCTTGCGCTCCCCCTCGGCGGCCTTCCGCAGCTGTTCGAAGTGGTCCGCCCGGGTGCGGCTCAGGTACTCGTCCGACGTCAGTGGCTTCGCGATCGACCAGGCGCGCTTGTGCTGGCCGTCGTAGTGGGCGACGTACGCCTTGGCCAGTTCCAGGACGGACTTGAAGGGGATGCCGTCGGTGTGGTCGCGGTCGATGCGGTCCTGGACGGCGGTGATGAGGGCGAGTTTCTCGTCGACCGTGTAGTCGTCCTCCGAGATGCGCTTCAGCACGTCCGCCGGGATCGGCTTCGTGACCTCGAAGGCGAGGGTGGAGCGGATCGGGGGGCCCGCGATCTCGATGTAGGGGAGCAGCGCGCCGGTGCTGTGGTGGAGCCACGGCAGGCGCGGGCCCGCGAAGTCCTGGTGGAGGACGATCGAGCCGGGCTCGAGGCGGGTCAGGAAGCGTTCCGAGACGCAGCGGAAGACCCGGGCCGTCTTGGCGATGTCGATGTGCAGGAACTCGACGGGGGTCGTGTCGTCCGGGTCGGAGGTCTGCCAGAGGTCACCCGCGTGGATCTCCAGGAACGGGAGGAAGGGCTCCAGGCGGCCCCGGAAGTCGTTCAGGAACGAGTTGTCGTCCTCCGGCTTGTGGCCCGACGTGAAGAACTTCTCCGAGGCGAACGTGCCCTTGCCGACCCGGAAGAAGTCGTACGCGTGCAGGCGTCCCGTCTTCTCGTCGAAGGCGGGGTTCTCCCGCAGGCCCATCGCGAGCGCGTACGTCGACCCGCCGCCGCCGGACCCGAGTTCGACGATCCGGCCGTTGCCCGAGAGTTCGTGGCGCCCCACGAGATACAGGAACTGCAGTTCCCAAGCACTCACCTGGGTGTACGGCAGATCGTCCGGAAGAGTGACGCTGTCGAACTTCGAGTAGAGCCGGCCGAGCTTGGTCATGGAATGCCTCACGGAGGAGAATCGATGGGGGCGGCTCCCGAGATCCTATGGACCTGGGAGCCGCATCACCGTGAATTCACAGGAGTAAGGCAATCGCCATCGTGCATTTCCCCGGGCTTGGCCTGAGGTTTACTCCTGGTTCGCCTAGCGCTTCACCACCTTCTTGAGCGCCCGGGCCCGACGTACCACCCGACGTGCCGTCGCATTGCGCGGCAAAAACGCCAGCCGTTCCGGGATACCGCCCGGCAGGCCGAGTGAGGTGAGCCGCTTCCGCTTGAAGTAGCGCTGGGTGCGCGGGCCGAATTCCTTGGACAGGTATTTTTCGGCCGCCGGGCGCAGGGCGTGGTGGATCTGCGGCTGCATGGTGAAACCGACCGCGGTGACCAGGCCGCCCAGCGATTTCGCGGGAACCGTCTCCTCGCCCTTGCGGTCCTCCAGATCCGGGATCACCGCGTCCGCGAGAACGGCCGGGACCCGGTTGCTGTTCTGGTACGGAGTCAGGCGGTCCAGCAGCGGCTCGGTGCCGACCCGGGCCACGGGCAGGCCGTAGAACGCGGCCGCCGTGAACAGCGCGGTCGAGAAGCAGCCGACGACCAGCGCGGGCGGGGACTTCTCGAACAGCACCTCCGCCAGGACCGGCAGGTCCAGGACGGTGAGGTCGACGCCCAGCTGCTCGGCCTCCGCCTCCAGGATCCGGCTGTAGCGGGCCGGCGCGGTGGGATGCGGCTTGAAGACGATCGCGCGGTGACCCCGCTCGACCGCCCCGCGCATCATCCGCACGTGCAGGTCCTCCTCCTCCTTCGCGGAGAGGATGTTCAGCGCGGACAGGTACTGGCCAAGCAGCAGCGCCGAGTTGGCCGGCAGCACCGGCGCCTCGGGCACGGCGGCGGTGAGTTCGCCCATCACCTTCAGGAAGGCCGTGGTCGGCACGACCTGCGCCGGCACGTCGAACTCGGTCAGCAGCATCGGCGTCAGACCGGCCACCAGGTCGAGGTGGAGCAGCCGCCGCACCCGCGTGCCGACCAGCGGGTCGAGCTTGTTGCGGGTGGGGCCGTAACTCATCAGACCGTCGGCGTACACCTCGACCGGGGCCTCGGTGAACAGCTGGGCCACGGTGAGGGCGGGCGCGACCTGGATGGACTCCAGGACCAGCTCCACCCTGTCGTCGCCCAGCTCCCACAGCAGCCGCAGATAGCGCTCGAAGAGCGGGATGTCGTCGGGCCGCGGCGCCCACGCGCCCGGGTGGAAGGGGCGGATGGCCTCGTTCCACGACAGCACGGCGTCGAAGTGGTCGCGCAGCGGCTCGAAGCCCGGCATCTCGTCGACGGCCGGAGTGGTCTCCGGCGTCGTGGAGTTGTTGAAGACCAGCAGCACCTGCCGGTCACCGTCCGCCTCCGGGAAGAGGTCGGACTCTATGGCCGCGGCGAGCGTGGCCGCGCCGTACAGCGTCGAGACGCAGAAGATCCGGGTGGTGCGGGGCATCAGGCGGCCGCCTTCGCTGTGGTGATCCGGCGCCGCAGCCGCCGCAGCTTGGAGGAGCGGCGCAGGTCCATGGTGTCGAGCACGTCACCGAGCGCTTCCTGCGGCATGCGCTGTATGGCCGCCGCGCTCATCGAACGCAGCTGCTTGGCCACGGCCGGCTCCCACTTGGAGTCGTCCGCGAGGTGGTGGGCGATGATCGCGCAGTACGTCCGCACGGCCTTCGGCAGCAGCCGCGCGGAGTCCGGGTCGAGCGCGGTCTCCTCCACCACCTGGTCGAAGGCGCGGATGAAGTCGAGTTGACGGACGTCACCGATCTGGGTGAGCGAGGAGGCGACCCCGCGCCGGTAGAAGACGCCGAGCAGGCTCACCACGGCGAACGACTCCGCCTCGCGGTGCAGCTTCCAGATCCACGGCCGGTCCTCCGCGGTGCGCAGCCCGTCCGTGAAGTGCAGCAGGCCCTTCTCCAGAAGGCGGCGGTGATAGGCGCCGGCCCACGCGTAGGCGTAGTCCACCGAGGTCGTGCGGTCGGCGGGCAGGATCGCCTCGCGCGGGTTCATGACCTCCCAGCGGCGCCCGTGCGGCACCCGGTGCACCGAGCGGGAGCGGGCGGTCGCCTGCACGTGGTCGGTGCGGATGAAGTCGCAGTCCAGCTTCTCCATGGCCGCCACCAACTGCTCGTAGTAGCCCGGGGCCAGCCAGTCGTCCCCGTCGAGGAAGGTCAGGTACTCGCCGCTGGACGCGTCCAGACCGGTGTTGCGGGCGGTGGCGAGGCCTCCGTTCTTCTCGTGGCGGACGTAGCGCACCTGGGCCACGGCCGACAGTTCCTCGGCCGCGCGTTCAAGGATGGCCGGAGTTTCATCCTTCGAATGATCGTCCACAAGAACGAACTCGAAATCCGGTCGAGCGTTGAGGCGAAGGCTTCTGAGGGTGTCCGGGGCATATTGCTGCACGTTGTAGAACGGCACGATCACGGAGAGCTTTGGCACCCGCAAAAGCCTAGGAGGCGGCTCGGCTGCGGAACTTTCCGGTACCCGTACGGCGGGTGAACTCCATGTGTCGGAACGGTGCATCCCATGTACTTCCGAGGCTTTGGCGAGCCAGTTCGGCTCTCGGCGATGTGTTGTTAACTTTTTGGCCAGGTGCGGTTGGGCCGCACCTTGGATTTGGTTCCTAGCGTCTTCGTTGTGCCGCCTAGTACAACTAAGCCCATGAGAATCGCTGTTCTCGCGGACTCCGACACCCGCTGGAAATGGGGTGCGTTGACCGCGGCTCGTATCGTTCCGGGCCCGACCATGGAAGCCGCAGGGCGCGACGCCGCGCAAGTCGGCCCCGAGCTCAGCGGTTTCCTGCTGCGCGGCCGGGCCACCCCCACGGCGCGCCAACTGGCCGAAGTGGGCGTCCATGTCGACTCCCTGAAGGAGGTCACGGCGCTGGAGTTCCTGCGCGTCATGGCCGAGGAGGAGTACGACCTGGTCGTGCTCTCCCTGGTCGGCGGCGGCGTCCAGGCCATGCTGCACGGCCTCAAGCGCGTGTGGGAGGGCCGCAAGCGGCGTCCCGTCGTCGTCACCGGCTATGTCGGCGTCGTCTACGAGAAGCTCGCCGACGGCCTGCTGCTGCGGCACGGCGCGGACCTCGTCCTCGCCAACTCCCGCCAGGACGCGGACCGTTTCAGAGGTGTGTACGAAGGGGTGGGCGCGGACGCCTCGTCGGTGACGGAGGTGGCACTCCCGTTCCTCGGCGGCGCCCCCTACGAAGGTGAACACGACCCGTACACCGTGGTGTTCGCCGCGCAGCCGTCCGTCCCGGACAGCCGCAAGGACCGTACGTACCTGCTGGAGCGGCTGATCCGGCACGCCCGCCGGCACCCCGAGCGCGAGGTGCTGCTCAAGCTGCGGTCCCGGCCGGGCGAACACACCACCCACATCGAGGAACTGCCCTACCAGAAGCTGGCCCAGAAGCTCGACGCACCGGCCAACTTCCGCCTGGTGTACGGGAACATGGGCGAGGTCCTCGACCGCACCGACCTGCTGGTCACGATCAGCTCGACTGCCGCACTCGAATCACTGCACCGGCGTATTCCGACCGTCGTCCTCAGCGACCTGGGCGTGCGCGAGGTGCTCGGCAACCACCACTTCGTGGGCTCCGGCTGCCTCGCCTCCTGGGACCAGCTGGACGAGGGCTACCGGCCCGAGCCCGACGAGGAGTGGGTGGCCCGTCAAGGCGTCGCCGCGGACGGTTCGTACGCCACCGCGTTCGACGCGGCGCGCGAGCGGATCACCAAGCTGCTCGCCAGGCCCGGCGGCCTCGCGCCCCTCACCCCGTACTACACACCGGCGACCGCGCCCGGCTACCTGCCCGGCATCCTCGCCCGCCACCACCTCGGCCCGGACGGCAGCCCGCTGCCCGGCGCCCCCGCCGCCGACAAGGAACCCGGCGCGGTCAAGCAGATAGTCCGCCGCGCCGCCCGCGGCGCCTACCGCCACGGCGTGCAGCGCGTCGCCCCGGTGATCCGACGGATGGGAGACCTGTGAGTCCCCGCCACCCGTCGCCGCGACGGACGGTGCGTCCGTGAACCCCCGCCCGGCCGGTCTGCCGCCGTCCTCGAACTCGTCCCAAGGAGTAGAGCCCATGTCCAACCCCGGAGCGGGTCAAGGCGCTTCGGTGCGCGGTGCCTGCCGGCATGGCGTGCGGCGGATCGCTCCTGTGCCGCGGCGGGTGGTGGGGCTGTGAGCCTTCGTCCGGCCGGTCTGCCGCCGTCCTCGAACTCGTCCCAAGGAGTAGAGCCCATGTCCAACCCCGGAGCGGGTCAAGGCGCTTCGGTGCGCCGGGTGCTCGCGGTGATTCCCGCGCGCGGCGGTTCCAAGGGTGTGCCCGCGAAGAACCTCGCCTCCGTGGGAGGTGTACCGCTGGTGGCCCGTGCCGTGCGCGAGTGCCGGGCCAGCCGGCTGGTGACGGACGTCGTGGTCTCCACCGACGACCAGGCCATCGCCGCCGCGGCCCGCTCGGCGGGCGCCGAGGTCGTGCTGCGCCCCGCCGCCATCGCCGGCGACACCGCCACCTCCGAGGCCGCCGTACTGCACGCCATGGACGCGCACGAGGCCCTGCACGGGGCGCCGGTCGACGTGGTGCTGCTCGTGCAGTGCACCAGCCCGTTCATCATCCGCGAGGACGTGGACGGCGTCGTCGGCGCGGTCGTCGACAACGGCGCCGACTCCGCCCTGACGGTGGCCCCCTTCCACGGCTTCGTATGGCGCGACGCCGACGACGAGGCCAGGGCCGGCACCGTCGCGGAGACCGACGCGGCCACCGGCGGCGGCTACGGCGTCAACCACGACAAGTCCTTCCGCCCGCGCCGCCAGGACCGCCCCCAGGACTTCCTGGAGACCGGCGCCGTCTACGCGATGGACGCGGTGGGCTTCCGCGAGCACCAGCACCGCTTCTTCGGCCGCACCGAACTCGTGCGCACCGACCCGGCCCGCGTGCTGGAGATCGACGACCACCACGAGCTCGCCCGCGCCCGGGCGCTCGCACCCCTCTTCGACGCGGACCGCCCCGGTTCGCTGCCGACCGGCGCCGACATCGACGCGGTCGTACTGGACTTCGACGGCACCCAGACGGACGACCGGGTGCTGATCGACGCCGATGGAAAGGAGTTCGTCTCCGTGCACCGCGGCGACGGACTGGGCATCGCGGCGCTGCGCAAGACCGGCCTGAAGATGCTGATCCTGTCCACGGAGCAGAACCCTGTCGTCGCCGCGCGGGCCCGGAAGCTGCAGATCCCGGTCCTGCACGGCATCGACCGGAAGGATCTCGCACTGAAGCAGTGGTGCGAGGAGCAGGGCATCGCGCCCGAGCGCGTGCTCTACGTCGGCAACGACGTCAACGACCTCCCGTGCTTCGCCCTCGTGGGCTGGCCCGTGGCGGTCGCGAGCGCCCACGACGTGGTACGCGGCGCCGCCCGTGCGGTCACCACCGTCCCCGGTGGCGACGGCGCGATCCGAGAGATCGCCAGCTGGATCCTCGGCCCCTCTCTCGATTCCCTCAACAAGTAAGGACACCACCCGCCATGAGCAACTCCCGTCTGCGCACCTTCGGTTCGAAGACCGCCGGCCCCGGTCACCCGGTCTACGTCGTCGGCGAGATCGGCATCAACCACAACGGCGAGCTGGAGAACGCGTTCAAGCTGATCGACGCCGCCGCCGAAGCCGGCTGCGACGCGGTCAAGTTCCAGAAGCGCACCCCGGAGATCTGCACCCCGCGCGACCAGTGGGACATCGAGCGCGACACCCCCTGGGGCCGCATGACCTACATCGACTACCGCCACCGCGTCGAGTTCGGCGAGGACGAGTACCGCCAGATCGACTCGTACGCCAAGAGCCGGGACATCGACTGGTTCGCCTCCCCGTGGGACACCGAGGCCGTCGCCTTCCTGGAGAAGTTCGACGTCCCGGCCCACAAGGTCGCCTCCGCGTCGCTGACCGACGACGAGCTGCTGCGCGCGCTGCGCGCCACCGGCCGCACGGTCATCCTCTCCACCGGCATGTCCACCCCGAAGCAGATCCGCCACGCGGTCGAGGTCCTCGGCTCGGACAACATCCTGATGTGCCACGCCACTTCGACCTACCCCGCGCAGGCCGAGGAGCTCAACCTCCGCGTCATCAACACCCTCCAGGCCGAGTACCCGAACGTCCCGATCGGCTACTCCGGTCACGAGACGGGCCTGCAGACCACCCTCGCCGCGGTCGCCCTCGGCGCCACCTTCGTCGAGCGTCACATCACCCTGGACCGCGCGATGTGGGGTTCCGACCAGGCCGCCTCGGTCGAACCGCAGGGCCTCCAGCGCCTCGTGCGCGACATCCGTACCATCGAGGCCTCGCTCGGTGACGGCGTCAAGAAGGTCTACGACTCGGAGCTCGGCCCGATGAAGAAGCTGCGCCGCGTGCCGGGCGTCGTCGCCGAGGCGGAGATCGCCGCCGCGGCGGGCGAGCCGGTCTCGGTCTGATCCACACAGGGACGGTCATACGTCGATGAGCCCCCGCGCCGGATCCGCCGGCCACCCCACGCTCGCGTTCGTCGAGAGCCCGGTACAGCTCCTGAACGTGCTGGAGTGGGCGCACGCCCATGCGCCCGGCGCGGAGCTCACCCTCGTCGTGCTGTCCCCGACCGACCCGATGACCCGCGGTCAGCTGCGCCGGATGGCGGAGCTGGCCCGCGAGGAGGGTCACCACGTCCGCTGGGAGGAGGCCCGAGGCGGTCCGGCGGCACCGTTCCAGACGATCGGCGGCCTGAGCGGCCTGCTCCGGCGGGCACCCCGGGTCGTCCTGGGCGACCCCTTCTCCCGTTACGTACAACTGCTGCTGACCATCACCAAGGCCCGCGACCTCGTCGTCGTCGACGACGGCACCGCGACCATGGAGTTCGTCGCCCAACTGGCCCGCGGGGAGCGCCTGGTGCGCTGGCACCGCAAGGGCGGCCGGCCGGGCGCGCGGGACCTGCTCTTCGCCCCGGTGTCCTCCCGGGCCCGGCACCGGCTCACGCCGAGCGCGAAGAGACGGGTCGAGGTGTTCTCCTCCATGCCGATGGACGAGACGCCGGCCGGAGTGACGGTCACCGCCAACGACTTCTCCTGGACCCGCGCCCGCTTCGGGCCGCCCCGCATCACCAAGGGCGCCGACATGGTCGGCACCTCGCTGGTGGAGACCGGTGTGGTGGACGGCGAGCGCTACCTGGAGGCCGTCCAGCACCTCGCCAAGGCGCACGGCGCCACCCGGTACTTCGCGCACCGCCGCGAGGCCACCGACAAGCTCCACCGGCTGGCCGCCGAGACGACTCTGGAGATCGTCCGGCCCGACCTGCCGCTGGAGCTGATCGCCCGCCGCGGCCCGATCGGCCGCACGATCCTCAGCTTCCCCTCGACGGTCGTCCACACCCTGCCGCTGGCCCTGGCCGGCACCGAGGTCCGCGTCGCCGTCTGCGACATCGACCCCGACTGGCTCACCGACAAGGCCTCCCCCCGCGCCCAGGGCTTCCTGTCCGGCGTCACGGGCACGGCCAAGGACGTCACCCGCCTGTCGTCGGTGACAGTGGTGGCCTGACCCGGAGAGTCGGCTCAGCCGTCCTTGCGGGCCACCAGGAACGCGCGCGGGCGGGTCTCCGTGTCCTGGGGTTCCCGGACCACCCGGGTGACCGGGCGGAGGTCCGCCTTGACGAGCTGTTCGGTCACCGCGTCCGGGGTGCGCCAGTAGTAGTCGAGCGCGATGTCGTGCCCGAAGCGCTCGGCGAGGTGCAGCCGGCCGTCGTCGTCGCCGCTCTGGAAGCCGAGCAGGACGTGACCGCCCGGGGCCAGGAGGCGGTGGAACTCGGTGAGGACCGTGGGCACTTGGTCGTCGGGGACGTGGATGATCGAGTAGAGCGCGACGATCCCGCCGAGGGTCTCCGACGGCAGGTCCAGGGACGTCATCGACCCCACGTGGAAGCGCACCTCGGGGTGGGCCCGGCGGGCCAGCTCCACCATGCGGGGCGAGAGGTCCACGCCGAAGACGGGGATGCCGAGCCGCTGGAGCCGGGCGGTGACATGGCCGGGGCCGCTGCCTATGTCGGCCACCGGCCCGCCGCCCGCCTCTCCCACCAGCTCCGCGAAGCCGGTGATCAGGGCTCTGTCCAGGGTGTGGATGCCCAGCCAGTCCGAGAACCGCTCGGTGTAGGCGTCGGCGATCGTGTCGTACGAGGTCCGGGTGGTGTGCAGGAAATCCGCGGTTTCTGGGCTCACGTGCCCGCACCCTAGTGCGGCCCGCACCCACCCGTCCGCCGGTTCATCGGGGCGGCATCTCCCGTTCGCCCGGCGGAGCGTCCTGCCACGGTTGTGCGACAGTGCGGTCCCGACAGGTGAACAGAACCGCCGGGTGCGTGCCGAGCGTGGTATCCGTTGAAGGAGTGACTCTCCGTGGATCTCATGATCCGCCCGACCGAAAAACGGGCGAGTTTACCCATCCGAACCGATACATATGCGTCGGGCGACCAGATTTTCTTCCCCTAACGGGTTGAACTTTTGTTGATCGAGGGTCAGTTGGTCCCTCCGGCGTCCTACCCTTCAGAGGGTGAAGCAACTTATGTCACTGGAGTCCGAGGCCGATCTGCCCGGGGAAGCCCTGCTTCCCGGCACGCTGCCCGCCGCCCTGCGTGCCGAACTCGTCGCCTTCCGCCGCGACTTGCACATGCACCCCGAGCTGGGCAACCAGGAGTTCCGCACGACCGCGGCGATCAAGGCCCGCCTCGAGCAGGCGGGGCTGAAGCCGCGCGTGCTCGCCATCGGGACCGGGCTCATCTGTGACATCGGCGAGTGGGACGGCGGGCGGCCCATGCTCGCCCTGCGGGCCGACATCGACGCCCTGCCGATCCCGGACACGAAGAGTGAGTGCGCGTACCGCTCCACCGTGCCCGACCGCGCGCACGCCTGCGGTCACGACGTGCACACCACCGTGGTGCTCGGCGCCGGTCTGGTCCTCGCCGAGCTGCACCGGCAGGGCCTGCTGCCCCGTCCCGTGCGGCTGCTGTTCCAGCCTGCCGAGGAGGTGCTGCCCGGCGGCGCCGCCGACGCCATCGAGTGCGGGGTGCTGGACGGGGTGGGACGGATCGTCGCCGTGCACTGCGACCCGCGGGTGGACGCCGGCCGGATCGGACTGCGGCACGGAGCCATCACCTCCGCCTGCGACCGCCTGGAGGTCTCCCTCGACGGCCCCGGCGGCCACACCGCCCGCCCGCACCTGACCACCGACCTGGTCACCGCCGCCGCCCGGGTCGCCACCGACGTGCCCGCCCTGGTCGGCCGGCGCGTGGACAGCCGTAGCGGACTCGCGGTCACCTGGGGACGGATCGAGACCGGGCACGCGCCCAACGTCATCCCGCAGCACGCCGAGCTCTCCGGCACCGTGCGCTGCCTGGACCTGGAGACCTGGCGGCAGGCGCCCGACATCGTGGTCGCCGCGATCGACGAGATCGCCAACCTGCACCGCGCCAAGTCGGAGATCACCTACGTCCGGGGCGTCCCGCCGGTCGTCAACGACCCGGTCGTCACCGACCTGCTGCGCGACGCCATGACCGCCCGCCGGGGCGCGGACGCCGTCGAGTCCACCGAGCAGAGCCTGGGCGGCGAGGACTTCTCCTGGTACCTGGAGCACGTGCCCGGCGCCATGGCCCGGCTCGGCGTGCGCACCCCGGGGGAGCGGACCGTACGCGATCTGCACCAGGGCGACTTCGACGCCGACGAGTCGGCGATCACGGTGGGCGTGGAGATGTTCACCGCCGCCGCACTGCTGGACGCGGAGCAGTAGCCGACGGGCGCGACAGCCCCCACGAGGGCTGTTGCGCCGTCCGGCGCAACACGGTTGTAAGCCAATCGTGCGCCGTTCGAAATCGAGCCGGGTCAGGCGGGCGGAGCCCGAGTTCAGACGCCGTTTGCCTCGAATCGATAACGGCTTTGGAGTAGGTCTTTTTCTGACATCTACGCGCGTTACGATGCCGCGAAGCCGACGCCGCCTGGGCGTGCAGGCCTGAGCACTGGCATGGTGCTCACATCCAGCGCCGATATGGCGCTCAGGTCAGGTGAAGGAGCCTTCCCGTGCGCCGGGTAGCCAAGCTTTCCGCTGCGGTCGCCGCTTCCGCAGCTCTCGCACTGACTGCCACAGCCTGTGGCAGTACCTCCTCCGACAGTGACACCTCGTCGTCCGCCTCCTCCGGCGGTGACAAGGGGATCAAGATCGGCCTCGCCTACGACGTCGGCGGCCGTGGTGACCGTTCCTTCAACGACTCCGCCGCGCGCGGCGCCGACAAGGCCGAGAAGGAGTTCGGCGGTTCCATCAAGGAACTGACCGCCAAGAGCTCCGACACCGAGGCCGACCGTGAGCAGCGCCTGACCGACCTCGCGGACGCGGGCTACAACCCGATCGTGGCCGTCGGCTTCTCCTACGCCACCTCGGTCGACAAGGTCGCCGCCAAGTACCCGAAGGTCAGCTTCGGTCTGATCGACTCGGTCGCGACGGCGAAGAACGTCGACAGCATCACCTTCACCGAGGAGCAGGGCTCCTACCTGGCGGGTGTCGCGGCGGCGCTGAAGACCAAGAAGGACCACGTCGGCTTCATCGGCGGTGTGGACACCCCGCTGATCAAGAAGTTCGCGGCCGGTTACGTCCAGGGCGTCAAGGACACCAACTCCAAGGTCAAGGTCGACGTCCAGTACCTGACCCACGGTTCCGACCTGTCCGGCTTCGCCAGCCCCGACAAGGGCAAGGAAGCCGCGTCCGGCCAGCTCGACAACGGCGCCGACGTGATCTACGCCGCGGCCGGCTCCTCCGGCAACGGCTCGATCGAGGCCGTCTCCGCGGTCAAGGGCGCCTGGGCCATCGGCGTGGACTCCGACCAGTACAACATCCCGGGTCTGTCGAAGTACAAGAACTCGATCCTGACCTCGATGGTCAAGAACGTGGACGTCGGCGTGTACGACTTCGTCAAGTCCGTGCACGACGGCAAGCCGCTGACCGGCAACCAGATCTACTCGCTCGCCAAGGGCGGTGTCGGCCTGGCCACCAGCGGTGGCTTCATCGACGACATCAAGACGCAGCTGGACGCCGCGAAGGCGAAGATCGTCGACGGCTCCGTCAAGGTCAAGACCAGCTGACCTGACGGTTCCCGCCGGAACCCTGGCTCGGCGAGGGGTCTCGACAACCCCTCGTCGAGCCATAACAATGTGTCAACTCTACGCGTGTAGCTTGGAGTTGTCGCGACAGGGTCTGTCCGGCGGGTCAGGCCGGTGCATGTCAGCGGTACCTTGTCACGCACGTGAGCGGGGTCTGGTGCGTCCAGCTGCAAGGCGGAGGAGGGCGGCGACGCGGAGCGTCGGCAACCGACGACAACGCCGCAGATGGGCGTGCCAGACCCCGCGACACCGGAATGACCCGCCGGACAGACCCTGGCGTCGCCGACGCCTGCCCTCCCCTACGCAGCCCCTTTCCCCATCAGGAGAGTGCGCCATCAACGCGTCCAGCCCTCCCGCTGCCGTCGAACTGCGCGGCATCACCAAGCGATTCCCCGGTGTCGTGGCCAACAAGGACATCGACATCACCGTCCGCACGGGCACCGTGCACGCCCTGTGCGGCGAGAACGGTGCCGGCAAGTCCACCCTGATGAAGATCCTCTACGGCATGCAGCAGCCGGACGAGGGCACCATCACCGTGGGCGGCGAGACCGTCACCTTCAACAACCCGGCCGACGCCATCGCCCGCGGCATCGGCATGGTCCACCAGCACTTCATGCTGGCCGACAACCTCACCGTCCTGGAGAACGTGGTCCTGGGCGCGGAGAAGCTGCACGGCATCGGCGCCGGGGCCCGTACGAAGATCAAGGAGATCTCCGACGCGTACGGCCTGAACGTGCGGCCCGACGTCCTGCTCGAAGAGCTCGGGGTCGCCGACCGGCAGCGCGTGGAGATCCTCAAGGTCCTCTACCGCGGCGCCAAGACGCTCATCCTCGACGAGCCCACCGCCGTCCTGGTGCCGCAGGAGGTCGAGGCGCTCTTCGACAACCTGCGCGAGCTCAAGGCCGAGGGCCTCACCGTCATCTTCATCTCCCACAAGCTGGGCGAAGTGCTGTCCGTGGCCGACGAGATCACCGTCATCCGCCGCGGCACCACCGTCGGCACGGTCGAGCCGGCCGGCACCACGCCCAAGCAGCTCGCCGAGCTGATGGTCGGCAGTGAGCTGCCCACGCCGGAGACCGAGGAGTCCACGGTCACCGACGTCCCGCTGCTCAAGGTCGACAAGCTCAACCTCAGCCAGACCGACCTCGACGGCGTCGAGCGCGTCATCCTCGACGCGATCTCCTTCACCATCCACCAGGGTGAAGTCCTCGGCATCGCCGGCGTGGAGGGCAACGGCCAGTCCGAACTGGTCGAGGCGATCATGGGCATCCGCGACCCGGACGCCGGTGTCATCACCCTCGGCGACACCGACATCTCGCACGCCCCCACCCGCCACCGCCGCGAGGCCGGCATCGGCTACATCCCCGAGGACCGCCACCGCCACGGCCTCCTCCTGGAAGCCCCGCTGTGGGAGAACCGCATCCTCGGCCACGTCACCGAACGCCCCAACTCCCGCGGCCAGTTGCTCGACATCAAGGGCGCCCGCGCCGACACCGACCGCATCATCGCGGCGTACGACGTCCGCACCCCCGGCATCGACGTGACGGCCGCCTCGCTGTCCGGCGGCAACCAGCAGAAGCTGATCGTCGGCCGCGAGATGAGCCACTCGCCCAAGCTGCTCATCGCCGCCCACCCCACCCGCGGTGTGGACGTCGGCGCGCAGGCCGCGATCTGGGACCACATCCGCGAGGCCCGCCGCGAGGGCCTGGCCGTGCTGCTGATCTCGGCCGACCTGGACGAGCTCATCGGCCTCTCCGACACCCTGCGCGTGATGTACCGCGGCCGGCTCGTCGCCGACGCCGACCCCGCCACCATCACCCCCGAGGAGCTGGGCTCCGCCATGACCGGTGCGGCCAGCGGCCACCTGGAGCACACAGCGGCCGCCGGCCCGGAGCGCACAGAGGACGACGCCCGATGAAGAAGCTGACCCAACGCATCGACAAGGAGCGGCTGCTCCTCGGTATCGCGGCCCCGCTGCTCGCGATCGTCGCCGCGCTCGTCGTCACCGCCCTGGTGATCCTCGCCACCGGCAAGAACCCGGGCGCCGCCTTCAGCGACATGGTGACCTACGGCTCCGCGAGCGACAGCCAGGTCTACATCCTCAACAAGGCGACGACGTACTACCTGGCGGGTGTCTCGGTGGCCATCGGCTTCCGGATGAACCTGTTCAACATCGGCGTCGACGGCCAGTACCGCATCGCCGCGTTCTTCGCCGCCGTCCTCGGCGGCGCGCTGACCACGCCCGGCTGGATCTCCATCCCGCTGATCATCCTGTGCGCCATGGGCACCGGCGCCGTGTGGGCGGCCATCGCGGGCGTCCTCAAGGTGACCCGCGGGGTCAGCGAGGTCATCTCGACGATCATGCTGAACTCGATCGCCACCGCGATCATCGCCTTCCTGCTCCAGCCCGGAAAGCTCGCCGAGCTGCAGAGCGGCGGCACGGTCGTCTCCACGAAGCCGCTCCCGGACTCCTCGTACTTCTTCCAGATCGACACGGGCGCGGCGGGCGAGCTGTGGGGCTTCATCGTCATCGCCATCCTGGTGGGCATCGCCTACTGGTTCGTGCTCGGCCGTACCCGCTTCGGCTTCGACCTGCGCACCGTCGGCCAGTCCGAGAGCGCGGCGGCCGCGAGCGGTGTCTCGGTGAAGAAGATGGTCGCCACCAGCATGGTGATCTCGGGCGCGGTGGCCGGTCTGATCGGCATGCCGACCCTGCTCAACGACAGCCACCAGTTCAGCAACGACTTCCCGGTCGGCATCGGCTTCACCGGCATCGCCATCGCGCTGCTCGGCCGCAACCACCCGGTCGGCATCGCCCTCGGCGCGCTGCTGTGGGGCTTCCTGGAGCGCACCACCAACCACCTTGAGTTCGAGGGCTACGACAAGGAGATCCTCGGCGTGATCCAGGGCGTCATCGTCCTGTGCGTCGTCATCGCCTACGAGATCGTGCGCCGCTACGGCCTCAAGCGCCAGCAGCAGCGGGTCGGCGCGGAACTCGCCGCCCAGGCCGCCGCCCCGACCGAGAAGCAGGAGGTGGCGCGATGACTGCCACGATGACCGACACGCCGCCCCCCGCGGCGCCCAAGGCGGACAACGCACGCACCCGCTCCGGCCGCTCCCTCGGCCAGATCCTCATGATCGTCGCGGGCGCGCTGCTGCTCGTCGCCGCGGTCCGCGTCATCACCGGCGCCGACCAGCTCACCTCCGAGGGCCAGGTCAGCGCCGCGCTGGCCCTGGCCGTACCGATCGGCCTTGCCGGTCTCGCCGGTCTGTGGTCGGAGCGGGCCGGCGTGGTCAACATCGGCCTCGAAGGCATGATGATCCTCGGCACCTTCGGCGCCGGCTGGATCGGCTGGCAGTCCAACCCCTGGCTCGGCCTGCTGTGCGGCATCGGCTTCGGTGTCCTCGGCGGCCTCGTGCACGCGGTCGCGACCGTCACCTTCGGCGTCGACCACATCGTCTCCGGTGTCGCGGTCAACCTGCTCGCGCTCGGCGCCACCCAGTACCTCGCCAAGATCTTCTTCTCGGACGGCAAGGCGGCCGACGCGGGCGGCAACCCCAAGCAGTCCCCGCCCGTGGACTCGCTGCCCAACATCGACGTACCCGGTCTCTCGGACGCGCTCAGCTCCGTCGAGAAGCACCACTGGTTCCTGATCTCCGACCTCGCCGGCATCCTCGGCGGCCTGGTCAGCGACCTGTCCGTGGTGACGGTGTTCGCCGCGCTGCTGTTCGTCGGCAGCTGGTGGCTGCTGTGGCGCACCGCGTTCGGTCTGCGGCTGCGCTCCTGCGGCGAGAACCCGATCGCCGCGGAGTCCCTCGGCGTCAACGTCTACCGCTACAAGTACGCGGCCGTCGCCGTCTCCGGCGGCCTCGCCGGTCTCGGCGGCGCCTTCCTCGCGCTGGTCACCTCGCACACGTATCTGGAGAACCAGACCGGCGGGCGCGGTTACATCGGTCTCGCGGCGATGATCTTCGGCAACTGGCGGCCCGGCGGACTCGCCATGGGCGCCGGCCTGTTCGGCTACTCCGACGCCCTCCAGCTGCGCAACGGCGGCGAGACCGTGCACGCGCTGCTGCTCCTGCTGGTCGTCCTGCTCGCCGCACTGGCTGGCTGGAAGCTGTACAAGAAGGCGATGATCCAGGGCGCCGTCAGCGCCGTCATGGCCGTGGCGGTCCTGGTCTGGTACCTCACCACCGACGAGGTCCCCAGCGACTTCGTGGGCGCCACCCCGTACGTCGTCACCCTGCTGGTGCTGTCGCTGTCCGCGCAGCGCCTGCGGATGCCCAAGGCGGACGGCATGCGCTACCGCAAGGGCCAGGGCAAGTGACCTCGCGGCCGGACGTCGACTGGGACGGACTGCGGGAGGTGGCGCGGGACGCCATGTCCCACGCGTACGCCCCCTACTCGGGCTTCCCGGTCGGCGTCGCCGCACTGGTCGACGACGGCCGTACGGTCTCCGGCTGCAACGTCGAGAACGCCTCGTACGGCCTTGGCCTGTGCGCCGAGTGCGGTCTGGTCTCGGAGCTGCAGCGCACCGGCGGCGGGCGGCTGACGCACTTCACCTGCGTCGACGGGCGGGGCGAGATCCTCGTCCCGTGCGGCCGCTGCCGCCAGCTGCTGTACGAGTTCGGCGGCCCGGACCTGCTGCTGGAGACCCCGGCGGGGATCCTGCCGCTGTCGGAGATGCTGCCGCAGGCCTTCGGCCCGGACCACCTCACCAAGTAACACCCGTGCGGCCCCGCCGAGTTGTCGCCATCGCTCGGGGGCCGCACGGCTGCTGGAACCCTCGGAAGGAACCAAGCCATGGCCATGGACGCCGTCTCCGTCATCCGCACCAAGCGGGACCGCGGTGAGCTCAGCGACGCACAGATCGACTGGGTCATCGACGCGTACACCCGCGGGGAGGTCGCCGACGAGCAGATGTCCGCGCTCGCGATGGCCATCCTGCTCAACGGCATGAACCGGCGCGAGATCGCCCGCTGGACGGCCGCGATGATCGCCTCCGGCGAGCGCATGGACTTCGCGGCGCTGTCCCGCCCGACGGCCGACAAGCACTCCACGGGCGGTGTCGGCGACAAGATCACCCTCCCGCTGGCCCCGCTGGTGGCGGCCTGCGGCGCGGCCGTCCCGCAGCTGTCGGGCCGGGGTCTTGGCCACACCGGCGGCACCCTGGACAAGCTGGAGTCGATCCCCGGCTGGCGCGCACTGCTCTCCAACGAGGAGATGCTGCACGTCCTGGACACCACCGGCGCGGTGATCTGCGCGGCGGGCGACGGCCTGGCCCCGGCCGACAAGAAGCTGTACGCGCTGCGGGATGTCACCGGCACGGTCGAGGCGATCCCGCTGATCGCCTCCTCGATCATGTCGAAGAAGATCGCGGAGGGCACCGGCTCGCTGGTCCTGGACGTCAAGGTGGGCACGGGCGCCTTCATGAAGACGATCGAGGACGCACGGGAGCTGGCGTCCACGATGGTCGGCCTCGGCACCGACCACGGCGTCAAGACGGTCGCGCTCCTCACCGACATGGCCACCCCGCTCGGCCTGACCGCGGGCAACGCCCTTGAGGTCCGCGAGTCGGTCGAGGTGCTGGCCGGCGGCGGCCCCGCGGACGTCGTCGAACTGACCCTCGCCCTCGCCCGCGAGATGCTCGACGCGGCCGGCGTGAAGGACGCGGACCCGGCCAAGGCCCTGGCCGACGGCTCGGCGATGGACGTCTGGCGGCGCATGATCGCGGCCCAGGGCGGCGACCCGGACGCGGCCCTGCCCACTTCGAGGGAACAGCACGTCATCAAGGCCCCGACCTCGGGTGTCCTGACCCGCCTGGACGCCTACGACATCGGCATCGCCGCCTGGCGCCTGGGTGCCGGGCGCGCCCGCAAGGAGGACCCGGTGCAGGCCGCCGCGGGCGTCGAACTGCACGCCAAGCCGGGCGACGAGGTCACCGAGGGCCAGCCCCTGCTGACCCTGCACACGGACACGCCCGAGCGCTTCGAGTACGCGGTGGAAGCGGTGCTGGGCTCCTACGACATCGAGGCGCCGGGTACGGCCTTCACGGCGTCGCCTGTGGTGCTGGAGCGCATCGCCTGACGGCGGGTCGGCGACGGCGTCGACCGGGAACCTCATGGATGCGGACCGTGGGCAGGAACCCCAGGGATCATCCGACGGTTGTCGGCCTGCGGTCCCTCGGGGCGCGGCCGTCGGCGGCCCGCGCCCTCGTGGCCGGCGGCAGCTGTCGGCCCCTGATCGTCGTCGGGCCCTGACCGTCGTCGGGCCGGATGCCGTCGGCCTGGTTCCTCGCCGGTCATGACCACCAGGGGCCGGTCCTTCGGGGCCGGTCCCTTCGCGCGCACGGTCGGCTCCGTGATCCCGGCCCAAGGGCATGCCTCCTGAGCGCATGCCGTCGGCGGACAGGCGGGCACGCCCCGTGAGCGCGCGGACCGCGATGAGTTCTGACCGTCCGCCCGGTCTACCGCTCGTGGAAGCCATGACACCCGCCGTACTCGTGCTGCCCGGCCCCGTCACCCGTGACGAGGTGGCCGGGCTGTGCGACGGCGTGCGCGCGCGGCTGGAGGCGACCGGAGCGGGCGTCGTCGTGGTGGACGTCGCCGCGCTCGGGCCGCCGGGGCTCGGGGCGGTGGATCTGCTCGCGCGCCTCGAACTGGCCGCCCGGCGGGCCGGGGGCCGGATCAGGCTGCGCGAGCCCGATCCGGCGCTACACGCCCTCCTCGGTCTGGTCGGGCTCCGCTTCGAGATGGAGGGGCAGGTCGAAGAGCGGGAACCACCGCTTCGTGTCGAGGAAGAAGTGGAACCCGGTGAGCCGGCCGTCTGAGATCTCCAGCACCTGGACCGCCCACGGGCTGTAGCCGCCCGCCTCCGGGTCCGGCTTGTACTGGGCGAACCCGGGCAGTCCGTTGACCTGCACCGGAATCAGGCGCGAGCCCTCGCAGGCGGCGCCCAGCGTGGTCATGAAGCCGGTGATGTCGTCGTGTCCGGTCAGCCACAGGTCGAACGGCGGCATCGTCATGACCGCGTCCTCGTGCAGCAGCGCCGTCAGCGCCGTCATGTCGTACCCCTCGAACGCCTTCACATAGCGCTCCAGGAGCTTCTGCTGCTCCTCGTCCAGCGGGTCGGAGACGGCCGCGCCGGCCGCCTTGTCCTCCCGCTCCGCAAGCGTGGCCCGGGCCCGCTGGAGCGCGCTGTTGACCGACGCGACGGACGTGTCGAGCAGCTCGGCGACCTCGCTCGCCCGCCAGGCCAGCACCTCGCGCAGGATGAGCACCGCGCGCTGCTTGGCCGGCAGTTGCTGAAGGGCCGCCATGAAGGCGAGCCGCACGGATTCCTTGGCCACCGCGGCCTCCGCCGGGTCCTCTGGCGTGGGCAGGACGCGCGCGTCCGGCATGGGCTCCAGCCAGGTGTTGTCCGGGCGGGGGGAGAGCGCGGCCTGGGCGAGCGGGGTGGATTCGCTCAGGTCCATCGGACGGGCGCGCTTGTTGCCCGCGGTCAGCATGTCCAGGCAGACGTTCGTCGCGATGCGGTAGAGCCAGGAGCGCAGACTGGACCGGCCCTCGAACTTCTCGTAGCTGCGCCAGGCGCGGACCATCGTGTCCTGCACCGCGTCCTCGGCCTCGAAGGAGGAGCCGAGCATGCGATAGCAGTACCCCGTCAGCTCCGTGCGGTGTTTCTCCAGCCGGAGGTCCAGGTCCGTCGTCGTCGCCGTACCGTCGCTCATCGTCCACCCACCCCTGTGGTGTTTCTGTCGCGCTTCTGTGCGCCCAGCACTTCGGAAGCTACCGCAGGGCACTGACAATGGCCCCTGGAGTGAACAAAGGCGCAGGTCAGAGGTGAGGAGGAGACCTGGGGTCAGGCGGTCACGGGACGCGCGGCCAGCCGGGCCGCCCGGGTCCCGAGGAGGGTGATCGTCACCACTCCCGCCACCGCGAGCAGTCCGACGCCGACCGTCCCGGCCCAGCCGCCGGCGTGGAAGGCGAGCGCGCCCACCGTGCTGCCCGCGCTGGAGCCGATGTAGTACGCCGACTGGTACAGCGCCGAGGCCTGGGCGCGCCCGGTCGTGGCCGTCTTGCTGACCGCCGAGGAGGCGCACGCGTGCCCGGCGAAGAAGCCCGCGGTGATCAGCACCAGGCCCAGCAGGACCAGCGGGAGCGACGGCGCCAGGGAGAGCAGCAGCCCGGAGGCCGTCGTACCGGCCGCCAGATACAGCGCCCCGCGGCGGCCCAGCCGACCCACCAGGCGTCCCGCCGTGGACGCCGACACCGTACCGACCAGGTACACCAGGAAGATCGAGCCGACGATGCCCTGGGGGAGCGAGAAGGGCGCCTCGGTCAGGCGGTAGCCGATCACCGTGTAGACACCGCCGAAGACGGTCATGAACAGGGCGCCGATCGCGTACAGGCGGCGCAGCAGCGGGTCGGCGAGGTGGTCGCGGACCGTGCGGGCCAGTACCCGGGGCCGCAGCGAGCCCGGCGTGAAGTGCGTCGGCGCCGGCAGCAGCAGCCGGAAGGCCACCGCGCAGGCCACCGCGATCGCGCCGATGACACCGACGGCCACCCGCCAGCCCCACTCCTGCGCGACCCATCCGGTGATGACCCGGCCGCTCATCCCGCCGACGCTGTTGCCCGCGACGAACAGTCCGATCGCCGTGACCAGCGCCCTGGGCCGGACCTCCTCGGCGAGATACGCCGTCGCGGAGGCGGGCAGCCCGGCCAGTGCGGCCCCCTGGAGGAAGCGCAGCGCCACCAGCGTGCCCAGCGAGGGCGCGAACGGGACCAGGACCCCCAGGCCCACCGCGACCACCAGCGACGCGGTCATGACCGTACGACGTCCGAAACGCTCCGACAGTGCGCTCATCGGCAGCACGAACAGCGCGAGTCCGCCGGTCGCCGCCGCCACCGTCCAGCTCGCGTCGCTGGCCGCCACCCCGAACTCGCCGGAGATCAGCGGCAGCAGGGCCTGCGTGGAGTACAGCAGCGCGAAGGTCGCCACGCCCGCGAGGAAGAGGGCGAAGCTCATTCGGCGGTAGCCGGGGCCGCCCGGGGTCAGCCGGGAGTCGGAGGCGAGGACGGGGGAGAGGGCATCCGTGGGAGCGGACACCTCGGTACTGGCAGGCATGCCTCGAAGCTACGTACGCGCCCGCTCATCCGTCCAATGCACGGAAACGTCATAATCGTTCCCATGGCGCATCAGCAGAGGTCACAGGCTCACCTGTCACCGTCCGGTGACACAGAAGACATCGTCGCGCTGCTCGCGCCCCGCCTCGCGTACTTCGCGGGCGTCGCCCGCACCGAGCACGTCACGCGGGCCGCGCAGGAGATGCGGGTGCCGCAGTCCACCCTCTCCAGGGCCATGGTCCGCCTCGAACAGGACCTGGGCGTGGACCTGTTCGCCCGCAGGGGCCGCACGGTGTCGTTGACCCCCGCCGGCCGCACCTTCCTCACCTCCGTCGAACGCGCCCTCGCCGAGATCGAGAAGGCCGCCGAGGAGGTCCGGGCGGACGCCGACCCGGCCACCGGCAAGGTCGCGTTCGGCTTCCTGCACACCATGGGTTCGGAGACCGTCCCCGGTCTGATCCGCGCCTTCCGCGCCGACCATCCCCGGGTCCGCTTCACCCTCGTCCAGACCTACGGCGAGGCGATGCTGGAGAAGCTCCGGGCCGGCGAACTGGACCTCTGTCTGACCTCCCCGGTCCCCGACGCCCCCGACCTGGTGGCCCGCCGCCTGGACGAACAGAAGCTGCGCCTGGTCGTCCCCGCCGACCACCCTCTGGCGACCCGCCGACGCGTCCGCCTCTCCGAGGCCGCCGAGGAAACCTTCGTCACCCTCGAACCCGGCTACGGCCTGCGCCGCATCACCGACGACCTCTGCAAGGAGGCGGGCTTCAAGCCGAGGGTCGCCTTCGAGGGCGAGGAGGCGGAGACGCTACGGGGTCTGGTGGCGGCGGGCCTGGGCGTGGCGCTGCTGCCGCCACCGGCCTTTCCCCGCCCGGGGGTCGCCGAACTGACGGTCACGTCTCCGAGAGCGGCGAGGGAGATCGGCGTGGCGTGGCTGGACGGCCATCCCGACACGCCCCCGGTGGCCGCCTTCAAGAAGTTCCTCCTGTCGAGAAGGGGGAGCCTCCTGACCTGAGCCGGTCCGCCCCGACCGTCAGCGGCGCAACGATTTTCCGAACCCCGCGGCCAACGGCATCCGCAGCCCGAGAGGCGGCGGTGCGGCGAACGCGTCCTCCAACGGCCGGGCGAACGACGCCCCGAACAGCGCCCCCCGCACGAAGTCCAGCGCCAGCGCGTGCACTTCGCTCCGGTACTGGTGCAACCCGTGTCCGTCGGCGTGCACTTCGAACCGGCACACGTCCCGGTTCGCCTTTTTCGCCCGGGAGGCGAGCCGGAACGACAGTTCGGGATCGGTCCGTTCGTCGTTCGTGCCGTGCACGATCAGCACCCGCCGCCCCACCAGCTGCTTCACCGGTTCGGGCGAGGCCGCCACGTCGTCCTCCGGCAGCCAAGGCGCGATCGCCAGCACGGAGTTGACGGCCTCGTGCCCGCCGGCCCGCAGCGCCGCCCGGCCGCCCATGTCGACGCCGAGCAGGCAGACGGGCACGTCCCCGTACCGTCGTACGACCTCGTCCGCGGCCCAGGACGCGTCGCCCGCGAGATGCGCCTCGTTGCCGTTCCAGCCGCGGTAGCGGTAGTGGACGACGTGCGCGGCCAGGCCGTCGTCGCGGCCCGCTCGGGCCAGCCGGCGGCCCAACGCCCTTACGGAGGCGGTGGCGAGCATGGGGGACGGTCTGCGGGCGGACTCCTCGTCGCCGCCGGGGAGCAGCAGCACCACGCCGCTCACCGTCGTCGGCTCCGGGCCGAGTGCCCTCCCCAGCCGGGCCCGTCGCACCGGCGTCGTCGCTTGGTGTGCCATGACAGAACAGTGTCAGAAGGGCAGGTGCACCCGAACCGTCCGCGCGGTCACCGTTACGTATCGACGGAGTTGTACACCGGGCGATCTACGCGCGTAGGAAGTAGAGTGCGGCAATGACGAGCCAGAGCACCGCGAACATCCCGACGCCGGACCAGATCCGCCGGGCGCCGAAGGTTCTGCTGCACGACCACCTCGACGGCGGCCTGCGTCCGGGCACCATCGTCGACATCGCGCGGGAGACGGGATACGACCGGCTCCCCGAGAGCGACCCCGACAAACTCGGCCTGTGGTTCCGCGAGGCCGCCGACTCCGGTTCCCTGGAGCGGTACCTGGAGACCTTCTCGCACACCGTCGCCGTGATGCAGACCCGGGACGCGCTGGTGCGGGTGGCCCGCGAGTGCGCCGAGGACCTCGCCGAGGACGGCGTGGTGTACGCCGAGGTGCGGTACGCGCCCGAGCAGCACCTGGAGGGCGGCCTGACCCTCGAAGAGGTCGTCGAGGCCGTCAACGAGGGCTTCCGGGAAGGGGAGCGGCTGGCCCGGGAGAGCGGTCACCGCATCCGGGTGGGCGCCCTGCTCACCGCCATGCGGCACGCGGCCCGCGCCCTGGAGATCGCCGAACTCGCCAACCGCTACCGGGACCTGGGCGTGGTCGGCTTCGACATCGCGGGCGCCGAGGCCGGCTTCCCGCCCACCCGGCACCTCGACGCCTTCGAGTACCTCAAGCGCGAGAACAACCACTTCACCATCCACGCCGGCGAGGCCTTCGGACTGCCGTCCATCTGGCAGGCGCTGCAGTGGTGCGGCGCCGACCGGCTCGGGCACGGGGTGCGCATCATCGACGACATCGAGGTCGCCGACGACGGCTCGGTGCGGCTCGGACGGCTCGCGGCGTACGTACGGGACAAGCGGATTCCGCTGGAGCTGTGCCCCAGCTCCAACCTCCAGACCGGGGCCGCGGCCTCGTACGCCGAGCACCCGATCGGGCTGCTGCGCCGGCTGCACTTCCGGGCCACGGTGAACACCGACAACCGGCTGATGTCCGGCACCGGTATGAGCCGGGAATTCGAGCACCTTGTCGACGCGTTCGGTTACACGCTCGACGACATGCAGTGGTTCTCCGTCAATGCGATGAAATCAGCGTTCATTCCTTTCGATGAACGACTCGCGATGATCAATGACGTCGTGAAGCCCGGATATGCCGAGCTGAAGTCCGAATGGCTGTTCCAGTAGACCGCTTCCACCAGCGGGTATGCGGTCGATAAGAGGTGGCCGGGACGTAACGGCCCACCGGAAATGCGGACGGGTATTCACAATCCGTCCGCATTTCGATGTTTGCGGCGGGTGGCTTCGCATGTTTACGGTCGTGGACCGCTCACATCCCCGTAACCCCATTTCGAGGACGCATTTCATGAAGCAGTCTGCTGCCAAGACCCTCGGTGTCGCCGCGCTCGGTGCCGCCTTCGCCGCCACCGGCGCGGGTGCCGCGAACGCCGCCCCGGCGGTTCCGGACGCGAGCCAGGCGCTGGGCACCCTCACCCAGACGCTGCCCGCTGAGAACGTCGCCAAGGCGCTGCCCGGTGCCGGTGAGGCCCTCAGCCAGGCGCAGCCCGCGCTCGCGTCGGGTCTGTCCGCCGTGCAGCCGGCCGCCCAGAAGGTGCTCGCCGACGGTCCGACCGCGCCGGTCGCCGGCCTCCTCGGCGGTCTCCCGGTGGGCCAGACCGGCCTGCCCACGCACGGCCTGCCGCTGAACGGGATCCCGCTCGGCTGAACCGCCCTCGGACGCACGGATGGGGCGCACCCCCGGACACGGGGTGCGCCCCATCGGCGTACACGGAAAGTGGTCACCAGGCGGTGCGGGCGGCCTTCTCCTCGGAGGGGAACAGGATCCACAGCGCGATGTAGAGCAGGAACTGCGGGCCCGGCAGCAGGCACGAGAGCACGAAGATCACCCGCATCGTGGTCGCGGAGGTGCCGAAGCGCCGCGCCAGCGCTGCGCACACTCCGCCGATCATGCGGCCGTTGGTGGGGCGGGCAATGGCGGACATGTGCGGCTCCTTCGTGAGCGTCGGTCGGGCGGCCGGTCGTGGCTGCCTCATCTGCCTTCAACGCTACGGAGAACCCGCGGATCCGGCGTCGCTCTACGGTGCGATGCCGACCCTGGGAATCGTCGGGGTCCGACCCTGAGCGGCTTCCTCCTGGAGGACGGCCGCGGGCGGCAGGCGATCCCCCCTGCGGCGGAGCCGGGCGCGGCCGGCCGGCACCACCGCGAGATGTGCGAGGGCCACCCCGACGGTGTTCAGGAACAGCGTGTCGACGTCCGCGACCCGGCCGGGCACACCGGTCTGCAACAGCGTGATGCCGAGCGAGATGAGAGCGCCCGCCGTGGCCGTGCGGACCAGGGACGACAGCGGCGCGGCATACAGCCGCCCGTGCACCAGCGGGATCAGTACGCCGAGCGGGGCGAGCAGTCCGAGCCCCTCGGCGATGCGCCGGGCCGCCTCGGGCCAGCCGAGCTCCAGATCGGCGTGGATCCCGGCGAACGGCCGCAGGTTGGCGGGCTGTACCCAGGGGACGTCCAGCGGGCGCAGCGTGAGCCAGGCGACGAACACGAGATGTGCGACGAGGAGAACACCTCCTGCCACACGGACGCGGATCTCGGCGCTGCCGCCGACGAAGCCTTGACGCTGCACGTCCCACAAGACGCGGCCCCCGGCGGGATCGGTTCCGGCTTACCCCCAGGTACCTGGATGAGGCCTCCGCCACACCCGTACGTCAGCCGCTCGTCACCTCGGCGGACGGCGGCTTCTCCGAGCCCGGACGGGAGCGGACCTCGTCCGTGCACTCGTAGCGGCGCAGCGGGTCGCGGCCCGGGCCGCCCAGGATGACCGAGCCGTCGCCCTCCGCCGCGGCCGAGTCGGAGAAGGTGCACACGATCTGGGCCAGCGCGTAGGAGGTGAGGTCGGCGGGCGTGCTGCTCAGGCGCAGCGTGTCCTCCGGATCCCCGGCGCGCGGTCCGCCCACGGCGATGCCGCCGCGCACGTCCGTCGTGTACCCGGCCTCCCGCTGCGAGGAGGACGGTGTCGCCGCCAGCTGGTCCAGCAGCCCCTGCGCCACCAGCACCCGCCGCTGCGAGTCCGCCGTGCCGTCCGGGACTCGTACCGTCCGGTCCACCGCGACCAGCGACGAGCCGCACAGCAGGAACACCTGCACCGGCAGCCCGCGCGAGGCCTGCGTGGAGATGTCCGGCTCGGCCAGCGAGCACAGCACCCGCGAGGGCGCCGCCCCGAAGTCCGTCGGGACCTCCGTGGAACGGATCCCGCACCCCGTCAGCAGCGCCGCGAGCACGGGCAGCGCCAGCAGCCCCCGCACCCCGAACGGACGTGCCGCAGTGGGTCGTACGGTCATGAGGGCTCCCCCTGCTTCCCCTCGGCCTGCTCGGGGTCCTCCGTCAGCGCCGACACGTCCTGCGGCAGCCGCAGCGTGAACACCGCGCCCCCGTCGGGGGAGTTGGCGGCGGTGATCTCGCCGCCGTGGATGTGCGCGTTCTCCAGGGCGATGGACAGACCCAGGCCGCTGCCCTCGGAACGTGGGCGGGAGGCGCTCGCCTTGTAGAAGCGGTCGAAGACGTGCGGCAGGACGTCCTCGGGGATGCCGGGCCCGTGGTCGCGCACCGCGATGACCACTTCGGCTCCTTCCCCGTCCTTGGCCCCCGACTTCCGCACCGCGACCCGCACCGGGGAGCCGCCGTGCTTGAGCGCGTTGCCCACGAGGTTGGCCATGATGACGTCCAGGCGGCGCGGGTCGAGCCGGGCGTGGATGCCCCGCTCGGCGTCCAGGTCGACCGCGTCCAGCCAGGCGCGCGCGTCCAGGCACGCGGTGATCTGGTCGGCGACGTCCACGTCGTCCAGGACCAGGCGGGCGGTCCCCGCGTCGAAGCGGGTGACCTCCATCAGGTTCTCGACCAGGTCGTTGAGCCGCCGCGTCTCACTGACGACGAGCCGCACCGCGGGCTCGATCATCGGATCCATGGACCCGGACTCCGCCTCCAGCTCTTCCTCCAGGATCTCGGTGACGGCGGTGATCGCGGTGAGGGGCGTACGGAGTTCATGGCTCATGTCCGCGACGAACCGGCGGGACGCCTCGTCCCGTGCGGCCATGTCGTCGACCCGTTTCTCCAGCGCCTCGGCCGCGTAGTTGAACGTCCGTGACAGATCCGCGAGTTCATCGGTCCCCGACACCCGCAGCCGGGTGTCGAGCCGGCCCTCGCCGAGCCGCCGGGCGGCCACACCGAGCCGCTGCACCGGCTTGAGCACGGTCGTCGCGGCGGCCTGCGCGAGCAGCGCGGAGCCGATCAGCGCGAGCCCGGTGGCGATACCCAGCGACCAGGCAAGGGAGTTGAGGTCCTTGGCCTCCGGCTCGAGGGACTTGAGCATGTAGCCGGTCGCGCCGCCGCCGATCACCCTGGTACCGGCCACCAGATACGGGGTGCCGTTCTGCACGACCCGCTGCCAGTAGAGGTGGTACGGGTACTTGTTGCCGGAGTCGACCTTCTGCTTCTTGTTCACCGCGGCGCGCAGCGAAGTCGGCACGTCCTGGAGGGAGAAGCCGTCCAGGGCGCCCGAAGTGCCGTACAGGGCCTTGCCGTCGGCGCCCTGCGCCACCAGCAGCACGCTGAAGCGCTGGCTGCTGCCCGACATCTGCCCGGCGGTGTGCTGGAGTTCGTCCTGCGAGGGGTCCGGCGGCAGTGAGCCCGCGCGGTTCTGCATCTCCTGCTGGAAGTCGCGCAGCACCGCGTCCTGGGTGCGGGTGAGCACCGCCTCGCGGTTGAGCCAGTACGCGATCCCGGACGCGGAGACCGCGGCCGTCAGCGCCACCAGGCCGAACACGACGACCAGGCGCAGCCGCAGACTGGTGAACCGAAGCCGGGACCAGACTCCCTTGCGATCCGCGGCCCAGCCGCGGATCCCCCCGTGCGCTTCGGTCACTGAGGCGAGTCCAGCCGGTAGCCGACACCACGCACCGTACGGATCAGGGTCGGGGACGACGGCACGTCCTCGACCTTGGCGCGCAGCCGCTGCACACAGGCGTCCACCAGCCGCGAGTCACCGAGGTAGTCGTGCTCCCACACCAGCCGCAGCAACTGCTGCCGGGACAGCGCCTGTCCGGGCCGCCGGCTCAGTTCGAGCAGCAGCCGCAGCTCGGTCGGGGTGAGCTGGAGATCCTCGCCGTTCTTCGTCACGGTCATCGCCGCGCGGTCGATGACGAGGCTGCCGAAGGTCGCCGCGTCGGTCGACTCGCGTTCCCCGCGCCGCAGCACGGCCCGGATCCGGGCGTCGAGCACCCGCCCCTGGATCGGCTTGACCACATAGTCGTCCGCGCCGGACTCCAGCCCGACGACGATGTCGATGTCGTCGCTGCGCGCGGTCAGGAGGATGATCGGCAGCTGGTCCGTGCGCCGGATACGCCGGCACACCTCGAACCCGTCGATGCCGGGCAGCATCACGTCCAGCACGATCAGGTCCGGCCGTTGCTCGCGCAGCAGCTTCAGACCGTCCTCGCCGGTGGCAGCGGTGGCAACCCGGTGGCCCTGGCGCGTAAGAGACAGCTCCAGGGCCGTACGGATGGCGTCGTCGTCTTCGATCAGCAACAGGGAAGGCACGGGCCTCATTCTGGCCCATGGTGGGGTGGGGTTTCGACTCCTGTACAGGTACGGCCCGTACCGCCGCTCTCTGTGACCGCGCTGTGCGATTCCGTAGCCAGGCCTCTGTGACAGGTCTGTGACAGTCGGCGGACACGTCCATGAAGTGGCCCGGGCAAGCTTCTCGGCACAGGCAAGGAAACGCCGCGAGGCAGCACCGCCTGAGCAGGCCGAACACCGGAAGTCCACGACGGGGGGCGCGAGATGAACACGCTGCACAGCACAAGCGCAAGCGCGGTTGTCACGCGACTGCACGACGTCACCCGGGGTTCAGAGAAGTCCGGTGCCGTGAGCGGGCGGGGGTGCGCTCGCGGCACCGGGCGTCAGCACACCGGTTACATGACGGTGGTTGACAGTGTCTCGGGGGAGGCACACGGGGGAAGCGCGTACAGGGAGGGCACGGGGGAACGTCGTTCGCTGTCGGAGGCGGAGTTCACCGCCTACGTCCAGGAGCGTCGCGCCTCCCTGTACGCAACCGCCTACCACCTGACCGGCGACCGCTTCGAGGCCGAGGACCTGCTGCAGAGCGCGCTGTTCTCGACCTACCGGGCGTGGGACCGGATCAGCGACAAGGCCGCGGTCGGGGGCTACCTCCGCCGCACCATGACCAACCTGCACATCAGCGCGTGGCGCCGCCGCAAGCTGAACGAGTACCCGACCGAGGAACTGCCGGAGACGCCCGGCGACACGGACGCGATGCGCGGCACCGAACTGCGCGCGGTCCTGTGGCAGGCGCTGGCCCGGCTGCCCGAACTCCAGCGCACGATGCTGGTCCTCCGTTACTACGAGGGCCGCACCGACCCGGAGATCGCGGAGATCCTCGACATCAGTGTCGGCACGGTGAAGTCCAGCATCTGGCGGTCGCTCCGCCGGATGCGCGAGGACGAGGTCCTCAGCTTCGGCCGTGACGAGGAGGACGCCTTCGGGGAGCTCGTCGCCTGAGGGTCGGGGGAAGCAAGGGGAAAACGGGGAACCCGGGGGGACCGGGGAAAACACGGGGGAAGCAAGTCGGGGGGAGCGGCAACCGAGGGGGCACCACTGGGGGGTGGTGATCGGTTGGCGGGGATCCAACGGGGGTCACGGGGGAACGGGGCCAACGGGGGACAGCACGGGGGAGCACCACGGGGGAACGGGGAAGCGGGACTGGAGGGCCGGGGGGTCCGTCCAGTCCCGCTTTTCCGTGTGCACCGGTTGTCGTGCCTACCGCTTTGCGCGTGTACGGGGTTCAGATCGTCGGCGTCGCCGCGGGCCGCCGGCCCACCGCCGCCGCGGCCAGCCGCGTCAGGGCCTCGTCCTTGTCGCACGGGTGGGCGCCCAGCGCGGTCTGCCGGCTGACGATCGACCGTTCCTGACGCATCAGCCGCCAGCCCCTGCGGAGCAGGAACGGCACCGACTTGCGGCCCTCGCGCAGATCCCGCAGGAAGCGGCGCCGGAACGTGCGCATCGGCCCGCGGCTGAGGCACAGGGCATCGGCCAGCAGCCCCAGTTCACGGCAGCGCCCCACGATCTCGGCGGCGAAGATGCCCTCCGCGACGAAGAGTGGCGTACGCCCGATGTCGACGGCGTCCTCGCCGGTGCGGGCGCTGAGCGAGAGGTCGTACACCGGGACGTTCGTACGGCCCGTGCGGCACAGCTCGGCTATCGCGGTCACCGCGACGTCCGCGTCCCAGGACTCCGGGTGGTCCCAGTCGATGTCGGAACTCCCCGCCACCTGCGGCAGCGTCGGGTCGTTCCCTTCCTTGTAGAAGTCGTCGAGGCGCAGCACCGGCAGACCGGAACGGGCGGCGACGAGGGACTTGCCCGAGCCCGAGGGGCCGCAGAGCAGCACGACACGGGCGGAGGAAGGGACATGGATGCTCACGGGTCACCAGTTTGACGTATTCCGTACGCCCTGCCGACCCCGCGGGTCGTCTTTGGAGTGCGCATCACACCTCAACTACCCTTCGTGTCGACACGATTACCCTGCGCACCAGAAGGTGGCACCAGCGATGGCACGACACACGTCCTCCCCGAACCCGACCGCCCAGCGGGCCCTGGTCGCCCTCGCGACGGCAGGCGTGGCGCTCGGCGCCGGTGCCGCGTCGGCCGCCGCGGACACCGAGCCGGTGCTGGACGTGGTGCGCACCCGTCCCACGTCCTTCGGCACCATCGACCCGCAGGCCGGCACGCAGGCCCTCACCGGCATGGTCGGTTACGTCACGGGACCGGTCGCCGACCTCAAGCCCAACCCCCTCGCGGGCACCGGTGTGGACCCTCTCGACAACGGCCTCGGCACCCAGCTCGCCGACTTCAAGCCCCTGGCCACGCAGGCCCTGACCGGCCCGGTGGCCCAGGCCGAGTCGATCGGCAGCATCCCGTTGGTGGGGCCGGTGGCGGGACTGCTGCGCTGACGCGGGTACGAAGAGAGCCGCGCCGCCCCCGGATGGTGGGGCGGCGCGGCTCGTCCGTGGGGGGATCGGTCAGTACGACGAACCCGAGGCGCCCAGGGCGCCCGTCGGGTGCCAGACCGTCTTCGTCTCCAGGAACGCCGTCATGCGGTCGATGCCCGGAGCCGCCGACCAGTCGACCTCGTCCACAGGCTGTGGACGGAGAACGCGCTTGAGGTTGTCGGCCGCCGCGATCTCCAGCTCCTTCGCCAGTACGTCGTCGGCGCCCGCGAGATCGATCGCGTTGACGTCCTGGTGCGCGGCCAGGGGCGCCGCGATCTCCGCCGTCTTCCCGGAGAGGACGTTGACGACACCGCCGGGCACGTCGGAGGTGGCCAGCACCTCGCCCAACGACAGTGCCGGGAGGGGGGAGTTCTCGCTGGCGATCACGATGGCCGTGTTGCCCGTCGCGATCACCGGGGCCAGCACCGAGACCAGGCCCAGGAACGAGGAGTCCTGCGGGGCGAGGACGGTGACCACGCCCGTCGGCTCCGGGGAGGACAGGTTGAAGAAGGGGCCCGCGACCGGGTTGCCGCCGCCGACCACCTGGGCGATCTTGTCGGTCCAGCCCGCGTACCAGACCCAGCGGTCGATCGTCGCGTCCACGAGCACGGCCGCCTTCGACTTCGACAGGCCCTCCGCGTCCGCGACTTCGCGCACGAACTGGTCCTTGCGGCCCTCCAGCATCTCGGCCACGCGGTAGAGGACCTGGCCGCGGTTGTACGCCGTCGCGCCGGACCAGCCGCCGAACGCCTTGCGGGCGGCGACGACCGCGTCACGAGCGTCCTTGCGGGAGGACTGCGGAGCGTTCGCCAGCCACTTGCCCTTTGAGTCGGTCACCTCGTACACCCGGCCGCTCTCGCTACGGGGGAACTTGCCCCCGACGTACAGCTTGTAGGTCTTGAAGACGCTCAGCCGCTGCTGCTCGCTCTTGTCGGACTTCTCAGACATCGAGGTACGCCTCCAGGCCGTGGCGACCGCCCTCGCGGCCGAAGCCCGACTCCTTGTACCCGCCGAACGGCGAGGTCGGGTCGAACTTGTTGAACGTGTTGGACCAGATGACACCGGCCCGGAGCTTGCTCGCGACCGCGAGGATCCGGGAGCCCTTCTCCGTCCAGATGCCCGCCGACAGGCCGTACTGGGTGTTGTTGGCCTTGGCGACGGCCTCGTCCGGGGTGCGGAAGGAGAGGACCGACAGGACCGGGCCGAAGATCTCGTCGCGGGCGATGGTGTGCGCCTGGGTGACGTTCGTGAAGAGCGTCGGGGCGAACCAGTAGCCGGAGGAGGGGAGTTCGCACTCCGGGGACCAGCGCTCGGCACCCTCCGCCGAGCCCTGCTCGACGAGCGAGGTGATCCGGGCGAGCTGCTCGGCGGAGTTGATCGCGCCGATGTCCGTGTTCTTGTCCAGCGGGTCGCCGAGGCGGAGCGTGGAGAGCCTGCGCTTGAGCGAGTCCAACAGCTCGTCCTGGACGGACTCCTGGACCAGCAGCCGGCTGCCCGCGCAGCAGACCTGGCCCTGGTTGAAGAAGATGCCGGTGACGATCCCCTCCACCGCCTGGTCGATGGGGGCGTCGTCGAAGACGATGTTCGCGCCCTTGCCGCCGAGTTCGAGGGTGACCTTCTTGCGGGTGCCCGCGATCGTCCGCGCGATCTCCTTGCCGACGGCCGTGGAGCCGGTGAACGCGACCTTGTTCACGTCCGGGTGCGCGACGAGCGCGGCGCCCGAATCCCCGTATCCCGGAAGGATGTTGACGACACCCTTGGGCAGGCCGGCCTGGCGGCAGATGTCCGCGAAGAACAGCGCCGACAGGGGAGTGGTCTCGGCGGGCTTCAGCACCACGGTGTTGCCGGTGGCCAGCGCCGGGGCGATCTTCCAGGCCAGCATCAGGAGCGGGAAGTTCCAGGGGATGACCTGGCCCGCGACACCGAGGGGCTGGGGGTTCGCGCCGAAGCCGGCGTGGTCCAGCTTGTCGGCCCAGCCCGCGTAGTAGAAGAAGTGCGCGGCGACCAGGGGGAGGTCCGCGTCCCTCGTCTCCTTGATGGGCTTGCCGTTGTCCAGGGTCTCCAGGACGGCCAGTTCGCGGCTGCGCTCCTGGATGATCCGGGCGATGCGGAACAGGTACTTGGCGCGCTCGGAGCCGGGCAGCGCCGACCACTTCTCGAAGGCCTTGCGGGCGGCCTTCACCGCGCGGTCGACGTCCGCCTCGCCCGCCTGGGCGATCTCGGACAGGACCTCTTCGGTGGAGGGCGAGACGGTCTTGAAGACCTTGCCCTCGGCGGCCTCGGTGAACTCGCCGTCGATGAACAGGCCGTAGGAGGGGGCGATGTCGACGACGGAGCGGGACTCGGGCGCCGGCGCGTAGTCAAAGGTAGCCATGAGGGATCAGTCCACCGTCACGTAGTCGGGGCCGGAGTAGCGGCCGGTGGCCAGCTTCTGACGCTGCATCAGCAGGTCGTTCAGGAGCGAGGACGCGCCGAAGCGGAACCAGTGGTTGTCCAGCCAGTCCTCGCCCGCGGTCTCGTTGACCAGGACCAGGAACTTGATGGCGTCCTTGGAGGTGCGGATGCCGCCGGCGGGCTTCACGCCGACCTGGACGCCGGTCTGCGCGCGGAAGTCGCGCACCGCCTCCAGCATCAACAGGGTGTTCGCGGGCGTCGCGTTGACGGCGACCTTGCCCGTCGAGGTCTTGATGAAGTCCGCGCCGGCCAGCATGCCGAGCCAGCTCGCGCGGCGGATGTTGTCGTACGTCGACAGCTCGCCGGTCTCGAAGATGACCTTCAGGCGGGCGGCGCCCGAGGCCTCCTTCACGGCGACGATCTCGTCGTACACCTTCATGTACTTGCCCGCGAGGAACGCCCCGCGGTCGATGACCATGTCGATCTCGTCGGCGCCCGCGGCCACGGCGTCGCGCACGTCGGCCAGCTTCACGTCGAGCGCGGCGCGGCCGGCCGGGAAGGCGGTGGCGACCGAGGCGACCTTCACGGAGGAACCGGCGACGGCCTCCTTGGCGACGGCCACCATGTCGGGATAGACGCAGACGGCCGCGGTCGAGGGACTCGTGCGGTCGGTCGGGTCGGGGCGGACCGCCTTGGCGCCGAGCGCCCGGACCTTGCCGGGGGTGTCCGCGCCTTCCAGCGTCGTCAGGTCGACCATCGAGATGGCGAGGTCGATGGCGTACGCCTTCGCGGTGGTCTTGATGGAACGGGTGCCGAGCGAGGCGGCACGCGCCTCCAGGCCGACCGCGTCGACGCCGGGCAGCCCGTGGAGGAAGCGGCGCAGCGTGCTGTCGGACGCGGTGACGTCGCCGAGAGCGGGTGCTGTGGGTGCAGTGGTGGGCATGGTCACCAGACGAGCATATCTACGCGCGTAGCGGCTGTACAGCCCGAGAAGCCTCTCCGGATGCCCGTCGGCACCGGACCCCGGCGCGGCCTCGTGCGGGACCCGCGGTCGAGCGTTGTCGGTGCCGTCGTGGACAATCGGGACCATGACGACGTCCGAGCCCCAGTCACCCACGCCGCAACCCCCGGCACCCGAGTCCAGGGACCGGATCTACCGGTCACCCGCGGGAATCGCCGGCGGCGTACTGCTGCTCGCCATCGTGGCCTGGCTCGGCCTCGACGCGATCTTCGCCGGCCATGGCCGCACGCCGTGGCTCGCGCTCGCCACGCTGATCATGGTCGTGCCGCCGGTCGTCGCCTTCACGCTGCGCCCCGCGGTGTACGCCAACGGGGACCGGCTGCGCATCCGCAATCCGTTCCGGGTGATCGTGCTGCCCTGGGGGCAGGTCGCCTCCCTGCGCTCCAGTTTCTCGAACGAGGTCGTGGCGCAGTCCGGCGCCAAGTACCAGCTGTGGTCCGTCCCCGTCTCCCTGCGGGCACGGAAGAAGGCGTCCCGGCGGGAGTCCCGGGCGGCGGCGGACCAGGCCGCGGGGAGAAGCGGGCGGAGCCGCGGCGGTTTCGGCGGTGCCTTCGGGGGCGGCGGCGGGCTCGGTGGTGGCCTGGGCGGCGGGGTCTCGCGCGGTACGGCCGTTCCGGACGGGCCGGTGCGGGCGGAGACCGACAAGGTCATGGACGAGCTGCGGGAGTTCATGGAGACCCGGGGGAAGGCCGAGACGGCCCAGGGCGAGGTGACCGTGCGCTGGGCGTACGAGGTCGCGGGGCCGACGGTGGCCGGGGCCGTGCTGCTGGTGATTCTGCTGATCGTGGGCTGACGGGGGAGGAGTTCCCGCGGTGCCTCCAGCCCGACTCCCCGTCGATCAGGGCGCGCTCGGCCACACCAGAGCCATATAGGCCCCGCAGTACGCCGAGCCGAGGACTGCCGCCGTCAGGGCCAGCGCTCGGTACCGGCGTGACGCGCGGGCCAGATGCAGGGCGAGCGGCAGCAGCAACGGGAAGCCCGGCAGCAGGAAGCGGGCGCGCGGGAAGTAGACGCCCCCGCTGCACAGGACGATCACCAGCAGGACGCCGGTGAAGACCAGCAGCGGCAGCGGCTGGCGGTCCCACACCGACAGCCCGTACAGGACCACCGCCACGATCAGCGCGCAGGTCACCAGCACGAAGAACAGCTCGGGCGTGGAGTCGTACATCAGGTACTCGCGCATCCGGCGCAGGGTCTGGACCCCGCCGTCCACCTCGTTGTGCCACAGCCGCTGTACGGCGAAGTAGCCGTCCCAGCGGCCCAGCCGCAGCCCCACCCAGCCGACGTATCCGCACCAGCCGAGCGGGGCCAGGACGGCGGCGGCCGACAGGCGCCGGTCGAACGGGCGTCGGCGCAGCGCGAGCAGGGCCCAGACCGTGACCGCGGCCGCCACGGCGATGCCGGTCGGGCGGGTCAGGCCGGCCAGCGCGGCCAACACCCCGGCGAGCAGCGGCCGTTCGGTGAGCACCGCGTACAGCGCCCAGGCCGCGAACGCCGTGAACAGCGACTCCGTGTACCCCATCCACTGCACCAGGCCCACCGGCAGCGCGGCCCACAGCACGGTCAGCAGCACCCCGACCCGGCGCCCGTGCAGCCGGTCGCTCACCGCGAAGACACCCCAGGCGGCGACGACCGAGGCGACCACGGCGATCCCCAGACCGGTGGAGGCGCGGGAGCCCGGGGTCAGGACCGCGAGGGTCTTCATCAGGTACGGGTAGAGCGGGAAGAAGGCCAGGTTGTTGGCGTCCCGCGCGGTGCCCAGGACATGCGCGTACCCGTGGTCGGCGATGCCGAGATACCAGTCGGCGTCCCACTGGACCGCCAGGATCGGCCACACACCGTGGTGCTGACGGTGTGCCCAGAGGGTGAGGAACAGCAGGCCGGTGAGGCGGACACCGAGATAGGCCAGGAGGGCGGGGGCCGCGCGGCGCAGCACCGGCGGGGGAGCGGGCCTCGGGGAGCCGGCGGGTGCGGTGGTCGCCCGGGGTGTCGGCCGGGTGGCGGTCGAGGACACGGCGATGGCTCCAGAGCTGGCTCGACGGTGCGTTCGCCGTCCACGGTTGCCGTCGTGCCCCGGCCCGGTGGGGAACCGGGGTCAATGGGCCGGGGTAAATCACCCGTTGGGGTGCGGCGGGCCTGTGCGAGGGCGTGGCGGGCGCCCTGCGCCGGCTCGGCGGTGCGTTCGCCGTCCACGGTTGCCGTCGTGCCCCGGTCTGGTGGGGAACCGGGGTCAATGGGCCGGGGTAAATCACCCGTTGGGGTGCGGCGGGCCTGTGCGAGCGCGGGGCGGGCGCCCCGCGCCGGGTCGACGGTGCGTTCGCCGTCCACCGTTGCCGTCGCGCCGCGGTCGGGCGTGGACCCCGGGTCAACGGGCACGGGTACATCACCCGATGGGGTGCTACGGACCCGTACATGGGCCAATGCAGAGGTTCAGTCCAGTCACCATTCACCGGCCGCTGCCAGCGTCACGCCCATGAACTCTCCGCTGCACACGCCCCGCATGGGCATCCCCGCCGAACTGGCCGACCGGCTGACCATGCCGGAGCGGCACGCTTACCTCCGCACCACCCTGTCCCGCCGCGGTCTGCTGCGCACGAGTGCGATCGCCGCGGCCACGGGGGCAGGACTGGCCGCCGCGGGCCCGGCCGGAGCCGCGAGCCCGGACCTGATCACCCGCCCGGCCACCGAGTCCGTCGACGGCGCGCTCGTGGCGCCGTTCGGCCGGCACCTCGCCTACGGCGCCGACCCGCGCACCCAGATGCGGGTCTCCTGGCAGGTCCCGCTCCCCGTCCGCGACCCCTACCTGCGGATCGGCCTGAGCCCCCTCGACCTCGGCCACCGCGTCCACGCCGAGATCCGCGACCTGTTCACCCCGGCCGGCGTCGGCAAGAGCGCCGACATCGACCAGTACTACGTCCACGCGGCCCTGGACAACCTGCGCCCCGGGACCACCTACTACTACGGCGTCGGCCACGACGGCTTCGACCCCGCCCACCCCGGCGCCGCGCACACCGTCTACTCCTTCACCACCGCCCCCGCCGACCGCACCACCCGCCCCTTCACCTTCACGGCGTTCGGCGACCAGAACCCGAGCTACACCTCCATCGGCCTCAACGCCCTGGTGCAGGCCCAGAACCCGGCCTTCCACCTGCACGCCGGCGACATCTGCTACGCCGAGGAGACCGGCCACGGCCTGCCCGCCGACGCGAGCAGCTACGACGCCCGCCAGTGGGACCAGTTCCTCGCCCAGATCGAGCCGCTGTCCAGCCGGGTGCCGTGGATGGTCGCGTTCGGCAACCACGACATGGAGGCCTGGTACTCACCCAACGGCTACGGCGGCAACGAGGCCCGCTTCACCCTCCCCGCCAACGGCTTCGACCCGGCGGGCGCCCCCGGCGTGTACTCCTTCGTCCACGGAAACGTCGCCGTCGTCTCGGTCGACGCCAACGACGTCTCGTACGAGATCCCCGCCAACATCGGCTACACCCACGGCAAGCAGACCGCGTGGCTCGACAAGCGCCTGGGCCAGTTGCGCAGGACGCCGGGCATCGACTTCATCGTCGTCTTCCACCACCACTGCGCGTTCTCCACCACCACCTCGCACGCCTCCGAGGGCGGGGTGCGCGAGCAGTGGGTGCCGCTCTACGAGAAGCACCAGGTGGACCTGGTGGTCAACGGCCACAACCACATCTACGAGCGCACCGACCCGGTCGTCCAGGACAAGCCCGTCCGTGCCCTCGCCATCGGCGGCACGCACCAGCCCGCGCGCGGCGGTGTGGTCTACGTGACGGCGGGCGCGGGCGGCGAGAGCGTGTACGCCTTCCCCGTGGCCGACAGCTACGAGGGCCACGAGGACGAGGTCGGCCCGGTGCCGACGTACTACACGGGCGCCGACGGCAAGGTCACCGAGAACGTCGACTGGTCGCGGGTCCGGTACACCGGCTACTCCTTCATCCGCGTCGACGTCACCCCCGCCCACCGCCACGGCACCTCGACCCTGACGGTACGGGCGCTGGCGGCGACGGGCGCGGAGGTGGACCGCTTCACGGTCGAGCGAAAGGTCAACTGACCGCAGACAGAAGGTGGTTCAGATACCGGCAGCCGCCGACAGATCCCGCTTGATCGCCGCCAGCAGGTCCGACGCCGTGGCCCGCGCCGCCGGAAGATCCGCGTGCGCGGCCACCGGCACGACAACCTCCAGGTAGCACTTCAGCTTCGGCTCGGTGCCGCTGGGGCGGACGATCACGCGGGCGCCCTCCAGCGTGTACCGCAGCCCGTCGGTGGGCGGCAGCTTGTCGGTACCGCGGTCGAGATCCTCGGACCGGGTGACGGCGAGCCCCGCCAGCTCGGTCGGGGGCCGCTCCCGCAACCGCCCCATGGCGGCGGCGATCACGGACAGGTCCTCGACCCGCACCGCCAACTGGTCGGTGGCGTGCAGCCCGTGCTCGACGGCGAGATCGTCGAGCAGATCGAGCAGGGTCCGCCCCTCCTCCTTCAACTCCGAGGCCAGCTCGGTGACGAGGAGCGCGGCGGTGATGCCGTCCTTGTCGCGCACGCCGTCGGGGTCGACGCAGTAGCCGAGGGCCTCTTCGTAGCCGTACCGCAGCCCGTCCACCCGGGCGATCCACTTGAAGCCGGTGAGGGTCTCCTCGTACGGCAGTCCGGCCTTCTCGGCGATCCGGCCGAGCAGCGACGACGACACGATCGACTCGGCGAAGGTGCCCTGGGCCCCGCGCCGCACGAGATGCGCGGCGAGCAGCGCGCCGACCTCGTCCCCGCGCAGCATCCGCCACTCACCGTTCTCCTTGACGGCGGCGGCGCAACGGTCGGCGTCGGGGTCGTTGGCGATGATCAGGTCGGGGTCGGTGGCCCGGGCCCGCGCGAAGGCGAGGTCCATGGCGCCGGGCTCCTCCGGGTTGGGGAAGGAGACGGTCGGGAAGTCCGGGTCGGGCTCGGCCTGTTCGGCGACGAGCACGGGCTCCGGGAAGCCGGCCCGGGCGAAGGCGGCCATCAGCACGTCCTTGCCGACGCCGTGCATGGCGGTGTAGACGGTGCGGGCGCTGCGCGGCGAGCCGGCCGCGAGCACGGCGTCCGTGCGGGCGAGATAGGCGTCGAGAACGGAGTCGTCGAGGATCTCCCAGCCGGTGTCGGGCCGGGGCACGTCGGCCAGGCGCGCGACGGCGTCGATCTCGGCGGCGATCTCCGCGTCGGCGGGCGGCACGATCTGGGAGCCGTCGCCGAGGTAGACCTTGTAGCCGTTGTCGCGGGGCGGGTTGTGGCTGGCGGTGACCTCGACACCGGCGACCGCGCCCAAGTGCCTTATGGCGTAGGCGAGTACGGGGGTGGGCAACGGCCTCGGCAGCACGGCGGCCCGCAGCCCGGCGCCCGTCATCACGGCGGCGGTGTCCCGCGCGAAGTCGGCGGACTTGTGCCGGGCGTCGTACCCGACGACGACGAGCCCGCCCGTCTCGCCCTTCCCCTTGAGGTAGGCGGCGAGCCCGGCGGCGGCCCGAATGACGACGGCCCGGTTCATGCGCATGGGCCCGGCCCCGAGCTCACCGCGCAGACCCGCGGTGCCGAACTGGAGGGTCCCGCTGAACCGCTCCCCGAGTTCACCGACATCCCCGGCCTCGATGAGCTTGGCCAGCTCGTCACGGGTCTCCGGGTCCGGGTCCTCGCCGAGCCAGGCCTGGGCCCGGGCGATGAGATCGTCGTGCACGGTCGCTCAACCTCCGTGAATAAATCAGCGCCGGTCCGCTTCACCCAGCCCGTCCGGCGTTTGAGGACGAGGCCCCTTCAGGGCCGATGGGGGTCTGGGGGCGAAGCCCCCAGCAACGCGCCTACAGCCGACCAAGCACCTGAGTGAGCAGAGACCCCATCCGAGTAGCAGAGTCCCGACCCGCCTGAAGAACCTCTTCGTGGTTCAGCGGCTCCCCGGTCATCCCCGCGGCAAGGTTCGTCACCAGGGAGATACCCAGCACCTCAGCCCCCGCCTCACGCGCAGCAATCGCTTCGAGGACCGTCGACATCCCCACCAGATCCGCCCCGATCACCCGAGCCATCCGGATCTCCGCCGGAGTCTCGTAGTGCGGCCCGGGGAACTGCGCGTACACGCCCTCCTCCAGACTCGGGTCGATCTCCTTGCACAGCGCCCGCAGCCGAGGCGAGTACAGATCGGTGAGGTCGACGAAGTTCGCGCCGACGATCGGAGAGGTCGCCGTCAGATTGATGTGGTCGCTGATCAGCACCGGCTGCCCAGGCCGCATCCCCTCACGCAGACCGCCACACCCGTTGGTGAGGACGATCGTCTTGCTGCCCGCGGCCACCGCGGTCCGCACACCGTGCGCGACGGCGGCGACGCCACGGCCCTCGTAGTAGTGGGTACGGCCCAGGAAGACCAGGGCCCGCTTCGCGCCGATCTGGTACGAGCGGATCGTGCCGCCGTGTCCCTCCACCGCCGGCGGCGGGAAGCCGGGCAGCTCGGTGACCTGGAACTCGGCGTCGGGTGTGCCGAGAGCGTCCACGGCCGGCGCCCAGCCCGAGCCCATCACGAGGGCGACGTCGTGGGTCTCGGCGCCGGTCAGTTCGCGCAGGCGCGAGGCGGCGGCGTCAGCGGCGGCATAGGGGTCGCCCTGGATGTCGTCCGGAAGAAGAGATGCGTTCACGCGATGAGGGTAGCCGGTATCGGCCTACGCGCGTAGATGACAGAGCTCACGGGATTGCGATCGTTGTCTTGTCGTTTCCAACGAGACCTGTGAGGAGGGAATGAGTGGGAAGCTCCCAGCAGGGGGCTCACTCGGCCCCCTCACATGGTTCAGCAGGGCCGCTTGCGCAGTTCCATCACGTAGTCGTGCGGCGCCCCCGCCGACTCCGCCGCGTCGGCCAGCTCCCCGAGGTAACGGGCCGACGGCAGTCCACCCTCGTACCCGTTGAGGACGTACACCCACGAGGGCTCCTCGCCCTCCAGCGTGTGCACCCGCACCCGCATCCGGCGGTAGATGCCGAGGCCGACGCCCTCCCACCGGTCCATGGACTCCTCGTCCGGCGGCGCGATGTCGTACAGCGCGACGAAGACCTGGCAGAGGGGGTCCTCGACCAGCGTCGCGAGCGCGCCCTCCCAGCCCATGTGCTCGCCCCCGAAGGTCAGCCGCCACCCGTTCAGCCAGCCCGTGGCGCGCATGGGCGAGTGGGGAGCGCGGCGGGTCATCAGCCGCGCGTCGAGGTTGCCGGCGTACGCGGCGTAGAGCGACATGCGTCGAGGGTACGGCAGCCGACACACGCCCCTCTCCGGTCCCGCGAGCCCCTCGGGTCGCCCCGGGGCGGTGGCACCTTGAAGCGTGCGGGACAATGGGGTACGTGACTCGGATCGTGATCATCGGTGGCGGACCCGGCGGATACGAAGCTGCCCTGGTAGCGGCGCAGCTCGGCGCGGAGGTGACCGTCGTCGACTGCGACGGACTGGGCGGGGCGTCGGTGCTGACCGACTGCGTGCCGTCCAAGACCCTCATCGCCACGGCGGAGGTGATGACCACCTTCGACTCCTCGTACGAAGAGCTCGGCATCATCGTCGCCGACGACACCCCACCGCTGGAACAGGCGGCCCGGGTGGTCGGCGTCGACCTCGGCAAGGTGAACCGGCGTGTGAAGCGGCTCGCCCTCGCCCAGTCGCACGACATCACCGCCTCCGTCACCCGGGCCGGCGCCCGGGTCATGCGCGGCCGGGGCCGCCTCGAAGGCATGCAGGCTCTCGACGGCTCGCGCAAGGTCGTGGTCAGCACCGCCGACGGCAGCGAGGAGACCCTGACCGCCGACGCCGTGCTCATCGCGACCGGCGGCCACCCGCGCGAGCTGGACGACGCCCTGCCCGACGGCGAGCGCATCCTCAACTGGACGCAGGTCTACGACCTCACCGAGCTGCCCGAGGAACTCATCGTGGTCGGCTCCGGCGTCACCGGCGCCGAGTTCGCCGGCGCCTACCAGGCCCTCGGCTCCAAGGTGACCCTCGTCTCCTCCCGCGACCGCGTGCTGCCGGGCGAGGACCCGGACGCCGCCGCCGTCCTGGAGGACGTCTTCCGCCGCCGCGGCATGAACGTCATGGCCCGCTCCCGCGCCGCCGCCGCCAAGCGGGTCGGCGACCGGGTCGAGGTCACCCTCTCCGACGGCCGCGTCATCACCGGATCCCACTGCCTGATGGCCGTCGGCGCGATCCCCAACAGCGCGGGCCTCGGTCTGGAGGAGGCCGGCGTGCGGGTGCGCGAGTCGGGCCACATCTGGACCGACAAGGTCTCCCGCACGACCGCTCCGGGCGTGTACGCCGCCGGTGACGTGACCGGTATCTTCGCGCTCGCGTCCGTGGCCGCCATGCAGGGCCGGATCGCCATGTACCACTTCCTCGGCGACGCGGTGGCGCCCCTCAACCTCAAGACGGTCTCCTCGAACGTCTTCACCGACCCCGAGATCGCCACCGTCGGCTACAGCCAGGCCGACGTCGACTCCGGCAAGATCGACGCCCGTGCGGTGAAGCTGCCGCTGCTGCGCAATCCGCGCGCCAAGATGCAGGGCATCCGGGACGGCTTCGTGAAGCTGTTCTGCCGCCCCGGCACCGGAATCGTGGTCGGCGGTGTCGTGGTCTCCCCGCGCGCCTCGGAACTGATCCATCCGATCTCGATCGCCGTCGACAACAATCTGACGGTCGAACAGATCGCGAACGCGTTCACCGTCTATCCGTCCCTTTCGGGGTCGATCGCCGAGGTGGCCCGACAGCTGCACACCCGGAAGGCGACGGGCGACGCCTGACCGCCGAAACCGACTCCCCGCTGGTCACGGGGAGTTGTCGAGCATGCGTACGGCATAGTCGGCGCGGGTAGGCCTTATACCACTCCCCGTGCTTGTGTGCGAACAACTTCTGCTATTCGGCGCAAACTGCTGAAAGCAGACGGTCGTCCGCGTTACTGTCAGTTTCGTGTTCGCTGCAGAACGTCGCCAATTGATCCTCGAAATGGTGCGAGCGAACGGGGCCGTGTCGCTCCGTGAACTCGCCCGCGTCGTCCAGACCTCCGAAGTGACCGTACGGCGGGACGTGCGCGCACTGGAGGCAGAAGGACTCCTCGACCGCCGGCATGGCGGTGCGGTACTGCCGGGCGGGTTCACGCGGGAGTCCGGCTTTCCGCAGAAATCACATCTCGCGACCGCCGAGAAGACGGCCATCGCCGATCTCGCCGCGGGCTTCGTCGAAGAGGGCGAAGCCATCGTGGTCGGGGCGGGTACCACCACGCAGGAACTGGCACGCCGGCTCGCCCGGGTGCCAGGACTGACCGTCGTCACCAACTCCCTCCTGGTGGCCCAGGCGTTGGCCCATGCCAACCGGGTCGAGGTCGTCATGACCGGCGGCACCCTGCGTGGCTCCAACTACGCCCTCGTGGGCAGCGGTGCCGAACAGTCCCTCCAGGGGCTGCGCGTGTCCCGTGCCTTCCTCTCCGGGAGCGGGCTCACCGCCGAGCGCGGGCTCTCCACGTCCAACATGCTGTCGGCGTCCGTCGACCGGGCGTTGGTGCAGGCCGCGGCGGAGGTCGTCGTGCTCGCGGATCACACGAAGCTCGGTTCGGACACGATGTTCCAGACGGTGCCTACGGATGTGATCACGCGGTTGGTGACCGACGAGCCGCCGGCCCATGACGACCGGGCGGGGGCGGAGTTGCAGGCGCTGGCCGATCAGGGCGTGCAGATCGCTGTCGCCGGGGCGGGGGCCTCCGGCGGTGGGGCGGGGAGTGATGCCGGGCCCCCGCGGGGGGCTCGCCGGGATGTGGCTCTGCCGGGGCCTCGCCGGCAGGGAACGGGGTTGAGGGCGGCGAATCTCGGTGAGACCTCGCCGGGTGCCGAGCGGGCTCGCGTTGCTGATATGCGGCGGCGATAAGTCGAGTTGCGGCTGTCGGCCGGTGGGGGTTGCTCGCGCAGTTCCCCGCGCCCCTAAAGACAAAAAACAGGGGCGTTGCAGGTCAGTCTCTTTTCAGGCCCCGTAGCGTCAGATCCAGCAAACGGTCTGCCAGGTCCGTGTCCGTCGGAGATTCCTCCGCTGCCAATGCGATGGCGTGCGTCAGTTGGAGGAGGTCTGTGATGGTGATGTCCTCGCGGACCTTGCCTGCTTGCTGAGCCCGCGTCAGGAGGGCTTTGCCCGCCTGTTGGATCGGGTCGCTGCAACGGGACAGGGCCGACGTGTGGTCCGTCGTCACGGACATCAGGGCTCTGGACAGGCCCCGGTACTCGACGGCGTGGGTGACGATCTCTCGTAGCCAGGTGACCAGGGCCGTGCAGGGCTCGGGGGCATCGAGGAGTTCCTGCGCGCGGGAGCGCAGGTCGCTCACCGCGTCCTCGAAGACCGCGCTCAACAACGCGTGGCGGTTGGGGAAGTGGCGGTACAGCGTGCCGATGCCCACGCCCGCCCGGCGGGCCACGTGTTCCAGGGACGCGTCCGTGCCCTGGGCGGCGAAGGTGGCGCGGGCCTCGGTGAGGAGTCGCTCGTAGTTGCGGCGGGCGTCGGCGCGCAGGCCTGCCGGGGGGTTGGCCGTCATGGGACTCACCTGCCCTTGTGCGAAGGCGCCCGGCAGAGCGGCCGTTGCCGTCTGCCGGGCGCCTGTCGATGCCGTACGACTCAGTCCTTGATCTCGCAGATCGCGGCGCCCGAAGTGATGGAGGCGCCGACCTCCGCGGACAGGCCCTTGATGGTGCCGGCCTTGTGCGCGTTGAGCGGCTGTTCCATCTTCATCGCTTCGAGTACGACGACCAGGTCGCCTTCCTTGACCTCCTGGCCCTCCTCGACCGCGATCTTGACGATCGTGCCCTGCATCGGGGAGGCGAGGGTGTCGCCGGAGGCCACGGGGCCGGACTTCTTGGCCGCGCGGCGCTTGGGGCGGGCGCCGGCGGCGAGGCCGGTGCGGGCCAGGGACATGCCCAGCGAGGACGGGAGGGAGACCTCCAGGCGCTTGCCGCCGACCTCGACGACGATCGTCTCGCGGTCCGGGTCCTCGTCCGTCTCCGTGTCGGCGGGGGCGGCGAAGGGCTTGATCTCGTTGACGAACTCGGTCTCGATCCAGCGGGTGTGGACCGTGAAGGGGTCCTGGCTGCCGGTGAGTTCGGGGGCGAAGGCCGGGTCCCTGACGACCGCGCGGTGGAACGGGATGGCCGTGGCCATGCCCTCGACCTGGAACTCGTCCAGGGCGCGGGCCGCGCGCTGGAGGGCCTGTTCGCGGGTGGCGCCGGTGACGATCAGCTTGGCCAGGAGCGAGTCCCAGGCCGGGCCGATGACCGAGCCGGACTCGACGCCCGCGTCCAGGCGGACGCCCGGGCCCGAGGGCGGTGCGAAGGTCGTCACGGTGCCGGGGGCGGGCAGGAAGCCGCGGCCCGGGTCCTCGCCGTTGATGCGGAACTCGAAGGAGTGGCCGCGCAGTTCGGGATCGCCGTAGCCCAGTTCCTCGCCGTCGGCGATGCGGAACATCTCGCGGACGAGGTCGATGCCGGCGACCTCCTCGGTGACCGGGTGCTCCACCTGGAGGCGGGTGTTGACCTCCAGGAAGGAGATCGTGCCATCCGCGCCGACCAGGAACTCCACGGTCCCGGCGCCGACATAGCCGGCCTCCTTGAGGATGGCCTTGGAGGAGGAGTACAGCTCGGCGACCTGGGCCTCGGAGAGGAAGGGCGCGGGCGCCTCCTCGACCAGCTTCTGGTGCCGGCGCTGAAGCGAGCAGTCACGCGTCGACACGACGACCACGTTGCCGTGGGAGTCGGCCAGGCACTGGGTCTCCACGTGCCGGGGCTTGTCGAGGTAGCGCTCGACGAAGCACTCGCCCCGGCCGAAGGCCGCGACGGCCTCGCGGACGGCCGAGTCGTAGAGCTCGGGGACCTCTTCGAGGGTGCGGGCGACCTTGAGGCCGCGGCCGCCGCCACCGAAGGCGGCCTTGATGGCGATCGGCAGGCCGTGCTCCTCGGCGAAGGCGACGACCTCGTCCGAGCCGGAGACCGGGTCGGGCGTGCCGGCCACCAGCGGGGCACCGGCGCGCTGCGCGATGTGCCGGGCGGCGACCTTGTCACCGAGGTCGCGGATGGCCTGCGGGGGCGGGCCGATCCAGATCAGGTTCGCGTCCAGGACCGCCTGGGCGAACTCCGCGTTCTCGGAGAGGAAGCCGTAGCCGGGGTGGACGGCGTCGGCGCCGGACTCGCGGGCCGCGTTCAGGACCTTCTCGATGTCGAGGTAGCTGGTCGCCGGGGTGTCACCGCCCAGGGCGAACGCCTCATCCGCGGCGCGGACATGCAGAGCGTCCCGGTCCGGGTCGGCGTATACGGCCACGCTCGCGATCCCGGCGTCCCGACAGGCCCGGGCCACGCGGACAGCGATTTCGCCACGGTTGGCGATGAGCACCTTGCGCACGATTGAGGCTCCCTCCTTGAAACAAGCCGAGTTTAGGGACTGCCGACACGGCACTTCGACCCGTCCCGGGTGGTGAGCTTGCCCACACGGAGCGTGATGCGAGGCGTGCCCGACCCGTGAAATCCCTTGTCGCACCTCGGTACGCAGGACCTCTCGGGGAAACCCTAGCCCGCCTCTGTGGTCAAGGTCTCTGTCATCACGTGCTGCGGCCCACGTCGTTTCTTTGTGGAGTCCCTACGAATGGCCCAATGATTCTTTGCGGTCCGCAGAACCCTTGTCCCCGGGTTTACCCGTTAGTAGCGTTCGCGATGTATCGAACGTACTTGGGGTAACGAGGGTCGGCTCGGAAGTGGGTGGGGACCGGTGATACGCAGGCCGGTGGCATGGATCGTGGCGGTCGTGCTGTTCGTGGAGGCCTTCGGCGTCGCCGCGCTGAACTGGTTCCTCGGCATCGTCGTCGACCGGCAGGACATGTCCCTGGCCGGCCTCGACTCGGACACGATGGCCGTGTCCTCGAAGGTCGGCGGGATCGTCTTCGGGCTCTACTACGCGCTGTGCGGAGTGGTCGCCCTGCTGGTGGCCCTGCGCAACCGGCCGCCGGCCGGCCTCGGCCGCGTCCTGCTGATCAGCGCGGCCGTCGTGCACGGGCTGCTCGCCGCGTTCGTGTGGGGCCTGGTGGGCTGGCCGGCGTTCCTGTTCATGATCCTCGTACTCGCGCTCATCGTGCTGCTGCTGATGACCTACGACGGCCGGCCGGAGCCCGTCCGCGAGGAGCCGCAGGACGCCAAGGGCGGCGACGGACCCAAGATCACGCCTCCGCCGGCGCCCACAACTCCGTGATGCCGACGCCCAGTTCGGCCAGCAGTCTGCGAACGAGCGGCAGGCTGAGGCCGATCACGTTGCCGTGGTCGCCCTCGATGCCCTCGATGAACGGCGCGCTGCGGCCGTCGAGCGTGAACGCCCCGGCGACGTAGAGGGGTTCGCCCGTGGCGACGTACGCGGCGATCTCCTCGTCGGTGGGCTCGCCGAAGCGGACGACGGTGGAGGCCGTCGCCGACACGTACCGCTTGTTGCCGTCCGAGGTGTCCCAGACGCAGTGACCGGTCTGGAGCGTGCCCGCCCGGCCGCGCATCGCCTTCCAACGGGCCGTCGCCTCCTCGGCGTCGGCCGGCTTGCCCAGCGCCTCGCCGTCCAGGTCCAGCACCGAGTCGCAGCCGATCACCAGGGCGCCGTGGACCTCCGGGCGGGCGGCGACGACGGAGGCCTTCGCCTCGGCGAGGGCGAGCGCGAGGTCGGCGGGGGTGGGGGCGGTGACGGCGTCCTCGTCCACACCGCTGACGATCACTTCCGGTGTCAGGCCCGCTTGGCGGAGGAGGTTGAGGCGGGCCGGGGACTGGGAGGCGAGGACGAGTCGTCTGCGCGGCTGTGCGGTCATGCGGTCAGATTAGCCGTCGGCCCTTATCTCACGCCCAGCACGATCATGGCGATGATCATGGCCAGGGCCAGGAAGAGGCCGAGCCGCCTGAGGGTCTCCTGCAATTCGCGGAGATCATCGGGCGGCTCGTTCTTCGGGTCGGACCACAACATGTCACCAGCGTGCGGGTTCCCTGCGGGGCGGCGCCTGAGTACGGGTACTCAAAAGGTGCCCGGGGTTTCCCCTACGTGCGCGGTTCCCCGCGCCCCTGAGTCCGCTGAAATCAGCTCGGCCAGTAGGTGCGGGTCCATGCCGTCGGTCCGGGCTGCGGCAGGCGGTGGGCCGCGATCCGCGACGGGTCCGACCACGCCGCCCTCGGCGGCTCCTCCTCGCCCGGCGCGGCCTCCGCCGCCCCCGCGCGTGCTCGGACCACCGCGAGTGCGGCGGCCAACTCCTCCGGGGTCGGATTGCCCCGTACGACCTTGATGTTCATGGCGGCTCCCGGGCGGGCTAGAGGGGGATGTTGCCGTGCTTCTTGGGGGGCAGGGACTCGCGCTTGGTGCGGAGCTGGCGCAGGCCGCGGACGATGTGGCCGCGGGTGTCGGAGGGCATGACGACGGCGTCGATGTAGCCGCGCTCGGCCGCGATGTAGGGGTTGAGGAGGGCGTCCTCGTACTCCTGGATCAGGCGGGCGCGGGTGGCCTCCAGGTCGCCGTTGGTCTCGGCCTCGGCGATGGTGCGCCGGTGCAGGATGTTGACCGCGCCCTGGGCGCCCATGACGGCGATCTGGGCGGTGGGCCAGGCGAGGTTGAGGTCGGCGCCGAGGTGCTTGGAGCCCATGACGTCGTAGGCGCCGCCGAAGGCCTTGCGGGTGATGACGGTGATCAGGGGGACGGTGGCTTCCGCGTAGGCGTAGATCAGCTTGGCGCCGCGGCGGATGATGCCGTCGTGCTCCTGGTCGACGCCGGGCAGGAAGCCGGGGACGTCCACGAAGGTCAGCACCGGGACGTTGAAGGCGTCGCAGGTGCGCACGAAGCGGGCGGCCTTCTCGGACGCGGTGATGTCGAGGCAACCGGCGTACTGCATCGGCTGGTTGGCGACGATCCCGACCGGCCGGCCCTCGACCCGGCCGAAGCCGGTGAGGATGTTCGGCGCGTACAGGGCCTGCGTCTCGAAGAACTCGGCGTCGTCCAGGACGTGTTCGATCACCGTGTGCATGTCGTACGGCTGGTTCGCGCTGTCCGGTACGAGGGTGTCCAGCTCCAAGTCCTCGTCCGTGACGGTGAGATCGGCCTCCTCGGGGAAGACCGGGGCCTCGGAGAGGTTGTTGGACGGCAGGTACGACAGCAGCTGCTTGACGTACTCGATCGCGTCCTTCTCGTCGCCGGCCATGTGATGGGCCACGCCGGACACGGAGTTGTGGGTGCGTGCGCCGCCCAGCTCCTCGAAGCCGACGTCCTCGCCGGTGACCGTCTTGATGACGTCGGGTCCTGTGATGAACATGTGCGAGGTCTGGTCGACCATGACCGTGAAGTCGGTGATCGCGGGGGAGTAGACCGCGCCGCCCGCGCACGGGCCGACGACCAGGGAGATCTGCGGGATCACGCCGGAGGCGTGGGTGTTGCGGCGGAAGATCTCGCCGTACGCGCCCAGCGAGGCGACACCCTCCTGGATGCGGGCGCCGCCCGAGTCGTTGATGCCGATGACCGGACAGCCGGTCTTCAGGGCGAAGTCCATGACCTTGACGATCTTCTGGCCGTAGACCTCGCCGAGGGCGCCGCCGAAGACGGTGAAGTCCTGGGAGAAGACGGCGACCGGGCGGCCGTCGACCGTGCCGTAGCCGGTCACCACGCCGTCCCCGTAAGGGCGGTTGTGCTCCAGGCCGAAGTTGGTGGAGTGGTGGCGGGCGAACTCGTCGAGTTCGGTGAAGGTGCCCTCGTCGAGCAGCAGCTCGATCCGCTCACGGGCCGTCAACTTGCCCTTGGCGTGCTGCTTCTCGACGGCGCGAGCGGAGCCGGCGTGCGTCGCCTCGTCGATCCGGCGCTGGAGATCCGCGAGTTTGCCCGCGGTGGTGTGGATGTCGATCCCAGGGGTCCCTTGGGCTCCTTGGGTCTCTTGGATCTCGTGGCGCTCTTCCGGCTCGGACATCGGGATCGCGGCTCCCTGCCTGCTCAAAAGGGGGGACGGTTACTCATCCGTAGCGTAGTGGTGTGCCTACCAATCGGCAGTGCGGCGTTTGCCACACCTAGGGTGGCTTGCATGACGCCGCGTGATGCCTCAGACGACAGCCGCTGGTCCGACCTCGAACGGCCGCCTCTCAACGCCGTCGCGCTGCGGCGCGGGCTGGTGCGGGAGGGCGGGCTGTGGCGCGATGTGACGGTGGTGCGCAGCACCGGCTCGACCAACTCCGACCTGGTCGCCCTGGCCGGGTCGGGCAAGGCGGACGAGGGCTCGGTCCTGGTCGCCGAGGAGCAGACCGCGGGCCGCGGCCGCCTCGACCGGCAGTGGACGGCACCGGCCCGCTCCGGCCTCTTCTTCTCCGTCCTGCTCCGGCCCGCCGAGGTCCCCGTGACCCGCTGGGGCTGGCTGCCCCTGCTCACCGGCGTCGCCGTGGCCACGGGCCTGTCCCGCTCCGCCGGCGTCGACACCGCCCTCAAGTGGCCCAACGACCTCCTGGTGACGATCGCCGGCGAGGAACGCAAGGCCGGCGGCATCCTCGCGGAGCGCGCGGGCGACGACGCGGTGGTCGTCGGCGTGGGCATCAACGTCACCCTGCGGGAGAACGAGCTGCCGGTCCCGCAGGCCGGTTCCCTGGCGCTGGCCGGAGCGGTGACCACGGACCGCGACCCGTTGCTGCGGGCCGTCCTGCGCTCCCTGGAGGAGTGGTACGGCCGCTGGCGCGCGGCCGGCGGCGACCCGACGGCGAGCGGTCTTCAGGAGACGTACGCGGCGGGCTGCGCCACGCTCGGCCGGGTCGTACGGGCCGAACTCCCCGGCGACCGGTCCGTCACCGGCGAGGCGGTCGCCATCGACGGCGACGGACGCCTGGTCCTCGCGACGGGGGAGGGAGTGCAGGAGCCGGTGGGGGCGGGGGACATCGTGCACCTGCGCCCGGCGTGAGGGTTTTGTCCTTCAGTGGTCGCACAACCCTCCGTTCCGCGGAGTGAGCTACGGCACAGCTGTCGTAGAGTTATGGCCGGTCGATACCTGACCGCGGCAGATCGGAAGGGCAGCAGGCGTGACCGTCGACGACACGGGCTCCGGCGCGGGCGCGGACGGCCGGGTTGACCCGCCCGACAACCCCGGCGACCCCACAGAGAATCCCGGTGAGGACCCGCTCGCACTGCGTCTCGAAGGGCTCATCCTCGGCGCGGAGCGGCGCTACACCCCCTTCCAGGCGGCGCGCAGCGCGGGCGTCTCCATGGAGCTGGCCTCGCGTTTCTGGCGGGCGATGGGCTTCGCGGACATCGGTCAGGCCAAGGCGCTCACCGAGGCGGACGTGCTGGCCCTGCGCCGGCTCGCCGGTCTGGTGGAGGCGGGCCTGCTCAGCGAGGCGATGGCGGTGCAGGTGGCCCGGTCCACCGGGCAGACCACCGCCCGGCTGGCCGAGTGGCAGATCGACAGTTTCCTGGAGGGCCTGACCGAGCCGCCCGAGCCGGGCATGACGCGCACCGAGGTGACGTACCCCCTCATCGAGCTGCTGCTGCCCGAGCTGGAGGAGTTCCTCGTCTACGTCTGGCGGCGCCAGCTCGCCGCCGCGACCGGCCGGGTCGTACAGGCGGCCGACGACGAGGAGATGGTGGACCGGCGGCTCGCGGTCGGGTTCGCCGACCTGGTCGGCTTCACGCGGCTGACCCGGCGGATGGAGGAGGAGGAGCTCGGCGAACTCGTCGAGGCCTTCGAGACGACCGCCGCCGACCTGGTGGCCGCGCACGGCGGACGGCTCATCAAGACGCTCGGCGACGAGGTGCTGTACTCGGCGGACGACGCCGGGATCGCCGCGGAGATCGCGCTGCGGCTGATCGAGACGATGGCGAACGACGAGACGATGCCCGAGCTGCGGGTCGGCATCGCCTTCGGCACGGTGACCACCCGTATGGGCGATGTGTTCGGTACGACGGTGAACCTGGCCTCGCGGCTGACGTCGATAGCTCCTCGGGACGCGGTGCTGGTCGACAGCGCCTTCGCGGAGGAGCTGATCCGCAGCGGCGAGTCGCCCGCCTCGGAGGCGGAGGCCGCCGAGGCCGCGGCCACCGCCGAGAAGGAGGGCGAGGAGCCGCCGACCTACCGGTTCGCGCTCCAGCCGATGTGGCAGCGCCCGGTGCGCGGCCTGGGCGTGGTCGAACCGTGGCTGCTGACACGGCGGGCCGGGACGGCGTAACCCCGTTTTTCGGTACCGGCCCTTTCCGTGGGCCGGCTGGTCAGTGATGCAGCAGGCCCACGCACACGCCGACGATCGGCACGCACAGGCCGGGGTCGCGCGTCGGCTGCGGGGCCGGCTGGGGCGCGGTCGTGTGGGACGGGGCCGGTGCCGGAGCCTGGGTCGCGGTCGGCGTCGGTTGCGGTGCGGGAGCGGTCGTCGCGGGCGCCGGGGCCCTGGGCGCGGTCGTCGACGCGTTGGGCGCCTCCGGGATCGTCGTGGGGCCCGGGGTGAGGCCTGCTCCCGGCAGGGCGGTCGGTGAGGTCGTGGCCGTCGGCACCGGGACGCCCGTGGGCGTGGCGCTCTCCTCGCCCATCACGGAGGTCGCCGACGGGACGGGGCTCGCCGCGAGCGTCGCGGCGGCGTTCGTCGCCCGGTCGGTCCCGATGTCGGGGAGCTGCTGTCCCGGCTCCGCCTCGGCCGCGCCGATCCCGCCGACGCCCGACTCGGGCGCGAGCCGGACCAGGCTCAGCACGCCGGCCGCGAGCGCGATGCCGCCCGCCGCGAAGAGCACCTTGCGGGGGCGTGGCCTGCGGTGCCGCCCGGTGGAGCCGAAGAGACGCGGACCGAGGGCGAGGCTGCCGCTCACCGTGTCCCCGCTGCCCGTCTCCCTGCCGCCGGTGACCCCGCTGCCCGTCTCCCTGCCGCCGGTGACCCCGCTGCCCGTCTCCCTGCCCGCCCTGACCTCGGTGTCCGTCATCGCGATCCCTCCCCGCTGCCCTCGCGCCCCCGGTGCGCCGTGGCGGACGCACGTTATGCGCTGCCGTGGGCGGTGCGACGGGAGTTGGGCGGCTTGTCACTCGAACGGGGAGTCGGCCCCGGAGCGCCCCGGAGCACGCCCGGGAGCCGGACGCGAACCGGCACGGGACGCTCGGCCTTCCCCCGCCCCCGCGCGCCTGCGATGATCGGGACCGGAGCTGTTGTTAACCCGCGTTAACCGGAGGGTGTCATGAGCGAGGAGCGGTTCGGGGAGTTCGTACTGGTACGGCGGCACGAGGACGGACATGTCGCCGAACTCGTCCTGGACCGGCCCAAGGCCATGAACGCCGTGTCGAGGGAGATGGCCCGCTCGATCGCCGCGGGCTGTGCCGCGCTCAGCGCCGACCGGGACGTACGCGCGGTCGTGGTGACCTCGACGCACGAGCGGGCGTTCTGCGTCGGCGCGGACCTCAAGGAGCGGAACTCCTTCACGGACGCCGACATGCTGCGTCAGCGCCCCGGCTCGCGGGCCGCCTACACGGGCGTACTGGACCTGCCCGTCCCGGCCGTCGCCGCCGTGCACGGCTTCGCGCTGGGCGGCGGGTTCGAGCTGGCCCTGTCGTGCGACCTGATCGTGGCCGACCGGACGGCGGTGGTGGGGCTGCCGGAGGTGTCGGTCGGGGTGATTCCGGGCGGGGGCGGTACGCAGTTGCTGCCCCGGCGGGTCGGGGCCGCGCGGGCGGCCGAGCTGATCTTCACGGCGCGGCGGCTGGAGGCCGCGGAGGCACGGGAGTTGGGGCTCGTCGACGAGCTGGTGGAGGCGGGGCAGGACCGCGAGGCGGCGCTGGGGCTGGCCTCCCGTATCGCCGCCAACTCGCCCGTCGGCCTGCGCGCAGCCAAGCGTGCGCTGCGCCTGGGCCACGGGCTCGATCTGCGGGCGGGCCTCGAGGTCGAGGACGCGGCCTGGCGGGCGGTGGCGTTCTCGGGGGACCGGGCGGAGGGGGTCGCGGCCTTCAACGAGAAGCGGAAGCCGCAGTGGCCGGGTGAGTAGTGCGGTGACCGACGGCCACTCACCCCACCGCCGCACCAGAGTCACATAACCACTCAAACCTCCCTAGCCTGGGGTAATGGGTGAGGACAACCGGCTCACGGCCGTCGTCGCGTTGGCGCAGGGCATGGCCGCGGCCCACGGCTCGCGTGAGGCGTGGCGGGCGGCGGCGGCCGGGGCGTGCCGGGCGCTCGGCGGGAGCTTCGCCGCGCTGTCGGTGTGGGAGCGCGAGCGCAGCCGGCTGCGGGTCCTGGTCAACGTGGGGGAGCGGGCCGAGGACGAGGACGAGTTCCCGGACGAGGAGTCGTACCCGGTCCACCAGTTCCCCGAGATCACCGAGTTCCTGCACGAGCGGTGGGCGGGCGGCGGCGAGCCCAACGCCTGGGTGGAGACGGCCGAGGGCCCGGCCGCCGGGGGGCGTCCCGGTTACGTCCATCAGCGCGTCGCCGCCCTGCGCCGCCGGGGCCGCGGCTCCTGTGTCGTCGCGCCGATCGTGCTGCACGGGCGGGCCTGGGGCGAGCTGTACGTGGCCCGGCCGGCCGGCGCCCCCGTCTTCGCGCGGGCCGACGCCGACTTCGCGACCGTCCTGGCCTCCGTCGTGGCCGCCGGGATCGCGCAGACCGAGCGCCTTGAGGAGGCGCGCAGGCTCGCCTTCACCGACGCCCTCACCGGGCTCGCCAACCGCCGTGCCGTCGATCTGCGGCTGGACGAGGCCGTCGAGCGGCACCGCGCCGACGGGACCGTCGTCAGCCTCGTCGTCTGCGACCTGAACGGACTCAAGCGCGTCAACGACACCCAGGGGCACGCGGTGGGCGACCGGCTCCTGGAGCGCTTCGGGTCCGTCCTCTCCCTGTGCGGGGCGATGCTGCCCGGCGCGCTCGCGGCCCGGCTCGGCGGGGACGAGTTCTGTCTGCTCGCGGTCGGCCCGGCCGCCGACGACGTGGTCGAGGCGGCCCGCGAACTCTGCCGCCGCGCCGCCGAGTTGGAGCTGGGCGACGGGGTGGCGTGCGGGGTCGCGTCCACCGCGGACCCGATCGGGCCGGTCCGCTCCGCCCGCCGGCTCTTCCGGCTCGCGGACGCCGCCCAGTACCGGGCGAAGGCGCTGCACGCGGACCGGCCGGTGGTGGCGGGGCGGGAGGGTGTCGACGACCCGGTCGTGCGGCTGGCCGACACCCCCGCGCCGTCGGCTCCGGCGGAGCGGCGCCGGTTCCGGGGCAGGCACACCTGATGGGCACGGGTCTTCCTGATGGACGCCGGTCCCCGCAAGCCCCGAACCGTGTAAGGGTCGTAACCCCGACCCAGTAGTGACATCTCCGTCTTCACTGCGTACGCTCCTGAATATGGATATGCACACTGTGGTGGTGGGGACGTCGGGGGTCACCGCGTCCGACGTTCTCGCCGTGGCGCGCGACGGCGCCCGGGTCGAACTCTCCGCGGAGGCGGTGACGGCCCTCGCCGCGGCCCGCGCGATCGTGGACACGCTGGCGGCCAAGCCCGAGCCCGTCTACGGCGTCAGCACCGGCTTCGGCGCCCTGGCGACCCGGCACATCAGCCCCGAGCTCCGCGCCCAGCTGCAACGCAACATCGTCCGCTCGCACGCGGCCGGCATGGGCCCGCGGGTCGAGCGCGAAGTCGTACGGGCGCTGATGTTCCTGCGGCTCAAGACCGTCTGTTCCGGACACACCGGCGTCCGCCCCGAGGTCGCGCAGACCATGGCCGACGTGCTGAACGCCGGAATCACCCCGGTCGTCCACGAGTTCGGCTCCCTCGGCTGCTCCGGCGACCTCGCCCCGCTCTCGCACTGCGCGCTGACGCTGATGGGCGAGGGCGACGCGGAGGGCCCCGACGGGGTCGTGCGGCCGGCCGGCGAGCTGCTCGCCGAGCACGGCATCGCCCCCGTCGAACTGCGCGAGAAGGAGGGCCTCGCCCTTCTCAACGGCACCGACGGCATGCTCGGCATGCTGGTCATGGCCCTCGCCGACCTCGACATGCTCTACAAGTCCGCCGATGTCACGGCCGCGTTGAGCCTGGAGGCCCTGCTCGGCACCGACAAGGTGCTCGCCCCCGAACTGCACGCCATCCGCCCGCATCCGGGCCAGGGCGCCAGCGCCGCCAACATGCTGGCCGTGCTGAAGGGTTCGGAGCTCACCGGCCACCACCAGGACGACGCCCCGCGCGTCCAGGACGCCTACTCGGTGCGCTGCGCCCCGCAGGTCGCGGGCGCCGGCCGGGACACCATGACGCACGCCCGCCTGGTCGCGGAACGGGAGTTGGCGTCGGCGGTCGACAACCCCGTTGTGCTGCCCGACGGTAGGGTCGAGTCCAACGGCAACTTCCATGGCGCGCCGGTCGCTTACGTCCTCGACTTCCTCGCCATCGCCGTCGCCGACCTCGCCTCCATCGCCGAGCGCCGTACCGACCGGCTGCTCGACAAGAACCGCAGCCACGGGCTGCCGCCGTTCCTCGCCGACGACGCCGGCGTCGACTCGGGCCTGATGATCGCCCAGTACACGCAGGCCGCGCTGGTCAGCGAGTTGAAGCGGCTGGCCGTACCGGCGTCCGCGGACTCGATCCCGTCCTCCGCGATGCAGGAGGACCACGTCTCCATGGGCTGGTCTGCGGCCCGCAAGCTGCGCACCGCCGTCGACAACCTCGCGCGCGTGCTCGCCGTCGAGCTCTACGCCGCCTCCCGCGCGGTCGAGCTGCGCGAGGGTCTGACCCCCGCGCCCGCCTCGCGTGCCGTCATCGACGCCGCGCGGGCCGCCGGTGTCCAGGGGCCGGGCCCCGACCGGTTCCTGTCCCCGGACCTGGCCGCCGCGGACGTGTTCGTGCGCGAGGGAGCACTGGTGGCCGCGGCGGAGACGGTCACCGGACCGCTGCAGTAGCGGATTTCGCCTGTGGAACCCGGGGCCCGTTCGTCGTCGAACGGGCCCCGGAACACTGTTACTTGAGCTTGGCCGCCTGGGCCTTGATCAGCTCCGCCGGGATGTCGTACGTGACCTTCTCGCCGGCCATCGCCGCCAGGCTGAGCGAGTAGTACGCGGCGACCGTGGAGCCGTGCCGCACGACCTCGCCGTGCACCGTGGTCATGTCGCCCTCGACCGGTCCCGACACCGCGAAGGCGATCGACTCGTCACCGGTGCCGGAGGCCTTCTCGGCGACGACCTTCGTGAACTTCTGGGTGTCCTCGCCCGGCGCCGAGACCGAGAACCCGCTCGCGCAGCCGGAGACCGCGTCCGACACGGACTTCAGCGTCTCCTGGGCGCCCTCGCCGTCGTACGAGGAGAGCGAGACGATCGACATCGTCGAGTCGAGGATGTCCTGGAGGTTGTCCATGGTGGCGTCCAGGTCCTCGTCGGAGGTGCCCGTCGGCGTCGGCTCGGTGCTCTTCTCGGTGGCCATCCGGTTCACGTACGCGCTCTCGTCCGCGCCCGGCGCGAAGCCCGTGAGGACGTAGGCGAGCGGCGCGCACTTGGCGTCGACGACCTTCACCTTGTCCTTGGACTCGGCGAACTTGCCCCCGGTGTCCGCGGATTGGACGTCGAACCCGTCCAGATCGCCCTTGGCGATGATCAGCTTCCCCAACTCGGCCGCGCTGAGCGCCTTGGCGGCCGTCGTCGACGAGGAGTCCTTGTCCCCCGAGGAGCTGTCGCTCCCGTTGTCCTTGGATTCCCCGCCGCACCCCGTGATGAGGGCGAGCGACAGCGCTGCCGCCGTCGCGGTGGCGCCTATGCGCACCCTCGATGATCTCTTCATGAGCGGACTATGAAGTCCTGGTCAAGGAAACGTCAAGCGGGTTAGAACCCGAGCCGTTCGCGACGCACCGAGTAGACGACGAACCCGGCACCCAGCGTGAGGAACAGGGTCCCGCCGACGACGTACGGAGTCGTGTCGAAGCTGCCCGTGTCGGCCAGCCGGGTCTCGCTCCCGACCGCCTCGTCGGACGCCGGGTCGGTGTCCGCGGAGGTCTGGTCCGCGGTCTGCTCCGAGGTCTGCGAAGTGGCCCTGGCCTGCGTCGTCGCGGTCGCCGATGGCTGGTCTCTGACCGGGGTGTCCTGAGTCGCGTTGGCGGACGGGACGAACCACAGGGCACCCAGCAGGGTCCCCGCGGCGGTGGCGGTCAGCAACGGACGGCGAACGGATGACACGGAATATCGATCCCCTTGTGGCGCTGGCGAATTGGCCGTGTGGGCCGATGTTAGTGAAAGGAGCGGGTCACGGGAAAGTCACGGGAGCTGTGGGCCTTACGCTCCCGGCATGAGCCTTGAAGAGACCTCACGATTTGTACGGCTTCGCGTGGAACTCGTCCTCGAAGTCGACGACGCGGACGCCGTGACGAAGGCCGCACTGCGCCGGATCGCCGCGGAGGACGATATGCCGGCCGATGAGCGGGTACACGCCGAGGACGCTGTGACGGAAGACACCGCCGAGGCGCTCGCGTATCTGGTCGATCCGTTCGACCTGGTCAGCGAGGTGCCCGGGGTCGAACTCGCGCAGGCCTCCTGGTCGAGCGAGCCGATCGACTACGACCCCGATTCGCCGGATTGGGATCTGGACGAGGATGATGACGAAGGAGATGTGGAGGACGACGTCGAGGACGACGGGGTCGGCGAGGCGCCGCGCGGCGCCTCCTGACGCGACTTGGGGAAAACGTGACCCCGGGTGGCAACCGCCGGCCGGGGTTTCGTCGTCTCAGGTGGCGCACGGACCGACATCCGCACCACCCGCCCCGGCGGACGTGGCGTGCCCCACATGTAGCGGGATTTTGCAACGGGAGATCCGGTCGTAGCGTTGAAGTTCGTTGACGGGGGTTGCGTGTCGGCGAGGACCTTCATGGTCGACGGGGACCTTCGTGCTCACGGGGACTCTCGGGGTTTTGGGGATATCGGCAGCGATGGAGAAGCGTGTGATGACGGACAGTAAGCGGCGCAGGGGCCTCTCGGTCGCGGCCGCACTGCTCGGCGGTGTGCTGGTGCTCTCGGCGTGTTCCAGCGGCGGTGACGACGACGCCTCCAGCGGGAGCAGCGAGTCCTCGCAGGCCAAGGCGGACGAGGCGGCGGCCAAGAAGACGTCCGTGGCCGACATCAAGATCACGCCCAAGGACGGCTCGGACAACGCGTCGATCAACAACTCGGCCGCGGTGACCGTCAGCAAGGGCACGCTCACGACCGTGTCGATGACGACGGCCGACGGCGCGAAGGTCGCCGGCGAGCTGTCGGCTGACAAGACCAGCTGGAAGCCGACCACCCAGCTGGAGCGCTCGACCACCTACAAGCTGGCCGCCGCCGCGAAGGACTCGGACGGCCGCGTCGCCCACGAGAACGCCTCGTTCACCACGGTCTCCCCGGCCAACAGCTTCATAGGGAACTTCACGCCGGAGGACGGCTCGACCGTCGGTGTGGGCATGCCGGTGTCGATCAACTTCGACAAGGCGATCACCGAGAAGGCCGCGGTCCAGAAGGCCATCACGGTCTCCTCCAGCAGCGGCCAGGAGGTCGTGGGGCACTGGTTCAACGCCAACCGCATCGACTTCCGCCCCGACAAGTACTGGACCGAGAACTCCACCGTCACGCTGAAGCTCGCGCTCGACGGCGTCGAGGGCGCGTCCGGTGTCTACGGTGTGCAGCAGAAGACGGTGACCTTCAAGATCGGCCGTAACCAGGTGAGTTACGTCGACGCGAAGACCAAGCAGATGAAGATCACGCACAACGGCGCGACGATCAAGACCATCCCGATCTCGGCCGGTTCGCCGGAGAACAAGACCTACGAAGGCATCATGGTGATGTCGGAGAAGTTCAAGGAGACGCGCATGAACGGCGCGACCGTGGGCTTCACCGATGACGACGGCAAGGGCGAGTACGACATCAAGGACGTGCCCCACGCCATCCGGCTCACCAACTCCGGCACCTTCGTGCACGGCAACTACTGGGGCGCCAAGTCCGTCTTCGGCAGCGTGAACACCAGCCACGGCTGCGTGGGCCTGTCCGACACCAAGGGCGCCAACGACACGGGCACTGCGGGCTACTGGTTCTACACCCACTCCATCGTCGGCGACGTGGTGGTGGTCCAGAACACCGGCGACAAGACGGTCTCCCCGGACAACGGCCTCAACGGCTGGAACCTGAGCTGGGCGGACTGGAAGGCCGGATCGGCGGTCTGATCTGCCAGGAGTACACAGCTTTCCGATGCCGCCCCCAGGGGCGGCATCGGTGTTTCCGGGACTCCGCACAGCCTTCTCATCGTTCTTTTATGTCGGCCTTATCCAGTCATCACGCGCTGTACCTAGCTTGCGGCCATGTTCTTCACCTACCTGAGGCGCGAACTGCGCCGCCGCAGAAAGGCGGCCCTCGTCGTCGCCTCCGGGCTCGCGCTGGGTATCGCGCTCGTCATCGTGGTCAACTCCGTGTCCTCCGGCATGGGGAAGGCGCAGGACAAGGTCCTCCAGTCGCTGTACGGCCTCGGTACGGACATGACGGTCACCAAGGCCGCCGCCGCCTCCACGAGCACCACGGACCGGCCGCGCTTCAACTTCGACGCGCAGGCCGACGGTTCCGACTCCGAGCAGAGCAGTGACCGCGTGATGGTGCAGGGCTTCCAGACCCTGGCGAACACGACGGTCTCCAAGGTCGGTTCGCAGAGCGGTGTCTCCGACGCCGTCGGCGGGCTGAGCCTCCAAGTCATCAAGGTCAACGGGCAGTTCACCCGCGGCCAGTTCCAGCAGCAGGGCGGCGGCGGCCAGAACGGCGGCGGTCAGAACGGTGGCGGCGGCGGTCAGCCGCAGGGCGAGGTCCAGGGCGGCGGCGCCAACTTCGACGTCAACAGCTACTCCGTCTACGGCGCCGACGTCACCAAGCCCGCCCTCGGCCCGCTGACCTCCTCGAAGATCACCAGCGGCCGTACCTTCAAGACGACGGAGACCAACTCCAAGGTCGTCGTCGTCGACTCGGCCTACGCCAAGGAGAAGAAGTACAAGGTCGGCTCCACGATCACCATCAAGAAGGTCAAGTTCAAGGTGATCGGCATCGCCACCGCCGACAGCGGCGACTCGGCGGCCAACCTGTACATCCCGCTCACGCAGGCGCAGACGCTCAGCGACTCGAAGAACAAGGTCACCACGATCTACGTCAAGGCGACCGACTCCCAGCAGATCAGCTCGGTCAAGTCGACGATCCAGAAGAACGTCTCGGGTACGACGGTCACCACCTCCGCCGACCTCGCGGACACCGTCTCCGGCTCCCTCTCCACCGCCTCCTCCCTCGCCACCAGCGTCGGCAAGTGGCTGTCGATCGCGGTCCTGATCGCCGCGTTCCTGGTCGCCGGACTCCTCACCTCCTCCGCCGTCTCCCGTCGCGTCCGCGAGTTCGGCACCCTCAAGGCCCTCGGCTGGAAGTCCGGCCGCGTGACCCGCCAGGTCGTCGGCGAAGCGGTCGTCAACGGTCTGCTCGGCGGCGCCCTCGGCATCGCCGTCGGCCTGGCGGGCGCGTATGTGGTCACGGCCATCAGCCCCACCCTGTCCGCCCAGATGGGCAGCACCGGTGGCGGTGGCGGTGCGGGTGGTCCCGGCGGCGGCGGTGGCGGCGGCTTCGGCGGCCCGGCCCGCGCGACCGCCAAGACCCTCGATGTCGCCCTCACCGCCCCGGTGAGCGTCACGACGGTCGTCCTCGCGGTGGGCCTCGCGGTGGCGGGTGGCCTGATCGCCGGCGCGTTCGGCGGCTGGCGAGCATCGAGGCTCCGCCCGGCGGATGCTCTGCGTCGCGTGGAGTAGCGGCTACTTCGCGGGCAAGGCCGAGTGAGCCAACCAGGGGCGCGGGGCTGCATCAATGTGCGGCTCCGCCGCGTGAGCGCGACCAGCCCCCACCGGCCCGCAGCCGAGAGACGACACGCACCACCCCGAATCTTCCCAGGAGTTGGACCATGTACGAACTAAGAGGCGTCACCAAGCGCTACACCCGCGGCAAGGAAGCGGTCGTCGCCCTGGACAACGTCGACCTCAACATCGCGGACGGTGACCGCCTGGTCATCCAGGGCCCCACCGGCGGCGGCAAGTCCACCCTGCTGCAGATGCTCGGCGCCCTCGACCGGCCCACCGCAGGTGAAGTCACCCTCGACGGCACCGACTTGGCCAAGCTCTCCGAGGCCCGCCTGACAAAGGTCCGCAGCGAGAACATCGGCTTCGTCTTCCAGTCCTTCAACCTCATCCCCACCCTCACCGCCCAGGAGAACGTGGAGACCGCCCTCGTCCCCCTCGGCATCAAGGGCAAGGACCGCCGCGAACGGGCGGCCGAGGCGCTGAAGTCGGTCGGGCTCGGCGAACGCCTCGGGCATCTGCCGTCCGAGATGTCCGGCGGCCAGCAGCAGCGCGTCGCGATCGCCCGCGCGCTCGTCAAGGAACCGAAGGTGCTGCTCGCCGACGAGCCCACCGGCAACCTCGACGAGTCGATGCGCGACGAGATCATGGACGTACTGGAGCGCATGTGGAAGGAGTTGGGGCTGACCTTCATCATGGTCACCCACGACTCCTCGATCGCGAAGAAGGCCCCTCGGGTCGCGACGATTCGCAAGGGACGCATCACTGTCAAGGAGAACGCGGGGGCATGACGGGGCGTGAACCGCGCGAAAACGTAACGGCTTTCCCGCGGTCGCGTAACAGTCTTCCAACCCAGTTCTTACCGCCCTCTCATCTCTTGAGGCGCCTGATCGCCCCCCGGCATACTGCGTATTCCGGGGGGCGCACGCATGTGCGGGACCACCCCCGGCCGGGTGAACGGGGAGTATTCGCCCGGTACTTCTGCTAGGGGGAGTTTTGCGCAGACAAGTGAAAAAGGCGTGCGCGGGCACGATCGCCGCGGCCGCCGCCGTGGCCCTCGCGGCGGGCATGACCAGCCCGGCGCAGGCCAAGGTGGAGCAGACCGGCACCACTTCGGCCCAGGCGGCCAAGTCGTCGCTCACGAAGCACCGCATCACCCTGATCACCGGTGACCGCGTCTCCGTCGACGCCAAGGGCCGGGTCGTCGGCCTGGAGCCGGCGAAGGGGCGCGAGCACATACCCGTCCAGATCCGCAAGACCGACGGCCACACCCTGGTCGTACCGGCCGACGTCGCCCGTCTGATCGCGACCGGCAAGGTCGACCAACGGCTGTTCGACGTAACCGAGTTGAACAAGGCCACGACCCGCGCGTCCCAGAAGCAGGGACTGAAGGTCATCGTCGGCTACAAGGGCGCGGCAGCCGCGGCCAAGGCCGACGTCCGGGACGCGGGCAAGCTCCGGCACAGCCTCACCACGCTCAACGCGGACGCGGTACAGACGCCGAAGCAGGACGCGCCCGAGCTGTGGGACGCGGTGACCAACGGTTCCAAGACGGCCTCCGGCATCGCGCACGTCTGGCTCGACGGCGTCCGCAAGGCCAGCCTCGACAAGTCCGTGCCGCAGATCGGCGCCCCCACCGCGTGGGCCGCCGGCTACGACGGCAAGGGCGTCAAGATCGCCGTCCTCGACACCGGCGTCGACGCGACCCACCCGGACCTCAAGGACCAGGTGATCGCGGCCAAGAACTTCTCCACCTCGCCCGACGCCACCGACAAGTTCGGCCACGGCACGCATGTCGCGTCCATCGCGGCCGGCACGGGCGCGAAGTCGAACGGCAAGTACAAGGGTGTCGCCCCGGGTGCCAAGCTGCTCAACGGCAAGGTGCTCAGCGACGACGGCTACGGCGACGACTCGCAGATCATCGCGGGCATGGAGTGGGCGGCCGAGCAGGGCGCCAACGTCGTCAACCTGAGCCTGGGCGGCGGTGACACCCCGGAGATCGACCCGCTCGAAGCCGAGGTGAACAAGCTGTCCGAGGAGAAAGGCATCCTGTTCGCCATCGCCGCCGGCAACTCCGGTGACTTCGGCGACGAGACCATCGGCTCGCCGGGCACCGCCGCCGACGCGCTGACCGTCGGCGCGGTCGACGACAAGGACAAGCTGGCGTCCTTCTCCAGCCGCGGCCCCGGCCTCGACGGGCAGATCAAGCCCGACGTGACCGCCCCCGGCGTGGACATCACCGCGGCCGCGGCCCCGGGCAGCGTCATCGACAAGGAGGTCGGTGAGAAGCCCCCGGGCTACCTGACCATCTCCGGTACGTCGATGGCGACCCCGCACGTGGCGGGCGCGGCGGCGATCCTGAAGCAGCAGCACCCCGACTGGGGCTTCGCCGAGCTGAAGGGCGCGCTGACCGGATCCACCAAGGGCGGCAAGTACACGCCGTTCCAGCAGGGTTCGGGCCGCATCCAGGTCGACAAGGCCATCAAGCAGACGGTGATCGCCGACCCGGTGTCGGTGAGCTTCGGCGTCCAGCAGTGGCCGCACACCGACGACACCCCGGTCACCAAGCAGGTGACGTACCGCAACCTCGGTACGAAGGACGTCACGCTGAAGCTGGCGGCGACCGCCACCAACCCGAAGGGGCAGGCCGCTCCGGCCGGCTTCTTCAAGCTCGGTGCCACCACGGTCACGGTCCCGGCCGGCGGCAAGGCCTCCGTGGACCTGACCGTCAACACCAAGCTGGGCGGCACGCTCGACGGCGCGTACTCCGCGTACGTGACCGCGACGGGCGACGGCCAGACCGTGCGGACGGCCGCGGCCGTGCAGCGCGAGGTGGAGTCGTACTCCGTCACGCTGAAGTTCGTCGGCCGTGACGGCCGGCCGGCGCCGTACTACAACGCGAGCCTGTCCGGGGTCAGCGGCCTCGGCCAGGACAAGTGGTTCACGCCGTACGACGCCTCCGGCACCGTGACCACCCGGGTGCCCAAGGGCGGTTACGTCCTGGACACCGGCATCTTCGTCGACCCGGAGGACGCCACCAAGGGCATCGACTGGCTGGCCCAGCCGAAGCTGAGCGTCACCAAGAACATGACGATCACGCTGGACGCACGGACCGCGAAGCCGGTGGACATCACCATCCCGGACACCGGCGCCACGTCGGTGTTCGCGTCCGCGGACTACGCGATCCAGGTCGGCAACTCCGGCTACGGCTTCGGCTGGTGGCTGGACACCTTCGAGAACTTCCGCTCGAAGGGTCTCGGCGCCCAGATCACCGACGGTTCGCTGACCCAGCAGTGGGACGGTCACTGGACCAAGGGAGCGACCGAGGAGTACAACACCACGGTCGGCGGCGTCGTCAAGCAGCTCGCCAACGGTTACACCAAGCACTACAAGGCGAGTGAACTGGCCAAGGTGAAGGTGGGCCTGGGCTCCGGCGCGAGCGGCAAGAAGGGCGCCGTGAGCGCGATCGGCTGGCTGCCGCAGAGCAGCGGCGCCTCCGGTATCGGCATCACGCAGAACCTGCCCGGCACCCGCACCCTGCACGTGTCCACCGGCGGTGGCGTGAAGTGGGACGTGGGCTTCGAGCAGTACGGCGGTGTCGACCCGGACGGCTTCCCGACCTCGGAGGCCTACTACACGATCGGCTCGCTGCAGTCCTACAAGGGCGGCAAGACGTACTCGACGACCTTCAACACGGCCGTCTTCGGACCGCGTCTCACCTCCGAGTTCGGCCTGTACCGCGACGGCAACAGCATCTTCGGCGTCGTGCCGCTGTTCGCCGACGGCAAGGGCCACGCGGGTTCGTCGACCTTCACCTCGGCCGACACGACCCTGTACCGCAACGGCCGCAAGGTCTCCTCCAACCACGACCCGCTGTTCGGCGACGGCCTGTTCACGGTCCCGTCGGCCGCGGCCGACTACAAGCTGACCACCTCGGTCAAGCGCAGCGTCAAGGTCGCGGCGGCCTCCACCCGCATCGACGCGAGCTTCACGTTCCGCTCGAAGAAGAGCACCAACCTCACCAAGCTCCCGGCCTCCACGGTCCGCTTCAACGCGACCACGGGTCTGGACAACCGGGTCGAGGCCGGCAAGACGGTCTCCATCCCGGTCTCCGTCGAGGGCTCGGCCAAGGGCAGCAACCTCAAGTCGCTGTCGGTGTACGTCTCCTACGACTACGGCCAGACCTGGAAGAAGGTCAGCGTCGTGGGCGGCAAGATCAAGGTCAAGAACCCGGAGAAGGGGAAGGCCATCTCCTTCCACGCGAAGATCACCGACAAGAAGAACAACAAGTCGACGATCTCGATCTACAACGCGTACTACGGCAAGTGAGCCGCTAGCCCGCGAGTGAACGAACGCCCGCCGGAGGTAGTACCTCCGGCGGGCCTTTCGCATCCCGGGACCCGGACTCAGCTCCAGGAACGGAGCTTCTCCGGGTTCCGCACGCCCCACACGTGCCGGATCCGGTCGCCCGCGACGTCGAAGGCCAGCACCACCTCCGTGACGCCGGCGACCTGCGCCACCAGCCCCGCCTGGCCGTTGACCGTACGCTCCAGGACGATCACCTTCACCGGAGCCCTGGCCATCAGGTCGGCGAAGTAGCGCGCGACCGCCTCGCCGCCGCGGACCGGGCGGGGCGCGGCGCTGGCGAGGCCGCCGCCGTCGCCGGTCGCGGTGGCGTCGGGATCGAGGAGGCGGACGAGGGCGTCGATGTCCTGCGCCTCCCACGCCTCCTTGAAGTGCCGGACGACATCGGCGCGTTGGGCTCCCGAGGTCGCCGGGGCGGCCGACGACTGTGCCGCGCGGATACGACGCCGGGCGGACGAGGCCAGCTGACGGCACGCCCCCGGCGTACGTCCGACGATCTCCGCCACGTCGGCGAAGGAGTACCGGAAGACGTCGTGCAGGACGAACGCGACGCGCTCGGCCGGGGTCATCGACTCCAGCACGACGAGGAAGGCCATGTTGACCGACTCGTCGAGGGTGACCCGGTCGGCCGGATCCGCCGCCGCGCCGCCGGCCCATCCGCCGGTCCACTCCGTACGGTCGGGCACCGGCTCCGGGATCCACTCACCGACGTACCGCTCCCGCCGGGCCCGTGCCGAGCGCAGCAGGTCGAAGCAGATACGGCTGGCGACCGTCGTCAGCCACCCGCCGGGCGCGGCGACTGCATCCCGCTGCGCCACCGGCATCGCGTACCAGCGGGCGTACGTCTCCTGCACGACGTCCTCGGCGTCGGCCAGCGAACCGAGCAACCGGTAGCCGAGATTGATGAGTTGACGCCGCTCGCTCATGATCGCGTCGAGCCCCGCCTCGGCCGACTCCTCGCTCACGCCGGTCCCTCCCTCACGGATCGCAGGTCATCACCTTCATGGATACGACTTCATGGATACGACGAGACGCCGGCCCGGAATGTGAGGCGGGCCCCTGACATTCTCCGGGCCGCTCTCGTCGTACTGCTGTGACACCTCAGACAGCCAGGGAAACAGGGAAACAGGGAGGAAGACCATGAACGACCTGTCGGAGCAGGCCGCACTCACCGGGGACTACGTTCTCGACGCCACCCGCACCCGGATCGGGTTCGTCTCGCGGGCCATGCTGATCAGCACGGTGCGCGGGCGGTTCGAGGAGTTCGAGGGCGGGGCGCACCTGGACGGGGAGGACCCGTCGAAGTCGGAGGTCCGGCTGACCCTCCGCACGCGGGGCCTGCGGACCGGCAACGCCCGCCGGGACGAGCACCTGCGCGGCGCCGACTTCCTGGACGGCGACCACCACCCGGACATCACCTTCACGTCGACGCGTGTACGCCGGACCGGCGCGACCCGCTTCACGCTCACCGGCGACCTGACGATCCGCGGCACGACCGGCCCGGTCACGGTGGACCTGGAACTGACCGGCACCGGCAACGGCACTGGTATCGGCACCGGCGACCACATCGCCTTCACCGGCCGGGGAATCCTCAACCGCAGGGACTGGAACGTGAGGTGGGGCGGGCGTCTGCTGGCCGACAAGGTGACCCTGGAACTGGAGGTCGCGCTGATCCATTACGCCCAGCGCTGACACGCGCGAAGGCCCCGCCGGAAGATCCGCGTCCGGTGGGCCGCGCGTGTTTCGGTGAGCGCATGACCACACAGACCGTCGAGTACATCCGCTACCGCATTCCTCAGACCCGCTCGGCCGAGTTCGTGGCCGCGTACACGCGCGCGGCGGCTCAGCTGGCGGCGGCGCCCCAGTGCGTCGACTACGAACTGACGCGCCGCGAGGGCGACACCGGGGACGACACCGGCGAGGACACCGGGAACGACGCGCACTTCATCCTGCGCATCACCTGGACCTCGACCGAGGACCACCTGAAGGGCTTCCGCACCTCGGAGCTGTTCCCCGGCTTCCTCGCGGAGATCCGCCCGTACATCGAGAACATCGAGGAGATGCGCCACTACGCCCCGACCCCGGTACGCGGCACGGGCTCCGCGCTGCCGACGCTCCACGACTGGGCGGGCGGCGCCGAGGCCTTCTCCCGCCTGACCTCGGCCTTCTACGACAAGGTCCTCAAGGACGACCTCCTGTCCCCGCTCTTCGCCGACCTGGCCCCCGAACACGCGGAGCACGTCGCCGTCTGGCTCGGCGAGGTCTTCGGCGGCCCGGCCACGTACACGCACACCCAGGGCGGCCACAACCACATGGTCGCGATGCACGCGGGCAAACACATCACCGAGCCGCAGCGCCGCCGCTGGGTCAACCTCATCCAGGACGCGGCGGACGAGGCGGCCCTCCCCACGGACGCGGAGTTCCGCTCGGCGTTCCTGGCGTACGTGGAATGGGGCACGAGGCTGGCGGTGTACTTCTCAGGCCCGAACGCCCAGCCACCGGCGGAGCAGCCGGTACCGAAGTGGAACTGGGGCGCGATGCCGCCGTATCAGGGGTGAGCTTCAGGCCGAAGGCCTCACACTGCTGGCCGCCCGCGACGCATCGGCTCCCCAGCTCGCCAGCAGGCGTAGTGACTCCTCGCTCTGGGTGCCCGGTTCCGCGTGGTAGGCGACCAGGCCCTGTTCCGTGTCGTCGGCCAGGCGGAAGGACTCGAACTGGAGGGCGAGGTCGCCCACCAGGGGGTGGTGGAGGCGTTTGACGCCGAAGCTCTTCTCCTTGACGTCGTGGGTGGCCCACAGACGCCGGAAGTCCTCGCTCTTGACGGAGAGTTCGCCGACGAGGGTGGCGAGGCGGGGGTCGTCGGAGCAGCGGCCCGCGTCCATCCGGAGCACGCAGACGATGTCGATCGCCTTCTGCTCCCAGTCGACGAAGAGGTCCCGGTAGTCGGGCCGCAGGAACACCAGCCGCGCCCAGTTCCGCTCCTGCGGCGGCAGCTCGCCCCAGTCGCCGAAGACCGCCGCCGCCATCCGGTTCCAGGCGAGGATCTCCGTCCGCCGCCCCGAGATGTAGGCGGGCACGCTGTCCATCGTCTCCAGCAGCCCGCGCAGCGAGGACCGCACCTGCTGCTGGGTGCACGCCGCCGCCTGCTTCTTCTTGAGCTTCGGCTTCGCGAGATGCGTCAGATGCGCGTGCTCGGCGTCGGTCAGCCGCAGCGCCCGCGCGATCGAGTCCAGCACCTCCGACGACACGTTCCGCCCATTGCCCTGCTCAAGGCGCGTGTAGTACGCCACCGAGACGCCCGCCAGCTGCGACAGCTCCTCGCGCCGCAGCCCGGGTACCCGCCGGTGCCGCCCGAAGTCCGGCAGCCCCACGTCCTCCGGCTTCAGCCGGGCCCGCCGGGTGCGCAGGAACTCGCTGAGCTCGGCACGCGGGTCGAGGGAGCCGGCGGGCTCCCGTACGGGATCTGGCTGTCCATCCATACGTCCAGTATTCCCGGTCGTACGCACACCAGCCTGTCCCCGCCAGTGGTAGGCACGCTGGACGTAGGCAGAACGGTGGTCTGGGTGAATCCTCGTGCGAGGGCCAGTGTGGACGTCGTGCCCGGTCAGAAAGACATCTGAAGGCGACCGGGCGCATACCCCCGCTAGGAGATCCCGGCATGACCACCGTTGCTGCGTACGCCGCCCCCGCCGCCAAGGCGCCGCTGGAGCGCACCACCATCGAACGCCGCCCGGTCGGCGAGTTCGACGTCCTGATCGACATCAAGTTCGCCGGTATCTGCCACTCGGACATCCACCAGGTCCACGAGGGCTGGGGCGAGGCGATCTTCCCGATGGTCCCGGGCCACGAGATCGCGGGCATCGTCTCCGAGGTCGGCCCCGGCGTCACCAGGCACAAGGTCGGCGACCGCGTCGGCGTCGGCTGCATGGTCGACTCGTGCCGCGAGTGCGAGAACTGCAAGGCCGGCCTGGAGCAGTACTGCACCAACGGCAACGTCGGCACGTACAACGCCGTCGGCAAGGACGGCGAGCCCACCTACGGCGGCTACTCGGAGAAGGTCGTCGTCGACGAGAACTTCGTCGTCCGGATCCCCGACGGCCTCTCCCTCGACGTCGCCGCCCCGCTCCTGTGCGCCGGCATCACCACGTACTCCCCGCTCAAGCACTGGAACGCGGGCCCCGGCAAGAAGGTCGCCGTGGTCGGATTCGGCGGCCTGGGCCACATGGCCGTCAAGATCGCGCACGCGCTCGGCGCGGAGGTCACCGTCCTCTCCCAGTCGCTGCGCAAGCAGGACGACGGCCTGAAGCTGGGCGCCGACCACTACTACGCCACCAGCGACCCGAAGACCTTCGAGGAGCTGCACGGCACCTTCGACCTGATCATCTCCACGGTGTCGGCGCCGCTGGACTTCGGCGCCTTCCTCTCGCTGCTGCGCACCGACGGCGCCCTGGTGAACGTCGGCGCCCCCGAGGAGCCCATCTCCCTCAACCTCTTCTCGGTGATCGGCGGCCGCAAGACCCTCGCGGGCTCCGGCATCGGCGGCATCCGGGAGACCCAGGAGATGCTGGACTTCTGCGCCGAGCACGCCCTGGGCGCGGAGATCGAGCTGATCAGCGCGTCCGAGATCAACGAGGCGTACGAGCGGGTGCAGAACAGCGACGTCCGGTACCGCTTCGTGATCGACACGGCGACGATCTGATCCCGTCGCGGCAACCGTCGCGAGCGCAGACCTGACGGCCCCGGAGGCGCACTCCTCCGGGGCCGTCAGTACGTCGTCGTACGCCGCCCCAGCAGCCACAGCAGGTACGGCCCGCCGACGAGCGAGGTCAGCGCGCCGACCGGCACCTCCAGCGGGGGCAGCACGGTACGGGCCGCGAGATCGGCGCCGACCAGGATCACGGCACCCGTCAACGCGGCGTTGAGCAGCGGCAGTTGAGGTGTCCGGGTGAGCCGGCGGGCCAGTTGCGGCGCGGTCAGCGCGACGAACCCGATCGGTCCCGCCGCCCCGGTCGCGGTCGCGGCGAGCACGACACCGAGCACGGTCAGCCCGAGCCGGACCCGGTCCACCCGCACCCCGAGCGCGGCGGCCGTCTCCGGGTCGAGGCCGAGCGGCCGCGTCCTCCGGCTCGCCCACACCAGCGCGGGCAGCGACAGCAGCAGTACGACACCCAGCGGCCCGGCCTGCTCCCAGCCGCGCCCGTTCAGGCTCCCCGTCAGCCACAGCTTGACCTGCTCGGCGGCCTCCAGCTCGCTGTCGGTGAGATACAGCTGCACGACGGCGGAGAGCGCGACCCCGATCCCCACACCCGTCAGCACGAACCGGCTCGGCTGCATCCCCTGCCGCCACGCCAGTACGTACACGAGCGCGGCGGCGGCAAGCCCGCCCGCCACGGACACGATCGGCAACGCGCCGGGCGAGGCGACGACCCCGGTCGACAGCGCCAGCACGGTCGCGGCGGCGGCCCCGTGCCCGACCCCGATCACATCGGGACTGGCCAGCGGATTGCGGGTGACGGTCTGCACGAGGGCCCCGGACAGCCCGAGCGCCGCGCCGACGAGGGCGCCCAGCACGATTCGGGGGACCCGCAGCTCCGAGACGACGAGTTCGTAGGGCCCGCTTCCGGTACGCAGGGTGTGCCACACCTCGGCAGGCGAGATGTACGTCTGCCCAAGACAGGCGGAGGCGAGCATGACGGTGGCGAGGAGGAAGAGGAGGAGAACGGCGACGACCGCCGAACGGCGGTGCAGGAGAAGGGAGATACGGGGGTGGGGGCGCAGTACCACTGAGGCACGGGCTGTCGTACCGCTCATGCTCAAGCCGCCGTACCTTTCCTGCGGACGAGCACCACCAGCACAGGTACGCCCACCAACGCCGTCATGACCCCCGCCGGTACCTCCGCCGGAGCCCTCACCACCCGCCCCAAGACGTCCGCCCCCACCAACAACCCCGCCCCCAGCAACGCGGACAACGGCAGCACCGCCCGGTACCCCCCGCTCACCAACCGCCGAGCGAGATGCGGCACCGCCAGCCCCACGAACGCGATCGGCCCCGCGGCAGCCACGGCCGCGGCGGTCAGCAGCGTCGCGCCGAGCGCCGCACACCCCCGTACCGGACCCACCCGATGGCCCAGCGCCCGAGCCGTCTCGTCGCCGAGGGCCAGCGCGTCCAGGCCGCGCGCGCAGCCGATCACCAGCAGCGCCCCGACCAGGAGGAACGGCAACATGCGGACGACCGTGTCGGTGTCCCGGCCGCTGAGCGAGCCCACCTGCCAGAACCGGAACCGGTCGAGCGTGGCGGAGCTGGAGGTGAGGACGACGGTCGTCGCGCCGGCGGTCATCGCGGACAACGCGGTGCCGGCGAGCGCGAGTTTGACCGGCGACGCGCCTCCCCGCCCGCGCGAGGCGATCCCGTACACGAGGAACGCGGCCACGACCGCGCCGGCGAAGGCGTACCAGACGTAGCCGCCGAAGCCGTACCCGCCGGCCCCGAACGCGATGGCGAACACCACGCCCGCCGCCGCCCCCTGGCTCAGCCCGAGGATGCCGGGGTCGGCGAGCGGGTTGCGGGTGACGGCCTGGAGGGCCGCGCCGGCCAGGCCGAGCGCCGCGCCCGCGGTGAGACCGACCTCGGTACGCGGCAGCCGCAGCGACCGTACGACCAGCGCGTCCGGTGAACTCCCGCCGTGCACAAGGGCGTCGAGCACCGCGGACGGCGGAATCGCCCGGGTGCCGACGGCGAGGCTGAGCAGCGCGGCGACCGCCACCACGAGGGCGGCGGCCGGCCAGGCGAGGCGTCGGATCACGTGCCGAGGTGCTCGGCGAGCTGCGTCACGACCAGACGGGCGGCGGTGGGACCGGCGTTGAGGTACCAGGGGTCGTCGTCGACCTTGACCGCGTGCCCGGCCTTGACCCCGGCCATCGACTTCCACAGCGGCCCGGCGAGCACGGACGCGGCGTCGGTCTTGCCGGCGTCGCCCTGGACCGAGTAGAAGATCCAGTCGCCGTCCGCGGTGTCGATGCTCTCCGCACCGAGGTCCTCCGAAATCGCCGTGAACTGCTGGGACTTGGGCCGCTTGAGACCCATGTCGACGGCGATGGAACCGGTGAAGGAGGAGACACCGAACATGCGCGTGCGGTCGGGCGTGAAGCGGACCATGGAGACGGTCGGGTCGCCCGTGACCGTCCTCCCCTTCGCGGCCGCGTCGCCGACGATGCCGTCGAGCAGCGTCTGCGCCTGCTGCCCCTTGCCGATGGCGGCGCCGACCAGCAGCAGGTCGCGCTTCCAGTTGATGCCGTTGCCGGCGGTGATCACGGTGGGCGCGATCTTCGACAGCTTCGGATAGAGGTCGCCGAGCGAGTCGTTGGCGAGGATCAGGTCCGGCTCGGCGGCGGCGAGCGTCTCCAGGTTGGGCGCCTGCCGCGTGCCCGCGTCGGTCATGTCGGCCAGCTGCGCCTTGTACTTGGGGAAGGCGTCCGCCAGATAGTCGGGCACCAGACCGGCGTTGTCGGCGCGCGTGGTGGCCACCGGTACGGTCCCCAGCGAGAGCAGGTCGTCGAGCTGGCCGGTGCTGAGCACGGCGATCTTCTTGGGCGCCGCCTTGATGGTCGTCCTGCCCTCGAAGTGCGTGACGGTACGCGGGAACGTCCCGTCCGTGTCCGGGTCGGCGCCCATGCCTTCGGCGAGCGCGCTGGGGGCGGCGGACGGTCCCTCGGAGGCGCCGATGACCTTGTTCTGCGCGCCGGCCTTCTTCTCGGTGCCGCTGTCACCGCTGTCCGAGGAGGAACACCCGGCGAGCAGTCCTCCGACGACGGTCGCGGCCACGACGGCCTTCAATCCCACTGCACGCACGAGCGCTACTCCGATACACGTCGATCACATCGATCACCTCGGTCACGAGGATCGCCGTTGATCCTGTTAAGGCAAGCCTTACCTTAACTGCCCTGCGGAGTATGTTGGGCGTGAGGAGGCCCACACGATGACCGTGCAGCTGAACCACACCATCGTCGCCGCACATGACAAGCAGACGTCGGCCCGGTTCCTCGCCGACATTCTGGGACTGCAAGTGAGCCCGCAGTACGGCCCGTTCATCCCCGTCGAGATCCCCAACGGCGTGACGCTCGACTACATGGACACGGACGGCCACATCACACCGCAGCACTACGCGTTCCTGGTCTCGGAGGACGACTTCGACACCATCTTCGCCCGCGTCCGGGCGACGGGTCTGACCTACTGGGCGGACCCCTTCCACCGCCGCCCCGGCGAGATCAACCGCAACGACGGCGGCCGCGGCGCCTACTTCGACGACCCGAACGGCCACAACCTGGAGATCCTCACCAGGCCGTACGGCAGCGGAGGTTGATCCCCCACCGATTCCCACCGATCGCCGCCGATCCCCGCCGAAAACTTCTCCCTGTCGGCTGTCACATTCGTCGGCGCTCCCGGGTCATGTCGGTGAGGCACAGAGCCTCACCGCGACGAACAGGGAGCAGAGACCATGCCGACATCACCCATCCTGGTCACCGGCGGAACCGGCACGCTCGGCCGCCATGTCGTCCCCCTCCTCCGGTCGGCCGGCCACGAGGTCCGCGTCCTGACCCGCCACGGCCGCCCTCCGGCCGACGGCGTCGAGTACGTCACGGGAGACCTGCTCAAGGGGGAGGGAGTGGCGGCGGCCCTCGACGGCACGGAGACCGTCCTCCACCTGTCCGGCGGCCCGAAGGGCGACGACGAGGCGACCCGAACCCTGGTCCGGGCGGCCCGCGTGTCCGGCGTCCGCCACCTGATCTACATCTCGGTGGTCGGCGCCGACCGTGTCCCGCTGGCCTGGCTGCGTACGAAGCTCGCGTCGGAGCAGGCGATCGCCGACTCGGGCATCCCGTTCACGACGCTGCGCGCGGCCCAGTTCCACGACCTGGCCCTGACCATGGTCGAGAAGATGGCGAGGCTCCCCGTCCTCCCGGCCCCCGGCGGCCTCCGTCTCCAACCGGTCGACACCCGCGAAGTCGCCGCGCGGCTGGCGGAGTTGACCCTGGCCGCCCCCGCCGGCCCGGTCCCCGACCTGACCGGCCCCGAGCTCTACGACCTCCCCGCCCTGGTCCGCCCGTACCGTCGGATCCTCGGCCGCCGCAACCGCCCGACCCTGCCGGTTCGGGTGCCGGGGAAGGTGGGGCGGGCGTACCGGGCGGGGGCGAACCTGACGGTGGAGGGCGCGGAGCGCGGGAAGCGGACGTGGGAGGAGTTCTTGGGGGAGCGGTTGGGATAGGCGGGGTGTCGGTGGGTGACGCGCGCGGGTCTAGAGACCGGCCGCGTTGCGGGGCAGCCAGTCGGCGTGCCGCTCGCGGAGCGCGTCCCGCTCGGCGGGGGTGGTGAGGACGACGTCCGCGCCACCGTCGTACGGGCAGTGGATACGGCGGAGTTCCGAGTCGGTCACGAAGACATCGGCGAGCGTGTAGTCGGCGACCGCGCGCAACAGGGCGTCGGCGCAGCCGTGTTGCCATGGGCGGAGGTCGGCGTAGAGGCGGAAGTGGGTGGGGAACTCGGGGTCGGGATCGTCCGCTTCGGAGTCGATCCACCAGCGGACACCGGCGGGGTGGAGTCGCCGCCGGTGCGGATACCCGGCGGGGCCGGTCGGTGTGAGCGACCAGTCCATGGTCACGACGTACACCTCGCGGCCCGTGAACAGCTCGTCGAGGACCGTGTTGTAGCGGTGCAGCAGGATCGCGTACTCGTCCTCGGACTCCGGGTAGCGCTTCGAGCCGGGGAGGCTGTGGAAGCGGACCCAGACGTCCGGGTACGTGCTGCGGAAGGTGTGGGCGAGGGGCGGGGCCGACGGGTGGCGGTCGCGCCACAGGGCGGCCAACTCCGGGAGGTCTGTCGGCGTTTGTGCCGAGTGCGGTGCGGGCGTCGAGGGTGTTGAGGGCGTCGCGGGCGTGAGCCCGTCGGTCGACGTCGACGACGCCCCCTCGCTCACCTGCCCGCCTTCGCCCGCAGTCCCTGGAGGCCGTCGTACGCGGCCATCACCATCTCCAACCCCCGGCTGTCGTCGCCGGGTTCGCGCATCTGGTTGGTGACGTACGCGATCGCCGTACGGGCCTCGGGTTCGACCATGACGAGGGAGCCGCCCCAGCCGCCCCAGCCGTAGGTGTTGCCGAACAGGCCGTAGCCCAGGCCGTATCGGACGGGCATGCCCAGGAGGCGGTCCTGGCCCTGGAACTGTTCCACCCATGCCCGGTCGCACCCCGCCCGCGACAACAGCCGTACGCCGCCCACCTCGCCGCCGCACGCCATCACCGACTGCACGAGGGCGACCGAACGGGCGTTGCCGAAGCCGCTCGCGGCGGGGATCTGGGCGCGGCGCCAGGCCACGCTGTTCCCGTCGCGGACGCGGATTCCCGTACCGGGAGCCGGAGTCGGGGCGCTGATGCCGGGTGCGCTGGAGAGGTAGTCCTCGTCGTGGGACGGGGGCGGGACCGTGAGCGCCACCCGGTCGTCGTGCTCGGCGGCCAGGCCCATGTGGAAGTCCGCGCCCAGCGGCCCGGCGATCTCGTCGGCGAAGAACTCACCCGGGGTGCGCCCGGTGATCCGGCGCACGACCTCGCCGACCAGGAACCCCTGGGTGAGCGAGTGGTATCCGGCCGCCGTGCCCGGTTCCCACTCCGGGGCCTGCGCGGCGAGCCGGGCGGTGGCGGACGACCAGTCGTAGGCGACCTCGGCCGACCACTGTCCCTCGAAGTCGGGCAGGCCGGCGGTGTGCGAGAGCAGGTGCCGTACCAGCACGCCGTCCTTGCCGGCCGCCGCGAACTCCGGCCAGTAGCGGGCGACGGGCGCGTCCACGTCCAGGTCACCGCGGTCGGCGAGGACCAGCGCGATGAGCGCGGTCATGGTCTTGGTGACGGAGTAGACGTTGACGATCGTGTCCCGCTGCCACGGCACGGTGCGGGCCGCGTCCGCGAACCCGCCCCACACGTCCACCACGGGCTCCCCGTCCACGAAGACGGCCACCGCTCCACCGGCGTCCCCCTCGTCGAGCAGAGCGGCCAGTGCGCTGGGCACGGCGGTGAAGAGGTCGTCGTAGGAGCCCTGGATGTCGGCCATGGGTCGTATTCAGCCCGCCGGGATGGGGTGAGGGCAACCGATTTTCGGGGGAGTGATGGGGGAGTGGGGTGGGCGGGACGAGGGTGGCGGCGGAGGCCGGCTCCGGGTTCCTAGGCCCACAGGCTCTCCCAGCGCGCGTCGACGCTCCATGCCTCCGCCCCCGACGCGAACTCGGTGAAGATCGCCGTCACTTGATCCCGGTCGTTCAGCACGCACCGGTAGTGCCGCTCCATCGAACCGTCCCGGTGCTCGACCGCGAACTCGCCCACGGCCACACCCGCGTCGGGGCCTTGGCCGACCTGGACGAAGCGGCCGTTGGGCTTCTCGAGGATCAGGAACCAGTTCTCCGGGGACAGCCGGCGTACGGCGCGCTCGATCACGTCGAGGTCGGGGTCCTCGATCTTCAGCCCGACGCACGGCTGAAGGCTCAACGCATCAGCGCCGTCCGGGCCCTCCACGCCGCCATCCGTTCCGCGCAACGCCGGCGGAAGGTGGAGCACCTCCGCCTGCGGGTCGAAACAGACCAGCCCATGGCGGCCGGCGAGGTCCAGTACCGCGGTCGCGGTCGCATCGGCCCGACCCCACGAGATCGGCATGATCACGTGCGCGTCGGACACATCGAGACCCGCCGTCCACGGGGACGCCTCGGCCTGCGAGAAGTCCGCCGCCGACTCCGGGAGTTCGGGGAAATCGACGACCAGCGCCCGATGGAACGCGGTCACCGCGTCGTTCGCGACCACTCCCGCCGCCGAAGGGCCGCCGTCGCACAGCGACTTGTACGTCTCGGCCGCCGCCGACGCCGAGACCCGCCCGGGTTCGAACCACACCGCCAGATCGAAACTCATGCCGTCCCCTCCACCGAAACCCGCTACCGGAGCCTGCCACCGGAGCCTGTCACCGGTGCCTGCCCTCGAAGGAGACCGAGCGTAGGCGGAGCCTCTGACAACGCACGGATCGGCAATCGGCCGGCGGGACGCGAAGGTGCGCCCCCTGTGGAGAGGGCGCACCCACTGCCTGCGTCTCAATGCCCTTACTGCGCGCCGTTCGCGGCGAACGTCCACACCGCGTGGCTGCCGGGGCCGACCGTGAGGGTCGAGTTGCCGATCTGCTCCACGTGCCGGTCCTTCACGGGCCGGTTGAGGGACATCTCGACCCGCTGGTAACCCGCTTGGGCACGCGGGACGACGTTGAGCCGGATCGTGGTGCCGCCGCCCTCCGCGACGACGCCACCGCCCGCCACGCTCCGGACGGAGAACCCGCCGGCCCGCAGCAGCGGCACGGTGTCGGCGAGGTCGCCCGCGGTGATCGCGATGCGTACGGACGTCACGTCACGCATCAGATGGGTGCTGTAGTCGTCCGGAAGGACGCGCTCGCGGCCGACGTCACCGGGGAAGCTCGCCGGCTCGGTCTTGCTGCGAGGATCGGCGAAGTACTCCGACCGGTACTCCATCCCCCAGGCCCCGAAGGCGTCGTACTGCGTGTCGGTGAAGACGGCGTCGAACCACGGCACGGGCACGCCGTCACCGAAGTCCCGGGTCTGGAGGAAGTCGATGGGCTCGGCGACCCCTTCGTCCTTCAGCCGCTCGGTGACCGTCGCCAGGTCCCCCGCCCGCTCGGTCGACAGACCCAGCCCGGCGGACCCGAGGGTGCCGTCCTGGCCGGGGACGTCACCGACTCCGAACAGCTCCACGTAGGTCTCACGGCCCAGCAGATAGCGCCCGGTCCAGGTCTGTCCGCCGCTGCCGGTCGTGGTGCGCACCTGGAAGTTGGCGAACTCCCGCAGGTAGTCGGAGTGTTCGATGGCGTCGGCCGTCTCCCGGTCGAAAACCCCGTAGGAGTGGTTGTAGAGCAGCAACTGCCGCCCGTACGAGTCGCCCGAGGCCCGGCTCCCCTCGGCCTGCGCCGTCCCCACCCCACCCCCGATCGCTCCGGCGAGAGCCACAGCGAGCACGATGATCATCCGCAATGTCCGACGAATCAGCATGCGGGGGAGCGTAGAGCGGGGAGGGCGGGGCCGCCGTACCTTGTGAGCGAGGCTGAAATGCTTGACACCGGCCCAGGCGTCATCGACGTATATCCGATGACATTGAGTGTCATCACTAGGATGAGCGACATGGGTCGATGGATGCCGGACGCAGCGGGCCGCTTGTCGCGGGCCGCGCTCGAGCTGTACGAAGAGCGCGGCTTCGAGGACACCACGGTCGCCGAGATCGCCGAGCGGGCGGGTCTGACCAAGCGGACGTTCTTCCGCCACTTCCCCGACAAACGCGAGGTGCTGTTCCCGCTCTCGGCCCGGATCCATCAGACGATCGTCGACGCCATGGCCGCCGCGCCGGCCGACCTCTCGCCGCTCGCCGTCGTCCTGGAGGGGTACGGCGCCGCCGTGAACATGGTGAATACGGCGCACGCGCACGCCAGGCGGCGCCGAGCCGTCATCGTCGCCAACCCGGAGCTTCAGGAACGGCAGCTGACCAAGTTCGCCCAGACCAGTTCGGCCGTGACCGAGGCCTTGTGCGAGCGCGGTGTCGCGCCGCGGGCCGCCTTCCTGACCGCCCTGGCGGGTGCCGCCGCGTGGAGAGCCGCGCGCGAATGCTGGCTCGAGGGTCCGGAGACACAGGACCTGCACGCCCTGCTGCGGGAATGCGCGGAGGAGCTCAGGGCCGAGGTCGCGGCCCCGCTCAAGCCGTAGGCCACGGCCGCAGGTAAGCCATAGGCCACGGCTCCAGGTAAGCCATAGGCCACTGCCGCAGGTAAGTCATAGGTCACTGCCGCAGGTAAGAGGCACACCCACCGCCACCGCCCTGCCTCCCCCGTCGCTCTCGTCACCCATGACACCTGGTGTCATCACTGTTACGATGACACCAGGTGTCATCACCTGCCACGTGTCGACCGAGAGGGTGCATCGCGCATGTCGGAAACGTTCGACGAGGCCACCACGCTCAAACGACGAACCTTCGTCGCGGCGTCGACAGCGGTGGCCGGCCTCCCCCTGCTGAGCTCGGACCGCCTGCCCGCATCGGCGTCCGCGGCCGCACCCACGCCGGCCGACCAGCTCTCCACCGTCCGTCTGACGGTCAACGGCGAGCAGCGCACCGCGCAGGTCGACAACCGCACCTCACTCCTCGACCTGCTCCGCGAGCACCTGGACCTCCCCGGCACGAAGAAGGGCTGCGACCAGGGCGCCTGCGGAGCCTGCACGGTGCTCGTGGACGACCGGCGGGTGAACTCCTGCCTCGTCCTCGCCGTGATGGCCCAGGACACGCACGTCACCACGATCGAGGGGCTGGCCCGAGAACGGGGCGGTCAACTGCACCCACTCCAACAGGCGTTCATCGACCACGACGGCCTCCAGTGCGGCTACTGCACGCCGGGGCAGGTCCTGTCGGGCGTCGCCTGCATCGCCGAGGGCCACACCGGCTCCCGGACGGAGATCCGCGAGTGGATGAGCGGCAACCTCTGCCGGTGCGGGGCGTACACGAACATCGTCTCCGCCATCGAGCAGACCGCCAAGGAGGCGTGACCGCATGCACCCCTTCGCCTTCAGCCGCGTCTCCACCGTCTCCGCCGCGCTCAACGCCGGTGCCGGCAACGGCCGTTACATCGCCGGCGGGACCACACTGGTCGACCTCATGCGGGAGACCGTCGAGCGCCCCGCGCACGTGGTCGACATCAACGCGCTGCCGTACAAGGACATCACCGTCACCCGGCAAGGGGTGCACGCCGGTTCCCTGGTCCGGATGAGCGAGCTCGCCGCGCATCCGGAGGTGCGCGCCACGTACCCGCTCCTCTCGCAGGCCCTCGAACTCGGCGCCTCGGCCCAGCTGCGCAACATGGCCTCCATCGGGGGCAACATCATGCAGCGGCCCCGCTGTCCGTACTTCCGGGACGTCCACTCCGCGTGCAACCGCCGTGACCCGGGCTCGGGTTGCGACGCCCGGGACGGTGACAACCGTATGCAGGCGATCCTGGGGACGAGCTCCCACTGCGTGGCAACTCACCCCTCCGACCTGGCAGTTGCCCTCGTGGCGCTGGACGCCGTGGTCGAGGTGCGAGGCCTCGACGGCCCACGCTCCATCCCGATCCAGGACTTCTTCCTCCGCCCCGGGGACACACCGCAGAAGGAACACGCGCTCAGGTCCGGCGAACTCATCACCTCCCTCACCGTCCCCGCGGGAGCGCACACGCGCCGCTCGGGCTATCTGAAGGTCCGCGACCGGCAGTCGTACGAGTTCGCCCTCGCGTCCGCGGCGGTGGCGCTGGACATCAGGGGCGGCCTGGTGCGCGGCGCCAGGGTGGCCGTCGGCGGGGTGGCGACCGTGCCGTGGCGGCTGCCCAGGGTGGAGGAGGCGCTCGTCGGCAAGCGGCCGGGGCGCCGGACGTGGACGGCCGCCGCGGCCCTCGCGGCCGAGGGCGCCGAACCGCTCTCCGAGAACGCCTTCAAGGTGCAACTGGTCGAACGGACCGTGCGCCGCCAGCTCATGACGATCGGGGGACAGTGATGGCGACGACCGTCGTCGGGCAGCGGCTCTCCCGCGTCGACGCCCACCGCAAGGTGACCGGCACGGCCACCTATTCGGCCGAGCACCGCCTCGAAGGCCTGTTGTACGGCGTGATCGTCAACGGCACGGTGGCGCGCGGCACGGTGAGCCGGATCTCGGTGGACGCGGCGCTCGGCCACCCGGGCGTCCTGCACGTCCTGACCGACTTCGGCAGCCTGCGCCTCGCCCACCCCGTCGACCGGATCGCCTTCTACGGCCAGCCCATCGCGGTCGTCGTCGCGGAGACCCTGGAGGCGGCGACCCACGGCGCCTCGCTGGTCGAGGCGACCTACGAACGGCAGGACGCGGTAACGGACTTCGACGCCCCGGACCTCCCCTCGCAGACACCCGCCGACGAGCCCGACTACAGCCGCGGCGACCCGACGGGCGCGCTGGCCTCCGCGCAGGTGAAGGTGGACCTGGAACTCACCACCGCCCGCGAGAACCACAACCCCATCGAACTGCCCTCGACCATCGCCCAGTGGCAGGACGGCCGGCTGACGCTCTGGGACAAGTCCCAGTGGGCCCAGGGCGCCGCGCGCACGGTGTCCGGCGCCCTCGGCATCGCGGTCGGCGACGTACGCGTGCACAACGAGTTCCTGGGCGGCGGATTCGGCAGCGGAATCCAGACCTACGACCATGTCATCCTGGCCGCGTTCGCCGCGCGCGAGGTCGGCAAGCCCGTCAAGGTCGTCCTGACCAGGCGCCAGTTCTACTACGGCACCGGGTTCCGTCCCGCCGGCCGGCACCGGATGGCCCTCGGCAGCAGTGTGGCCGGACGGGTCAGCGCGCTCGTCTACGAGGTCCGGATCGAGAACGCGCGGTACGCGACCTACACGGACGGCCTGACCGACCTGCCGCGGTTCCTCTACGGCGTCCCCAACACCCGTACCGCCTACCGGGTCACGCCCGTCGACGTCCAGTCCCCGTGCTCCATGCGAGGCCCGGGCGTGGTGCTCGGCAACTACGCCCTGGAGACGGCGATGGACCAACTGGCGCACGAACTGGCCGTGGATCCGGTCGAGTTGCGGCTGCGCAATGAACCGACCCAGGACGAGGTCAACCAACTCCCCTTCTCCACACGGAAACTGCGCGAGTGCTACGCCATCGGCGCACGCCGCTTCGGCTGGTCCCGGCGGAACGCCAAGCCCGGCTCGCACACGGACGGCGACCTCCTCATCGGCATGGGGATGGCCACCGCCAGCTACCACAACAACCGACGCGACTCCAGCGCCCGGGCCCGGATCCACGCCGACGGCACCGCCGAAGTCTTCGCGGCCACCGCGGACATGGGCCCCGGCACCACCACCTCGGTGATGCAGGTCGCCGCCGACGCCCTGGGGCTGCCGGCTTCGGCGGTCACCTTCAGACTGGGCGACTCCAGCTACCCCACCGCGCCCCTGCACGCGGCGGCCTGCACCATGGCGAGCGTGGGCTCGGCCGCGCACACCACGTGCGACGCGCTGAGGGCGGAGTTCATCGGCAGGGCGGTGGCGGACCCCGACTCCCCTCTCCACGGCGCGAATCCGGCGGACGTGCGCGTGAGCGACGGCTACCTGTCGGCGACCGGTGGAGGCCGGGACAGCTACCGGGACATCCTGCGCCGCGCCGGTCTGCCCAGCCTCGACATCACGGGCAACTGGGGCCCGGGCGACGCCGATTCGAAGATCTCCACGTACGGCTACGGGGCCGTCTTCGCCGAGGTCTCCGTCGACCCCCTGCTGGGCCTGGTCCGGATCCGGCGGATCTTCGCGGCGTACGACGTAGGACGGGTGATCAGCCCCAAGCTCGCCCACAGCCAGGCCGTCGGCGGCATGGTCGGCGGCATCGGAATGGCCCTCCTGGAGGGCACCGTCACCGACCACCGAGACGGCCGCATCATCAACGCGAGCCTCGCCGACTACCTCGTGCCGGTGAACGCGGACGTCCCCGACCTCGACGCCGCCTTCATCAACACCGAGGACCCACAGGCCGACCCGATCGGCGTGAAGGGCCTCGGCGAGATCACCATCGTCGGGGTGGCCCCCGCGATCGGCAACGCGGTGTTCAACGCGACGGGCAAACGCCTGACGGACCTGCCTATCCGCCCTGAGGCGCTGCTTTGACCGTCGGTGACTTCGGCCTGCGTGTCACGGCGCGCAGAAAGCACCGGGCGCGCAACCGTTCGGGACCGGCAGGAGTCTAGCGAGCGCAGGGACGTCCCCCGGGGGACACCGTCCGTTCGCCCGTAATCCAACAGGGGTTCTCTCCATGCCGATGCCTCCGTACAACCGCCGCGCCTCCCGTGCCGTTGTCGCCGCCCTCGGCGCTGTCGGCCTGGTCGCGCTCGCCGCGGCTCCCGCCGCCTTCGCCGACGAACCCGCACCCGAGCTGGTCGTCGGAGGCATCGCGCCGGTCGACGGGGCGAAACCGGGAAGCACCTTCGACGTACCGGTCACCGTGGCGAACAAGGGCACCGTGGCGGCCGAGAAGGCGTGGATCTACTACGGCGTCACGCGGGGACTCGACTTCACGGAGATTCCCTCCAACTGCCTTTCACAGCACGTCCGTCCCTACGACGAGATGCCCGAGAGATGGACCGTGGTGTGCGAGTTCGACCAGGCGGTCGAGCCGGGCGCCGTCTACACGCCCGAGACGCCTCTCCGTGCCGAGGTGCTGGACCGCGCGCTCTACGACGAACTGCGCGTGCGCGCGGGGGAAGGCGATCCGGTTGCGGACGACAACGGCAGTACGCCGGTGGCGGGAACCGCCCCGGCGGTGAGACTCGTCGCGAGCCAGGCCGGCAGCGAGGGCTCCGCACGCGTGGTCGACGTCCCCGTCACCTCCGTCAACACGGCCGACTTCCAGGTGACGGGTGCCGAGTTGACGGGGAGCGTCGGTGAAACGGTGCCGATGAAGGTGGAGTTCACCAACGCCGGACCCGCCTGGGTCATGGCCCCGTACTGGGATCGGTCCGTAAGCGTCTTGATCACACCGCCCGCTGGAACATCGGTCGTCAAGACCGCCGCGTTCTGCCGGCTCGAGCGTCACGTGTACCACTGCGGCATGAGGCAGCCGGCACTCAACGAGGGCGGCGGAGAGACCTACACCTTCCAGCTGAAGATCGACAAGCGGGTGGCGCACGCCAAGGGCTCGGTGGCGCTGAGCACCGAGGCACGGCCGTTCGACCCCGACAAGGCCAACGACAAGGCCGACATCACGCTGGACGTCACGGGTGACGGACAGACGGGCTCGACGGGCGGCGGCTCGGGGAACTCGGGCGGGTCGAGCGGGTCGAGCAGCTCGGGCGGATCGACCGGATCGGGCGGCGGGTCGTCGTCGACCGGCGGTGACGGGACGACGACAACGACTGGCGGCGCCGGGACGACGTCGACCGGCGGCAGCCTGGCGGAGAGCGGGTCCTCGACACTGCCGATCACGGGCATGGCCGCCGCGGCGGTGATCACGGGTGCGGGCGTGCTCGTCGCCGTGCGTCGCCGCCGGGCGGAGAGCCTGAGCTGACGACGGTCGGGACGCGAGCGCCGGCCCCGTCGCGGCTTGACAACCCACGTGAAGCCGCGATCACAGCCCCTCTACGCCTGGATCTGATCGGGGTCCGAGAGCAGAACATCCCTATGCTGCAAGGCCAGTTGGAGCAAGCCGGCGGCGGGGGGCGACATACGGTCGGAGGGAAGGTCGTTGACGCTGGCGTCGTCGAGCGGCAGGCCGGTAACGGTCCCGTTCGAACGTGGTCCACCGACCACAATGCCTTCTTCGTTCCGCTCCACCGCCTCGGCGAAGACCGTGTCGAACGTGGCCGCTTCGAATACCGCCACGGTCAGGACACATACCGCGAGATTCAGCGGCTCCAACGCCATGCCCAAGCACCACACCCGCAACGAGCCGTCCGCCAAGGCGGCGTTGAGCAGGCTGTACGGAGGCCGGCCGTAGTCCACTTCGGAGCCCAAGTCCCCTTTGGCCTCTGGCGCTCCGAGCAACTCCTCGTTGTATTCGCGCATGACGATGCGCCACAGATCCAGGTCCTGCCGGTACGCGAGAGGCGAGAGCGACGCCGGCTGAACCATGCCGGCGGGGATCGGCCCGTAGATGCCCTCTCCCGTGGCGACCTGCCCGGCTTCCCGGTAGAGGAGGAAGAACGTGCCCTGCCCATCGGGCGTACGGCGCAGAGTCAGAGTGGCGACGGAAGGGAGTACGACACGTTCCTCGAGCGACAGCGGATCGTCGGCCAGGAGTCTGCGCATGGGTACGGCTCGCCAGGGCGGTCTCTCCTCGGGCACCCGTCGCGTGGCCACGGCCAGTTCGTGAGCCACAGCCTCGTTCTGGTCGATGAGGTCGAAGTACTGGCCGATGCCGAAAACCAGACGGGGCTCTCCCGGCTGAGACCAGTCGGCCCGCACAAGGCGAAAGGACGGTCGATCCTCGAAGAGGGTAGGGCGCGCCAAGGCCCCCATGGCGGCGGAATAGCGTTCGTATCTCCCCTTGGATTCCCTCGGCAGACAACGCCGCGCCGCGTGCAGCAACGGCAGGTTGACGGGTGGCGCCATGCCCTGCCATTCCACCGTCACCGCCGACAGCGGAACAGGGGCCGGCGGGCGCATGGCAGCCTCCCACAGCAAGGAGGTACCACCGATCCGCTCCAGGGAAGGGCGGGCCAGAACGTGCATGTCAGCGGCCGTCTCGCACAGGTGCACAAACCGCTGACGGAGGTCTGTCCGTTCCTTGACGAAAGACGCCCGGGACTCTTCGACGACACCCTGGTCCAGTGCCCGCCACGCGTAGTACAGCCCGCCGATGGCTATCAGCGCACCCAACAGGCCGAGCGACAGTTCCGCGTCCACGTACACCCCCCGGCCAACGGCATGTCCGGGCGGAAAACTACCCTCGTGGCCGGCCTGACACTCCAAGAACCGCCTGGCCCGGACGGTCAGTGCCGGATGTCGCTGCTGTTGCCGTGTCCGGGGTGGCGGGTCCACAGAGAAACATCACTGCTCGTCGCGACGGCGATGGTCCGGCCGGAGAGCGAGAAGCCGAAGGCTCGCAGCTCCGAGTAGGTGGAGTGGAAAATGTGCCACCACTGCTCCCCGTACGGACCGGAGTGGGGGAGTCCGCCGTCGGCCGAGAGCAGCACACGATGGTGGGGCCAGTCCGGCGCGACGGACTCCAGCGTCCAGCCGTCGTCGGTCGTGGTGTGCAACCCACCGCCGAACAGCCCCGCGATGCGCACGCGGCTGCCGGCGATCGGCCCCAGCCCGGGGCAGGTCAGGTCGGCGACGGCGTCGGGGGTGCCGTCCTCGGGGGCAGGGTCCCGGTCTCTGGCGATCTTCTCCCCGGTGACGGCGTCGAAGAGACCATGACCGTCGTTGGAGACGACCATCACCAGGTCACGGCCGCTCTCGGGGTGGGACGCGAAGCCGATCCCGAGGAGCCCGCCGACAGGGACGCCGTACGTGGACTCGAAGACGGGCCGCCAGGGTGCGTGCGCAGGCACCACAGGCGCGGCGAGAAGCCGATCCCGCAGGGCCTGTTGATACGCGGAGAGCACCGGCTCACGAACGAGTCGCTCTTCCGGATCCACCCCCTTGAGCCGCTTCGTCACCCCTCCCTCACCCTTCCATCACCCCTCTGTGCTCTCGCGTCGGTGACTACCCTGCGCGGCCGGGGAGTTGAGAAGATCACGGCATGGCGGCTTCGGACGAAAATCCCCCCGACGGCTGGTCCTTTCTCGGAATCGGCGCCCCACTCCTGGTCGTCCAGGACGAGCGCCGCGACCTACTGGCCGTGGCAGGCGGGGACAAGGCCGGCCCGACCACTCCGGTCGCGGTCTACAGAACCCGCTCCTTCGACCGCAGGGCGTCCTTCGCCTCACGCTTCCCGGTCCACGCGATGGCCTTCCATCCCAGCCGTCCGCTGCTCGCGACAGGCACCGGAAGGTACGACGGCGGCTACTTCTTCGAGGGCGAGCTACTGCTTCTGCACCTCAAAACGGGCGTGGTCGTCTCTCTCATCGAGCACGAACCCGGTCGGCAGGTGCTGGGTCTGGAATGGCTGGATGAACAGTCCCTTCGCGTCCTCATGGCGCCACCGGACGACTGGCGGGACGAAGCGGCCCACGGAGACGGGTACGTCGCCGTGGTGCACCGGAGGGACTGGACCGCCGTACCCGCGCGGTCGCTCACCGGCCGGGACCTGGCCGGCCAAAGGACCCCCGCCCCACGCCCCGACCCCCGAGAGGCAGCGCACCGAGCGGCCGCCGAACTACGCTCCATCTGGCAGGCCCAACGAGCCGTCCCTCCGGCGGATCTCTGAGCAGGCATCTGCGTACGTACCAACGGGACGGCCCGAAGAAGCAACCAACCCGTCATCCCCGCAGGTGGGCAAGAAGCTCCTCTCCTACGAGATAGGGGCGCTCCCGGGGCAACAGCCGGGCGGCGGAGTCCTGGTCACCGTCGCTGACGAGGGCGTGGATCTCATGAACGAGCGGCGTCACGTCGCGGATGCCGACCGTCCACTCATCGGCGTAGCGCCGAACCGCCTCACCGGAGAGGCCGAGTTGCAGGGAGCGGTACGGCAGGGGTTGAAGACGCAGGTCCCGTTCGGGATCCCACTGGACGCGTGCCGGTGCACGCTTCAACTCACGCTGCCAGGTGGCTTGGTCGGGATGAACCCCGCGCACGTAACTCGACAGGCAGGCGTGGCGCAACGCCCACTCGAAGCCGTCGCGGGCGATCTCGACGGCCAGCACGGTCTCCTGGCCTGCCTTCGTGCCCCAGCCACAGCGGTACATCATCCACATGAATGACGGCTTGATCCATGTCATCCGCTCCCGCTTCCACGCGGCAGGGAAACGGCCGTCGCGGACGGCAGGCAGGCCGATCTCGGGGGAGTACGCCTGGTAGACGGTGATCGTGGATTCCGAGTAGGCCGCGCGGATCCGGTGTTGCGGTTCTTCCATGGCGTACAGCGTGAGGTCGGTCGGGTTGGGTGGCCACTGATTTTCGACTGATGTCCGCGCCTGTTGGGCGGCAGGACTGTCATGCCTCGAAGCGGTTCGAGTAGTCGCGACAGATCCTGCGCAGTCCGTCTCGCTCGCCGTCACGGGCGCGGAGGAATTCGCCGAGAAGTCGGAAGAGCGCCTCGACAACGGCACTGTTCTGCTTCTCGTCCAGGTCCCTTCAGTCAGGTGCGATCCTGTAGCGCGCCATGATGCCTAGGAGCAGTTCGATTCGGATTCGGAAACGGCTGGTCGCGGGGCCTTCGACGTGTACGGACACCTCGGAGCCGCCCACGGATCGGGCTATGCGGAGATCGATGCGGCTGCGCCCGACGAGCGGGTACGTGAACCAGGTCGCGCGTGGTTGGTCGTCGTCGGTGTCGGGGAGCGCGCCGGCGATTGCCTGCCAGTCGCTGTCGTCGAAGTCGTAGCCCACCTCTGCCGCGAGGGATTCGCAGAATGGACGCGTATTGGCGTCCCAGATCCAGCCTGCTGCGACAGTTCTGCTCTGAATCGCTTCCGTTTCGGGTCCCACGGCGTCGAAGTCCTCGTACAAAGCATCCAGCGCGCGGTGCGTCGGCCGGCCGGCGGGTGAGGTCTCGGTGAGGCGCCAGCCAGGCAACTGTTCCCGGACGGTGGCGGGGAGTTCGTCGCCGTCCGGGTCGGCCAGTCGGTACAGGACGTCGAAGGTCGCTTGTCGGGCGACGAGGCGAGCGATGCGCCCGAGGTCCACGACCTGGTCCACGGAGGCCGTCTCCGCGTTCACTTCGTCATGAAGGGCGCCGATCGAAGCCCTGTCCCATGACTGGACGTCTTGCCACAGGGCTCGCAGGAGCCGGTACCGAGCCAGTTGAGGAAGGTTCTCCTCGACCTCTGACACCGCCCAGCCCTGTGGATCCTCGGCACCGAGAGCGGCAAACAGCCCTGCGATCTTCGCGGCGTCGGTCACCGGTCAGCCATCCGCCTTGGCGACACCGATCGGACAGGAGAGTCCGGTCCCTTCGATCCCGCAGTACCCCGCCGGATTCTTGTCCAAGTACTGCTGGTGATACCCCTCCGCCGGATAGAACGCCCGTCCCTCCGCCGGCAGGATCTCCGTCGTGATCGTGCGCCAACCCGAAGCCGTCAGGACCTTCTGGTAGGCCTCGCGGGAGGCGGTGGCCAGGGCTGCCTGGGTCGGGGTGTGGGTGTAGATCGCCGAGCGGTACTGCGTGCCCACGTCGTTGCCCTGGCGGAAGCCCTGCGTGGGGTTGTGGGACTCCCAGAAGGTCTTCAAGAGGCGGTCGTACGAGATCAGTTCGGGGTCGTAGACCACGCGGACCGCCTCCGTGTGACCGGTGAGGCCCGAGCAGACCTCCTCGTACGCGGGGTTCTCGGTGTAGCCGCCCTGGTAGCCGACCAACGTCGTCCACACGCCCACCGGGAGTTGCCAGAACTTGCGCTCGGCGCCCCAGAAGCAGCCCAGGGCGAAGTCCGCGATCTCCAGGTGCCCGGGGTAGGGGCCGAGGAGCGGGGTGCCGAGGACCGTGTGGCGGTCGGGCAGCGAGAACATCGGCTCGGTGCGGCCACGCAGAGCTTGTTCGGGTGTCGGCAACCGGGGTGTACGGCTGTCCGGGAACGGGAACATTCGGTCTCCATCCGGGAGGTCAGAGGGGCCCTACGCCTCAACGCGCTTGCGGGCTACCGGAATTCCGGTAGCCCAGCCGCCCGGTGGCCGCGCTCAGTGCGGCAACGTCGCCGGGCTCCCCCCGTTCGCCTCGTAACCCGCCACCGCCAGCGCCCGGTACACCGCGAACTCCGCCGCCGGGTCCGCCGACAGGGTCCACGGCAGTGCGCCCACGTGGCCGTCGATGTGGATGAGCTGGTTCATCGCCTCCGACCAGCGTTCCGCGCGGACCAGGAAGAAGACCAGCATGTGGCGTACGTGCGCCAGCATCGGGTCGTCGGGGCGGGCGGCGTGGACCGCGAAGAGCGCTCCGTGTATCGCCTTGGTCACCACTTCGCTCTGGTAGAAGCTGCTGACCATGTTCACCTCGGGCAGGTGCTCGAAGACCGCGAACAGGGGCATCGCCGCGAGGAGGGAGCCTTGGGGCGCCCGAGCGGCGGCCGCCTCCGCGAAGGAGTTCGCCAGGGTCCGCGAGCCGTGCCACTTCTCGCACCAGTAGTGCAGGGCCGCCAGGTGGGCCCCCATGTGCGCCGGCGCCCGGTCCAGGATCTTCAGCCAGAGCTGCTCGAACTCCGACTGGGAGTAGGCGAGGCCGCGGGCCACCGACAGTTCGACGATGTACGGGATCGGGTCGCCCGGCGCGAGCAGCGCCGCGTCGCCGCAGGCCGACCTCGCCTCCTCCATGATGATCCGGAACTCGTCCGTGCCCGGCGTCGACGTACGCCACGCCTGCTGCACCAGGAACTCGGCATGCACCGCCGCGCCGCCCGCGTCCTTGGGGTGCTCGGCCCGCCACACCCGCAGCCACTGCCCGCCCGGCGTCTCACTGACCCCGCCCGGCCGCTGCCGCAGCTCCAGCGAGGCCGCGCCCGCGAACGCCTGCACCCGCTGCCAGCGCAGCTCGCCCGCGGCCTCCGTGCCGGCCAGCAGCTGCTGGGCCGCGCGGTAGTCGTGCGTGCGCTGCACCAGGTCCAGGACGTTCAGCAGGTCCTGGTCGGGGCCGGGCATGCGGACGTCCAGCTCCTCCTCCCGCGCGAAGCCGTAGTTCGCGGGGTCGGCCGCGTCCGGGTGGCCGGCCGGGACCTGCTCGATCATGCCCCGCCTGCGCCGCAGGAAGGGCAGCAGCACGAAGCCGAGCAGGACCGCCGCCATCAGGACCCAGAGAATCTCCATGCCACAAGCGTTCCAGACACCGCCGACAAATGGCGAACCGGTCGCCGGACCTGTGGACAACTCCCCGCCGGTTGCCTCCGGCGGCCACGCTCGCCCCCACGCCGTGAACCCACCCCCGCCACGAAACCCCCCTCGCGAACCCACCCCCACCGAGGGAAAACCCCGCAGTACCCCACCTCACGCCCCGCCGTCCGTCATCCGTTCCGCGAGCGCACTACGCTCGGGACCCATGAGCGACAGGCACATCAGTCAGCACTTCGAGACTCTCGCGATTCACGCGGGCAACACCGCCGACCCCCTCACCGGTGCGGTCGTCCCGCCGATCTACCAGGTCTCGACCTACAAGCAGGACGGCGTCGGGGGCCTGCGCGGTGGCTATGAGTACAGCCGCAGCGCCAACCCCACCCGGACCGCCCTGGAAGAGAACCTCGCGGCCCTTGAGGGCGGCCGCCGCGGTCTCGCGTTCGCGTCCGGACTGGCGGCCGAGGACTGCCTGTTGCGTACGCTGCTCAGCCCCGGCGACCACGTGGTCATCCCCAATGACGCGTACGGCGGCACGTTCCGGCTGTTCGCGAAGGTCGTCGCGCGGTGGGGTGTGGAGTGGTCGGTCGCCGACACCAGCGATCCCTCCGCCGTACGGGCCGCTGTCACCCCGAAGACCAAGGCCGTGTGGGTGGAGACCCCCTCCAACCCGCTGCTCGGCATCACCGACATCGCCGCCGTCGCGCAGATCGCGCGGGACGCGGGCGCGAAGCTCGTCGTCGACAACACCTTCGCCACGCCCTACCTCCAGCAGCCGCTGGCCCTCGGCGCGGACGTCGTCGTGCACTCCCTGACCAAGTACATGGGCGGTCACTCGGACGTCGTCGGCGGCGCGCTGGTCACCGCCGACGAGACGCTCGGCGAGGAGTTGGCGTACCACCAGAACGCGATGGGCGCGGTCGCCGGGCCCTTCGACTCCTGGCTGGTGCTGCGCGGCGCCAAGACGCTGTCGGTGCGCATGGACCGGCACAGCGAGAACGCCACCAAGGTCGCCGACATGCTCGGCCGGCACGCGCGCGTGACGAACGTGCTGTACCCGGGCTTGCCCGAGCACCCCGGCCACGAGGTCGCCGTCAAGCAGATGCGGGCGTTCGGCGGCATGGTGTCGTTCCAGGTCGCGGGCGGCGAGGAGGCGGCCGTCGAGGTCTGCAACCGCGCCAAGGTGTTCACGCTGGGCGAGTCCCTGGGCGGCGTCGAGTCCCTGATCGAGCACCCCGGCCGCATGACGCACGCGTCCGTGGCCGGTTCGGCCCTCGAGGTCCCCGCCGATCTCGTACGCCTCTCCGTGGGCATCGAGAACATCGACGACCTGCTGGGGGATCTGCAGCAGGCGCTCGGATAGCAGGTCGGGCCGGCGGGCGGCCCGGTCGATCGGCCGCCCGTTCACCAGCCCTGTTCACCACCCCGTCAGCGGTGGAGTCGTCTCCGAAGGCGGCTCCACCCAGGGGCGGGCCACCATCGCCCATACGAAGAACGCGACCGCCGCCGAGCACAGCAACAGCCAGAACAGCCGTCGGGCGACGGTCCTGCGGCGCAGCATCCGCGCGCCGCGGCGCATCACCTCCGGGTACAGCTCCGGCGGCACCGGGGGCGGCGTCTCCTCCATGGCCTGCCGTGCGGCGGCCTCGCGTTGGGCCCGGTTCATGGGAGTCTCCCGTCGCCCATGTCCCTCATGACGACACCTCCCCTGCCGACATCTCTCACGCCGACGCCCCTCACGACGACACCACCTTCGCCGGCCCGACCGCCGGCGCCGGCCCCCGCGGCGGATGCAGCAACGTCGCCGTCGCCCGGTCGCAGATCGTGCGGACGCGTTCCGTCGGCAGGCCGAGCAGCGCAGCCGTCTGAGCCTCGGCGACCCCCTCGTACAGCCTGAGGACGAGGATCAGGCGTTCCTGCGGTGCGAGCGTGGCGAGGGCACTGGCGGGGTGCGGGCGGGCGCGGCCGAAGGCGCCGTACTGGTGCCAGGCCGCGCGGGCGAAGCGGGTGGCGAGGTACTGGCGGGTGTGGTCGTACGGGTCCTCGCCGCGCAGGCGGTGCCAGCGCGCGTACGTGTGCGCGAGGGCGAGCGTCAGCAGGCGCCGCGCGCGCGGGTTGTCGTCGGGGGCCTCCGCCGTGAGCAGCGTGGCGGCATGCAGGAGCCGCCCTGCCGCGCCCGCGACGAATGCCTCGAACTCCCGGGCCCGGCGGGCACCTTGGGACGCCTGCCGTTGTCGCACCGCGCCTCCCGCCCTGACGCGACCCTGAGGACAGGGGCCCGGTCGCCTACGGGATGCCGACCCGCCTGCGACGGGACCCGGTCTCATATGAGGCCAGCGGTGGCCCATCGGTCAAGGGCTCGGCGGACACCCGCGGGATCCGGAGGAAACCGTGGGGCACGCGCGCGGGGAGGTCATGCCTCCGAGGGACCGTCCGCGCCCGGGAGGCCCTGCGTCGCCATACGGGTGGAGAGCGCGGTGTTGAAGCGCGTGAGGAGCGTGCAGAACGCCTCGCGCTCCTCCGGCGCCCAGTCGTGTGTCAGCTCGGCCATCAACTGACGTCTGGAGGACCGTACTTCGTCCAGCCGCGCCAGTCCGCGAGGGGACAGCTGGAGCACCACGGCACGCCCGTCCTCGGGGTGCGAGGTCCGCTTGACCAGCCCGGTGTCGACGAGCGGAGCCACCTGCCGGGTGACCGTCGACGAGTCGATGCCCATGCTCGCGGCGAGTGCCTTGACGCCCATGGGCCCCTCCTTGTCGAGGCGGTTGAGCAGCAGATACGCGGCGCGGTCCATGGAGTTGCGCACCTGTCCGACCCCTCCGAGCCGGGTCTGTTCGGCACGGCGGGCGAAGACCGCCACCTCGTGCTGCAACGTGTCGAGGAGACCGATGTCACCGACGGTCGTCATGTCCATCGACATTTCAGGTGTTGTGGGCATGGCCGGAGGCTCGCTTCATGAAAGGGGCGCTGGATTGGGGGACAGAGTACGCGGCCGGGACGCGGGTCGTACCGGCGCTGCGCAAACCAGTCTCGGAGGTTGGTCACAGAGACGGCGTGAGGCTGTGAACTGCGATGCTTGAGTCATGAGCTACAGCACGGCTGACTCCTTTCGGCCCGTGACCCTCGACGATGTGCGCGGTGCACAGAAGATGCTCACGGGCGTGGCGCGGGTGACGGCGATGGAGGGAAGCAGGCACCTGTCCCAGTTGGTGGGCGCCCCGGTGCACCTCAAGTGCGAGAACCTCCAGCGGACCGGATCCTTCAAGCTGCGCGGCGCCTACGTCCGGATCGCCGGTTTGCTGCCCGAGGAGCGGGCCGCCGGAGTGGTCGCGGCGAGCGCCGGCAACCACGCGCAGGGCGTCGCCCTCGCGTCCGCACTGCTCGGCGTGCGCGCGACGGTGTTCATGCCGAAGGGCGCTCCGCTGCCCAAGATCAGTGCCACGCGTGAGTACGGCGCCGAGGTGCGCCTGCACGGGCACGTGGTCGACGAGACGCTGGCCGCGGCCGAGGCGTACGCGGCCGAGACGGGCGCGGTGTTCATCCACCCCTTCGACCACCCCGACGTCATCGCGGGGCAGGGCACGGTCGGCCTGGAGATCCTGGACCAGTGCCCGGAGGTGCGGACGATCGTCGTCGGGATCGGCGGCGGCGGTCTGGTGGCCGGGCTCGCGGTGGCGGTGAAGGCCCTGCGGCCCGATGTGCGGATCGTGGGCGTGCAGGCGGCGGGCGCGGCGGCGTACCCGCCCTCGCTCACGGCCGGCTGCCCGGTGTCGATCGATCAGCCCGCGACCATGGCCGACGGCATCAAGGTCGGCCGGCCAGGCGAGGTGCCGTTCGGTCTCGTCCGCGACCTGGTGGACGAGGTCCGCACCGTCACCGAGGACGAGCTGGCCACGGCCCTGCTGCTGTGCCTGGAACGGGCCAAGCTGGTCGTGGAACCGGCCGGGGCGAGCCCGGTCGCGGCGCTGCTGAGCGATCCGCGCGGCTTCGAGGGCCCGGTGGTGGCGCTGCTGTCCGGCGGCAACATCGATCCGCTGCTGATGCAGCGGGTGCTGCGGCACGGCATGGTCGCGCAGGGCCGCTACCTGGCCGTACGCCTGCGTCTGACGGACCGTCCCGGCGCCCTCGCCTCGCTTCTCGGGGCGTTGTCAGTGGTGGACGCTAACGTCCTCGATGTGAGTCACGTACGGACCGATCCCCGGCTCGGGCTCACGGAGGCGGAGGTCGAGCTGCACCTGGAGACGAAGGGTCCTGAGCACTGCGTCGAGGTCGGCCGCACCCTGCGCGAGGCGGGCTACACGGTCATCGACTGAGGCCGCCTCAAGCGGAACGCTCGGTTCGGTATCTCTTCGTCACTCGATCGGGAAAATGCCGTTGTGAGACGCGATACATCGCGTTATGGTGTGTCCCGTGTCGGCCATCAGGCGGAACGAAAAACCCAAAACTAGGCTTCTCGAAGAATCCCCGACGACGTGGAGACTGATATGCCAGGCGCCATCTATGCCGAAGGCCTGGTCAAGACCTTCGGAGACGTAAAGGCACTGGACGGCGTCGACCTCGATGTCCCCGAGGGCACGGTCCTCGGCCTGCTCGGGCCCAACGGCGCGGGCAAGACGACGACGGTCCGCTGCCTGACCACCCTGCTGCGCCCCGACAGCGGCAAGGCCGTCGTCGCCGGGCTCGACGTGCTCAAGCAACCCAACGAGGTACGGCGCTCCATCGGCCTGTCCGGCCAGTTCGCCGCGGTCGACGAGTACCTGACCGGCCGTGAGAACCTCCAGATGGTCGGTCAGCTCTACCAGATGAAGAGCAAGGCCGCGAAGGCCCGGGCCGACCAGCTGCTCGAACAGTTCGGCCTCACGGACGCGGCGGACCGCACCGCGAAGACCTACTCCGGCGGAATGCGCCGCCGGCTCGACCTCGCGGCGGCCCTGGTCCTCTCGCCGCCCGTGATGTTCATGGACGAGCCGACCACCGGCCTCGACCCGCGCAACCGGCAGATGCTGTGGGAGGTCATCAAGCAGCTCGTCTCCGGCGGTACGACCCTGCTGCTGACCACCCAGTACCTGGAAGAGGCCGACCACCTCGCGCACGACATCGCGGTCGTCGACCACGGCCGCGTGATCGCCCGCGGCACCTCCGACCAGCTCAAGGCCCGCACCGGCGGCGAGCGCGTCGAGGTCGTCGTGCACGAGCGCGACCACATCCCCACCGCGCGCGAGGTCCTGACCGGCTTCGGCAAGGGCGACGTCACCGTCGAGGACCACACCCGCAAGCTCACCGTGCCCGTCACCGGCGGCGCGAAGCTGCTCGCCGAGGTCATCCGCGAGCTGGACGTGCGGGGCATCGAGATCGACGACATCGGACTGCGCCGGCCCACCCTCGACGACGTCTTCCTCTCCCTGACGGGCCACGCGGCCGAGGTCGAGGACGAGGAGAACGGCGCGACGGCGGACGCCAAGGGCCGCAAGCAGGCCGACCCCAAGGACCCCAGCCGGCAGAGCAGCCCGCAGAAGGAGACCGACCAGTGAGCGCCGTCACCGAAGCCGCCCCGATCGCGGCTCCCAGCAACCCGCTCGGCCAGTCGGTCCGCGACTCGCTGGTCATGGCCAAGCGGAACCTGATCCGCATGTCCAGAATTCCCGAAATGGTAATTTTCGGGCTGATTCAGCCCATCATGTTCGTGGTGCTGTTCACCTACGTCTTCGGCGGTTCCATGCAGATCGGCGGCAGCACCAGCGCCACCGACTACAAGAACTTCCTGATGGCGGGCATCTTCGCGCAGACCGTCACCTTCGCCACCGCCAGCTCCGGCGCGGGCATCGCCGACGACATGCACAAGGGGCTCATCGACCGCTTCCGCTCGCTGCCCATGGCGCGCGGCGCGGTGCTCACCGGGCGCACGCTCGCCGACCTGGTGCAGACGGCGCTGACCCTGCTCGTCCTCGCCGTCGTCGCGCTCCTGGTCGGCTGGCGGGTGGGCTCGGACGGCGGCACGAACGCCGGCAAGGTGCTCGGCGCCTTCGGTCTGCTGCTCCTGCTCGGATACGCGTTCACCTGGATCGGCGCCCTGATCGGCCTGTCCGTGCGCACCCCCGAGGCCGCCACCTCCGGCGGACTGATCTGGCTCTTCCCGGTGACGTTCATCTCGAACGCGTTCGTGGACACCAGCAACATGACCCCGTGGTTGCGCCATGTCGCCGAGTGGAACCCTTTCAGCGCCACCGTCCAGGCCAGCCGGGTGCTGTTCGCGAACCCGGGCCAGTCCCCGTCGGACGCCTGGCCCATGGTGCACCCGGTCTGGGCCTCGCTGATCTACTCGGCCGTGATCATCGTGATCTTCCGGACCCTCGCGGTACGCAAGTACCGTTCGGCGACCGCATGACAGTGCCCCCGGCGTCGCGGGGACGCCGGGGGCTCGTCCGCTGATGGCAAGGGCGGGTCGGCCGGGTCAGCCGTTGTACGGCTCGGCCTTGAGGATGGTCACCGAGGCCATCTTGCCGTTGGGCAGCTCGTACTGCGCGACCTCGCCCACCTTGTGGCCGATCACGCCGGAGCCCAGCGGGGACTGCGGCGAGTAGGTCTCGACGTCCGAGCTCGCGTACTCGCGCGAGGCGAGCAGGAACGTCGTGGTGTCGTCCTCGTCACCGTCGAAGGCGATCGTCACGACCATGCCGGGCGCGACCGCGCCGTCCGCGGACGCCGGGGCCTCGCCGACCTTGGCCTTCTCCAGAAGCTGGGTCAGCTGGCGGATGCGGAGCTCCTGCTTGCCCTGCTCCTCCTTGGCCGCGTGGTACCCGCCGTTCTCGCGCAGGTCGCCCTCCTCGCGAGCGGCCGCGATCTTCACGGTGATCTCGGCGCGCGCGGGACCAGACAGGTACTCCAGCTCGTCCTTGAGCTTGGTGTACGCCTCCTGCGTGAGCCAGGTGACGTCTTCGCTGGTCTGGGTCACAGGTGCTCCTCGTAGGTACTGGGAATACAAAGCATCGCCCTACCCAGAAGAATGTTCCTTCATGGAAGGGCGAAACCACGAGCCTAACAATTCAGCGGCGCAAGGGGGAGGACATAAACCATCAGAATCACGTCAACGCAGGTCAGGCGGTACGTATTCAGAGTGATGCCGGGTGGCGTCAGCTCGGGTGACAGCCCAGCAGCTCGGCCGTGGTGCCCCGTGAGGTCGTGCGGAGCGTGACGACCTTGTCGATCCGGGTGGCGTGGCCGGTGAAGCGGAAATCGGCCCGGCCCACCTCGGCGCCGTTCGCCGCCTGCGAGCGGATCGTGCAGTAACCGGTGGCGTCGGCGTCCTTGCGGACCTCCAGGTGCACCTGCACCGAGTCGGCGCCCGCGTCGAAGGCGATCACCTCGCCGCTGATCTCGCTCTCGGCGACGTAGTGGTAGGCGAAGTAGCCGATCAGGGCGAGCAGCAGGGCGCCCAGCACGGCCCCTGCGATCTTGAGCTTGTGGTCGGCGCGCTCGTCCGAGGAGCGGCCGTAGCGGCCCTCGGGCAGTCGCGTACTCGCCGTACTCATGATCGTCCTCTCGGCACCGGAATTATTCGCCCTCCGATTCGGTCACTATAGAAGCCGCCGATCGCGCCCGAAGACACCGGGGGCGCCGACTGACCAAGGATTGAGTCTTGACTGACCAGCTGCGACTGATGGCCGTGCACGCCCACCCCGACGACGAGTCGAGCAAGGGCGCGGCCACCATGGCGAAGTACGTGTCCGAGGGGGTGGACGTGCTGGTCGTGACCTGCACCGGTGGGGAGCGCGGCTCCATCCTCAATCCGAAGCTGCAGGGCGACAAGTACATCGAGGAGCACATCCACGAGGTACGCAAGAAGGAGATGGACGAGGCCCGCGAGATCCTCGGCGTCAAGCAGGAGTGGCTCGGGTTCATCGACTCCGGCCTGCCCGAGGGCGACCCGCTGCCGCCGCTGCCCGAGGGCTGCTTCGCCCTGGAGGACGTCGACAAGGCGGCCGGGGAGCTGGTGCGGAAGATCCGCGCGTTCCGTCCGCAGGTGATCACCACGTACGACGAGAACGGCGGGTACCCGCACCCCGACCACATCATGACCCACAAGATCTCGATGGTGGCGTTCGAGGGCGCGGCGGACACCGAGACGTACCCGGAGTCGGAGTTCGGTCCGGCGTATCAGCCGCGGAAGCTGTACTACAACCAGGGCTTCAACCGTCCGCGCACCGAGGCGCTGCACAACGCGCTGCTGGCGCGCGGCCTGGAGTCGCCGTACGAGGACTGGCTCAAGCGCTGGAGCGAGTTCGAGCGGACGGAGCGCACGCTGACCACGCACGTTCCCTGCGCCGACTTCTTCGAGATCCGGGACAAGGCGCTGCTCGCGCACGCCACTCAGATCGACCCCGACGGCGGTTGGTTCCGGGTGCCGCTGGAGCTTCAGCGGGAGGTCTGGCCGACGGAGGAGTACGAGCTGGCGAAGTCGCTCGTGGACACCTCCCTCCCCGAGGACGACCTCTTCGCGGGCATCCGCGACAATGCCTGACATGAGCGCAAGCGTGAGCCTGGCAATGACACACCTCGTCCCCCTCGCCGAGGTGGACGAGAACAAGGTCACCCCCGGTGTCCTCGGCTTCGTCGTCTTCGCGGTGATGGCCCTGGCGGTGTGGGCCCTGATGAAGTCGATGAGCAAGCACATGGGCAAGGTCGACTTCAAGGAGACGTCAGCGTCCGCCTCCGGCGAGGAGGCGGACCCGACCACGGCCGAGGCCTCGCCGGCCGGGAAGACGTCGGACAAGGCGTAGCCGCCGCGGAGCGACGGCCCTGCCGGGCGGACGGCGGTGCGGGACAGGGGCGGGACCGGTGAAATCCCTGGCGCCCCGACTGTCCCTGCCTCGCCCACGACGGCGACGGCGGCACCGGGTTGGGCGGACCGGGCGAGCAGGGGCAGGCCCGCCGTCGCCCGGCACCATCCGTGGTGCCCCGCCGTCGCCCGGAACCGCCGGTTGCGCCCCGCAGTTGACCGCGGGGCATCACCCGCGCCGCCGTCCGGCGCCCGCCCGCCCCGGTCAGCCCCTGACTGCCGTCACCTCTCCTGCCCCCGGGCGGCTGTCGCCTCTCCGCCTCCGGCAGCCGTCACCTCTCCTGCCCCCGGGCGGCTGTCGCCTCTCCGCCTCCGGCAGCCGTCGCGTCTCCGCTCCGGGCGGCTGTCACCTCTCCGCCCCGGCGGTCGCCACGTCGGCGCTCCGGGCAGCCGTCGCATCTCCGCCCCGGGCGGCTCTCACCTTTCCGCCCCGGCGGTCGCCACGTCGGCGCTCCGGGCGGCCGTCACCTCGGCGCCCCGGGCGGCCGTCGCGTCTCCGCTCCGGGCGTCTGTCACCTCTCCGCCCGGCGGTCGCCATGTCGGCGCTCCTGGCGGCTGTCGCCTCGCCACCTCCGGCAGCCGTCGCGTCTCCGCTCCGGGCGTCTGTCACCTCTCCGCCCGGCGGCCGTCACGTCGGCGCTCCGGGCGGCCGTCACCTCGACGCCCCGGGCGGCCGTCACGTCGCCGCCCCAGCAGCCGTCACTTCTCTGCCCCGGGCGACTGTCACCTCTCCGCCTCCGGTAGCCATCGCGTCTCCGCCCCGGGCGGCTCTCACCTTTCTGCCCCGGCGGTCGCCACGTCGGTGCTCCGGGCGGCTGTCACCTCGGCGCCCCGGGCGGCCGTCACCTCTCCGCCCCGGGCGACTGTCACCGCGCCACCTCGGGTGACCGTCACGTCGTCGCCGTCACCGCCACGCCCATGGCCTCCCGTGCGTGCCGGCTCGGTACCATCCCCAACCGCCAGGCCTGCCAGCCCGTTTCCAGGCTGATGCCTCGCTCCAGGAGGAGTTGGTACGTGTCGACGTAGTCGTCCAGCTTTTCGTCGCGCAGGGGGTGGCCGGTGCGGGAGAGCTGGGCCAGGTCCTCCTGGGCGACCGCCGTGCCGACGTCGACGCCGCCGGGGGCCGCGTACGGGAGCAGGGTGCAGCGCAGGAAGCGGGCCCAGTCCTCGCCGCGGCGGTCGCCGTACGAGGTGAACAGGGCGATCGCCTCGTCGCACAGGGCCAGGGCCTGCTGGGTGCGGTTGTTGCCGGCGTCCACGACGACCAGTTCCAGGCAGGTCCAGGCCTCGCCGTGGGTGACGCCGATGCGCTGGAAGTCGGCGCGGGCGTCGACCAGGAGCTGCCGGGCGAAGCCGGAGTTGCGCAACGAACCGGTCTGGGCGGCCCGTTGGTCGCGGGTGACGCGGGCCGAGTGGTGGCGGGCGCAGGCCAGGCCGTAGACGTCACGCATCCGGGAGAACATCGTGCGCGAGCGCTCCAGTTCACGCACCGCCCGGTCCAGGTCGCCGGTCTCCTCCAGGGCCTGGCCCAGGTAGTAGACGGTCCAGGCCTCGCCGCGCGCGTCCTCGTTGTCGCGGTGCCGGGCGGCCGCCTGGCGCAGGCCCTCCACCGCGGGCGACGGGTCGCCGTCGACCAGCCGGGCCCGGGCCAGCTGGGTCAGCGCCCAGGCCTCGCCGCGGGCGTCGCGGGTGCGGCCGTACCGGTCCAGGGCCGCGTGCAGTTCGGTCTCCGCGCGCGGTACGTCGCCCATGCGCAGGGCGAGTTGGCCGAGCTGGAAGTGGGCCCAGGCCTCGCCGTGCACGGACTCGCCGGCGCGGTGCAGGACCAGGGACTCGGTCAGCAGCCGTACCGCCTCGGCGACCTGGCCGCGGTCGCGTTCCACCGCCGCCAGCGCGTGCATCGTCCAGGCCCGGTCCGTGGCCAGTTCGGGAGGTGCCTGGAGGGCGAGTGCCTCACGGAGTCTGGCGGCGGCCTCGGTGAGGTTGCCCTGGTGGTGCAGGGTGATGCCGAGCGAGCACAGGGCGCGGGCCGCGCCCGCGTCGTGGTGGGCCTCCCGGTAGAGGTCGACGACGGAGGCGAGGGTGGTGCGGGCCTTGTCCAGCTCGCCGAGCTGACGGGCCGCGATGCCCGTGCGCCACTGCACCGAGCGCACCAGCAGGCCCTGGTCCACGGCCTGCGCCAGGTCGCTGATCTCGCCCAGGCGGTAGAGGTCGCCGCGCAGCAGGCAGTAGTCGCACAGGGCGCCGAGCAGGTTCAGCACCGCCCCCTGGTCCACGCCCTCCGCGTGCCGCAGCGTCGAGGTGATGAAGCTCGACTCGTCGTCCAGCCAGCGCAGCGCCTCGTCCAGGGACGTGAAGCCGTGCGGGCTGAAGCGGTCCGAGCGGGTCGACATGTTGCCGTCGACCAGACGCAGCACCGAGTCCGCGAGTTCCGCGTAGCTCACGATCAACCGTTCCTGCGCGGCCGTACGCTCCGCCTGCTCCTCCTCGTCCAGGAGGCGGGCGTGGGCGAAGGCGCGGACGAGGTCGTGCAGGCGGTAGCGGTCGCCGCGCACATGGTCGATCAGGCCGGCGCGGGAGAGCGCGGTCAAGTGACGTTTCGCCTCCGCCTGGTCCGTCGCCAGGAGCGAGGCCGCGGCGGCGGCGCCGAGCGAGGCGCGGCCGGCCAGCGCGAGGCGGCGCAGCAGCCGGCGGGCGGGCTCGGACTGGTCGGTGTAGCGCAGCCACAGCACCCGCTCGACCGGTTCGACGGGGCCGTACGCCCCGAGATCCGTGGCGAGTTGGCGCGGTGAGCGCGGTCCGAGCGATGAGCCCGCGACGCTCAGCGCCAGCGGCAGCCCGCCGCACAACTCCCTGATCAGGTCGGCCGATTCGGCGTCGTAGGGACCCGAACTGTCCTGCGCCGCCGACTCCAGCAGCTCCTCCGCGCCGGCCGGGTCCAGTGCCTGGACCGGCAGTTGGTGCACGCGGGCCGGCAGGTCGGCGGGCAGCTCCATGGGGTGCTCGGTGGTGACCAGGACCAGACTGTCGGAGCGTTCGGGGACGAGGGTGCGGACCTGCTCCAGGTCCGAGGCGTCGTCCAGGACGATCGTCACCGCGGTGCCGGTCAGGTGCTGGTGGTACAGCTCGCTCAGCCGCTTGACCTGCTGGTCGGGGGAGGAGCGCTCGCGGAACAGCAGCTGTTCGCGCGGTGCGCCGAGCCGGTTCAGCAGGTGCAGCAGGGCGTCCCGGGTGGGCAGCGGCTGCTCCTGGCCGCCGCCGCGCAGGTCGACGACGCAGGCGCCGCGGAAGTAGTCCTTGAGGTCGTGGGTGGCGCGCACCGCGAGCGTTGTACGTCCGCTGCCGGGCGTCCCGTGCAGCACCACCACCGTCGGCAGGGTCTCGGTGCTCGCGCGCGAGGCCTGCACCCACTGCCGGATCCGCCCCATCTCCGTCCGGCGGCCTGCGAACACGCCTGAGGGATCGGGGAGTTGGGCGAAGGACTGGGCGAGCACACTGCGCCCGCGGGCCGCCGCGCTCTTGTCGGTGCCGCGCAGTTGCGGCCCTGGCTTCTTCTTCGGACCGGTGGACGCGGCGAGCACACGCTGCTGGTCGAGGAACGGGCGGATGCCGCGCACCTCCAGCGCGGTCAGCCACTGCAGCCGCAGCTGTTCGGGCCCGCCGGGCTGGCTCTCGGCGCCGGCGCGGTGGTGCGCGGCCGGCAGATGGGAACCGGCGACCTTCACCACGGTCGCGGCGGCGCCCACCACGCCGACGGTCACGCCCGCGCCCAGCGCGGTCCCCGTGCCCGTACCGAGCGCCAGGTCGGCGACGGCCGCCGCGACCGCGGCAACGGCCGCCACCAGCAAGGGAGTTCCGGCGCCTTCACGCGCGTACCGCTGGCCGAAGGTGAGCCTGCCGGCCGCCGCCTCCTCCAGCGCGCGGGTGTAGGCCCCGTACTCCTCGGCGGCGGTCTCCGCCATCGCGTCGAGCGCGCCACGCGAGCGCGACAGCAGCACGCTGCCGTCGGTACGGCCGCCGGAGCGCCGTACCTCTTCCTCGACGGCCCGGGCCAACAGCCGTTCGGCGTCGGCCCGATGGCTGTCCCGCATGTCAAGTCCCCCTCCGACGGCAACGGCTTTCTTGGTCAAGTGTGCTGCGGACGGGGCCCGGGGGCGAGAGGGCGGGCGGTCCGCGAATCGCCGTGGAGGGTTTGTGAATTCGTTCTGTGTACCCGCTGAGTGGTTATCGTGATCGCCGACATCGCACGGACGACACGCACGACACGGAAGACGGGGAGCACATGAGCGCGGACAACGGGGCGTCGCCGAACCCACCGGCGGGTCCACCGCCGAGCCCGTACCTGGGTCCACCGAACCCGTACCCGGTCCCGCCGCAGGGACCACCGCCCTCGCACCCGCCGCGCTGGGCGTGGTGGGTGGTCGGGATCGTCATCCCGGTCGTGGGCATCCTCATCACGATCATGGTGGGCCGGCCGAACTCGTCGGACGACGACGGCGACCGGAACGTGCAGTCGGGGCCCTCCGCCTCCGTGCGGTCCAGTGGTGCCGGTGCGGGACAGGGCGGCGGCAAGACGCAGAGCAGCCCGCCGCCGGCGGCCGACGCGGAGAAGTGGCAGAAGCTCTACGGGCCCGCCAAGGTGACGGCCGAGCAGAGCATCGCGGGGACGTACGTCGAGCTGGACTCCCCGAAAAACCCCCTCGTGCTGAACGTGGGAGCCAAAGGCGCGGACCTCATCTTCGGGTCGGCGAACGGCGACCCGTCGATCAACCTCCCCGCCAGCGCGGACAACCTGGCTCCGTTGCCCGACACCGGTGCCGCCCCGACGGCCGAGGCATGTCTGGAGAGCGTGGACCGCAACGGCAGCTACACCGTGTCACCCGTGAAGCGGGGCGAACGGTACTGTCTGCTGACCGGCGAGGGCCGCATCGCCTACCTGAAGGTCGTCACCATGCCGGACGGCGGCGTCGGCGGCGGAATCCTCGACGTGACCGTCTGGCAGACGCCTGGCGCGTGACCCGGGGGGTCCTGCGGCAGGATGGACTCCATGCCGAACCGACTGGCCCATGAGACGTCGCCGTACCTCCTCCAGCACGCGGACAACCCGGTCGACTGGTGGCCGTGGTCGGCCGAGGCCTTCGAGGAGGCCCGCAAGGCGGGCAAACCCGTTCTGCTGAGCGTCGGTTACTCGAGCTGTCACTGGTGTCACGTCATGGCGCACGAGTCGTTCGAGGACCGGGCGACCGCCGAGTACCTCAACGAGCACTTCGTCAGCGTCAAGGTCGACCGCGAGGAACGCCCCGACGTCGACGCCGTCTACATGGAAGCCGTCCAGGCCGCCACCGGCCAGGGCGGCTGGCCCATGACCGTCTTCCTCACCCCCGAAGGCGAACCCTTCTACTTCGGTACGTACTTCCCGCCCACGCCCCGCCAGGGCTCGCCGTCCTTCCGGCAGGTCCTGGAGGGCGTCCGGGCCGCCTGGACCGACCGGCGGGACGAGGTCGCCGAGGTGGCCGGGAAGATCGTGCGGGACCTCGCCGGACGGGAGATCTCCTACGGGGACTCGCAGGCACCGGGCGAGGAGGAGCTGGCCGGTGCGCTGCTCGGGCTCACCCGTGAGTACGACGCGCAGCGCGGCGGATTCGGCGGGGCGCCCAAGTTCCCGCCGTCCATGGTCGTCGAGTTCCTGCTCAGGCATCACGCGCGCACCGGCGCCGAGGGCGCGCTCCAGATGGCCCAGGACACCTGCGAGCGGATGGCCCGGGGCGGGATCTACGACCAGCTCGGCGGCGGGTTCGCGCGGTACTCCGTCGACCGCGACTGGGTGGTGCCGCACTTCGAGAAGATGCTGTACGACAACGCCCTGCTGTGCCGCGTCTACGCGCACCTGTGGCGCTCCACCGGCTCCGAGCTGGCCCGCCGGGTCGCCCTGGAGACCGCCGACTTCATGGTCCGTGAACTGCGCACGAACGAGGGCGGGTTCGCCTCCGCGCTGGACGCCGACAGCGACGACGGGAGCGGGCGGCACGTCGAGGGCGCGTACTACGCGTGGACGCCACGGCAGTTGACGGCCGTCCTCGGCGCCGAGGACGCCGAACTCGCCGCGCAGTACTTCGGCGTCACCGACGAGGGCACCTTCGAGCACGGCTCCTCGGTGCTTCAACTGCCGCAGCAGGAGGGCGTGTTCGAGGCCGGGAAGGTCGAGTCGGTCAAGCGGCGGCTGCTGGACGCCCGGGCCGAGCGGCCCGCCCCCGGCCGGGACGACAAGGTCGTCGCCGCCTGGAACGGCCTCGCGATCGCCGCGCTGGCCGAGACCGGCGCCTACTTCGACCGCCCCGACCTGGTCGAGGCCGCGGTCGGCGCCGCCGATCTCCTGGTCCGCCTGCACCTGGACGAGCAGGCCCGGCTCGCCCGGACCAGCAAGGACGGCCAGGTCGGCGCCAACGCGGGCGTGCTCGAGGACTACGCCGACGTCGCCGAGGGCTTCCTCGCGCTCGCGTCCGTCACGGGCGAGGGCGTGTGGCTGGAGTTCGCCGGCTTCCTGCTCGACCACGTACTGGCCCGCTTCGCCGACCCCGAAAGCGGCGCGCTCTACGACACCGCCGTGGACGCCGAGCGGTTGATCCGCCGGCCGCAGGACCCCACCGACAACGCCACGCCCTCCGGCTGGACCGCCGCCGCGGGCGCCCTGCTCAGCTACGCCGCCCAGACGGGCGCCCAGCCGCACCGCGCCGCCGCCGAGAAGGCGCTCGGCGTGGTGAAGGCGCTCGGCCCGCGGGTGCCCCGGTTCATCGGCTGGGGCCTCGCCGTCGCCGAGGCGCTCCTCGACGGGCCGCGGGAGGTCGCGATCGTCGGTCCCGCGCTGGACGACGAGGCGACAAGGGCCTTGCACCGCACGGCACTTCTGGGTGCCGCGCCGGGTGCCGTGGTCGCTCTCGGGGTGCCGGAGAGTGACGAGTTCCCGCTGCTGGCGGACCGACCGCTGGTGGACGGGGCACCGACCGCGTACGTCTGCCGTAACTTCACCTGTGACGCGCCGACCACCGATGGTGACCGCCTGCGAGCCGCACTGAACAGCTAAAACGACAGAAACAGAACGAGTGCGCACGGACCCTGTGTGGGGATTGTTCACAGGGCGGGCCCGTTGTGACGAAACGCGCTCTTCATCGAAAGATCGTGCGCACTTCACAGATCCCCCCTAATGTCTGCACAGTGACGCGGCGGGTGTGACTCACCGTCGCGACAGGGGGTTTTGGGATCTGGGGGGATCTGTTGCTCACGTCCATTTTTGTCGCTGTCGTTTCGCTTGCCCTGTTCTGGATGGCGGCCTTCACTCTGTGGTGGCAGATGCATGCCTGGCGTACGCCGGAAGTGCTCGCCTCCACCCGCTTCAGCAGACCTGACGGCGACGAACACGTCAGCTTCTCGCTGCTGGTCCCGGCACGGCACGAACAGGCCGTCCTGGACCACACCATCCAGCGGCTGCTGGAGTCCACACACACCGACTTCGAGATCATCGTCATCGTGGGGCACGACGACCCCGAGACCACGGAGGTGGCCGCATCGGCCGCCGAACGCGACCCGCGCGTCCGTGTCGTCGTCGACACCCACGAGAAGAAGAACAAACCCAAGGCCATGAACACGGCGCTGCCGCACTGCCGCGGCGATGTCGTGGGGGTCTTCGACGCCGAGGACCAGGTCCATCCGGAGCTGCTCGCGCACGTCGACCACGCTTTCCGCACCACCGGCGCGGACGTCGTCCAGGGCGGTGTCCAGCTCATCAACTTCCACTCCAGCTGGTACAGCCTGCGCAACTGCCTGGAGTACTTCTTCTGGTTCCGCTCCCGACTGCACCTGCACGCGCAGAAAGGGTTCATCCCGCTCGGCGGGAACACCGTCTTCGTCCGCACCGACGTGCTGCGCGAGGCCGACGGCTGGGACCCCAACTGCCTCGCCGAGGACTGCGACCTGGGCGTACGCCTGTCCAGCGTCGGCAAGAAGGTCGTCGTCGCCTACGACTCCGACATGGTGACCAAGGAGGAGACCCCGGGCTCGCTGATGTCGCTGCTCAAGCAGCGCACCCGCTGGAACCAGGGCTTCCTCCAGGTCTACCGGAAGAAGGACTGGAAGCAGCTGCCGGGCTTCGGGCAGCGGCTGCTCGCCCGGTACACGCTGATGACGCCGTTCCTACAGGCGATCTCCGGCGTGATCATCCCGCTCAACGCGGCCGTCGCGCTCTTCCTCGACGTGCCCGTCGGGATCGCCTTCCTCACCTTCCTGCCGCTGGTCACCGCCGCCGTCACCTTCGTCTTCGAGGTCGTCGGACTGCACGACTTCGGCAAGCAGTACGGACTGCGCGTCCGTGCCGTCCACTACCTCAAGCTGATCGTGGGCGGTCCCTTCTACCAGGTCCTCCTCGCCGGGGCCGCCATCCGCGCCGTCTGGCGCGAGCAACGCGGCCGCAACGACTGGGAGTTGACCAGCCATGTCGGCGCACATCTGAACCACGCCGAAGCGAACCGTGACCTCCGAGAGGATGTCCCTGCGTGACCTCCACCCTTCCCGCGGTGACCACGACCGAGGTCCCCGCGCAGCGGCAGCCTGCGCCTGAAACCGGTTCGCCCCGTCGAACACCCCTTCCGGCCCGGCTGCGTTCCTCCCGACCGGACCTCCTCCTGTGCGGCGCGCTCCTCGTGGCGATCCTCGTCGTGCAGGGCTGGAACATCGCCGACTACCCGACGCTCAGCGACGACGAGGGCACCTACCTCGCCCAGGCCTGGGCGGTCCAGCAGGGCAAGGGCCTGGCCCACTACACCTACTGGTACGACCATCCCCCGCTCGGCTGGATCCAGTTGGCGCTGCTGACCTGGATCCCCTCGCTGCTCAGCCCCGAGTCGATGACCGTCGGCAGCATGCGCGTGGTGATGCTGCTGGTCAGCGCGGTCAGCGCGGTCCTGGTCTACGTCCTGGCCCGCCGGCTCTCGCTGCCCCGCTGGGCCGCCGGGCTCGCCATGGTCCTGTTCGGTCTCTCGCCGCTCTCGGTGGTCCTGCAACGGGAGATCTTCCTCGACAACATCGCGGTGATGTGGACGCTGCTGGCGTTCACCCTCGCCGCCTCCCCGAGCCGTCATCTGTGGCACCACTTCGGGGCGGGCCTCGCGGCGGCGACCGCGGTGCTCACCAAGGAGACGATGCTCGTCATCCTGCCCGCGGTGTTCCTCACGATGTGGCGCCACAGCCACCGCGACACCCGCAAGTTCGCCCTCACCGGCGCCATCACCGCCTGTGTCCTGATCGGCTTCGCCTACCCCCTGTTCGCCCTGCTCAAGGGCGAGCTGATACCCGGCGGCGGACACGTCTCCCTGTGGGACGGCGTCAAGTACCAGATGACCAGGCCGGGTTCGGGCTTCATCCTGGACAGCGCGTCCGGCTCGCACGGCGTGCTCCGGTCCTGGCTCTACTACGACCGGATCCTGCCGCTGGGTGGCCTCGCCGGCGCGCTCCTGCTGCTGGCCACCTGGCGCTGGTCGGTCACCGCCCGCTCACTGGCGGGACCCGCCCTGACGGTCGCCATCCTCGCCCTGCTGGCCCTGCGCCCCAACGGCTACCTGCCCGCGATGTACGTCATCCAGGCGCTGCCCTTCCTCGCCCTGGTCCTCGCCGGCGGCACCGCCTCCGTCGCCCACGCCGTGCTGCGCAGAGGGCGGGCAGAGGGGGAGAAACGGTACGTCACCGGCGGCCGGTACGCCCTCGCGGCCGTCCTCGCGGTCGCCGCGGGCGCCTATGTCGTCCCGCGCTGGTACGACGGCGCCCACACCGCCGTCACCACCGACGCCAACGCCCCCTACCGGGCCGCCTCCAAGTGGCTGGCCTCCGAGGTCGAGAACCCCAAGGGCACCCGTGTCCTGGTCGACGACGCGCTCTGGCTGGACCTGGTGCACGAGGGGTACCAGCCAGGGCTCGGCGTCATCTGGTTCTACAAGGCCGACCTCGACCCGGCCGTGACCAGGACGATGCCGCACGGCTGGAAGGACATCGACTACGTCGTCGCCTCCCCGACCGTGCGGCGCGACGCGGTGGACCTGCCCAACGTCAAGGCCGCCATCGAACACTCCACCCCGGTCGCCACGTTCGGCACCGGGGACGACCGCATCGAGATCCGCCAGATCCAGACGGCCTCCGGAGGTGCCCGATGACCCACGAATACACCGCCCCCGGTGAACTCAACGATCCCGCCGTACGCGCGGCCGAGGTGGCCGAGCCCGGCGCGGTCACCATCGTCGTGCCGACGTACAACGAGTCCGCGAACGTCCGTCAGCTCCTGCACCAGATCACCGAGTCGGTGCCCGCCCGGCTGCCGTGCGAGGTCGTCTTCGTGGACGACTCCAGCGACGACACCCCCGAGGTCATCCGCGAGGCCGCCAAGGACTGCCCCTTCCCGGTGACCGTCCTGCACCGCGAGGAGCCGGTCGGCGGCCTGGGCGGCGCGGTCGTCGAGGGCATCAGGGCGGCCGGCTCCGACTGGATCGTCGTCATGGACGGCGACTGCCAGCACCCGCCGTCCCTGGTACCGGAGTTGGTCGCCACCGGCGAGCGCTCCAACGCCGGGCTCGTGGTCGCCTCCCGGTACATCAAGGGCGGCAGCCGGGCCGGCCTGGCCGGCAGCTACCGGGTGGCCGTCAGCCGCGCGGCCACCTGGCTGACCAAGTCCCTCTTCCCGCGCCGGCTGCGCGGGATCAGCGACCCGATGTCCGGGTTCTTCGCGATCCGCCGCAGCGACATCACCGCGGACGCCCTCAAGCCGCTCGGCTACAAGATCCTGCTGGAGCTGGCGGTCCGCAGCCGGCCGCGCCAGGTCACCGAGGTGCCGTTCGTCTTCCAGGACCGGTTCGCGGGGGAGTCCAAGTCCAGTGCGCAGGAGGGCTTCCGCTTCCTGCGCCACCTGATCGGGCTGCGCACCGCCTCGCCGGTCGCCCGCATGATCGGCTTCGGGCTGATCGGCGCGACCGGCTTCGTACCGAACCTGCTCGGCCTGTGGGCGCTGACCAAGGTCGGCATGCACTACGTACCGGCGGAGATCCTCGCCAACCAGCTCGGCGTGGCCTGGAACTTCGTACTCATCGAGCATCTGCTCTTCCGTGACCGTCGTGGGCACCGCCGTTGGTGGGACCGTGTCGGCCGGTTCGGGCTGCTCGCCAACGCCGACCTGGTGCTGCGGATCCCGCTGATCGCGCTGTTCGTGCACCGGTTCGGGATGGGCGCGCTCGGCGCCACCGCGCTGGCGCTGGTGACGACGTTCGTCCTGCGCTTCGTGGGGACCGAGGCGCTGGTCTATCTGCCGCGCAGGGGGCGCGGGGGGAGTACCGCAGCAAGGAGAGCCGTGTGAACAGAGCGAGTCTCACCAAGAATCTCAACAGGCACCGAAGAAGGACGGCACTGGTCGGGGTGGGGGCCCTGACCGCCGGTCTGCTGCTCACCTCGCCGCAGTCCGCCGAGGCCGCCAACCTCGTCAAGAACCCGGGCTTCGAGACGGCCGGCACCGGCGACATGCCGTACTGCTGGGAGAAGTCCGGCTGGGGCGACAACGACTTCACCTTCGAGACCACGAGCGACGCGCACAGCGGGTCCAAGGCGATGAAGGTGTCGCTGACGCGTCGGGTCGAGGGCGACCGCAAGGCGCTGATCACCGAGACGACGGACTGCGCGCCGGTGGTGAGCGCGGGCAAGCAGTACGACCTCGGGCTCTGGTACAAGTCGACGACACCGGACGCCAACGTCACCCTCTTCCGGCACGACACCACCGCCGGCTGGCAGTACTGGACCGACCTCAAGACCCTGGAGATGCAGGGGAGTTGGACGCAGGCCACGGTCCGTACGCCCGAGGTCCCGGCCGGTACCGACCGGATCACCTGGGGGGTCTCGGTCTACGGCACCGGCTCGGCGACCACCGACGACTACACGATGGAGCAGGTCCCGGACGTCACCCCGCCGGCCACCTGCACGGGCACCGCCGACCAGTGCGCCAACGGGCGCTGGGACGTGCTGCCCACGCAGAACCCGGTGCGCTCGATGCACTCCGTCGTCCTCAACAACGGCAAGGTGCTGCTGATCGCGGGCTCCGGCAACAGCGAGGAGCAGTTCAACGCGGGCACCTTCACCAGCGCCGTCTACAACCCGGCGGACGGCTCCTACAAGGTCATCCCGACGCCGAAGGACATGTTCTGCTCCGGCCACATCCAGTTGCAGGACGGCCGGGTGCTGGTGATGAGCGGCAACCAGGCGTTCCCGGCGGCGGACGGTTCGCACGGCTACGAGGGCTACAAGGACTCGTACATCTTCGATCCGGTCACCGAGACCTACAGCAAGACCAACGACCTCAACGACGGTCACTGGTACCCGTCGGCGACGGAACTCGGCAACGGTGACGTCATCTCCTTCGGCGGGCTGCGCGAGGACTCGACCGGCTCGGTGACCGCCGAGTACTGGTCGGACGCCGAGCAGAAGTGGCTGGCGCTGTGGCAGGTCAACCAGACCTGGTCGTACTGGGGTCTGTACCCGTCGATGATCCTGATGCAGGACGGGCGGCTCTTCTACTCGGGCAGCCATGTCTTCGGCAACAACATCCCGGGCACGGGCTCGGCGATCTACGACTACAACGCGAACACGGTCACGCAGGTCCCGGGGTTGCAGAACAAGGACCAGCGGGACCAGTCGGCGAGCGTGCTGCTGCCGCCGGCGCAGGACCAGAAGGTCCTCACCATCGGCGGCGGCAACATCGACTCCAACCCGGACGGCAACCGGCTGACCGACGTCATCGACCTCAAGGCCGCCAGCCCGTCCTACGTCGCCGGACCGCCGCTGCCGCAGGGCACGGTCGACCTCGGCAACGGCCCGGTGCCCGAGACCGGCAACCAGGGCAAGATGTACGTCTCCGCCGTACTGCTGCCCGACGGCAAGGTGCTGGAGACCGGCGGCGCGCTGCACAACCGGGCCAACCCCGTCTTCGAGTCGTCGATCTACGACCCCGGCACCAACACCTTCGACCCGGTGGCCGCCGACCCGCAGGCCCGCGGCTACCACTCGTCGTCGTTCCTGCTGCCGGACGGCCGGGTGATGTCGACCGGTGACAACCCGGGCAACGGCACCTGGAACCACAACGTGTCGATCTACACGCCGCCGTATCTGCTCAAGGGCACGCGCCCGACGATCACTTCGGTGATCGACACCGAGTGGACCTACGGCGACACCCAGCGGATCACGGTCGACCGGCCCATCGCCAAGGCCGAGTTGATCCGTCCGGCCGCGGTCACGCACTCCTCCGACCCCAACCAGCGGTTCGTGGATCTGCCGCTGTCGGTGGACGGCAACAACGTCGACCTGAACGTGACGAACAACCCCAATGTGGCGCCGCCGGGTTGGTACATGCTCTTCGCGGTGGACGCCAACGGTGTGCCGTCGGTCGCCAAGTGGGTGCATCTGCAGGGTCCTTCGGCCCTGAGCGCCGCCTCCGAGGACACGGCCTCGGCGCACGTGCACTCCTTCGCGGACTCCCTGGAGGGCAAGGTCGCGAAGCCCGGCAAGAAGCGCACCTCGCAGAAGGTCCCCGTGACCATCTCGGGCTGCGACCGGCACTACGGCTCGATCAACGTGTGCGTGCCGACGGCCTTCCCGAAGACCGTGAAGAAGACCGCGGAGGCGCGGTGCAGTTGGCTCAAGAAGAACGACTACGGCCGGCTCAAGGTCAACGGCAAGGACGACCCGCTGGGCCTGGACCGCAACAAGGACGGCCTCGCGTGCGGGAAGGGTGATGTGAAGACCGTGCTGACCAAGCGCTGACGGTTGGTACGGACCGGTACGGACCGGAGCACGGGCTCACTCGGTGAGTCCGTGCTCCAGCACGTTCAGGGTGCGGTCCACCAGGTCCTTGAACTCGTCCTGGTGGCCGTTCTCCGCCCAGTACAGGGACGTCTCCATCAGGCCGCCGATGATGGCCATGGCGTAGACCCGTACCTCCAGGCTGCCCGGGTCCCGGCCGGTGCGCTCGCCGATGGCCTGGCAGAGCATGTTGCCGGTGACGGACATGCTCTCCATCATCCGCGAGCGCACCGCCGGGACCTGGACCATGAGGTGGGTCCGCAGGCGGGCCACCTCGGGGTCCTCCTTGATGCCGAGGCGGATGGCCTTCTGCATGACGTACCGCAGGGTGGTCATCCAGGGCTCGTCGGCGGGCCGCTCCCGCAGTTCCTCCATGATGATCGGGTCGAACTCGTCCGTGAGGACGATGTCCTCCTTGGTGGGGAAGTAGCGGAAGACGGTCGACGGCGACACCTCGGCGCGCTCGGCGATCTGCTCGATCGTCGTCGCGTCGTACCCCTGCTCCTCGACCAGTGCGTACGTCGCGGTGCGGATCGCCTCGCGGGTCTTGATCTTCTTCCGCTCGCGCAGGCCCAGCTGGGGGCGGTCGGCGGGGCTGAAGGGGGAGGGTGCGGCGGTCATGCCGCTCATTGTCCGGCATCCGCCGACGCGGTGGCCATGTCCGGGGTCCCGTCCCCCTCCTTCCCGGTGCGCGTGACCGGGGTGTTCGGCAGGAAGGCCGCGGCCAGCAGGGCGGTGACGAGGGCCGCGGCGCCGCACACCAGCAGGACCAGGCCCATGCCGTGGACGTACGCGCTGTTCGCGGAGGCCACGAGGTCGGCCGAGCCCGCCTGCCGGCCGATGATGTGGGCCGCGACCACGGAGTCCCCGGCGGTGTCGGCGGCCTTCGCGGACAGCCCGGTGGTGTCGAGGCGGTCGCGGAAGGTGCTCGCCAGCAGGCTGCCGAGCAGGGCGATGCCGATGGCGGCACCGACCTGGCGCGTCGTCATGAGGAGACCGGCGCCGCTGCCGGCCCGGTCGCGGGGCAGCGCGCCGAGGGCGCCGTCCATCGCCGGGACGACCGAGAAGCCGAAGCCGAAGCCGGTGATCGACAGCCACAGCGCGGTGAAGCCGTAGCCCGAGTCCACGCTCGTACGGCTGCCCAGGAACGCGGCGAAGGCGAGGACCACCAGGCCCGCGGTGACCACCGCGCGGGAGCCGAACCGGGCGACGACCGGCTGCGCGGCGCGGGCCGCGACGATCAGGCCGCCCATCATGGGCAGCAGCCGGACGCCGGTGCCCAGGGCGTCGTTGCCGAGCACCGCCTGGAGGTACTGCGGCAGCACGAACAGCAGGCCGGACAGGACGAACATCACGAGGGTCGCGGCCATGGTGTTGAAGAGGAAGCCGCGGTGGGCGAGCAGTTCCATGTCGAGCATGGGGCGTTCCATGCGCCGTTCGCGCAGCACCAGGGCGGCGATCAGGATCGCGGATCCGATGAGCATGCCCACGATCAGCGGGTCGCCCCAGCCGCGGCTGGGCGCCTCGATGATGGCGTAGATGAGGGCGCCGAGGCCGGCCGCCGTGAACGCGGTGGAGAGGGCGTCGACCCGGGGCGAGGCGGGGTCGCGGGTCTCGGGGAGCAGGAAGACGCAGGCGGCGATGCCGATCGCGGCCATCGGGATGTTGACCAGGAAGACCGAGCCCCACCAGAAGTGGTTGAGCAGCCAGCCGCCGATGATCGGGCCGAGCGGCAGTCCGAGCGAGGAGGCGGCGGAGATGATGCCGACGGCCTTGGTCCGCTCGTCCGGGCCGAAGAGCGAGGGCAGCACGGACAGGGCGAGCGGGGTGATCAGTGCCGCGCCGATGCCCATGACCGTGCGGGCCGCGATGACCCAGTTCACGTCGTTGGCCAGGACGCCGACCACGGAGCCGGCGAGGAAGATGCCGAGCCCCACGATCAGCATGCGGCGCCGTCCGAAGCGGTCGCCGAGCAGTCCGGCGGGGAGCATCAGCGCGGCGAAGACGATGACGTAGGAGTCCGCCATCCACTGCTGCTGGCCGGTGGTGGCGCCGAGGTCGCCCGCCATCGTCGGCAGGGCGACGTTCAGGATCGTCGTGTCGAAGCCGAGGGTGAGCATGCTCGCGACCAGGGCGCCGAGGGCCCACCAGCGGCGCGGGTCGCGCCGCGCGCCCATGTTCTGAGTGACAGTAGCCACGAAATGAGAGTAGCTCTCAAAAGATGGTTGATGTCAACAGGGAGTTGCTGTCAGGAAGCTGCGAAGCAGGTCGTGGCATACGGAAAATGGCCACGGCTGAGGAGCCGTGGCCATGAAGGGGAGTGCGTCAGGAGCTATCCGTGCTGGTACGCCACCAGGGAGATGCCGACGTAGTGCGTGAGGAAGGCCGCCACGGTGAGCGAGTGGAAGACCTCGTGGAAGCCGAACCAGCGCGGGGACGGGTTCGGGCGCTTGATGCCGTAGATCACTCCGCCCGCGCTGTAGAGGAGGCCGCCGACGATCACCAGGACGAGGACCGCGATGCCGCCGGTGCGCATGAAGTCGGGCAGGAAGAAGACGGCCGCCCAGCCCATCGCGATATAGCAGGGGGTGTAGAGCCAGCGCGGGGCGCCGACCCAGAAGACGCGGAAGATGATGCCGGCCGTCGCCGCGGCCCAGATGCCCCACAGCAGCACCTGCCCCTTGGCGCCAGGCAGGAGCAGCATCGTCAGCGGGGTGTAGGTGCCGGCGATGATCAGGAAGATATTGGCGTGATCGAGCCTGCGCAGGATGCCGTCCATGCGGGGGCTCCAGGTGCCCCGGTGGTACAGCGCGCTCACGCCGAACAGCAGGCAGGCCGTCAGCGCGAAGATCCCGCACGCGATCCGGCCTCTTGAGGAGTCGGCGAGAGCGGTCAGTACCAGGCCCGAGACGAGTACGGCCGGGAACATGCCGAGGTGCAACCAGCCGCGCAGCTTGGGCTTCACGTGGTCGGGCAGGGAGAGCGCCTCGGCGACGCGGCCGGCGGCCGTCGTGTCCGTGTGCGCGTCGGGGACGGACGCAGTCATGCCCGGCATCGTACCTACGGACCCGTAAGTTACGTGTCAGTAGGAGCTGAGGAACAGCCAAGAGTGGCCATCGTCTCACGGGAGTTGGTGGTCTGTACCGCCGCGCAAAAGAACCGTCAGGTGAACCCAACGTGCACGTAAAGACACGCTCGGAAACACGGCGATGCGTGGCGATCCTCACTCCGCTCATCCGTGAGGCCCTCTGGACATATGGGCACTCGCGTCGGATGATCAAATGAGTGCGGTCGGCACCGGATGAGCGCTGAAGATCAGCCGTGCAGCATCCGGGCCGCAGCCCCCACGGGGCCTCCAACAAAAAATCCCTCATTTAGGAGCAATCGTGGCGCGCGACATCGCGGCTCCCCCCGTCATCCCCACAAAGCACCCAGAACTGATCTCGTGGGTGAACGAGATCGCCGAACTGACCCAGCCGGACAGCGTGGTCTGGTGTGACGGATCCGAAGCCGAGTACGAGCGACTGTGCGAAGAGCTCGTCGAAAAGGGCACCTTCAAGAAGCTCGACCCGATCAAGCGCCCCAACTCCTACTACGCCGCCTCCGACCCGACCGATGTCGCGCGGGTCGAGGACCGGACGTTCATCTGCTCCGAGAAGGAAGAGGACGCGGGCCCGACCAACCACTGGAAGGCACCCGCCGAGATGCGGCGGATCTTCTCGGGGGAGAAGGGCGAGGGGGGCGTTTTCCGTGGCTCCATGAAGGGCCGGACGATGTACGTCGTCCCCTTCTGCATGGGCCCCCTCGGCTCCGACCTCTCCGCGATCGGCGTCGAGATCACCGACTCCGCCTACGTCGCCGTCTCCATGCGCACCATGACCCGCATGGGACAGCCCGTCCTGGACGAACTCGGCGAGGACGGCTTCTTCGTGCGTGCTGTGCACACGCTCGGAGCGCCGCTGGCCGAGGGCGAGGCCGACGTGCCGTGGCCGTGCAACTCCACCAAGTACATCTCGCACTTCCCCGAGAGCCGCGAGATCTGGTCCTACGGCTCCGGCTACGGCGGCAACGCGCTGCTGGGCAAGAAGTGCTACGCCCTGCGCATCGCCTCCGTCATGGCGCGCGACGAGGGCTGGCTCGCCGAGCACATGCTGATCCTCAAACTCACGCCCCCGCAGGGCGAGTCGAAGTACGTCGCCGCCGCCTTCCCGAGCGCCTGCGGCAAGACCAACCTCGCCATGCTGGAGCCCACCATCTCCGGCTGGACCGTCGAGACCATCGGTGACGACATCGCCTGGATGCGGTTCGGCGAGGACGGCCGGCTCTACGCGATCAACCCCGAGGCCGGCTTCTTCGGCGTCGCGCCCGGCACCGGTGAGCACACCAACGCCAACGCGATGAAGACGCTGTGGGGCAACTCGGTCTTCACCAACGTGGCGTTGACCGACGACAACGACATCTGGTGGGAGGGCATGACGGAGGAGACCCCGGCCCACCTCACCGACTGGAAGGGCAACTCCTGGACACCGGAGTCCGGGACGCCCGCCGCCCACCCCAACGCCCGCTTCACCACCCCCGCCGCGCAGTGCCCGATCATCGCGCCCGAGTGGGAGAACCCCAAGGGCGTGCCGATCTCGGCGATCCTCTTCGGCGGCCGGCGCGCCACCGCCGTACCGCTGGTCACCGAGTCCTTCGACTGGAACCACGGCGTCTTCCTCGGCGCCAACGTGGCCTCCGAGAAGACCGCGGCCGCCGAGGGCAAGGTCGGCGAGCTGCGCCGCGACCCCTTCGCCATGCTGCCGTTCTGCGGCTACAACATGGGCGACTACATGGGCCACTGGGTCGATGTGGCGAAGGGCCGCGACCAGGCGAAGCTGCCGAAGATCTACTACGTCAACTGGTTCCGCAAGAACGACCAGGGCAAGTTCGTGTGGCCCGGCTTCGGCGAGAACAGCCGGGTCCTGAAGTGGATCGTGGACCGCCTCGACGGCCGCGCCGAGGGCGTCGAGACCCCGATCGGCGTGCTGCCGGCCAAGGGCGCCCTCGACACCAAGGGCCTCGAACTGGCCGAGTCCGACCTGGACTTCCTGCTCACGGTCGACAAGGAGATCTGGCGCGAGGAGGCCTCACTCGTGCCGGACCACCTCAACACCTTCGGCGACCACACGCCGAAGGAACTGTGGGACGAGTACCACGCGCTGGTGCAGCGCCTGGGCTGAGTCCCGCACCCGAAAGACTCCGCGGCCGGCAACGGTGCCCTGACCAGCGATCGTCACGGCCGGCCGCGGTGCCGACCGGCGAGGTCCCGCACAACGGCGTGCGGGACCGTGGGCCCGTCGTCACCGATCCCGTCCGCCCCGACGGGAACGGCGGCGGCGGGCCTTCGCCTTGTCGCGAAACCGACGGCTTCCACTTCTCGTAATTTCTCGCGTCTTCTCGCGTCTTCTCGCATCACCTCTGTGCGCACCCGGATTTCGCGGGACACTCGGGACATCCTGCAACGAACCCCGAAATGAGGTGAGCGGGGTGCGCACACCGGTCAGCGATCCCCTGAAGGTGGGGCCCTACCGGATCGTCGGGCGGCTCGGGTCCGGCGGCATGGGATGGGTGTATCTCGGCCGTTCGCCGGCCGGGCGTGAGGTGGCGGTGAAGGTGGTGCGCCAGGAACTGGCCGCCGAGCCCGAGTTCCGGGAACGCTTCGCCCGCGAGGTCGCCGCCGCCCGGGTGGTCAGCGGCGCGTACACGGCGGCCGTGATCGACGCCGACACGGAGGCCGAACTGCCCTGGCTGGCCACGATGTACGTGGCGGGCCCCTCGCTCACCGAGGCCGTCCGCACCGACGGTCCGCTGCCCGAGGCACAGGTCCGCAAGCTCGGCGCCTTCCTGGTCGAGGCCTTGCAGGCCGTGCACGCGGCCGGAGTCGTGCACCGCGACCTCAAGCCGTCCAACGTGCTGCTGGCGGCCGACGGCCCCCGCGTCATCGACTTCGGCATCTCCCGCGTCGACGGCGCCCCCGGCCTCACCCAGGCCGGACTCATCGTCGGCACCCCGCCGTTCATGTCCCCCGAGCAGATGAAGGGCGCGCGGGTCGGCCCGCCGAGCGACGTCTTCTCCCTCGGCGGAGTCCTGGTGTACGCGCTCACCGGCCGCCCGCCGCACGGCACCGGCGAGTCCGTGCGCTACCAGGTCGTCTGCGGCGAACCCGAACTCGACGCCGTACCGCCGAACATACGTCCGCTGATCGCCCGGTGCCTCGCCAAGAAACCCGAGGACCGGCCCGCGCTCGACGTGCTGCTGACCGAACTGCTGGAAGAGACCGGGCAGTCGCCGTCCTGGCCCCCGCCCAAGGTGAGACGGACGATCGAGCTGCGGGTCAGCGAGCTGGCGGCCCGCCGTTCCTCCGGTACGAGCGTGTCCGTGCCGTCCTGTCTGCTGCTGCACGCCCAGGCGCTGCTGGACGCCGGCCTGACCGACGCGATGGTCACCCGGGCGGTGCACCGTGGCTCCCTCTGAGTCCTTTCCCGCCCCGGTCCTCGAAATCGGCACGCACTGGCGCCAGTTGGTGCAGCAGTGGGGCGCCGGGCGGAACTACCACGCCCTGACGGACACCGACTCCGTGTCCCTGCGCTTCGATCTGGAGGAGACGGGCCGCACGCTCACGGTCCGCTTCATGACCACCAAACGGCTGCTCGTCGCCTTCGTCACCGACGGCCAGTACCTGCGCCACGATCAACTCGCCCTCGCCGCCGCCGCGTCGAACGCCTGGAACACGGAACAGCTCAATCCGATGCTCTCCGTCTGGGACGTCCGCGGGCCGCGGCCGTGTCTCGCCGGGGTGTGCGATCTCCCGCTGATCTGCCGGGTCACCCAGCCGGATTTCGATGCTCTGGCCAGTGATTGGGTGGAACGGGCGCGGCAGATGTTCATCCGCTGCCACCAGGTGTTCCAGTTGTAGAAGTGACAGGTGTGAGGGGGCACAGCCCCTTTCGGACGCGGGCCTGTTGGCTCCACTATGGGCGGGGGTCTTTTCGGGCCACGGGGGTGCCCATGGGGCGATCGTTGCGTTTCACCATCTTTCTGGGAATTCTCCTCGTCCTGACGTCGGTCGCTCCGAGCGCCGGGGCGGACGAGGAGTGCGGTGGGGACTTCTCGGCCAGGCTGAAGTGCTGGTCGAGTGAACTCGACGACGGGAGCGTCACCGTCACCCTGGACCGGGCGCTGCTTCTCGACGGCTCCAAGACCCAACGGGCCGACCTCATCGAGGACATCGAGGGGAAGAGCGACAAGCTGAACGTCCAGGTGCCGGCCGACGTCTCCACCGGCGAGGGCGGCACGGTCCTGCTCCTGCTGGCGGAACAACGCGGCCGGCTCGTCGACCAGAGTGCGAAGATCGACCGGTTGGCGCAGGGCACGCGCAAGGAACTGGACAGTCTCTGCGGGTCGACGCGCAAGGACCTGTGCGCGCTGGTCGGCCCCGGCAAGTCCCAGGTGTCCGGCGACAAGTTGATCACCGAGGACGAGGTCACCGAGCAGCACGCCTACGTCGTGGGCCGCATCGGCGACCAGGGCGACGGCCGTACCCGATGGCTTCTCCCCGCCGTCGCCACCGTCCTCGTCCTCCTCCTCGGCGCCTTCCTCCTCCTCGTCCGCCGCACCCGAACTCCCGCCCCCGCCACGGCCGGTCAGACCTCTCGATCCGCCGACGCCGACGAACCCACCCGTGCCCTGCGCGCCGGCCCCGCCCGCCCCGCCCGCTCCGGCGGCCGGCACCGGGCCCGCGACCGCGGCGGGCCCACCCGGTCCGCCGTCGTCCGTACCGATCTGCACCCGCAGGGATACGTCGAACTCGACCGCGTCCTGTACCGGGCGGTGTGGGCGGAGCCCGGACAGGCGCCGCCCGCGCCCGGCTCGCCCGTCGACGTCACCGACGCCCAGTCCGCGCTCACCGACGCGGACGTCCTGCACGCCTTCCCGCCCGCCGCGGGGCGACCCGCCCGCTGACGTACCGGTTCCACCAGGAGAGGCCCATGTCCAGCGAATACCCGCCCACCCTGCCGGCGGAGTACGCCGACATCGAGTTCGAGAACAACGCCCAGCGGCTGCCGCTGGTGCTGTGCCTCGACACGTCCAGCTCGATGGCGGGCCCGCCGATCCAGACGCTCAACGACGCCCTCGTGGAGTGGACCCGCGAGCTCCACGACGACGTGGCGCTCAGCTACTCCGTCGAGGTCGCGCTGGTCACCTTCGGAGGACAGGGCGTCGCCGCCTGGCGCGGCCCGCAGCCGCTGCCGCCGGGGACGCCGGTGAGCCCGTTCGTGCCCGCCCACACGTTTAGGCCGCCCCGACTGGCCGCCGCCGGCGTGACGTTGATGACCGAGGCGCTGGAACTGTCGATGCACGTGGTCGCGGCCCGCAAGGCCGAACTGCGCGCCTCCGGGCTCCAGTACTACCGCCCGCAGATCTGCCTGGTCACCGACGGACTGCCCACCGACGGCACCGGCCGCCGCACCGACTCCTGGCAGCGCCTTGTCCCCGTCCTCGCCGAGGAGCAGCGCGCCCGCCGCTTCCGGCTCTACGCGATCGGCGTCGGCGGGATCACCGACGTCGGCGAACAGGTGCTGCGCGCCTTCGCGCCGACCTTCAACGCCCGTATCCAGGGCTTCCCGTTCCGCGAACTGCTCCAGATGATGTCGGCGAGCGCGAACGCGGAGCAGAAGGGCGCGGGCGACGAGGTCTTCGAGAAGATCTTCAGCCAGTTCAAGACCCAGCGCCCGGCCTGGGAGAGCTAGGCGATGGGCGCGGGCCGGGCCGGCTGGCGGATCCACGGCATGAGCGTCGAGGGCTACCGGCACCGCAGGGACGGCAAGCCCTGCCAGGACGCGTGCGCGCACACCGTGTCGGGGCAGGTCGCGGTGCTCGCCGTCGCGGACGGCGCGGGCAGCCGGCCACGCTCGGAGGAGGGCTCCCGGCTCGCGGTGGACCTGGCCGTCGAACATTTCGTACGAAGGTCATCGGCCGCTGCCGACACCCCGCCCGGCGAGGCCGTGCACGACCTGCTCACGGACGCCTTCCACGACGTCACCAAGGTGTTCCTGGACACCACGGGAGCCTCGGCCACCGACTTCGCGACCACCCTCACCGTCGTGGTCCTGACCCCCGGCTGGCTCGGTCATCTCACCGTCGGCGACGGCTTCGTGGTGCTGCGGGCCGGGACCGAGGACGGGGAACGGCAGTTCCACGCGCTGCCGCAGCCGGCCGCGGTCAGCGAGTACAGCAACGAGACGGTCTTCCTGACCTCGCCGGACGCGGGCCGCCGGATCCACACCGACTGCGTGTGCGACCCGCGCGTCGACGGCGTGCTGCTGTCCACCGACGGCCTCGCGCAGGCCGCCCTGTCCCGCTCGGCCGGGGGCGCGCCCACGCCCAACGCCTCCTTCGTGGACGCCGTCTTCCGCTCCCTGGACACCACGCCGGGCCCGGTCTCCGACAGCGCGCACGAGAACCTGGCCGCGCTGCTCAGGTCGGACCGGCTGACCGCGCTGAACGCCGACGACAAGACGCTGCTGCGGGCCGTGCGGGAGGTACGGGGATGAGCGGCCGGGTGGTCTACCTGGACGGCAAGCAGGCCCAGCTCGCCGAACTCCCGCTCAAGGGCGGCGGTCAGGCGGCCGTCTTCCCGGTCGAGGGCGACCACGGCACGGTCGTCAAGCTCTACCGGGAGGCGCCGGGACCCGACCAGGAACGGCGGTTGGCCCGGATGCTGACCATGTCCCCGCTCGCCGCCCGCCCCACCGACCGGTCCCAGCCACCCGAACTGGCCTGGCCGACCGCGATCGCCCGGGGCGCCGAGGGCGAGTTCCTCGGCTACGCCATGCACCGCTTCGGCGAGCCCGAACACGTCCAGCTGGTCGGCCTGTTCACCCGCGCCCAGCGGCTGCGGCTGTTCCCGGAGCGGGCGGACTGGCGGTTCCTGCTCGGCGTCTCCTGGAACCTCGCCTTCATGACCGCCCGCATGCACCACGACCACCTCGTCATCGGCGACTTCTCCAGCAGCAACGTGGTCGTCGACGCCAACGGCTTCGTCACCTTCCTCGACTGCGACTCCATCGCCTTCACCGACGCGGTCACCGGCGAGCCCTTCCCGTGCCTGATGCACACCACCGACTACTCGTCCCCCGAGCGGCAGTCCGGCGCTCCCGCCACCCGCGCCAGCGACGACTTCGCCCTCGCGGTCCTCGTCTACCAACTGCTGACGGCCGGAAACCACCCCTTCGGAGGCGTCCCGCACGAGAGCACCTCCGAGTCCACGGTCAAGGACAACATCGCCGCGAGCTGCTCCTACGTGGTGCGCCCCGAGTCGGTCGTCATCCCGCGCGGCACGGTCGACCCGTCCGTCCTGCCACCGGAGTTGCTCACCCTGGCCCGCGCCGCCTTCGGCCCCGGCGTGCACGCCCCCGCGGCCCGCCCTCCGGCGGAGGCCTGGCTACGGGCGCTCGACCGGGAACGGGCCCGCCTGCGCAGCTGCCCGAACCGCCCTTTGCACACCTACGGTTCCCACCTGCCGACCTGCCCGTGGTGCACGCGCGCGGCCGTGACCGGACACGACGTGTTCAACGGCCCGCCACCGGTCCCGCTGCCGCCACCGGTTCCGGCGCCGGTCGCGCAACCTGCTCCGGGCGGCGGCCGGTTGAGGTCGGCGGCGAAGGTGGTGGCGCTGCTGCTCGTGGTGCTGGTGCTGATTGCGATACTGGCCCGTCTCTGACGGGTACGTCAGACTCCGCGACCCCGCTCCTCCAGATACCGCGTGTGCGACTCCTGCCGCCGGGCCTCCGTCTCGCGCAGGGACGAGGCCAGCCGGTCCGCCTCCTCCTGGAGGAGCGTCAACTGCCGTTCCAGATGGCGTTCCGGCGGTTCCTGGCCCGGCGCCATCCGACTCCACCACCGGGTGCGTACGAAGGTGTCGACAGCCTCGGGGATGTCCTGGCGCACCGCCCGGGAGAGGGTGTGCAGGCCTTCGGGATCCTGGCCCAGCAGCTCCGGGGCCCAGCCCGGGTCGAGCAGCGCGGCCAGCAGCTCGGTCAGTTCGGTGAGCCGGCCCGCGGCGGCCGGCGGCAGTTCGACGCCGGCGAGATAGCCGCCGAGTCGCTCGAAGTCCGCACGCACCTCGTCGAGTTGGGCGGACGGGTCCGGGAAGGCGGGCGGCGCCGGGCGTTCCGGTGGGGCGATGAGCGCGCCCGCGCCGTACAGGCCGACGACCACGACGGGCCAGTACGGTCCCGCCGCGCCGACGAAGGTCAGCGCCAGGCCGGCCAGTCCGCAGGCGCTGCCCGTGATGTTCTTGCGGGACTCCAGGAACCCCACGAACCTACTGGTAGCCACGGATCTCCTCGAAGGCGCCGTCCAGCGAGCCCTTTTGGGCGTCGAAGAGGCGGCCGCCGGTCAGGTCGGCGATGTGCTCCAGCTCCGCCCGGTCGGAGTCGCCGAAGAGGATCGGGAAGACGGGTGTCCGCCGCTGCTGCGCGCCGAGCCCGCGGTAGAAGGCGTCGAAATCACCGGACTTGGCGCCGGTCGTGTTCTCGCCGTCCGTCATCATCACGATCGACGTGAACGTGTCGTCGTCGGCGCCGAGATGGTCGTACGCCTTCTCCAGCGAGGAGAAGATCGCGGTGTCGCCCTGGGCGCTGAGCGCCTTGGTGTCCGTGCGGACGCCGTCGAGGCCGGACTGCGGGTCGGCCGGGTCGATGACGTGGGTGCGGACGCTCTTCACGTCCGAGCCGAACGGCATCAGCGTCACCTCCTCGCGGTCCCGGAAGTCCGCGGTGAGGTCGGTGAGCGCCTTCTTCAGCCGGTCGAGGCGGTCGCCCTTCATCGAGCCCGAGGTGTCGAGGACGTAGACCGTGCGGGAGGGGCGGCGCAGCTTGTTCTCGTAGGCGTCGAGCAGTCCGTCGGCGACGGATCGGCTGCCGGGGAAGGGCAGTTCACGGCGACGGCTGGTGTCGAGGCCCGCCGCGGGGTGCACCGAGGGGACGACCGGGCGGCGGTGGGTGCGCTCGGTGATCTGCCGCTGGATCGCCGGGGTGCGCAGGGCCTCGGTCAGGCGGCGGACCTCCTCGCGGGTCGCGGCGCTCGTGGCGGCGAGGGAGGAGAGCGGGTAGTCGGCGGTGACCACGCCGTCGGTGGGGCGGATCACGGTCAGACCGGGGACGCCCTTGAGGACGGACTCGTAGTTGAGCATCGCGTCGACGTCCCCGCGCCGCTCGTAGGCGGTCGCCAGCCAGCCCGACGAACCCGAGGTCAGCTGCTGCCCCTTGAAGAACTCCTTCAGCTTCGGCGTGGCCTCGGTGACGTCCGCGTCGGTGAGCGCGGACTGGGCGCCGGAGAGGGCGGAGGCGACCGAGACGAGTGTGGCGAAACCGGAGTTGGAGCGCGCCGGGTCGGTCATGCCGTAGCTGAGCCGGCCGTCCTGCACGGCCCGCTCGACCTGCGACCAGGTGACGTGATCGGGCTGCCAGCCCAACTCCTTCACCACGGCCGTCTTCACCCCGATCGCGACCGGGCTGGACATGATCGACGTCTCCGACACGACCCTCTTCGCCGCCTCGGGCCGCAGCCGCAGATAGTCGTCCGACGACAGCCACACCGCGTCGTACAGCCCGTCGGTGCCGCCCTTGGCGAGCAGGTCCACGGCGTCCAGGGTGCCCATGTAGGTGGGGCGGACGGTGAGCCCGGTGTCCTTGCGGACCTGGTCCAACACCGGCGTCATGTCGGCGAGTTCGCTGGAGGCGAGGATGCGCAGGGTGCCGGGCTGCGGGGAGCGGTCGTCGGCGGGGTCGGCCGCCTCGGGCGCAGCCGTGCAGGCGCTCAGCAGGGTGGCCGACACGGCGAGAAGGGCGAGACCCCGTCTCATGAGAGCCCCCCTTCGAGCGCGCTCCGGGACCGGCTGCGCGCCAAGTAGCCGCTCGCGGACTGGAGTTCGGTGGTCAGGGACTCGACGGTCGAGGCCATCACCTCGGTCGCCTGGACCTTGTACGTGTCGATCGCGTCCAGCGTGCGGTAGATCTGCTGGAAGGCGGAGCGCAGCGTCTCGGCGCCCACGGCCGGGTCGGCGGCGATCCGCTGGATCTCCCCGCTCTGCGTGGCGAGCATCTCGGCGTTGCCCCGGATCAGGTCCTCGGTGGTCCCGCGCAAGGCGTTGACCTGCTCGACGACCTTCTTCTGGTTGTCCAGCGCGGAGGCCAGCATCACGGAGATCCGCAGCGCCGACACGGTGGTCGTGGCCGCCCGGTCGACGCCCTTGATCAGCTCCTCGTTGTTGCGGCGTACGACGTCCATGGCGAGGTAGCCCTGGGCGCAGACGGCGAGTTGGGTGAGGAGGTCCTGGTGCTTCTGCCGGACGGGGAAGAGCACGTCGGCGCGGAGACCGTCGGCGGCCTCCGGCTCGGCGACGCCGGCGATGTGCTGCTCGACGGCCGCGTCGAGGGCCTCGGTGAGCACGACGTACTCCTGCAGCTTGCCCATGGTTTCCCACAGGCGGACCCGCTCGGTCTGCAACGCGGCGTTGTCGCGCCGCAGTTCGTCCTGGCCGCCGCGCAGGGAGCCGACGATCTTGTTCAAGGTCCCTTGCGCGGAGGCGTACTTGGCGACGTGGTCGCGCAGCTTGTTGCCGCCGGGCAGCCGGGACAGGAACTTCCGCCCCTTGCCGGCGGGCACGTCACGCGGATCCAGGTCCTCGACCACGCGCCGGAGTTCGACGAGCGAACCGGCGACCTGGGACTGCGCGTCCCCACCCTTGTCCGGCAGGGAGCGGACGGTCCGCTCCAGCATCCGGTTGGACTGCGCGGTCGCGGTGCGCATCTCGCCGGCGCCCAGGGCGGTGATCTCGCCGACCTTGCCGGCGAACTCGGGCGAGCGGGCGTCGAGTGCGGCGAGTCCGTCGACGTACGCGGTGGCCTTCTGCGCCATGTCGGTGCGGACGCTGTCGGCGACGGGCACGAGCCCGCCGGCCTTCTCCCGCGGCACGGCGGCGACGGGTTCGGGCGGGGTGAGGGTGAAGGTGTCGTCGCTGCTGTGGCTACTGTTCTGACTGGTGTTGTGAGCGTTCATGTCTCTTCCCCCGTTATCCCTTCGCCCGGCGGGCCATCTCGTGCAGCACCGCGGAGGTGGGCACGGGCGCCTGCCGGACGCCGGTCAGTTCCTGCTTGAGATAGGTGCCGGCCGAGGCGAACTCGGTGGCGGATCCCTGCGGCCGAAAACCGTGCCGGACGGCGAGCTTGCGCAATTCCGGGTCGGTGGACAGGAGTTGGGCGAGGGCCTGGCCGTTGTCGGTGAGCGGTACGACGGTGTGGTCGCTGTTGACGGTGGTGTCCGGGTAGAGCACGACGAGGTCGCCGGGCTGCTGTCCGTCCGCCAACAGGGCGGCGACCTGGGACTCGTAGACCAGCACGAGCGGATTTCCGGCCCCGCTGACGAAGTCCCGGAAGACGGCGTCCGAACTGGACTGCTGGGCGCCCTGCACGGTGACGAGCTCTTTGAGCAGGGGCTCGGTCCGGTCGAGGTCGCCCGCACTTGCTACGACCCGCCCGCCGTTGGCCACGTAGGAGGCGGCGGCGAGGTAGAGGGCGCCGGAGTTGGAGGAGGCGGGATCGGTACTGGAGATGAAGAGAGTCCCGCTCAACTCCCCGTACTTGGCGGCCCCCTTGAGCTGCTGCCAACTGCGGTCATGCTTGGCGGCGTCGAGGTAGGCGGCCATCTTCAGGGTGCCGCGGTGCTCGGTGTCGAGCGTGGCGAGGCCGTTGGCGGCGAGCACCTGAGCTGCGCTGCGGTGGGCCACGACGACGAGGGGCGAGTAGAAGGGGCGGGGGAGGGTGCCGCGCACTTTATAGCGGGCGGCGAGTTCGACGGCGGGTGCCTGGCTGGAGGGAAAGGCGAAGTCGTACCCCTCCAGGTCCAGCCCCTCCATGGCCCAGGACCCGGAGGTCTCGGCCTTCACGGTGTAGCCCTTGGCGGCGAGGGCCTTCACCACGTCGGGATCGGCGAAGAAGTCCGCCTTCTCCGACCCGATCACGCCACGCACGGTCTTCGTTGCCGTGCCCTTGTCCTCCGTGTGCCGCCCCGCGACGACGGCTGCCACCACGCCGCCGATCAGCAGAACAGCGAGGACGATTCCTGCGATTCGTCTCACGCCGGGGAGCGTGCTCCCGGAACCCCATGTTCCAGGGCTTACCGGGTGAACGGGGGGTGAAGTGGCGGTCCCGGTACACAACGGAGCGGCGGCCGAGGCCGGTTCGGCGCCGCCGGGGTGCGCCGCGGTGGTTGATCGCCGTTGCGGCGGAGAAAAATTTGGCGGGGACAAGAGGGGGCGGCGGGAAGCGGGGCGGGGAGGAGAGAGTGCGGCGGAGAGTAGTGGATGGGAGGGACGCGCGCGGGAGGGGCGCGAGGGGTTGGTTCGGCACCGCCGGGGTGCGCCGTGGTGGTTGATCGCCGTTGCGGCGGAGAAGGGTCAGCGGGCGTGAGAGGGGGCGCCGGAAGAGATTCGGCGGGGACAAGAGGGGGCGGCGCAATGCGGCATCCGGTGCTGCAACGTCCTCAGGGGCGCGGGGAACTGCGCGACCGGCCACGACGCACCCGCAGCCGCAACGCGACCTCGATCCCTACGGCGATACCGCGCCAACGCTCAGTGCGACGCCAGTTCCGGCGAGGCCAGCGCCAGCGCATGCGCATCCATCCGCTGGGCCGAAAGAATCGCCGCCGCCGTGTCCGCCCGGGACGCCGCCACCACCAGCGCCCGCCCCGCAAGGGCATGCGCCCGCCGGTGCAGGACCGTGAGGTCGTCGTCGGGCGCGGTCACGGACAGACGGACCGGCGTCACCCCGCCCCGCAACCGACCCACCTGCGCGGCAAGCCTCTCCGCGGCCTGGTCGAGGTCACTGGAGGGCTCCAGCCCACGCAACTCGTCCGTCACCGCCAGCAACGCGCCCAGATGCCCCGCCAGTTGGATGTCCAGCTCGTCCTCACGCGACCGGTGAGGGAAATCGGCCGCACCGGCCACCGTGCTGTGGACCGACTTCGTACGGATCGGCTCGTACATGGGATGGCCTCCAGTGACTGTCAGGAAGCCATCCTACCTTAGATCTCGTCTAAAGTTTAAAGTTGACCGTACCCGTCGAGGAAGTTCCCGATCCGCCCCATCGCGTCCCGCAGATCCCCGGCCGTCGGCAGCGTCACCACCCGGAAGTGATCCGGCTCGGGCCAGTTGAACCCCGTGCCCTGGACGACCATGATCTTCTCCTGGCGCAGCAGATCCAGGACCATCCGCCGGTCGTCCTTGATCTTGAACACCTTGGGATCGAGACGCGGGAACAGATACAGCGCGCCCTTCGGCTTCACGCAGCTCACCCCTGGAATTTGCGTGAGCAGCTCGTACGCCACATCCCGCTGCTCCCGCAGCCGCCCACCCGGCAGCACCAGGTCGTTGATCGTCTGCCGCCCACTGAGCGCGGCAACCACCCCGTGCTGCCCCGGCATGTTCGCGCACAGCCGCATGTTCGCGAGGATCGTCAGACCCTCGATGTAGGAGTCGGCGTGCGCGCGCGGCCCGGAGATCGCCATCCAGCCCACCCGGTAGCCGGCCACCCGGTACGCCTTCGACATGCCGTTGAAGGTCAGCGTCAGCAGGTCCGGGGCGACGGCCGCAGTCGGCGTGTGCGTGGCGTCGTCGTACAGGATCTTGTCGTAGATCTCGTCGGAGCAGACCAGCAGATTGTGGCGCCGGGCGATGTCGGTGAGCCCCTTGATCATCGCCTCGTCGTACACCGCCCCCGTCGGGTTGTTGGGGTTGATGATGACGATCGCCTTGGTGCGGTCGGTGACCTTCCGCTCCACGTCCGCGAGGTCCGGCATCCAGTCGGACTGCTCGTCGCAGCGGTAGTGCACGGCGGTGCCGCCCGACAACGACACCGCGGCCGTCCACAGCGGGTAGTCAGGGGCGGGGACCAGCACCTCGTCGCCGTCGTCGAGCAGACCCTGCATCGCCATCACGATCAGCTCGGACACGCCGTTGCCGATGAAGACGTGCTCGACGTCCGTCTCGATGCCGAGGGTCTGGTTGTGCATGACGACCGCCCTGCGAGCTGCCAGCAGGCCCTTCGCGTCGCCGTACCCGTGCGCCGAGGAGACATTGCGGAGGATGTCCTCCAGGATCTCCGGCGGGCACTCGAAGCCGAAGGCGGCGGGGTTGCCGGTGTTCAGCTTGAGAATGCGGTGCCCGGCCGCTTCCAGCCGCATCGCCTCCTCAAGAACCGGACCCCGGATCTCGTAACAGACGTTGGCGAGCTTGGTCGACTGGATCACCTGCATGTCTGGGAGCTTACGGCCCGGTAAAGGCACGCGGGTCGTGCTTTCCACCACATGAGACGTGGCACGTGTCGCGCGTAGATCAGCTGTACACAACTCGCGCATGCCTTCTTGTCGGGACACGCCCCAGTCGTGAAGATGTCCATGACAAAAACGTGAAAGCGACCGGAAGATCTCCGGGCGCTCGCGTTTCCAGAGGGGACCCCCACATGAACAAGCCTCTCCTTGCCACGCTCTTCACCCTGGCCATCGCCGGGGCGGGCATGGCACCCGCAGTCGCCGCGCCCGACACGGCGCCGGTCGCGAAGGCGGCCGTCGAGAAGGCCGCCGCGCCCACCATCCAGGCCGTCAACTTCGCAGGCACCGTCTCGCTCAGCAACTGCTCCGGGTCCGTCATCCGCTTCCCGAACTCCGTGTCCACCGACCCGGCCCTGGTGCTGACGAACGGCCACTGCCTGGAGACCGGCTTCCCGGAGGCCGGCGAGGTCATCGTCGACCAGGCCTCCACCCGTACCTTCGGACTGCTCAACGCCTCGGCGACCAGGGTCGGGACGCTGCGTGCCAGCAAGGTCGCCTACGCGACCATGACCGACACGGACGTCACGATCTACCAGCTCACCACCACGTACGCGTCGATCCAGAGCACCTACGGGATCAGCCCGCTCACCGTGCAGAGCACCCACCCGACCGCCGGTACCGCGATCACCGTCGTCTCCGGGTACTGGAAGCGGACCTACGCCTGCAACATCGACGGGTTCGTCTACCGCCTCAAGGAGGGCGACTGGACCTGGAAGGACTCGGTGCGTTACACCTCCGCCTGCCAGACCATCGGCGGCACGTCCGGTTCGCCGGTGCTCGACAACGCCACCGGGCAGGTCGTCGCCGTCAACAACACCGGCAACGAGGACGGCCAGCGCTGCACCGAGAACAACCCCTGCGAGGTCGACGCGAACGGCACCGTGACCGTCCGCCAGGGCATCAACTACGCGCAGGAGATCTACAACATCCCCGCCTGCTTCACCACGGGCAACAAGCTGAACCTGAGCGCCGGTTCCTGCACCCTGCCCAAGCCGTGAGTCCCGAGTCGTAGGCCCCAACCCGTAAGCGGTCAGGGGCGGGTGGTCCGCCGCACCGCCCGCCCTGCCAGTACGTCCGTGCGCCGCCCGTCCTCGATCACGAACCGCCCGTCGACCAGGACGTGCGGAATGCCCGTCGGGAGCCGGCGCGGGTCGGCGAAGGTCGAGCCCGCCGCCACCGTCGCCGGGTCGAAGAGGACGAGGTCCGCCCGGTAGCCCTCGCGGACCAGGCCCCGGTCCGGCAGCCGCAGCCGGGCCGCCGGGCGCGAGGTGAGGTGCGCGACGCACTCCTCCAGCGACAGCACACCCAACTCCCGTACGTACCGCCCGAGATACTGCGGGAAGGTCCCGTACGCCCGCGGGTGCGGCTTCGCGCCCCGGAGGATGCCGTCCGAGCCGCCGGTGTGCACCGGGTGGCGCATGATGGCCCGCACGTTCTCCTCGTGGCCCACGTGCTGGAGGATCGTGGGACCCAGGCGGTCCGCGAGGAGCAGATGGCGGGCCACCGTCCACGGGGTCTCGCCGCGGGCGTCCGCCGACTGCTGGACCGTGCGGCCCACATGATCCGCCAGGGCGTCCGTGCCCACGCCCGAGATCTCGATCGTGTCCCACTCGATGGGCACGCCGTGGCAGCCGTCCGAGCCGACGACCTCCACGTGGTGCCGGATCCGCTCGGCCGTCCCGTCGTCCGCGAGGCGCTCGAGGATCGCCTCCGGGCCGCCCTCGCTCGCCCAACTGGGCAGCATCGCCACGAGGGTGGTGCAGCCGGGGGTGTAGGGGTACGTGTCGAGGGTGATGTCCGCCCCGGACGCCAGCGCCTCGTCGAGGAGCGTCAGCAGCTCGGGTGCTCGGCCCTTGTTCACGCCGAAGTTCATGGTGGCGTGGGCGAGATGGAGCGGGCAGCCCGCCTCGCGGGTCAGCTCCACCATCTCCTCGTAGGCCTCCAGGGCACCGGCTCCGTACGAGCGGTGGTGCGGGCAGTAGTAGCCGTCGTAGGACGCCACCACCCGGCACAGCTCGGTGAGTTCGGCGTCCTTGGCGTACATCCCGGGGGTGTACGTCAGCCCGGACGACAGGCCGACCGCGCCCTGCTCCATGCCCTCCGCCACCAACTGCCGCATGCGGTCCAGCTCCTGGGGCGTGGCCTCGCGGTCCTCCCAGCCGACGGCGAGCATACGGACCGTGCCCTGCGGGATCAGATAGGCCGCGTTGACCGCGATCCCGCGGCCCTCGAAACCGTGGTCAAGGCGGTCCAGGTACTCGCCGACCGACCGCCAGTCGAAGTCGATGTCGTCGCCGTACCCGTTCCACCCGCTGATCGAGCGGCGGACCTCGGCGAGCGTGCGGTCGTCGACGGGGGCGTACGACAGCCCGTCCTGGCCCAGGACTTCGAGCGTGACCCCCTGCGCGGCCTTCGCGCTGTGGTCCGGGTCGCGCAGCAGGGCCAGGTCGCTGTGCGCGTGCATGTCGATGAAGCCGGGGGAGAGGACCAGACCCTCCGTGTCCAACTCCCTTACCGCCTTCGGGCGTTGGCAGCCCGCCGCCGCGGCCTCCTGGACGATCGAGACGATCCGGCCCTCGTCGATCACCACGTCGGCGCGGTACGAGGGTGCGCCGGAACCGTCGACGACGTCCGCGTCCCGGATGACGAGCTGCTCCACGAACCCTCCTAGAAGAACGTGCGGATGTAGTCGACGACCGTCCCGTCCGCCTCGGCCAGCGGGATCAGCGGCCACTTGTCGAAGGTCGTGCACGGGTGGGACAGACCCAGGCCCAGCCAGTCGCCGACCCGCAGATCCGCCTCGGGGGTGGTGGTCAGCCAGGTGTGCTGGTCGGACAGGGCGGGCACCGAGATGCCGGTGGCCGGGTGTTCGGTGCCGTCCCGGCGGACGACCTGGGGGAAGGGCAGGTCGAGGTCGTAGGCCGCGTCGCGCTTGCCCCCGTTGGCGAAGGCCTGCTCGGGGGAGGGGCGGGAGACGACCTGCGTCCACAGGCGGAACGCGGGCTCCAGCGCGCCCTCCTCGGGGACCCGGTTGAAGGGGGTCAGTTTGCGGTAGTGGCCGTCGTCGTGCGAGACGTAGGCGCCCGAGCGCAGCAACTTCAGTACGGGCACGGAGAGTTCGGGGATCTCGGCGAACACGTCGGCCACCGCGTCGAACCAGGCGCTGCCGCCGGCGCTGACGACGATCTCGTCCAGACCCGCGAAACGCCCCGCCTTGTCGAAGTCGGCGGCGAGGGCGACCAGCCGGCGCAGATAGCCGCGTACCCGCTCCGGGTCGGCCCCCGGGACCTCGCCCTCGTAGCCCGCGACGCCGGCCAGCCGCAGGGTGCCGGTGGCGGCCACCGCGTCGGCCACGGCCGCGCACTCCGCCTCGGTACGGACGCCGGTGCGGGCGCCCTCCCCTGCGGCGAGTTCGACGACGACGTCCAGCGGGCGCGTGGATCCTTCGAGCGCCGCGGCCATCAGCTCGACGCCGGGTACGGAGTCGACGTAGCAGATCAGGCGGAAGTCCGGGTCGGCCGCCAACTGACCGGCGATCCAGCGCAGGGCCGCCGGGTCGAGGAGCTCGTTGGCGAGGAAGAGCCGCTGGAAGCCGTAGGCGCGGGCCACGCGGAGCTGGTGCGGGAGGGCGAGGGTGATGCCCCAGGCACCGCGGTCGAGCTGGCGGCGGAAGAGCTGCGGGGCCATGGAGGTCTTGCCGTGCGGGGCGAAGGCGAGGCCGTGCCGTGTCGCGTACGTCTCCATCAGCGCGAGGTTGTGCTCCAGGCGCTCGGCGGACAGGGCGAGCAGGGGCGTGGTGAAGCCGCCGGTGAAGAGGTTGCGGCGCTCGGCGGTCAGCTCGCCGACGGTCAGCCCGTCCGCGTCCGGCGGAAGGCCCTTGAATCGGTGGTCGACGCGTTCCTCGGCGAGTCGGTCGAGCGCCTCGGTGCCCATGGGGCCTCCCTGATCTGGTCTGTTGCGATATCTGCAATGGCCATTGCGTATAGCGCTTACGGCTGTCTAACATCTCGGCCAACGCGGGGTCAACGGAGCCGCCGGAACCCTTTCACCCAGGAGCTACGACGATCGTGACCGTCACCGGACCCGGCAAGGCCCCCGACGTCGTGGACGTCGTAGCGCTCGGCGAGTCCATGGTGACCTTCCTGCCCACCCGGCCGGGCCGCCTCGCCGACGTGCCCTCCTTCGACCGGGCCATCGGCGGCGCGGAGTCGAACGTGGCCTGTGTCCTCGCGGCGGCGGGGCACTCGGTCCGGTGGGTCAGCCGGGTCGGGGCCGACGGGTTCGGCGACCACCTGGTCGAGACGATCGGCGCGTACGGCGTCGACGTCACCGCCGTGGGACGGGACCCCGAGCGGCCGACGGGCGTGTACTTCCGCACGGCCGGCGACCGGGCCACCGACGCCCACGAGGTCGCCTACTACCGGGCCGGTTCCGCCGCCTCCGCGATGACCGTGGACAACGTGGACCTGGCCGCCGTACGCGCCGGACGCGTGCTGCATCTGTCCGGGATCACCGCGGCCCTGGCCGAAGGCTGCGCGGACCTCATGCGCGAGCTGACCGTCCTGCGCCACGGCCGCCCGCTCGTCTCCTTCGACGTCAACCACCGGCCCGGGCTGTGGCGCACCGCCGACGGCCCGCAGACCACGCTGGAGCTGGCCCGCGCCGCCGACCTCGTCTTCGTCGGCGAGGACGAGGCACAGGACGTGTGGGGGCTGGTGGGCCCCGACGCCGTGCGCGCCGCGTTCCCCGACCCCTCGGTGCTCGTCGTCAAGCAGGGCGGGCAGGGGGCGACCGTCTACGACCGGACCGGCGCCACCTTCGTCCCCGCCCCGCACGTCGACGTCGTCGCCGCCGTCGGGGCCGGGGACGCCTTCGCCGCCGGCTTCCTCTCCGCCACCCTGCGCGCACTGCCCGTCCGCGACCGCATCCGGCACGGCCACCTCATGGCCGCCGCCGCCCTCACCGTCCCCGGCGACCTCGCCGTGCCCCCCTCCCGCGACCACGCCGACCGGCTGGTCGCCCTCGACGACACGGCGTGGGAGAGACTTCGACTCGGCCCCGGCTGGACAGCAGCCGCAGAGCGGGCCGACGAGGAGGTACGTACGCCATGAGCCAGACCGTCGACCGTGCGCTGAGCATCCTGCCGCTGCTCGCCGAGGGGCCCGCCGACCTCGGCCAGGTCGCCGAGCGGCTCGGCGTCCACAAGTCCACGGCCCTGCGGCTGCTGCGCACCCTGCACGAACACGGCCTGGTCTACCGCCAGTCCGACCAGCGCTACCGCCTCGGCGCCCGCCTCATCGCGCTCGCCCAGGAGGCCATGGAGAACCTCGACATCCGCGAGATCGCCCACCCCCACCTCGTACGCCTCAACGAGCAGTGCGGACACACCGTGCACCTCGCCGTGTACGAGGAGCACGAGGTGCTCTACATCGACAAGGTGGAGAGCCGCTACCCGGTGCGGATGTACTCGCGGATCGGCAAGCCCGTCGCGATCACCGTCGCGGCCGTCGCCAAGCTGCTCCTGGCCGATCTGCCCGAGGGCGAGCGGCGGGTGCTCGCCGACGAGCTCGAATACCCCATGTACACGGCCCGGTCCACGCCCAACGCCCCTGCTTTTCTGAAGGAGTTGGACAAGGTGCGCGACCAGGGCTGGGCCACCGACCTAGGCGGCCACGAGGAGTCCATCAACTGCGTCGCCGCACCCATCCGCGGCGCGGACGGCAAGGTCGCCGCCGCCATGTCGGTCTCCGCGCCCAACGTCGTGGTGACGGCCGACGAACTCCTCACCCTGCTACCGCTGGTGCGCCGCACGGCCGACGCGATCAGCGGGGAGTACTCCGGAAGAACGCCCGCAACAGCACCGGCATCACCGCCAGACAGGAACACCGTATGACCGACAAGATCGCCCTCACCCCCAAGACCCACACCGCTCCGCCCGCGAAGTTCTCGCACGGCGTGAGGAAGGGCAACATCCTCCAGGTCGCCGGCCAGGTCGGCTTCCTCCCCGCCGAGGAGGGCAAGCCGCCCACGCCGGCCGGCCCCACCCTGCGCGAGCAGACCCTCCAGACCCTCGCCAACGTCAAGGCGATCCTGGAGGAGGGCGGCGCGAGCTGGGACGACGCGATGATGATCCGCGTCTACCTCACCGACGTCGACCACTTCGCCGAGATGAACGCGCTCTACAACGCCTACTTCGAGGAGCAGGGCCTCACCGCGCCGCCGGCGGCCCGTACGACGGTCTACGTCGGCCTCCCCGCCGGGCTGCTCATCGAGATCGACGCGCTCGCCGTCCTGAGCTGACGGCTCCTCAACTCCCGCACGCCGTACACGGCATGGCACCTCCCCGGGTGCCGTGCCGCGATCCCCCATGCCCCGAAAGTCCCGTGTACTTAGCCAGAGGACCCCCACCCATGTCCCATCCGCTCGCAGCGACAGCCCCCACCCCGCCACCCCACACCGGCGGTCTGCTCCTTCTCATCGACGGCACCGCCGGTCTGCTGACCGTCGCCGCCATCGGCATCGCGCTCCTGCTCTTCCTGATCATCAAGGTCAGGCTCCAGCCGTTCGTCGCCCTCCTCGCGGTCTCGATAGCCGTCGGCCTGCTCGCCGGGCTCTCGGTCACCGAACTCTTCGGCACCGTCCAGAAGTCGGACGCCGTGTCGACCATCGAGGCCGGGATGGGCGGCATCCTCGGCCATGTCGCGATCATCATCGGCCTGGGCACGATGCTCGGCGCGATCCTCGAAGTCAGCGGCGGCGCCGAGGTGTTGGCGTCCCGGCTGCTCAACCTCTTCGGCGAGAAGCGCGCACCGCTCGCCATGGGTCTGACCGGCCTGATCTTCGGTATCCCGGTCTTCTTCGACGTCGGCATCTTCGTCCTGGCCCCGATCGTGTACGCGGCGGCCAAGCGGGGCGGCAAGTCGATCCTGCTCTACTGCCTGCCGCTGCTGGCGGGCCTGTCGATGACCCACGCCTTCCTGCCCCCGCACCCCGGCCCGGTGGCCGCCGCCGGTCTGCTCCACGTGGACCTCGGCTGGGTCATCCTGATGGGCATCGTCTGCGGGCTCCCCGCGGTGCTCGCCGCCTGGGTGTACTCCGCGTGGATCGGCAACCGGATCTTCGTCGCCGTACCGCAGGACATGGTGGAGGCGGCAGCCGAGGCCAAGCAGGCGGTCATCGACGAGCAGCGTGAGTCGGGCGTGGAGCCGCGCGAGACGCCGGTGCCGCTGGGCACGGTGCTCGGCATCATCGGCACCCCGCTGATCCTCATCCTGGCGGCGACCTTCTCCTCGATCGCCCTGGACCCCTCCACGGGCCGCTCGGTGATCGAGTTCTTCGGCCACCCCTTCGTGGCGCTGACGATCGCCCTGGTCCTCGCGTACTACCTGCTGGGCATCCGGCGCGGCTGGTCCCGCAAGTCCCTGGAGACCGTCTCGACGGCCTCCCTGAAGCCGGTCGGCAACATCCTGCTCGTCGTCGGCGCGGGCGGGATCTTCGGCGCGATCCTCAAGGCCAGCGGGGTCGCCCAGGCCCTCTCGGACACCTTCAACGACGTCGGCCTCCCGGTGCTCGTCCTCGCCTACCTGATCTCGCTCGTCCTGCGCGTGGCCCAGGGCTCGGCGACGGTGGCGATCGTGACGACGGCGGGCATCGTGGCCCCGCTGCTGGCCGAGGGCGACCACTCCCAGGCCTTCGTCGCCCTCGTCATCATGGCGATCTCGGCCGGCTCCATCTTCGCCTCGCACGTCAACGACGGCGGCTTCTGGATGGTCGCCAAGTACTTCGGCATCACCGAACGGGACACCCTCAAGACATGGACGGTCCTGGAGTCGGTCCTGTCGGTGGCGGGCTTCGCGGTGGCGGCGGTGGTGAGCTTGTTCGTGTAGGGGGCGGGTGGCGGTGACCGTCGCGGCCGGCCGGTGAGGGTTGCCGGTCGGCCGTCGGCGGTCGGCGGTCGCTGTCGCGGTGTCGGGCGCCGCGGTGGTGGGCTTGTTCGTGTAGGGGCCGCCGTGTCCGGTGTGTTCGGTGCGTTCGTGTAGGCGTCCGATAACAAAGTCGGGGCTGGCTGTGTCCACCACAGGATCGTCGACCATACTTCCCGCTGTGGAGCAGCGCATAGGTTCGAGCAGCCAGCCCCTGGAGGGCGCCGGGTTCGACCCGGCATTCATCCCCGGGCTCACGTCGCCCGTGTCCGATGAGCCGGCGAAGGCGAAGGAGCCGGACGAGGCCGAGGACGCGGCGGCGGAGCAGCCCGGGACCGACAACGAGGCGGACACCGAGGCGGAGGCCGAAGCCGACGCCGGGTCCGACGACGACGCCGACGGCGAGGACGCGGAGGAGTCCGTCGACGGGCCCGTCTTCGAGGCCTCCGACCGGCGCGCGCGGATCGTCGCCGACGAGAAGGGCGTCCGGCTCAGCCTGGACGACCAGCAGTGCGAGTTCCGCTGGGACGAGATCGGCGCCGTGGAGACGGAGACCCCGCGCTTCGGCAAGCGGTTCACCATCACCGTGCACACCCCCGAACGCCGCTGGTACCCGATCGAGATCGAGGCCGCGTCCAGGGCACGCTTCGGTGAGTGGGAGGAGCAGCTGGACGCCGTCCTCGACGCCTACTTCGAAGAAGGCGACGCCGAGGACGAGGTCGAGGTCGAGGGCCAGGCGGAGGACGAGGCCCAGACCGAGGTCGAGGCCGCGACCGAAGCCGAGGACAAGGACGAGGCCGCGACCGAAGCCGAGGCCGACGCCGTGTCCAAGACCGACGTCAAGTCACCGGCCAAGGACGTCGACTAGGAGCAGTACTGCGCTTCCTTGCCGATCGAGCGGTACATGCAGTCCGAGTTCTCCAGCAGTTGCAGCACCGCGTCCCGGTTCCGGGAGGTCTCGCGTTCGATGACCTCGTCGGGCGGATAGAACCCGCCCCCGGAACTGGACGCCGGGTACATCTCGAAGGTGTACGAGAAGATCTTCTGCGTACCCCAGAGATAGTCGTCGATCGACCCGTCCGTGATGTACAGGTCGCTCGACTGCTCGGGCGTGTACCCGTTGCTCGCCGCCATCTTCTGGCCGACCGTCTTGAAGGCGTTGTAGTCGTCCGCCGTCATCCCGGTCGTCGTGTCCGAGTACGTGTACCCGAACGGCCAGAGCACCAGCTGGCTGTAGGTGTGGAAGTCGATCCCCGCGGTGATCTGCTGCTTGCCGCCGACGACCCGGCCGCGGACGAAGTTCGCGACGACCTTCACCTCGGGCGCCGACTCGGCGGACGCACCCCGATAGGTCTCGGACGAGGTCGAGCCCGAGGACCCGCCGCAGCAGCCGAACCTGTAGTCCCAGTTCCGGTTCAGGTCCGTACCGACGTACGAGGAACCGGAGTTGGGCTGTCGGTTCTTGCGCCATGAGCGGTAGGAGCCGGTGGCGATGTCGTACTCGCCGCCGTCCGGGTTGAGGTCGGGGACGATCCAGATCTCGCGGTTGTTGACCATGTTGGTGATCCGCGAGTCGCTGCCGTAGCCGGCCCCCAACTCCCGCAGCAGATACAGCGCCATCTCCACCGTGAGGTGCTCGCGCGCGTGCTGGTGGAAGGTGAAGAGGACCTCGGGCTCGCTCTCGTCGGTCGCCACGTTGTCGCTGATCTTGATCGCGACGATGTTCCGGCCCTGGTACGACGTGCCGATCACCCGCTTGCTCATGATGTTCGGGTAGGCGGCGAGGCGTTGGTCGATCTCCGTGTTCGTCTCGGCGTAGTTGTGGTACTTCGAGTCGGCCGTGGGGAAGTCGAACAGCCGCGCCTCACCCGCGGAGCGGTCCGGTGCCGAGCCGAGCGGCGTGACCTCGTAGCCCTGCGCGCGCAGCTTCTTGATCTGCGCGGTCCGGCCGGAGACGACCACCGTCTCCTCGTCGGCCTCGTCCACGCTCACCCCGGCCGCGGCGATCGCGGTGCGGGTGACCGGGGTGTTGTGGTCGACGTGGATCTCGTACTGCCGGATGTCGTCGGCGGCGGGTGCCGCCTTCGCCGAGCCGGGACTGTCGGCGCTGTCGGCGTTCGCGGAGAGGGGTGCCGCGAGGGTCAGCGCGAGGAGGGCGGCGAGAGAGGCGGTGCGTCTGCCGCTCCGGGCGCCTGAGCCTCGTATCCGAAGTCGCATGAAGTCTCCTGGTTCTCCTGGGGTTCCGGGGTCTCCGGAAGTGGGGGAGTGGAGCGGGGGGTGGTCCAGGGACGTGCTGGTGCGGGTGCCGTTGGCTGTACGAGTGCTGTACGCGAGCTGTGCGCGCGGCGGGCCCATCGTGGTCGTATGTCATGAGCTGGTCAAGTGCGGCCCAAGAATCCTTGGCGTGAACCGTTCGGAAAACGGCCGCGCAGTGTACGCGCGAGGGTCCTCGCCGGCGCGGTCCCCGGCGAAGTGCACTCGCGGGTGTGAGCGGGAGCTGCGCAACTGCCGGGCCGGGAGGGACAGTTGGACATGGCGGAAGGGGAGCCGCAGCCCACCGGTCAGACCCCCCAGCCGGAGGAGAACCATGACCCGCACCTCCTCGTCCGATCAACGCCCGCCGGACCACGGCCCGTTCGACCACCGCATGGCCGTGTTCGCCGCGGACGACGCGTTCCTGGCCGCCGCCCTGCCCTTCCTCGCCGAAGGCCTCGCCGCGCCGGGCGAACCCCCGCCGGTGGCCGTCGCCGGCCCCGAACGGCTCGACCTGTTGCGCGACGCCCTCGGCGGTGACGCCCGGCACGTGCGCCTGGTCCCGCACGCGGACTGGTACACCGGCTCGGCCGCCAACGCCGTCGCCCAGCTGGCGAGTCACCTCGACTCCCGGGCCGCACCCGAGGGCCACTGCCGGCTCCTCATGGAGCCCGACTGGGGCGGACGCGCCGGACGCTCGACACGTGAGACCGCCGAGTGGATCCGCTACGAGGCCCTCGCCAACCTCCTGTTCGCGCCGACGGCCGCGACGGTCCTGTGCGCGTACGACACCCGCACCGCCGGTGCCGCCATCGTCGGAGCGGCCCGCCGCGCCCATCCGGACACCGGTGTCTACGCGGACCCGGTCGTCCTCGCCGCCGAACTCGACGCCGTGGCACAGGGACCGCCCACGGCCTGCGCGGCCCTGCTCCCGCGGCCCCACCCCGCCGCCGTACGCACCCGGGCCGCCGCCCTGGGGCTCGCGCCCGCGGACGCGGAGCTGTTCGCCGAGGCCGTCGCCGCCGCGCTGGCCTCGCTCGGGCCCGTGACCGGCGCGCTGCTGTGGGGCCGGGCGCCCGCCGTCGTCTGCGAACTGCGCGCCGAGCGGCGGGTGGAGGACCCCCTCGCGGGCTTCGTGCCGCCGCCCGGCGGCGAGTTGGACCCCGGGCAGGGACTGTGGTTCACCCGCCAGGTCTGCGCGTACGTGGACGTGCGCGACGACTCGAAAGGGGCCACGGTCCGACTCCAGTACGGATAGCCGTACGTGCAGGCCCTCTTGCCCCAGGCGCCCCTTTGCGCTTTCTTGACCCACATGACGGACACCACGGGAAACCCCACTGACACCGAGGCAGCATCCGGCATCGACTCCACCCCACGTAAATCGAGTTGGCGGTACATCGGACCCGGGATCGTGGTCGCGGCCACCGGCGTCGGCGCCGGTGACCTGGTCGCCACGCTCATCGCGGGCAGCAACTTCGGCTACACCCTCCTGTGGGCGGCGATCGTCGGCTGCCTGGTCAAGATCTCCCTCGCGGAGGCGGCCGGACGCTGGCATCTGTCCACCGGCCGCACCCTGTTCGACGGCTGGGCGAGCCTCGGCCGCTGGACCACCTGGTTCTTCGTCGTCTACGCCGTGATCTGGGGCTTCGTCTACGGCGCGGCGGCGATGTCGTCGAGCGCGCTGCCCCTTCAGGCGCTGTTCCCGCACGTGATGGACCTCGAATGGTGGGGCATCGCCTGCGGGCTGGTCGGACTCGTCTTCGTCTGGTTCAACAAGTACGAGGTCTTCGAGAAGGTCATGACGGTCCTGGTGGGCGTCATGTTCGTGGTGACCGTCTACCTCGCGATCCGGGTCACCCCGAACCTCGGCGACGCCTTCGCCGGGCTGCTGCCCGTCCTGCCCGACGAGAAGGACTCGATCCTCAACACCCTGGGCCTGATCGGCGGGGTGGGCGGCACGATCACGCTGGCCGCGTACGGCTACTGGGTCAACGCGAAGGGCTGGACCAACACCGGCTGGATGAAGGTGATGCGGTTCGACAACCGCGTCGCCTACGCCACCACCGGCATCTTCGTGGTCGCGATGCTCTTCGTCGGCGCGGAACTGCTGCACTCCGCGAACGTGGCCATCGCCAGCGGCGACAAGGGCCTGATCCAGCTGAGCGACATCCTGGAGGCCGAATACGGTTCGGCGACGGCCAAGTTCTTCCTGATCGGCTTCTTCGCCACCTCCTTCACCTCACTGATCGGCGTCTGGCACGGCGTGAGCCTGATGTTCGCCGACTTCGTGGCCCGCTCCCGGGCACGGTCGACGGTCCGCGGCGAGGAGGTCGCCTCAGGCGCCCGCGAACGCTCCTGGCCTTTCCGCGCCTATCTGCTGTGGCTGACCTTCCCGCCGATCGTCCTGCTCTTCCAGGGCCAGCCCTTCCGCCTGATCATCCTCTACGGCGTCCTGGGCGCGGCCTTCCTGCCCTTCCTCGCCGCCACTCTCATCTGGCTCCTCAACTCCAGCCGCACCCCGGCCGAATGGCGCAACGGACCGCTCAGCAACGCGATGCTGGCACTGGCCGGGGTGCTGTTCCTGGTGCTGTGCGTGAAGCAGGTCTGGGACCAGCCGTGGGCGGACTTCTTCTGACGCGGAGTCTCCCGGCACGCCCCGGACTCCGGCCCGGGGCGTGCCCGGCTACAACCACGTGGTGTCGAGCGCGATCGCGCGGAGCTGCGCCATGGTCAGGGCCGGGGTCGCGCGGGTCGCCGGGGTGTCCTGGGCACCGGAGTTGAAGGCGCTGATCACCACCCGGTAGCCGTCGGGCCGCATCGTGTCCACCGTCCACATGACGACCCCTTCGCCGCCCTTCTCGCCGGGCCCCTGGTGCTCGGCGACCTTGGTGCCGTCCGGCAGGGTCTCGGAGCCGGCGCCGAAGAGGTCGTCCGCGACATCGGACATGTCGGGCTGGACGTTGACCTGCACGAAGGTCTTGCCCTTGCCGTCGTCGACCACGAGGTAGCCGTACCCGACGTCCTCACCGGGGCCGGTCTCGGTGACCTTGAACCCCTTCGGCAGCAGGCTCTTGAGCGTCGTGACGACCGGCTCGCCCTCGACGACGGTGGCCGTCGGGCCCGACGGGGTCGCGGGCTTCGTGGAGCCCGCGGGCAGCGAGTCCACGGCGTCGCGCCAGACGGACGCGGTGACGATCTTCTTCAACTGTGCCGGGGACAGCGGTGGTTGGGGCCGGGTGATCGGCGAGTCCTTCTCGGCGGCGGAGTTCCACTCGTTGAGGGTGACGTGGTGTCCCTGGGGTGTGACGAGTTCGGCGGACCACCACTTGGTGTCCACGCGCCGGTCGGGATACTCGTAGCCCTGGTAGATCATGAGCCGTGAGCCGTCGGCCAGCTTCTCGGTGCGGCAGGCGTCGTAGTGCGTCAGCGCCTTGCCCGGGCACTGGGTGAACTGGGCGGCCTCCTGGCTCTCCGGGTCGACACGGCCGATGGTCAGCCCGATGGCCGACGCCCCCTTGCCGTCGTCGTAGACGATGCCCGTGAACGCCGACGACCCCTCGACGCCCCAGGTCGCCATCTGGTCGAACTCGCCCTTCGGCAACAGCCCTTCGAGCGTCTTGGCCAGTGAGGAGCCGACGTCCAGACCGCGCGTGTCCTTGCCGGGAGTCGCGGTCGTGGAGACCGGCGAGGTCGCCGAGGCCTGGTTCTGGAGGGTGGTGCCGGCGTCGGGCAGGAGCAGCGCTCCGCCCACGCCGACCAGCGCGATGCCCGCGACGCCGCCCGTCACGGCGGCCCGGCGCAGCAGCAGACGCCGGCGCCCGCGCACCGAACCGGCGGCGACGAGCGCGGCCCGGTCGGTCTCGAAGGCGTCGCCGGCCTCTCTCAGACCGGCGGCGAGGATCTCCTCGAAGGGATCGCTGTGCTGTTCGACGGGCATGGCGGAACCACCGTTTCGCGAAGGGGGTGAAGTGAAGAAGCTTGAAGTGAGGGGGTGTTCGAGAACGCCGGTGTTCATGGACGTGGTGTTCATGGACGCGGTGATCAGGGGCGCGCGTACTCGCCGAGGTCCTTGCCGAGCAGCTCCCGCAGCTGCCCGAGCGCCCGGACACAGCGCGTGCGGACCGCCGCCGAGCTGGTGTTCATCACGTCGGCGGTCTCCTCGATCGAGCGGTCCTCCCAGTAGCGCAGGACGACCACGGCCCGGTCCTTGGCGGGCAGCCGGCCCAGCGCCTCCAGCAGGGTCAGCCGCAGGGAGGTGTCCCCGTCGAAGGCGCGCCCCGGCAGGTCGGGGAGCACGTCGGTGGCCCGCTCGGTGCTGCTGCGCCGCCGCTGGTGCGCGAGGAACGTCCGCGTCAGGACCGTCTGCGCGTACCCCGCCGGATTCCCGACCCGCGACACCCGTCCCCAGCTGATGTACAGCCGCCCGAGGGTCTCCTGCACGAGATCCTCGGCGAGATGGGTGTCCCCGGCGGTCAGCAGACAGGCGGACCGGTAGAGATGCCCGGCACGCGCCGAGGCGAACTCCGCGTACTCCTCCGCCCGGCGCTGTCTCATCCGAGCCCCCCTCCCACGGCGCCGTTCGGCACCGTACTCACTTCATTGATGCGGTGGGCCGGGGGAAATGTTTCATCCCCCGGCCCACCGTTTTCGTTCTTCTCTTCTCCTTACGGCATGGCGTGCACGTGCGCGCCCACCGAGTTGGACCACGCGTTGCCCGCCGAGGCGTCCCAGTTCGTCGACCAGGTCATCGCACCCCGCAGGTCGGGATACGTCTTGGACGGCTTGAAGGAACCGCAGTTGGTGCCCTTGGCGAGGCAGTCCAGCGCGTTGTTCACGATCGTCGGCGAGACATAGCCGCTGCCCGCGCCGCTGGTCGAGGCCGGCAGGCCGAGGCCCACCTGCGAGGGGGCGAGGCCGCCCTGCAACTGGATGCAGGCCAGGGCGGTGAGGAAGTCCACCGAGCCCTGCGAGTAGACCTTGCCGTCGCAGCCCAGCATCGAACCGCTGTTGTAGTACTGCATGTTGACGACCGTGAGGATGTCCTTGATGTTCAGGGCCGTCTGGAAGTAGGCGTTCGACGTCGACTGCATGTCGATGGTCTGCGGGGCCATCGTGATGATCAGCGACGAGCCCGCCTTGGCCGACAGCGAGCGCAGCGCCTGGGACATGTAGGTCGCGTTGAGGCCGTTCTCCAGGTCGATGTCGACGCCGTTGAAGCCGTACGTCTGCATCAGCGAGTACACCGAGTTGGCGAAGTTCGTCGCGGAGGTCGAGTCGTTGATCGACACCGTGCCGTTCTGGCCGCCGATCGAGATGATGACCTTCTTGCCGGCCGCCTGCTTCGCCTTGATGTCGGCCTTGAACTGGTCGACCGTGTAGCCGCCCAGACCCGCCGAGTCCAGGTTGAAGGTCACGGCGCCGGGCGTGCCCGTCGCGTCCGCGAAGGACACCGCGATAATGTCGTACTGCGACTGGACGGCGGAGATCTTCTGGACCGTCGCCCCGTTGTTGAAGTTCTGCCAGTAGCCGGTGACGGCGTGCTTGGGCAGGGTGCCGCCGCCCCCGCCGCCGGTCGCGGTGGTGGTACCGGTCACGGTCGCCGACTTGGTCGACTCACCGGCCGAGTTGGTCGCGGTGACCTGGAAGGAGTACGAGGTGGAGGCCGCGAGGCCGGTCACGGTGGCCGAGGCGCCGGTCACCGACGTCACCTTCGTACCGCCCTGGTAGACGTTGTACCCGGTGGCGTTGGAGACCGCGTTCCAGGCCAGGGAGACCGACGAGGACGACGTGCCCGAGACCGCGAGGCCGGCCGGCGCCGCGGGGATCGTCGGGGCCGGGTCGCCGCCACCGCCGCCGTCGGGGCCGAACACCGAGAGGTCGTCCGCGAAGTAGGCGGCCTGGCCGTACCAGCCGTGCGTGTAGACGGTCACCGAGGTGGTGGAGCCACCCGTGGTGAAGGTCGTCGACAGCTGCTTCCAGGACGTGGAGTCGGGCGTCCAGGTCGACACGTCGGTGGTGCCCGTGCCGGTCACGCCCAGGTAGGTGTAGCCGCCCTGCACCCAGGCGCTCAGCGTGTACGTCGAGTTGGGCTTCACGGCGACCGACTGGGTGCACTGGGCGTTGTCCTGCCCGGCGGGCGTCGCCTTGAGCGCGGCCGCGCCGCCGTGCACCGGCGAGGAGACGGTGGTGCCGCTGCCCGCCGAACAGGTCCAGTTGCTCAGGCCGGACTCGTAGCCGGCGTTCTTGGCGTTGTTGACGTCCGCGGCGGACGCCTGGCCCGCGCCCGCGAGGGAGAGGGCGAGGGCAGCGGTGACGACTCCCGACCAGAGCCGTGCCGATCTTCTAAGTGGGGACATGACAATAAGCTGGTCCAGACCAATCCGGCTGTCAAGAGGTCCAGACCAACTTGGGGGAAGGTCGACTCGCTCCACAGGGAGCGGCAAGATGACCAACCTGCTCCGTTTTGGCGCGTCTTGTGCATGGCGAGTTCCCTACCAGCTACAGAAACGCTGTTCTCCGGTCACAGAGGCGTGGTTACAGTGCTGAGGTAGTCACGCAGTGAAGTCAACTCGGTGTATCGGAGTGATCTCGGTCCGCCGACGGCGTAACACGGGGAGCGGGCGTGCCAACTGCCATTGCCGTGACCGGCGCAGACCTCGCGCTGCCGCCGCACGACGACCGGACGCTGCCCGCTGTCGTCCTGCCGGACCTGGACAAACAGCCCCTCGACCAGGCGCTGTTCACCGTCCAGTCGCTGCTGGACCAGCACGGGCATCTCATCGTGGTGTACTCGCAGGCCACCCCGCACGCCGTGGTGCGGCGACTGCTCACCATCCGCGGTCTGCTGGAGAGTGACCGGATCGCCCTGTTCCGTCCCGAACTGCCCCCGCTCGGACTCGCCGTCCTGGCCCGTCAGTTGAGACAGCTGGCCTCCTGCGACCTCAGTCCCGGGGTGCTCGCCTCCGCGGGCCGGCTGCTCACGCACTACATCCACGCGGGCGCGCTGCTCGGCTCCGTCGCGCGGCTCGACCGGGTCCCCGTCCCGCTGAAGTCGCACGCCAAGTCGTGGGTGCCGGGCAGCCAGTTCGCCGCCCTCGCGCATCCCGAGCCGCAACTGGTGAAGATCGGTCCCGGGGCCACCCTCGCCGGCCCCGAGTTCGGCACCTGGATGCAAGTGGCCAAGGGACAGCTGCAGTCGGACTGGGTCACCGCGACCCTGGCCAAGCAGTGGAGCGTGCAGGGGCTTCGGGAGACCGCGCTGCCCGCCGAGTCCGCGGTGTGGTGGGAGACCGGGAAGCTGGTCGAGTTCGCCGCCTATCTGCCGGATCTGTCGGTGCTCTACCAGCTGGTCACGTCGGTCCGGCAGGGCAGCTGTCACTGGTGCGGCATCGACGTCATCGGCGACCGCTGCGTCTTCTGTTCCGCCACCGCGCCGGTCTCACCCGTCCACGAGAACCAACTGCCCGCGGGCTGAACCGCCCCCGGCCTCCCGTCCCCGATTCCGCTCGACCGAGCCCCCCAACGAGGTTGTACGGTTCATGAACTCCCGTCAGCGCCGCGGCGTGCTACTCCTGCTTCTGTCGGTCCTCTGCGCCCTGGGCGCGTTCGCCGGCGTGCTGTCCGTCATCAACGACGTGAAGTCCAAGGTCGGCCCCGAGGTCACGGCGTACGAGGTCAAGAAGGACATCAAGCCGTACACCCGGCTCACCTCGGCCCAGTTCGAGAAGACCGAGATGCCCAAGCGGTGGCTGTCGGAGAACGCGGTCACCGATCTCGCCGACATCCGCGACAAGATCGCCGTGACCACGCTCAAGCAGGGCTCCCTGCTGCAGAGCGACATGATCGTCGACCAGCCCGCCCTCCAGCCCGGGCAGCAGGAGGTCGCCATCATGATCGACGCGGCGACGGGCGTGGCCGGCAAGATCACGGCGGGCTCCAAGGTCAACGTGTACGCCACCTTCGAGGGCCAGCGGGAGGGCGATCCCGACCTCTCCAAGATCATCGTGACGAACGCGTCCGTCCTCGACGTCGGCGACCTCACCCCGCTCCAGCCCGACGCCGACGACCGCACCCGGGACGCCACCGAGGCCGTACCGATCACGTTCGCGCTCTCCGCGCTGGACGCCCAGCGGATCACGTACGCCGAGTCCTTCGCCAAGCGGGTACGGCTCGCGCTGGTCGCGCCGGGGGAGACCGGCACGGTGCCCGAGCAGGACCGCACCTACGAACTCGCCAAGGACAAGTGAGAGGCCGCCATGCCCACGAGGATCCTCCCGGCAGTCGGCGACGTGGACGCGGTCCGCTCCCTCACCACACTGCTGAGCCAGCTGCCGGACGCCGAACCGGTCGCCCCGGTGACCGACTCCACCCAGCTCATCGACACCCTCGCCCGGCTGGCCACCGAGTCCATCGACGAACTGCCCGAAGTCGTCGTCGTGCACGAGCGCATCGGGCCCGTCCCCGCCCTGGAACTCGTCCGAGAGGTCAGCCTGCGCTTCCCGGCCGTCGGCGTCATCCTCGTCACCTCCGACGTCAGCCCCGGCCTCTTCCAGGCCGCCATGGACTACGGCGCCCGCGGCCTGATCGCCCTGCCGCTGGGCTACGAGGAACTCGCCAGCCGGGTGCACGCGGTGGCCCAGTGGTCGGTGGGCGTACGCCGGCATCTGGGCGCCGCCGGCGACGTGTTCACCGGCGTCGGCGGCACGGTCGTCACGGTCAGCGGCGCGAAGGGCGGAGTCGGCACGACCACCACCGCCATCCAGATCGCCCTCGCCGCCCAGGCGTCGGGCCGCGGCGCCGTCCTGCTCGACATGGACCTCCAGACCGGGGACGTCGCCTCCTACCTGGACGTCCAGTTCCGCCGCTCGGTCGTCGACCTCGCCACCATCACGGACATCACCCCGCGCGTCCTCGCCGACGCCGTCTTCCGCCACGACACCGGCCTCACCCTCCTGCTGGCCCCCGCCGACGGCGAACGCGGCGAGGAGGTCACCGACCGCGCCGCCCGCCAGATCGTCGGCGCCCTGCGCTCCCGCTACGAGGTCGTCGTCGTCGACTGCGGCGCCCAACTAAGCGGCGCCGGCGCGGCGATCGTGGAGATGGCCGACACCGCGCTCCTGGTCACCACCCCCGACGTGGTCTCCGTCCGCGGCGCCAAGCGCGCCGTCCGCATGTGGGACCGCCTCCAGGTCCGCAAGGCCGAGGAGACCACCGTCGTCGTCAACCGCCACACCCGCGGTACGGAGATCCAGCCGCCGCTGATCCAGAAGATCACCGGCACCGGCCTCGCCGCGACCGTGATCCCCGCCAACTTCAAGGAACTCCAGAGCGCGGTCGACGCGGGCCGCGTCCACGAACTGGACAACAGGAGCACCGTCAAGCAGGCCCTGTGGACCCTGGCGGGCGAACTGGGCCTGGTCAAGGGCTCCGAGGGCCCCCAACACCGCAACGGCCGCTCCCGGGGCGGCTCCAAGGGCGGCTCCCGCGGCGGCGACCGGAGCGCGCTGACGCTGCGGCGACGCAAGGAGCTGGAGCGGTGAGGGGGCCGGCGGCGCTGTCGACGGTCCGGCGGGACGCGGGTCAGGTGAGCGTCGAACTGCTCGGCATGACCCCGCTGATCATCGTCACGCTGGTGCTGGTGTGGCAGTTCGTCCTGTTGGGATACACGTTCACCCTGGCGGGGAATGCTGCGGACGAGGCGGTACGGGCGGGGACGGAGGTCGCGCCGGGCGGTGCGAGGGATGCCGCCTGTCAACAGGCGGGTCTGGACAAGCTCCCGAACGCGTGGGGCGGCGAGGTGCAGTGCGAGACCAGTGGCGGCTATGTCAGGGCCACCGTCATCCTTCACGTCCCGGTCCTCTTCCCCGGCGCGATCGGCTTCCCCTTCGACGTGACGGGCCACGCGGGTGCGGTGGAGGAGGTGAAGGACTGAGATGTCGTACGGCCATGAACACAAGGGCAGGCGTGACCTGGGCCAAGTCGCCATCGAGTACCTGGGTTTCATCCCGGTCCTGATCCTGGTCGCGATGGCCGGCGTACAGATCGGGCTCATCGCCTACACCGCGCAGCAGGCGGGCACCGCGGCCCGGGCCGGGGCGCGGGCGGCCTCGTTGCGGGAGAGCGCGCAGACGGGGTGCGAGAACGCGGTGAGCAGTTGGCTCGCGGACCAGATCAACTGCGGTGAGGCGTACGGCGCCGACACGGTCACCGTCACCGCCACCGTCCAGATCCCGTCCATCGTCCCGGGCTGGGACTTCGACCCCGCGCAGAAGACCGCCACCATGCCGCTCGACCACTGAACGAGGTGCACCATGAGTCTGCGGTCCCGCATCAACACCCCGGAGGAGAACGGCAGCCGGGGCGAGGACGGCCACCTGGTGGCGTCGTACCGGGCCAAGCTCCTTGAGGAGATCGACCTCGCGGAGATGAGTTCGCTGGCGGCGGCCGAGCGAAGGGCCCGCCTGGAACGCGTGCTCGGGCACATCATCAGCCGCGAGGGCCCGGTCCTGTCGACGGTCGAACGCTCGCAGCTCATCCGCCGGGTCGTGGACGAGGCACTGGGCCTGGGCATTCTCGAACCGCTCCTGGAGGACGCGTCGATCACCGAGATCATGGTGAACGGCCCGGACGCGATCTTCGTCGAGCGAGGCGGCCGGGTCGAGCAACTCCCGCTGCGCTTCCCGTCCCACGACCAGCTGATGCAGACGATCGAGCGGATCGTGTCGACGGTCAACAGGCGGGTGGACGAGTCGAATCCGATGGTCGACGCCCGTCTCCCGTCCGGTGAGCGCGTGAACGTGATCATCCCGCCGCTGTCCCTGACCGGCGCGACCCTCACGATCCGCCGCTTCCCGCGCTCGTTCACGCTGCACGAGATGGTCGGCCTGGGCTCGCTCGACGAGCACATGGTGTACCTGCTGGCGGGCTTGGTGCAGGCGAAGTTCAACGTCATAGTCTCCGGCGCGACAGGCACCGGCAAGACAACTCTCCTCAACGCCCTCTCGGGCCTGATTCCCGAGTCGGAACGCATCATCACGATCGAGGACTCGGCCGAACTCCAGCTCCAGCAGGCCCATGTGATCCGCCTGGAGTCCCGCCCGCCGAACGTGGAGGGCCAGGGCCAGGTCACCATCCGCGACCTGGTCCGCAACTCCCTCCGCATGCGCCCCGACCGGATCGTGGTCGGTGAGGTCCGCGGCGGCGAGTCCCTGGACATGCTCCAGGCGATGTCGACGGGCCACGACGGTTCGCTGGCCACGGTGCACGCCAACAGCGCGGAGGACGCGCTGATGCGTCTGAAGACGCTGGCGTCGATGTCGGAGGTCGAGGTCCCCTTCGAGGCGCTGCACGACCAGATCAACAGCGCGATCGACGTGATCATCCAGCTCACCCGGTTCGCCGACGGCGCCCGCCGGATCACCGAGATCGCGATCCTCGACAGCCACGGCAGCGAACCGTACCGACTGGCCACCGTGGCCCGCTTCCACGCGCAGCCGATGGCGGCGGACGGCCGGGTCTACGGCGTCTTCGAGTACTCCCCCCTGCCGCGCCGCACCGCCGACCGCCTCTACATGGCGAGCCAGCCCGTCCCGCAGGCGTTCGGAGTGGCCAACTCCGCGGCGCAGCTGACCACCCGAGAAGCCAGGTAGGACCGACCGATGGAACTGGACCAGCTCGTCACGCTCACCACCGGCATCACGCTGCTGACGTGTGTCCTCGCCGTGGTGGGCCTGCACGTCTACACAAAGGGCAGGGCCCAGCGCCAGGCCCTGGTCGACCGCCTCTCGGCCACCGGCCAGATCCCGGCGGGCGTCCGACGCCGGCGCTTCGTGAACGTGGACCGCCGGGTGCGGCGTACGCGACTGGGCCGCAAACTCGAACTCCGCCTGGCGGCGACGGGCTTGGACGTCACGCCGGGCGAGTTCTTCGTCTACATGCTCGCGGTGGTCGTCGGCCTCTTCCTGATCGGCCAGGCCTCCCTGGCTCCCTTCTTCGGCCCGATCGCCGGCCTCCTCGGCATCTGGGCGGCCGTCCAGTTCCTCAACTGGCAACGCCAGAAACGCATCGAGAAGTTCATCAACCAACTCCCCGAACTGGCCCGCATCATGGCCAACGCGACCCAGGCGGGGCTGGCGCTGCGCACGGCGATAGGCATGGCGGCGGAGGAGCTGGAGGCTCCCGCCGGTGAGGAGTTGGCCAAGGTGGCGAACCAATTGGCCCTCGGCGTCTCGATGGACGACGCGCTCGGCGAAATGGCGGAGCGCCTCCCGTCCCGCGAACTGGTCGTCCTCGTCACGACGCTGGTCCTCTCCAACCGGGCGGGCGGCCAGGTGGTGACGGCCCTGCGGAACCTCACGGAGACGCTGGAGGAGCGGAAGGAGACGCGACGGGAGGTTCGGACGCAGTTGTCGCAGGTGAATATGACTTCTTATGCGGTGCCTGTGCTGGGTCTCGGGTCGTTGCTTCTGATGGACAGCATCAAGGCCGGAGCCCTGGAGCGCATGACGGGATCGCCTGTCGGCCAGGCTGCCGTGATCATCGCGTTCTCGATGTATGCCGTGGGCTTCATCCTGATCCGTCGCATGTCCCGTATCGACGTCTGAGGAAACCGGGAAGGAGGACAACCGATGGCACTACTGCTCGCACTGGCGATGGGTCTCAGCGTCTGGGGCGTCTTCGCGGGCATCCGTATGTACCGGGCCGACGTGAAACTGCCGAGCGACCTGGTACTGGCCCTCGAGGTCGGCTCCACCCGCACAGGCGCGGTCGACTCGGTCGTCGACCGGCTCGGGATGCGGTACGCGCCGGCGATCCTGCGGCTGATGGGCCCCAAACTGGTCGCCAAGTACCGCAGCAAGATCGACCTCGCGGGAAACCCCGGCGGCCTGACGATCAACCGCTACGCGGCCCGCCGCGCGGTCTACGGTTTCCTGGGCGGATTCGGCGCTCTGGTGATGATCACGAAGGGGCACCTCCTCCTGGCGCTCCTCCTCCTCGCCTTCGGCGCGTTCTGGACGGAGGTCGGCATCTGGTCGGCGATCCGCATCCGCAAGGACGTCATCGAGCGCACGCTGCCGGACTTCCTGGACGTCCTCGCGGTCGTGGTGAGCGCCGGCCTCGGCTTCCGGCAGGCCTTGGACCGGGTCTCCATGAAGTACGAGGGTCCCTGGGCGGACGAACTGCGCATCACCCTGCGTCAGATGGACCTAGGCATGGGCCGCCGCGAGGCCTTCGCGGAACTGCGCAAGCGCAACGACTCCGAGCAGGTGGCGATGTTCGTGACGGCGCTGCAGCAGGGCGAGGAACTCGGCGCCCCCATCGTCGACACGCTCGTGTCCCTGGCGAAGGACATGCGCCGCACGGACGCGCAGAACGCCCGCCGCAAGGCGGCCCGGGCGGTCCCCAGGGCCACCTTGGTGATCACGACCTTCATGGTCCCGGCCACGATGATCCTGCTCGGCGCGGGTCTGATCCTCGGCTCCGGTACGGACTTCGGCACGATCACGGGCAACTAGGGGGGACGACAGCCATGGCGACGAAGGAGCATACCCGCCTGCGGCGACGGCGCCCGCGGACACCGGAGATCACGACGCCCCCCACGGGCACGGTCCTCGCGCCCGAGGTGCGCTCCGGCGCCGCCGACATCCCGGCGACGTCGGTGACTCCGGCGCCGCCTCCGGGCTGGGAGAGGTCCAACGTCCTGATCGGGGCGGTGCCGTCCCAGCCGGGACCGCGGCGGGAGACGTGGCCGCCCGCGACGGCAGCCGTCCCAGGGCCCGTTCCGGCGACCGCCGACGCCGCTCGGCCGCCGCAGGGCCCACTCGCGCCTGACGACGGGGGAGGCGCGGGTGGCGTGGGCTCCGACTCAGCCGCACCGCCGATCCCCATCCAGATCAACGCCCTTCAGGCGATGTGCCGCCAGGTCTTCGGCTTCCGCCTGGCCATGATCGCGCTGGCAGCCCCGGCCGCCCTCCTCAACGCGGCCCCCGGCCTCGGGGCCCATCTGGTGGCGGCGGCCGTGCTGGTCACCTTCATGGGGTCGTACGTCCTGTTCCGCGACTGGGAGCGCTTCGGCTCCCTCCTGCTGCGGCACCCGACCCTGCTGGCCGTGGACACGCTCTTCGCCGCGCTGCTCCTGGTCGCCGCAGGCCCCGACAGCACCCTCGCGTACGTCAGCGTCTGCACCCCGCTGCTCGCGGGCCTCGTCTACGGCTGGCGAGGCGCCGGTCTCTTCGCGTCCCTCCAGGGGCTCATCCTCGTGACGGTCTACGCGAGTTCGAAGGACCTCCACCCGACGGTCACCGAGGCCCTGCTCATGCCGGGCTTCTGTGTCATCACCGGGGCCGTGGGGGTCACCCTGCGGCTGCTGATGCTCCGTTTCGGTGCCGCCACCCAGGCACTGACCACGGTCCAGGCCCGTCTCGCCGTCGCCGAGGCGGTCAGCGCCGAACGGGCCCGCCTCGCCCGGGAGATGCACGACTCGGTGGCCAAGACCCTGCACGGTGTGGCCCTGGCCGCGGAGGGTCTCGTGGCGTCGGCGGGCGCCGACCGCGTGGACCCGGCGCGGGTCAAACAGCAGGCGGAACTGGTGGCCCGCTCGGTCCGCAGAGCCGCCGCCGAGTCCCGGGAACTCCTCGCCGACCTGCGCCGGGAGTCCGACCCGGAGCACGCCACCGACGTCCTGGTCGAACTGGCCGCCCGCACCCGGGACTTCGGCGCTCGCACCGGAGTGACGGCCCACTACCGCCCCACCGGCGACCACTGTGTGCCGCCCGTGCCGCCCGCGGTGGCCCGCCAACTCCTCACCATCGCCTCGGAGGCGATGGAGAACGCCCACCGGCACGGGCGCCCCACCCGTGTCGACGTGAGCGCGGGCGTGCACGGCGAGTCGCTGTGCGTCAGCGTGTACGACGACGGGCGCGGCTTCCCGCCCGACGCCTCCCTCGAACAACTCCGCAGAACGGGCCACTTCGGCCTGGTCGGCATGGTCGAGCGGGCCGCCTCGGTGGGCGCCCGCATCCGCATCGGCCGGGGCGACCACGAACGGGGCACGGAAGTCCGCCTGGAACTCCCGCTGGCCGCCCTCACGGCCTCGCCCTAATAACTCCCCCCACGACACGAAAGGAGGCCGCCCCATGCCGGACGACACGACTCTGCGCGTCGTGGTGGCCGACGACAACCCGGTGGTCCGGGCGGGCCTGACGGCCCTGCTCACCGGCCGCGCGGACATCACGGTCGTGGCCGAGGCCGCCGACGGCCGTGAGGCGTACGAGGCGGCACGTCAACTCCGCCCGGACGTCGTCCTCCTGGACGTCCGCATGCCCGGCGTCGACGGCCTCTCGGCGCTTCCGTACCTGGTCGGGATCGCTCCGGTCATGATGCTCACGTACAGCAGCGAGCCGGAGATCGTCCAGGAGGCCCTGCGCCGGGGCGCTGCCGGCTACCTGGTCCACGGCGAGTTCACGGTGGACCAACTGGTCGAGGCGGTGCGGGACATCGTAGGAAGTGCGATTGCATACGGATCAAGTCGCCCCGTGGTCATCCACTCTCCACCTCAAGAACCCCTCCCCGCAGGCAGTTTCAGGTACTCCTCGCCGCTTGTCTCCACTATTTCTTCAGAAAACCTTTCGCAAGTGCAACCGGATGTGGGACAGTCGTCGTCTGGATGGTCGAGCGGCCGTCCGGCAGCTCCCGACCGGTCGAGGTACCAACTGAGCACGAGGGAGGCGGAGATCATGGAACTCATCGCGTCCGGCATGAACAACCAGCAGATCGCCGCCATGTGCTTCATCAGTGAGAAGACGGTCAAGAACCACATCAACCGCATCTTCGCCAAGCTCCACAGCAGCAGTCGCTCCGAGGCCGCCGCCAAGTGGCTCGGCACGGCACGGGGATTGGGGTGACCGGTGGGGACGAAGGGGAGCAAGACATGGGTCCCGAGCCTGGAGCGGATCCGGATTTGGGCCCTGGGGCCCTCTGACGGGCGGGGTGTTCCGTCGTACGTTTCTCGTGACGACAGCGCCACCGGCACCGAACCCGGAGGGGAACACCATGAGCAACTGGATCAACACCACCGTCGCGTACCTGCGGACCCGCGCCGCTCGCGACGACAAGGGCCAGACGGCGGTCGAGTACCTGGGCATCATCGCGGTGGTCGTGGCGATCATCCTGGTGCTGCTCAGCACGGACTTCGGCGGCACGATCGCCGACGCGATCACCACGCAGATCGGCCGCATCACGGGCTGATGCGCAGGCGCGACCTCGGCGACGCAGGGCAGGCGTTCCCCATCTACATCACGGTGGTCGGGGGCCTGCTCTTCCTCGCGTTCGCGTACCTTGCGGTCGGCCAGGCCGCGGCGAATCGGAACGGAGCCCAGACGGCCGCCGACGCGGCGGCCCTCGCGGCGGCCCAGGACAGGCGGGACCAGCTCGCGGACCTGTGGGTGGCGGACGTCCTCGACCCGACGAAGTGGCAGGACATCTTCGACGGCGACGTCGGGGGCCTCGCACCCTCCTGCGGGCGCGCGGACCAGCTCGCGGCACAGAACGACGCGACCGTGCTGAGCTGCCTACCGCAGGGACTGCTCGGTTTCACGGTCCAGGTGAGGACCAACCGGACCGTCGGGAAATCCGTCATCCCCGGTACGGAGGACAAGCAGTCCACCACGGACGCCACCGCCGTCATCCAGTCCCTGTGCACCTTCGACCCCCCTGCCACGGAGCCCCCTGCCGAGGACCCCGGGGACGACGATCCGGGAGAGGGCGAGCCGGGGGACGGTGACGCGGAAGACGTCGTGCTGCCACGGCTCACCTGTGACGACGGCGCGTTCTGGGACCTGGACCCGGAGCACCTCACCGGACTTCCCCACCCCGAGGACCTGTTCGACGTCCATCTGGCCGACCAATAGCGAACGACGAGTGACGAAGGAAGCAGAAGCATGAGCATTCGGTTCACTGCGCGGGCTCGCAGGGGGATGGTCGCACTGACCGTCGCGGCCGGCCTGGCCGTCGGCATGGCGGGCTGCGGCGGCAGCGGTGACGACAAGAAGCCGGAGACAACGGCTTCTGCTTCCAAGGGTGACACCAAGGACGACGGATCCGACCCCAGCGCCCAGGAAGGCCAGTCGGACGACCCTCTGGCCGAACTGAAGGGCTCGGACGGCCTGTTCCTCCAGGTCACCTCCGCGGACCGCGACTCCGGCGGATTCGTCACCGTGAACGGCACGTTGAAGAACGACAGCGCCAACTCGGTGACCGTGCCGTCCGCACTGCGCGGGGACGAGACCGAAGTCGTCGCGCACGGCAGGTCGTTGGGTGGCGCCACCCTCGTGGACTCCAAGGAGAAGAAGCGCTACTACGTCCTACGGGACACCGAGGGCCGCCCGCTGACGACCACGGGCTTCTCGATCCTGAAGGCGGGCGAGGAGCTCTCGGTCTTCATGCAGTTCCCGGCGCCGCCGGCGAGCACGACCGAGGTCTCCCTCCAGCTCCCGACGTTCTCCAGCGCCACGATCAAGATCTCCGGGTGAGGCCGGCAATGACCCGTACCCACACCCGTTCGACGGCCCCACGGCTGCTGGTGGCCGTCACCGCGGCCACCGTCATGGTCGCCGCCAACGTCTACGGCGCGGTGGGGGCCCACGCGGACGACACCCCCAGCGTCCCCCCAGGCACCGAACCCTCCGCCTCCGCCCCCGTCCAGGTCGACCCCAACGACCCCGACCTCAAACTCCCCGAAGGCGCCACCCTCGCCACCCCCAAGGTCCTCGACATCAAATCCGTCGTGGAGGACCAGAGCGGCGACGAACGCCGCGAGGACACCAACTCCGACGTCAAGTTCGCCCTCCAGGCCGAGGTCCTGTTCAGCAAGAACAGCGCGAAGTTGAGCGCCGACTCGAGAGCCCGCATCTCCTCCATCGCGACGGAGATCAAGAACCAGAACGCCACAAAGATCCGAGTCTTCGGCTTCACCGACAACCTCGGCTCCTCGGCCCACGGCGACGTCCTCTCCCGCCAACGCGCCAACGCCGTCCAGGACGTCCTCGACCAGGAACTCAACGACCCCAACATCACCTTCGAGGTCCGCGGCTACGGCGAGCAGTACCCGATCGCCGACAACTCCACGGAGGACGGCCGTAAGAAGAACCGCCGGGTGGAGGTGTCGTTCCCGCGGACGGAGAGCTGAGCTGACGGAGAGGCGACCGGGAGTTGAGATACCAGACGCTGGACGGATTCGCGGACGTCTACCTGGAGGACAGCTTCGTACTGGAGATCCGCGCCACTCCCGGCGCGCTCACCTTCGAAGCCGAACTGGTCCTCACCCCTGGACACCCGGCCTACCACCCGCCCGCCCCCACCGAGCAGGCCTGCTATGCGCGAGCCACGATCCAATTCCCCCAAGTACGCGACCTGGTGTGGTCGGGCCAGGGAACTCCGCCGGCGGTGGATGCTTCCGGTTCCAAGGACTACGGCGGTTTCGACACCCTGTTCTGGAACGGCTCGGCCTTCCACGTGGAGGGCGACTGGGGTGTGATCGACGTATCGTCCGCCGCCCCGGTCATCCGGCTCCGGTAAGACACCCCTCAGGACCCGCCCCCCACCCCCTCCACGTCCCCCCGCACCTCGACCGTGCCGCCCACCCGCAGCCCCCACCCCGCCATAGCCCCGGCCTCCGCCTCCAGTACATGCCGGGAACGGAGCCGGGGCAGTCCCAAGCGCCCGGGCTTCATGGTGTGGACGGCGATGACCTTGAGGCGGCGGTCGAGATAGGCGACGTCGATCGGGATTCGCATCCGAAAGGTGTGCACGCCGTTCGCGGGCGACAGCAGAATCGCCCCGTCGACGGAATCCCGCCCCAACAGCCCTTTGGTACGGGCCCGATAGGAGGTCGCGACCTCCAACGGAACGGAGACACCCCCCACTCCGTCGTCCGCCCCCACGACCAACTCCCCACGCCCGTCAGGCCATCGCCGCGCCATCCCCAGAACCTCCACCCAGCCCGCCCGCCTACCGTCCGAACCGAACGTACCCGCACCGAAACGCCCCACAGGAGCCAACCGTGAACCGCCGTGCTCCCAGCGATCACACTGACTGCCGTCGCGGCCCTGTCGCTGTCCGCATGCGGCAACGACGACACCTCCGACACCTCCGACAACTCTGGCAAGGTGCCGTCGGCGTCCCCGACCCCCTCGACGTCGACGGCGTCGGACCGCCCGAGGATCGAGCTGCCGTCGGACCTCTCGTACGCCTTCGATTGGCCGAAGACGGGCGACAAGGACGAGGATGCGGTGATGGCCGACAGCGAGCAGTTCATCAAGGCAGTGGACATGGCCATCGCCGAGCAGGATCCGCTCAGTGAGGCGTACAGGTACTACTCCGAGGGTGAAGCTGCGGCGGGAAGCCGGAAGTTCATCCAAGAATTCGTGGACTACAAGGACCGCATCCCCGGCGCCAAATGCCATTTCGAGGCGAAGACCGGAACAAGGCCTACAACCGAAGCCTCAAGACCGGCAAGACGGACATGACGCCGGCCTCCAAGGACAACTACGTCCTCTACACCACGCAACTCCGCAAGAACGCCAAGGGCGTCTGGGTCGTGGGGAAGTTGACTTCGCTGCGCGGTGGCGACAAGTGCCAACCCTGAACACATTCACCTTTGCTTGTTCATGAGTGGAATGATCGGCTCACATCGCTGCACCGTGAACACGTTGGCGCGTTATGTAACTGTAATGACTCAAGTGGTCCCGGGTGTGGGGGATTTGACCTCATACGCTCCCTGGGTCGACGGGTGTCACCCTGGTGTCGCTCCATGCCGCTGGATAGCGTTGGTTCGCTCGAGAGAAGCCTCGCCCCACCAGGAGCCGACCGTGACCCGCCGCCCCACACTGCTCGCAGCGATCACGCTGACCGCCGCTGCGGCCCTGTCGCTGTCCGCATGCGGCAACGACGACAGCTCCGGCAAGAACGACAAGATCGCAGGCGCCGACACCAGCAAGGAGCCGTCGGCATCCCCGACGCCCTCGACGTCGACGGCATCGGACCGCCCGAAGATCACGCTGCCGTCCGACCTGACGCTCGACTTCGAGGACGCGAAGACCGGCGACGCCGTCAAGGACGCGGTGCTGTCGGACAACGCGGAGCGTATGCGTGCCGTCGACGCCGCGATCACGGGAACCGATCCCAAGGGCGAGGCCGTCGGTTACTACAACACCGGCAAGGCGCTGGAATCCGCGCTGTCGTGGGTCGCCGAGTTCAAGGACGCCGGGGCCACGATGACGGGCTCGGCCCGGTACTACGACCGCGAGGTGACGCTCAAGGGCAAGACGTCGGCCGGTCTCACCTTCTGCGCGGACGAGAGCAAGGGCTTCAGCAAGGACAAGAAGACCGGGAAGGTCTCCAAAACGCCGGTGACCAAGAACAGCTACGTCTTCTACAACACCACGTTGGACAAGAACCCCGACGGTGTCTGGCAGACGTCGCAGATCATTTCCACAAGGGGGGCGGCTCAGTGCCAGCCATAACGAGGATCTCGCTCGGCACCGCCGTCATGGCAGGCGTCCTGGTGTTCACGTCCAGCCCGTCGGCCTGGGCCGATTTCGTGCCCGGCGGAAAAGGCACCGGTTCCGAGACCCAGGAGCAGGGCGGCAACGAGGGCGACAAGCTCACCTCGACCGCGGGAGCCGTCGTCTACGACCGTTCCAAGAACGGCTCCGGCGAATCCGTGGGCCCGGTCACCTCCACGACGACCTGGACCCCACCCGCCTGCTACTACGCCCCGAAATACACGCCCGCCCAACTGGAGAAGTACCTCAAGCCGATCTGGGAAGCCGGTTCGACGGGCTACGAGTGGGACGCCAAGGAGCGCGCGACATACGAAGAGGGCAAGCCCTACAAGGACTTCAACAAGGAGGAGACCGGCAAGGGTTTCTGGTGGGACTCGTACGTCACTCAGGGCCGCGAGGGTGACCCCGCCGCGCTGAACTGCAAGGAGCCCTACTTCTGGGTCGCCACCGGCGACGCCCCGCCGGCCAACATCGCCGAGGCGGTCACGCCCGAGATGCTTGCCCAACTCGCCTATGCCGAGATCCGCGTCCCCTCCACGAAGATGGACCTCGCCCCGGCGAACACCACGAAGGTGAACCTCCCGACCTGGGCCTGGCTGGACGCGGCCAAGTTCAAGCCCGTCTCGGTCACGGCGAGGGTCCCGCTGCTGCAGATCTCCGCGACGACCACCGCCACACCGGTCTCGGTGAAGATCGAACCCGGCACCGCGGACGCCCAGACCTACCCCGCGTCCGGCGTCTGCCCGCTCGACGGCGACCGCATCGGCGAGCCCTACGCCAAGGGCAAGGCCGGCAAGACCCCACCCTGCGGGGTGAAGTACCTGCGCTCGTCGGGCGACGACACCTTCCCACTCAGGGCCACGGTCACCTGGGAGATCCACTGGACCGGCACGAACTCCCCGGGCGGCGACCTCGACCCCGGCACCTTCGGCGCCACCCAGAACGTCGTCGTACAGGAGATCCAGGCCGTCAACCGCTGACCCCGGCCACCCACTCCACTCCGCCGCACCCCCGCTGTCCGGTAAGCGCTCCCCCTAAAGAGGGGAGCGCCCCACCGTCCGTCACAAAACCCGGACCCGGTCGTTCCTCCCATCGGTGCTGATCAACTGGGGAGAGGGACCGGGGCATGGCGGAACGCTTGGTCGTCGACGGCGACGAACTCGCGCATTTCATGAAGCAACTGCGTAAGTCGAAGAGCTCTCTTCAAGGCATCCGCAAGGCGCTGATGGACGCGAACGTCATCGGGCTCGGCACCGATGACCTGGATTGCGCCTGCGAGGAGTTCCAGGACGACTGGCGGTACGGGACCGAGGAGATCGGCCGGCAGACGGAGGACCTCGCCGAGATCATCGGGAAGAGCAAGGACAGCTATCGCGAGGTCGACAGGGCGCTCGACGAAGCCTTGAAGAAGGCCGGCGCGGGCAAGGGGAACCGGACGTGACGGTCACTCCTGGAGCCGAGCGGATCGGGGCCGCTCTCGATCCGAAGTCACGTGCGGATCTGGACAAGCCTCAGGGTCTCAAGCCGGCGCCGCGCATCCCGAATTCCGACTACCCGCACTTGGGGTTCAACCCCGTTCCCGGTCATACGGAGACGGTTCGGGCGTTGCACAAGAAGCTCGCCGGCTGCGCGAAGGTCCTCGAAGACACCCACGACTTGGTGACCAGGCTCCTCGACGGCAGTTACTGGAAGGGGGACGCGGCTGTCGCCTTCCGTGAGCAACTCGACGGCGGCCCTCTTCCGATGAACCTGAAGAACGCGGGTCACTCCATTCGGAAGGCGGCGCGGCATCTCCACCGCTGGGAAGGGGAGCTCGATGACTTCCAGCGCCGGGCCAGAGATCTCGAACGGGACGCGAAGGATGCCAAGGACGTCCTGGACGCGGCGAAGGGGCGCGCGAACAAGGCCGCGAACGCTCCCGGCCTGGACCACAAGGGGGCTCGGCACGATGAGGCACAGAAGGCACTGACTCACGCGAACACGGCCGTCGGCGACGCCCAGGGCGACCTGGAAAGGGTCATCGGCAGGGCGAAGAAACTCGCGGAGGAGCACGAGAGCAGAGCGAAGTACCGGGCTGCCAAGATCCGCGACGCGACGAAGAAGCTGGCACCGCACGAACCGGGCTGGTGCGACGAGGCACTCGACTGGCTGAGCGAGAACCTGCCGGACATTCTCAGCTTCGTGGCAGGTGTGATCGCCGTGGCGGCGCTGCTTCTCTCCGGGCCGTTGGGATGGACTCTCGCGACGGTGGGGATGTTGATGCTCACGTCGTCCGCGCTCAGCCTGGCTGCGTTCGCATGGCGCCTTTCGGATGCGGAGACATGGGAATCCCTGAAGGACGGCTTCACCAAGCAGGAATTCGACGCCGACTTCTGGAGCAACCTCGTCTCCGTAGGGGCGGATTTCGCAGGTGCCCTGCCAGGAGCGGGGGCAGCCGGAAAGGGCGCGTACGCCGGTATCCGGGCCGCTGCTCGCAGCGCCGAAGCCGTCGGCCTGGGGGAGAGGATGCTCCTGGTGGGCGCAAGAACCATGGACGAGGTGAGTGCGGTGTCGAATGTGGACAACCTGCTGGTCGCGCGAGCCGTGCGAGGCCTCAGCAATCCCGCGAGGGCCGCTGAAGTCGTCGAGGGAACTTCCGGGTTGGTGGGAGTCGGTACCGGTGGGTTCGGTTTCTACAACCAGGTGGCGGACGCGGACGACGACGGCATCAAGGACGGAACCGTCGCCGGTATCGATGGATCGCGGCTGGCGCTTGATGTCGGTGGCGTCTACAGCGTCGCGCGACATGTCTTCTGAGGTCACTGCTGAAACGGAGAGTCCTGTGAACCCGACTGACTGCTCCACGGCATGGGGTCACCCGCCCACGCGTCGTGCCTGGTCGGCACACATGGTCATGAACATCGTCGGCCTCGTGGGCTGGCCCGTCGTATGGTTCGGCCTGCTGTATGTGTTGATCGGTTATCTGTCGCCCGGTTTTGCATGGCTGTTCGCGTTGCCTCTTTGCTATGTGCTCTACCGGGCGGTCATCCAACTGCGCTACATCTCGACGGCACTGCGCATGGTGCGTGTTCTCCAGCACTATCCGTGGCAACTCCTTCACCGCGCCCCCCGCGGTCTCGACCGACACCCCGAAGCGGAGGACGACGGCATCTGGATCGAATTCCCCGACCCGGTGGATGATCGGGAGAGGGGAATCCCGCTCACGTTCGTCAAGCACTACCGCGCGTACTGGTGGCTGCGGCGCATCGGAGGTCCGCGGACCAAGCCCGGGCTCAAGGCTCGACTGGAACCGCTCTGGTTCGCCGGCGACCCGCGATTTCTCGGTGTCCTGGCGGTGTCCGCCAGAGGCGGCAAGGCTCCCCGCAGGCTTCATTTCCTCTATCGCCCGTCCGCACTCGACCCGAGAGCGGAACGGCGGCGGTGGCAAGGAGCCACTCCCGCCGATCTCGAGGTCGCCCGCCGAGCAGGCGCCCGCTTCGCGGAGGCCTCCCCGACCTCCGTCGACACGGCCGCAGTCACCGGACAGGAATCATGAGCAGTCCCACCGTCATCCTCCACGACTCGGTCAAGGACGCCCTCGCGGAACTGTGGTTCGCCGAGCCGGCCGGCTTCACCGCCCTTCCGCTCGACGCCCTGTTACCCGAGCCCGGGTCTCCCGCCGCCGAGGAACTGCGCAGTACCGTCGCCCCCTTCTTGGCCGCGGCACCGAACGAACTGGCCCGGCAGAAATTCATCACCGACTTCGCCGCGGTCCAGCAACTGCTCTGCGCACTCCGCGAAGTAGGTACCGTGCACTGCTCGGTCGGCTTGCACAGTGACGACGCCGATGCGGCGGGTCCGAAAAACGGGCAGCCTCTGCTGTCCTGGTTCACCATCTCCTGGCGTGACGTGGCCGTCGCTCCCCGCGGGGTGCTGGCAGCTCGCGCGGTCACGTCCTCCGAGCCTCGCACCGACATCGAATACCGCGAACTCCCTTGTGGCCCAGCGACATTCAGCGAGAGCGTCATGGCAGTACCTACGCAAGGCGACCTTCCGCGGCAACCCCTCTCCCAGTTCCACGCCTACCTTCCCCAACCCGACTGCAGACGTCTGGCCGTCCTCGCCCTGAGCACGACTAGGGGCGCCGCCCACCGCGAGCAGTATCGGGCCATCGTTCGTCAGATCGCCGCGACGGTCAGTTTCGAGAACCCGCTCCCGGACGTATCCGACGAGGAGTGAAATGCCGCCCCCGAACCACCCCACGGCATGGGACGACCCGGCAACTCGCCGTGCCTGGAACAGGCTTGCCATCTGTGCTGTCATCGGCCAGATTCTGTGGCCGGCGGCGTGGGCGGGCCTGTTGGTGTGGTACGTGATCATGTCCATCGCATGGACGCTGTGGCTCTTCTTCGTCCCGTTGGCCTACACGTTCTACCGGACGTTCCTTCAAGTGGCCTACTGGCGGGGAGCATTCCGTGCGCGCCGCATTCTGCGCCACCATCCGTGGCAGGTGTACGAGGCGCCGGAAAGCGGCATCGGGAACATCCCCGGGGTGCGGAACGGGTACGCCTGGCTGCGGTTCCCGCACCCCGAAGCACCGGATCAGCAGGTGACGATGGTGATGCATTCCCACGTGCGCTCCGTGTGGTGGGGAGGTCGCCTCGGGAAGCGGGCCAAGCCTGCGAGGAAGGCGGAGGTCAGGACGGTCTGGTTCGCCGGCGATCCCTGCCTCGCCGCGGTGATCGCCGTTCCGGGACCCCGTCACCTGTACGTCATCGACCAGCGTCCGAGCTACAGACCCGCACCCACCAGTGAGGTACGCGATGCCTAAAGTCGTTCTGATGATGTCCGTGTCCCTCGACGGCTACATCGAAGGCCCCGACAAAGACATCTCCTGGCACACCGTCGACGACGAACTCCACCAGCACTTCAACGACGAGATCGGACAGCTGGGCGCGCTGCTCAGTGGGCGGGTCATGTATGAGCTGATGGCGGACTTCTGGCCCACCGCCGACGCCGATCCCGAGGCCGACGCCGTGACCGCCGAGTTCGCCGGGATCTGGCGGGAGCTGCCGAAGGTCGTGTACTCGCGGACGCTCGCGCGGGCCGAGTGGAACGCCACGGTGGTGCGGGAGATCGTGCCCGAGGAGGTCGCCGCGCTCAAAGAGGACACCCGTGGGGACCTCTGGGTCGGTGGGGCCGGTGTCGGTGGCGAGTTTCTGCGGCTCGGACTGGTCGAGGAGTTGCGGTTGTACGTCCATCCCGCGCTGGTCGGGCAGGGGACGCGGCTCTTCCCGGAGGCGACCGCCATCGCCACCTCCCTCCGCCTCCTCGAGAACCGTGTCTTCGGCAACGGCGTCGTGCTGCTCCGTTACGGCATGGGCATGAGCAGAGACGGCGGCAGCGACGGCTTGTCAGGGGTGTAAAGGTGTTGTTCCTGCTCCCCGCGCCGGGTAGGAAAGGTCCATGACTGGACTCGGCGCTGTGTTCCGGCCCCAACTGCCCCCTGAGCGACTGCGTTCCGTCGCCCGGCTCGCTGACGAGACCGGGCTGGAGGAACTGTGGTTGTGGGAGGACTGCTTCCGGGAGGGCGGGATCTCCACCGCCGCGGCGGCCCTCGCCTGGACCGAACGCGTGCGGATCGGCGTCGGGCTGCTGCCCGTCCCGCTGCGCAACGTCGCCGTCACCGCCATGGAGGCCGCCGCCCTGCACCGCATGTTCCCCGGCCGCCCGATCCTCGCCGTCGGCCACGGCGTGCAGGACTGGATGGGCCAGGTCGGCGCCCGTGTCGAGTCGCCCGTGACGCTGCTGCGGGAGCATCTCGACGCGCTGCGCGCCCTGCTGGCCGGTGAGCGGGTCACCACCAGCGGGCGGTACGTGAAACTGGACGACGTCGCACTCGACTGGCCGCCCGCCGAACCCGTCCCCGTTCTCGCCGGCGCCACCGGACCCCGTACGCTCCGCCTCGCCGGTGAGGCCGCCGACGGCACCGTCCTGACCGCCAGCACTTCACCCGAGGGCGTACGCCGGGCCCGCCAACTCATCGACGAGGGGATCAACGAGAGGAACCAGCAGCGGCAGAAGGCCGCCGGTCCCTCCTCCGCCGGTCTCTCCCCCGCAGACCCCTCCTCCGCCGACCCCTCTCACCAGCCCCCAACCCCCCGGCACGAGGTCGTCGTCTACCTCCTCGCCGCCACCGGCCCCGACGCCCCCGCCCGCCTCCGCGCCGAACTCGCCGCCGAGGGTGTCGAGTCCGTCCCCGACCTCGGTGTCGCCGGGGACGCCGGAGCCGTCGCCAAGGCCGTTCAGCGGCTCGCCGACGCCGGTGCCGACACGGTGATCATCCAGCCGACGGGCGACGAGCCCGACCCCGAGGGATTCGTACGGTTCGTGGCGGAGGAGGTCCGGCCCCTCGTCCCGTAGCCCCCAATCCGTGGGCCCCCGTTCCGTAACCCCTCGTCCCATAGCCTCCGTTCCGTAACCCCTCGTCCCATAGCCTCCGTTCCGTAACCCCTCGTCCCGTAACCCCCGCCCCGTAACCCCTCCCGCCGCGACCATCGCCCAGGCCGGCCGACACCTCAGCCCCGGCGATGGTCCCCGGCCGCCCCGTCGAGCAGCTCCCGCACGATGTCCATGTGCCCCGCGTGTCTCGCCGTCTCCTCGATCATGTGGACCAGGGTCCAGCGCATCGACACGGAGTGCTCGCGCCACGGCGGCCGGCCCAGGTCGTCCAGTGATCGCGCGGCGATCATGAGGTCGGCGGCGGCGCGGGCGCGGCCGTAGAACTCGATGATCTGTCCGGTCGTCTCGCCCTGGTCCGCGCGCATGTCCTCGTCGCTGTACGGGTCGAACCACAGCGGCTCGGCCTCGCCGCCGAAGGTCTCCACGAACCACCCGTACTCGACCGACGCCAGGTGCTTCACCAGGCCGAGCAGAGTCGTGCCCGACGGGGTCATCGGGCGCCGCAGCCCCTCGTCGTCCATCCCCTCCAGCTTCCACAGCACCGCGTCCCGGTGCCGGTCGAGACTCTCCCGCAACGTCTCCTTCTCACTGCCCGCGTACGGCATGCCCATAGCCGCCGTGCCTGCGGACGGGGCACTCTCGCCCGCCGTACTCCCAGCCACCGTGCCCGATGCGTCACCAGTCGTCATGCTCGAAAAATTAGCAGCGCCCACTGACAACGCCCTGCCACGATGACCACATGGACGTACACCCGCGCACTTTCGAAGACCTGGTCGCCGAAGGGGTCGCCGTCCCCACCGCGGGCTGGGACTTCTCGTGGTTCGAGGGGCGGGCCAGCGAGGCGCGGCCCTCCTGGGGGTACGCCAGTTCGATGGCGGAGCGTCTCGCGGAGGCGACCGCCGCGCTCGACATCCAGACCGGGGGAGGGGAGGTCCTCGGGTTCGCCCTCGGCTCCGTCCCCCGCCCGTTGCCCGGCGCCGCCCCCCGCCCCCTCCTCACCGCCGCCACCGAGGGCTGGCCGCCGAACGTCGCCAAGGCCACCGCCCTGCTCCGCCCGCACGGCGTCGCCGTCGTCGCGTCCGGGGAGGACGCGCCGCTGCCCTTCGCGGACGCCGCCTTCGACCTGGTCGTGAGCCGGCACCCGGTGCGCGCGCACTGGCACGAGATCGCCCGCGTGCTCCGCCCCGGCGGCACGTACTTCGCTCAGCACGTCGGTCCCAGCAGCGTCTACGAACTGGTCGAGCACTTCCTCGGCGCCCAGCCCGACGCGACCCGCAACGCCCGCCACCCCGACCGCGAGCGCGCCGCCGCCGAGGCCGCCGGTCTCGAAGTCGTCGAACTGCGCGCCGAGCAGCTGCGGATCGAGTTCTACGACATCGCCGCCGTCGTCCACTTCCTGCGCAAGGTGATCTGGATGGTCCCCGACTTCACCGTGGAGAAGTACGAGGACCGACTCCGCTCCCTGCACGAACGCATCGAGTCCGAGGGCCCGTTCGTCGCGCACAGCACCCGCCACCTCTTCGACGCCCGCAAGCCCCTCGCCTGAGAGCCCTCACGCCCGTCACGCGTGCGGCCCCGTCGTCACCGCCCCGATCACCAACTCCGCCTCCGCCTCCAGCACTTCCCCCACCCGTCGGACCCGCTCGCCCAACTCCCGTTCCTGGCCCGCCGTCAGCCGCCCGAGCGGCTCGACCGTGACCGTCGTACGACGTCCCCGGCGCCGTTGGTGCCAGACCCCGGCCACGACCCCGTCGACCAGCAGCACGGGGAAGTTGCCGGCCTGGCCGCCCGCGAGGGCCCTTCGGTACGCGGCCCCCGGGAACAGCAGCTCCCGAGGCTGCGCGGCGATGGCGTACGCATCGAAGTACGGCAACAACCGCACCCCGCGCGCGGGTTCGGAGGGGAACACGGTGTCGCCGGCCACGACCCAAGCGACCCCGTTCCCTCTCCCACTCCCGTTCCCTCTCCCACTCCCGTTGCCGCTCCCGTCCCCGGCGCCCTTGGACGCCACCCCCTCCAAGACCGCCCCTTCCAACACCGCCCCCTCCAGGACCACCTCCTCGATCTCCCCCGCCGCCGCCAGCTCCCCGAACAGCTCCGCCGCCCAACCACCCCGCGCCGCCAGCCACTTGGCGAAGTGCGCCGGTGTCGCCGGGCCGTAGGCGTGCAGATAGCGGCGTACCAGCTCGCGCAGGGCCTCGTCCGCGGGCTGCGGGGCGAAGTGCGGTGGGCGGGTGTACGTCACCTTGCGGCCCCGGTTCGGTCCGAAGCAGAGGGCGCCCGACTGGCCGGCCCGGTGCATCACTTGGCGCCAGCGCGGCCACAGGTCCTGGAAGGCGGGCATCACCCGGTCGCCGGCCCAGGGCCCGGTGCGGGCGACCACCGCCTCGCCCAGTTCGTCGATGGTCAGGCAGGTCCCGTCGAGCGCGTCCCTGATCGCCGTCACGATCTCCCGCGCCTGCTCCTCGGTGACCCGCACGTCCGGCGCGAACGGACTGGCCCCGCCCGGTACCGCGGGCAACGCCGAGCACCACAGGGGCAGTTCACGCGCCGGCAGCAGATGCACGGTCCCGCGCGGACCGTACGCCTTCACCAACGACGCCGAACCCGTCGACGATGCCGACGTCCCGTCTCCCCACAACCCCGCCCGTACATCCGCCCGTGTCAGCCCGACCGCCCGCACCCCCACCGACACCTCCGCCGCCGACAGCACTTGCGCGTGCGTGGCGAGCATGGCGCTCACCACATCGGCGACCGGTGTGCCCGCCGGCGCCGGGTTGGCCAGGAACTGCCGCTCCATGCGTCGCGCGCTCGCCTGTTTCCACGTGATCGTCAGGGTCATGGACCGACGGTAGAGGGGGAGTAGGACGGGAGGTGTCCGCCATGGCATAACGCCCCCACAGCGCCCGCCTACGGCGTATTCGCAGGCAGGGGCGGGGTTTCCACATTGTTATCGAGGTCGGCTCGCATCTGGGCCTATGGCTCACGTAAGTTCGTACCAAGGTAATTCGCGTGAGCAAAGCTGCGCGGGCGGCACCGCGCAGTGGAGGGGGCTGCGCGGTGCCGATTTCTCTGTGGTTCCGTGACCGTCCGTTTGTGCCCATGTGCGCGTCAAGTGAGCGTTCGCCGACGGGGTCACCCACCCGGGGGACGGGTAAAACGCCTGGGAATCCGCTGTGTTTCGGCCATGTGCGCGCTACGAAAGGGCCCTTGTACGGCCATCGGCGCGTCGCCGTTCGATTCCGGAGAGTAGTTGTGGCACGCCGATGCACGCAGCATCACTTACGAAGGGTTATGGTGGAAACCCCCCCTCGGGCCGGTCCGTATCCCCCCCACGGACCGGCCCGTTTTATGTGGGCGGACAGGGATACCCGGAGCGGACGCTCACGGCAGGCACCCGGGGGTTGCGGGAACCGCTCGACCGGCCCCCGCCGTCCTGCACTCGGCGACGCATCCTCAAGCACCGCAACTTCAAGCACCGCGTCTCGCACCACCGCGTCCTCGACCGCCGGACCCCCCAACTCGGGTGCGGCCAGGCAGCGGTACGCTGCCGACGCGGGGACCGCCACCGTACGGAGGGGCTGACATCACGTGAACCTGCGCGACAAGCTGCGCGGCCTGCTGGTCAGGCTCTACGCACGCCGGGTGGAAGGCCACCTGGACCACGCTCAGGTGCCCAAGCACATCGGCGTCATCATGGACGGCAACCGCCGCTGGGCGAAGGCCGCGGGCTCCACCACCGTGCACGGCCACCGGGCCGGCGCGGAGAAGATCGAGGAGTTCCTCGGCTGGTGCACCGAGACGGACGTCGAGGTCGTCACCCTCTGGCTGCTGTCGACGGACAACTTCGACCGGCCCCAGGACGAGCTCGGCCCGCTCCTCGGCATCATCGAGGACGTCGTGCGCACCCTCGCCGCCGACGGCCGCTGGCGCGTGCACCACGTCGGCACCCCCGACCTGCTGCCCGGCCAGATGCAGACCGCGCTGAAGGAGGCCGAGGAGGCCACCGCGCTGGTCGACGGGATAGTGGTCAACGTGGCCATCGGCTACGGCGGCCGGCAGGAGATCGCCGACGCCGTGCGCTCGATGGTCCTCGACGCCCACGACAAGGGCCATTCCATGGAGGAGCTCGCCGACGCCGTCTCCGTCGACATGATCAGCCGCCACCTCTACACGGGTGCGCAGCCCGACCCCGATCTGGTGATCCGGACCAGCGGCGAGCAGCGGCTGTCCGGATTCATGCTGTGGCAGTCGGCCCACTCGGAGTACTACTTCTGTGAGGTCTTCTGGCCGGCCTTCCGCAAGGTCGACTTCCTGCGCGCACTGCGCGACTACGCGCTGCGCCACCGCCGCTACGGCGGCTGAGGGCGGGCCGGCAGGGGCCGGCGGGACGGTCCGGGAGGCAACGGGACCATCCCTTTTGGGACGGAAGTAACAAGGAGTTCACCGGGGCGCCGTCATATGCCGTGGCATGGCGGCGCATGTTCGAGGGCATAAGCCAAGCAGGTCGACGCCCGAACCACGGGTGTCGGATCTCAGCGGACGGCACGGGGCCGTCCGCCCGGGAGGCCCTTTGCACCAGCTCGACCGTGCGGTCACGGCACGGAAGAAGCAGTGGAGGGCCGGTTCTCGGCCCGTGCAGAGCGGCCGTCGACCGGTCCAGCTCCACTCCGTCGCTCCCCGACCTCATCCGAGGGGGTACGTCCTTCCGTGGTGACCAGCACAAAGCGCCGTATGCCAGACCGGCGCACCTATGTTCTCGACACCAGCGTCCTGCTGGCCGACCCGAACGCCATGACCCGCTTCGAGGAGCACGAAGTAGTGCTCCCCATCGTCGTGGTCACGGAACTGGAGGCCAAGCGGCACCATCCCGAGCTCGGGTACTTCGCCAGGCAGGCCCTGCGCCTGCTCGACGACTACCGGGTGAAGTTCGGTCGCCTCGATGCCCCCATCCCGATCGGGGAGCTGGGCGGGACCATCCGTGTCGAGCTCAACCACTCGGACCCCAGCGTGCTGCCCAGCGGCTACCGCCTGGGGGACAACGACTCCCGCATCCTCGCGGTCGCCCGCAATCTGCAGGCCGAGGGGTTCGACGTCACGGTCGTGTCCAAGGACCTGCCGCTCAGGATCAAGGCCTCGTCCGTCGGGCTCCTCGCCGAGGAGTACCGCGCGGAACTCGCCATCACGGGCTCCTCCGGCTGGACCGGAATGTCCGAACTGACCCTGGCCGGCGAGCAGGTGGACATCCTCTTCGAGGAAGGGCACGTGTACGTGCCCGAGGCCGCCGAGCTTCCCGTGCACACCGGGCTCACCATCCAGTCCGAGCGCGGCAACGCGCTGGGCCGGGTGACGTCCGAGGGCAACGTCCGCCTCGTGCGCGGCGACCGGGAGGCGTTCGGCATCAAGGGCCGCAGCGCGGAGCAGCGCATCGCGCTGGATCTGCTGCTCGACCCGGACGTCGGGATCGTGTCGATGGGAGGCCGGGCCGGCACCGGCAAGTCGGCGCTCGCGCTCTGCGCGGGTCTTGAGGCGGTCCTGGAGCGCCGCCAGCACCAGAAAGTGATGGTCTTCCGGCCGCTGTACGCGGTGGGCGGACAGGAGCTCGGCTATCTGCCCGGCTCCGAGGCCGAGAAGATGGGCCCCTGGGCGCAGGCGGTCTTCGACACGCTCTCCGCGGTCACCAGCCGCGAGGTCATCGAAGAGGTCACCGCGCGCGGGATGCTCGAAGTGCTGCCCCTGACCCACATCCGCGGACGCTCGCTGCACGACGCGTTCGTGATCGTGGACGAGGCGCAGTCACTGGAAAGGAATGTCCTGCTGACCGTTCTGTCCCGGATCGGCGCGAATTCACGGGTGATCCTGACCCATGACGTCGCCCAGCGGGACAATCTGCGGGTCGGTCGCTACGACGGCGTGGTCGCCGTCGTGGAGAAACTGAAGGGGCATCCGCTCTTCGCGCATGTCACGCTGAACCGGTCCGAGAGGTCCCAGATCGCGGCCCTTGTGACCGAAATGCTGGAGGACGGGCAGATCTGACCCAAGTGCTCAACTTGCGGTAGCTACTCGTTGGTTGGCGCCGTCCGGAAAGGCCAAGAGCCTAGCCGGGCGGCGCCTTCGCGTGGCCCTGTTTCTCGAATTCACCGGCGCCAAACGGGATGTGAGCTTTCACACGCAACTCAGAATTGCCACCCGACGTCCGGTTACGGCAGAGTCTCACTCCTGTCAGGCCCCGCATACGACACACCTGTGCCCCCAGCGGTACAACACCACAGCAGCATCACAGCCAACTGAACAGCGTCGTCGTATGCCGCCCGAGCACCAAGCGGCGCTCCCCTCGTGGGAGTTGCCCACCGGGCCCGTGCCTCCCGTGACCCCGCAGTTGGGAGGCCAGTGTTCAGGGGCACGATTGCGTCCGCCAGGGTCACCGAAGCGGGCGATGCTGGAAGGAAACCGTGTGAGCCGGATCTCGGTCCGGGGATTCGCAGTGGTCTCGGCCACCGCGGTCACCGCCGTCGGAAGCGTCGTGGGCGTTGCCTCGGGCAGCGTGGCGCAGAACAACGACGCAGAGGCGACGGCAACCGATGCGACGCTCCTCGCGGACATACCCGCGGGCCAGCAGGCCCACGTGCAGCTGGCGTCCCTGACGCAGCAGGCGGACGCGCAGGCCATCGCGGCCGACGCGAGCGCCAAGAAGGGTGCCGAGGAGTCGGCCCGCAAGGCAGCCGCGAAGACCGCCCTCGAGAAGAAGGCGGCCGCCGAGAAGGCGGAGAAGGAAGCCAAGGAGCGCGCCGAGGCCAAGAAGGCCGCGAGCCGCACCAGCACGCGTGACGCTTCCTCCTTCCCCGTGCAGAGCTCGTACTCGGTCGCGCAGATCCAGGCGATCGCCCGCCAGATGGTGCCGAGCGCCCAGTTCCAGTGCTTCAGCAACATCGTGGACCACGAGTCCGGCTGGCGGATGAACGCGGTCAACGCGTCCTCCGGTGCCTACGGTCTCTTCCAGGCACTGCCCGCCTCCAAGTACTCCTCGGCGGGCTCCGACTGGCAGACCAACCCGGCCACCCAGATCAAGTGGGGCCTGAACTACATGGACAGCCGCTACGGCAGCCCGTGCGAAGCCTGGTCCTTCTGGCAGGCCAACAGCTGGTACTAGGCCCCGAAGCCTGAGCCGTCGCCGAAACCGGCGCTCTCACCTCTCAACCTCGCGCAGCCCCTCCCCGTCCTTAGGGGAGGGGCTTTCGCCCTGTACGGTCGGACGCGACGACTCCAGGGAGGAGTGGTGGGCACGGACGGGGGTAGAGGGCGAATCATGTCGCGCGTGCCTGGATGGCTCGGCCGGATCGGCGCCGGACTCACGGATCTGAGTGAGCGGCTGGATGAACGCCGGGCCGAGGTGGAGCGGGAGAGTTCCGACTCCGACGTACCGCCGCCCGGCGCGACGGAACCGGCCCGGCAACCCGCGGACCGCGCCAAGCCGAAGACCGCCGAGAGCGCCGAGTCCGAGGACCCGCCGGCCGTCCGTCCGTCCGCCGCGCCCGTCGTGACCGTCAAACGCCCCTCCGCGCCCCGCCAGCTCACCGTCCGCCCCGATCCCGCCCAGGCCGTCCCCTGGGGCGTACGGGTGGCGGCCGAGGCCGGCTGGCGGCTGCTGGTGCTCGCGGGCACCGTGTGGGTGCTGATGCGGGTCATCAGCGCCGTCCAACTCGTCATCCTCGCCTTCGTGATCGCGCTGCTCATCACGGCGCTGTTGCAGCCGACGGTGGCGCGGCTGAAGCGGCGCGGGGTGCCGGGCGGCCTTGCCACCGCGCTCACCGCGATCCTCGGCTTCTGTGTGATGGGCCTGATCGGCTGGTTCGTGACCTGGCAGGTCATGGAGAACATCGACAACCTCTCCGACCAGATCCAGAACGGCATCGACGACCTGCGCAACTGGCTGCTGAAGAGCCCGTTCCACGTCACCGACAAGCAGATCAACCAGATCGCCAAGAACCTGCGCGACGCGGTCGGCGCCAACACCGACCAGATCACCTCGGTGGGCCTGGAGGGCGTCCAGGTCGTCATCGAGGCCCTCACGGGGATCCTGCTGGCGTTCTTCTCGACGCTCTTCCTGCTGTACGACGGTGAGCGGATCTGGGGCTGGGTGCTCAAGCTGGTTCCCGCGGACGCCCGGCCCGGCGTGGCGGGTGCGGGACCGCGCGCCTGGCACACGCTGACGGCCTACGTCCGCGGCACGGTGATCGTCGCCCTCATCGACGCCACCTTCATCGGCGTCGGCATCTACTTCCTCGACGTGCCCATGGCCGTCCCGCTGGCCGTGTTCATCTTCCTGTTCTCCTTCATCCCGCTGGTCGGCGCGGTCGCCTCCGGCGCGCTCGCGGTGGTCGTCGCGCTGGTCACCCAGGGCGTGTTCACCGCGGTGATGACCCTCGCCGTGGTCCTCGCCGTCCAGCAGATCGAGGGCCACATCCTCCAGCCCTTCATCCTCGGCCGCGCGGTCCGCGTGCACCCCCTCGCGGTCGTCCTGTCGGTCGCGGCGGGCGGCATGGTCGCCGGCATCGGCGGCGCGGTGGTCGCCGTACCGCTGGTGGCGGTGTCGAACACGGTGGTCAGTTACCTGAAGCGGTATTCGGAGGAACAGCGGGAAGAGGAGCAGGAACCGGAGCGGGACGAGAGCCTTGAACAGGAACCGGAACAGCGGAACCTCGAGGATTCGCCTCCGGCGGCCGATACCGACCCGCCCTCGGATCGCTCAAATGCGGCGTCGAACGAAGTGAATTGACACGTCCTCCGGCGCAACTTCCGTCACCTGAAGACAGGTTGGAAACCCCCGGCCGGAATATGCGCCCGGACTGATACACCTTCCCCCCTGAGCGCTACGCGTCAGGCGTATGTGCGACACGGCAGGGGGGCGTGATGTCGGGGTACGACCTCCTGGCGCGGTCCCTGGTCGCGTGCGGACGGGAGGGGCTGACGGGGGAGTTGCGGGTGGCGGGGGCGCCCGGCGGGGTCTTCCATCTGCGGGACGGGCTCGTCGTCGCCGTCGAGTCGCCCGGGGCGCCGGGGCCCGAGGCGCTGCTGCTGCGCTCGGGGCGTATCGACGGGGAGCAGTGGGCCGCGCTGGTGCGGGAGGCGGGAGGCGCGCGCTGGCCGGTCGCCGGGCTGATCGCACATGGGTACGCGGGGGCCGCGCAGCTGCGGGTGGTGTGCGTGATGGCCTTGCAGGACGCCGCGTTCGCGATCGCCGCGGGCGGTGTCCACGGCTGTGAGCGCACCGAGGGGGAGGTGGGGCCGCCGGCTCCGGTCACCGTCGGCGAGCCGCCCGGACGGCTGCTCCAGGACGCCTCCCGCAAGCTCGCCGCGGTCGCCGCCATGCCCCGGCCCGCCCACCCCGACCGCGAACGGCCCGTGCCCGCGGCCGGCTGGGCCGACGGCCCGCTCACCGAGTTGCGCAGCGAGCTGCTTGCCCATGCGGACGGTCGCCGTACCGCCCGTGACCTGGCCTTCCGTACCGGACGCGGGGTCTACACCGTCACCGTCGAGGTGGCCCGCATGCTCGCCGAGGGGCTCCTGGAAACCCCGGGACCGCCCACGCCGATCGTCGTCCGCACCCCGCCGGGCGGGGTCCGGCAGCGCACCCCGCCGCCCACGCCCGCACCGCCCGTGCCCACCGCGCCGCGCGCCGTCGAACTGCCCCGGCGCAGCCCCGGCGCCAGCGGCATCACGGAATCACTCACCCCCTCGCTCGCCCCGGAGAAGCACGGCGCGAGCTGGAAAGGGTTCTTCCGGCTGCGGAACGGAACCTCGAAATGAAAGAACCCCGAGATGAAAAGACCGATCAATTGCGAACAGAATATGGGGAGTTGATTCCATGGACCATGAAGCGCTGACCCTGGAAATGCGCGGACTGCGCGAACAGGTGGCCGGTATCACCGACACGGCGCTCGCGGCCGCCGACGGACTGCTCATCGCCGCCGACACCGCCGACTCCATCGACCCGGAGGGCCTCGCCGCCCTCGCCGCGGCCGGCCTCGGCCTCGCCCGGCGCACCGCGGCGGCGACGGACCGCGGCACCTTGCGACGGACGGTGACCTACGGCAGCCACGGCTGCGCGGCCTTCTACGCCGTCGGCGACGCCGCCCTCATGGTCGTACTCGGAGACGAGGGCATCGACGTGGACCACCTGCACCGGGCGACCCGGCAGGCGTTGCACCGCATCGACCTGATCCTCACCGAGAAAGCACCGGAAAAAGCACCAGAAGGAGTCTGAAGGGATGGCGACGAAGCGCATGACCCCAGGTTTCTCCGACCAGGTGATGGGCCTGGTCAAAGCACTCCGCACCGATGCACCCGACTGTGTGGCCTCGGGCGTGGTCGACATGTCCACCGGGATGCTGCTGTCGTACGAGACGGTGGACAACCACCCGCCAGAGATCCTCGACCTGCTGGCGGGCGCGACCCTCGACCTGTTCCAGGGCCGGACGGTCGTGATGATCGAGGACGTCTTCAAGGAGCGTCGCGGGATCACCAGTGACCACCACTTCTTCCAGGAGATCCTCGTCAACAGCGAGAACCTCACCCATCTGTTCGTGCGGATGACCGAGCAACAGGACGTCGTCGCCGTGGTCGTGTGCCGCAAGTCGGTGAACGTGGGCATGCTCTTCGCCCAAGTCCGCCGGGTGGTACGGGAGTACGGACTCTGACCGGAGCGAGCGGAGGGCTGCGGGCGGCTGCTACTCCGTGCGCAGTCCGTCCGGCCGCATCATGCGCAGCAGCGGCGGCAGGCTGAGCAGGGTCACGGCCAGGACGATCCCCGCGCCGACGCCCGTCATCTGCAGCACGCTCGTCCAGTCCACGCGCACCGTCGTGTCCGTCATCCTCAGCAGCACCGCGCCCAGCGTCAGCCCGACCGCCGACGCGAGCGCCAGCCCCAGGGTGATCGGGATCGCCGTCTGCCACAGCACGGACAGGCTCAGCGTGCGCCGCCGGGTACCGAAGGCGACCAGTGCGGAGAGGAGCTTCTTGCGCTCGCGCAGCTGCTCCAGCTGGGACACCAGCAGACTCGCCCCGATCAGCGCCAGCACAGCCGCGGCGCCGACGAACAGCCCGGTGCGGATGGAGGTGTACTTGTCCGACCGCTGGGTGGCCGACCACGTCATCGGATCCGTCATCGGGTCGACGGCGGTCGCCGTGTTGCGGACCAGGTCCTGCACATCGGGCACCGACTGGTCGAGGCTGAGATAGACCTGCCCGCTCAGGCCCGCCAGGGTGGCGGCCGGCAGCGCCTTCGGGGTGACCAGGAAGCCGCCCCGCTCGTAGCCGGTCATGTCCTTGCGCGCATCGGCGGTCTTCACGTCGGCCGGCAGCGGCCAGGGGAGCTCCTTGCCGCGCGTGGAGTCACCCTCGTAGCTCGGGTCGACGTACAGCGTCCCGCCCGCCTTGGCGAGCTTGGGCGTGTCGTTGTCGTACTCGACGTCGCGGACGGCGAAGACGTCGCCGTCGTGGCACGAGGACAGCCGGGCCACCTCGCGCAGTGCCGCACAGCTGCCGACGGTCATCGAGCTGGAGTGCAGGGGGTCCGAGCGCCGGTCGCCGAGGGTGCCGTCGGAGTAGACATTGACCGCGCGCACGCCCTCGGTCGCCCGGAACTTCGCGGCGGCCTGCGCGGTCGACACCCCGCTCGGCAGCGTCACCTGCATCTGCGCCCGCGTCACGTCGAGGCCGGTGTCCTTGGTGTAGTCGCCGTCCACGCCCGCGAACAGCATCTGCAGCGCGATCGCCCCGGCCACCGCCACCGCGATGCCGTTGACCATCCGGGCCGCCGAGCCGCTGCTCAACTGCAGCCTGCGCACGGCCAGTTGCCAGGCGACCCCGCCCGGGCCGAGCCGGGCGACGACCGCCTCCACGATCCACGGCAGCAGCGCGGTGATGCCGACCAGGAGCAGCATCACGCCGCCGATGACGAGGTACTGGTTGAAGTCGCCGTTGGTGCGGCCCTGCCCGATCATCGGGTAGAGCATCGCGAGCCCCGCCAGCGGCAGCAGCAGCCGCCACCACAGCCGGCGCCGGGCCGGCTTCGCCGTACGCACCACGCCGAGCGGCTCGATGACCACCCCGCGCAGGGCGAACAGCGTCACCAGCACCGCGGCCGCCGGCACCGCGAGGGCGACCAGCAGGGCCAGGGCGGGGGAGGGGTTCAGATAGCTCGGGAACACACTGACGTCGAAGACCTCCATGGAGCCCGCGATCTGCCGGCCGATCATGAAGAACCCGGCACCGAGCACCAGGCCGAGCACCGAGCCCGCGAGCGCCTCACCGGCCGCGATCCGCCGGGTCATCCGGCTGTCGGAGCCGACAAGCCGCAGTGCCGCGAGCCGCCGGTCGCGCCGCTCGCCGCCGAACCGCACGGCCGCCGCGATGAAGACGGCGACCGGCATCAGCAGCGCCACGAACACGACCAGGACCAGCAGGAGCAGTACGGGGTCCATCGCGTCGGACGACGGGTCCGGGTCCCCGAAGTGGTCGATGCGCTCGACCCGGCCGCCGTCGACCTTCGGCGCGAGGTCGTCGGCGCCCCGGTAGAAGGCGAGTTCGGCCGAACCGACCAGCCCGCTCTCGCCGATCGTCCCGATGATCTTCTGCGGCAGCCGCTCCCGCAGCAGCTTCCCGTCGGAGGACTCCAGGAGCCTCTTCAGCGCGGGGGAGACGACGATCTCGCCCACCCCCGGGAACTTCGCCACACCGGGCGGCAGCGGGGCCTTCGGGCCCTCCGGCTCCAGCGCGCGGCCCCGGACGTCCTTGTCGCGGAAGGTCGTACCGACGCTCGCGACGATCACGGTGTCGTCGGCCTTCTTGATCCTCTTCGCGGTGTACGTGATGTCGCTGCGCGCGGCCTCCCGGTCGTGCCGCACGTTCAGCGCGTTCGGCAGGGCCGTGGTCAGCAGCAGCAGCGCCACCCCGAGCCCCACGCCGACCGCGGTCAGCAGGGCCCGTACCCAGCCCTCGCGCCCGCCGGCGAAGGCGAACCGCACCCCCATGGCCAGGTCCCTGACCGACTGCCCCGCCTTCATACGGCCCGCTCCATGTCCCGGGACTTGCCGTCCCGTACGACGATCTCGCGGTCGGAGTACGCGGCCACCCGGGCCTCGTGCGTGACCAGGACGACGGCCGCGTTGGTGGACCGGGCCGCGTCCGTGAGCAGTTCCATCACGCGCTCGCCGTTGAGCGAGTCGAGCGCGCCCGTCGGCTCGTCGGCGAACAGCACGCGCGGACCGGTGACCAGCGAGCGGGCGACGGCGACGCGCTGCCCCTGTCCGCCGGACACCTCGCCGGGGCGCTTCCTGCCGAGGTCGTCGACCTCCAGGCGCTCCATCCAGGTCAGCGCGGCCCGCTCGGCCTCCTTGCGGGAGGTGCCGTTCAGCCGCAGCGGCAGGGCGACGTTCTCCACACAGGTGAGTTCGGGCACGAGCTGGCCGAACTGGAAGACGAAGCCGAACTCGGAGCGCCGCAGCTGACTGCGCTGCGCGTCGCTCATGGTCGCCATCTCGCGACCCTGGTACGTGATCGAGCCCGAGTCGGGCGGCACGATGCCGGCGAGGCAGTGCAGCAGCGTCGACTTGCCGGACCCGGAGGGGCCCATCACGGCGACGACCTCGCCGGGGTGGATGGAGAACTCGGCGCCGTCGAGCGCGAGGGTGGGGCCGTAGGCCTTGCGCAGGTCCTGGGCGGCCAGCAGGGAACCGGGCGGAGGAGTCACTTGGCCACCGCCTCACGGAGCTTGTCGAGCCGCGCGGCCGTCAGCTCCAGCCAGCGCAGATCGGCCTCAAGGTGGAACAGGGCGTGGTCGCAGACCAGTTGGTCCGCCAGATCGCCCCGGCGCTTGCGGTCGGTCAGGATGCGCATGCTGCGCAGGTGCTCGGAGCGCTGGCTGTCTAGGATGTCGGCGGCCTCGCGATGGGTGAGCAGCGCCAGGACGACCTTGGTGTAGAGGGTCGACTGGAGGTACTCCTCCGGCTTCTCCGGCGTCGCCAGCCACCGCTCCACGTCGGTGATGCCGGCGTCGGTGATCGCGTAGCGCTTGCGCTCGGGGCCGCCGCCGGCCTCGATGCCGTCGACTTCGACGAGCCCGTTCTTCAGCAGCCGGGACATCGTCGAGTAGACCTGGCCGTAGTGCAGCGGCCGGTCGTGACCGAACTTCTCGTCGAAGGCCCGCTTGAGGTCGTAACCGTGGCGCGGGCCGGACTCCAGGAGCCCCAGGAGGGTGTGACCGATGGACATGCGGAGCACTCTACACACGGTGTATACGCCTCATGTATACGCGGTATGTGTAGATCATGGCGGGGTGTACGGGTGCGCAGGTGGGGGCCGATTGTCACGGTTCTGCTACATGGATTCGGCCGCCTGGGCCGGGCTCTCCGGCTTCAGCTGTCGCGGTCGGTGGGCGGGCGGCCTCTGCGCGGGATCGGTCCCGCCTGGTCCGGCAGGCGGCCGGCCTCCTTCAGCGCCCTCCGCAGCAGCAACTCGATCTGCGCGTTGGCGGACCGCAGTTCGTCGCCGGCCCAGCGGGCGAGGGCCTCGTAGACGGACGGGTCCAGCCGCAGCAGCACCTGCTTGCGCTGCTGCGGCCGACTTTGAGGGGCCGACCCCTCGGAGGGATCCGTCACTGGTAGAGGGTTCCGGTGTTGAGGACGGGCTGGGGTGCGCGGTCGCCGCACAGCACCACCATCAGGTTCGACACCATCGCCGCCTTGCGCTCGTTGTCCAGCTCCACGATGTCCCGCTCCGAGATCCGCGCGAGCGCCGCCTCGACCATGCCCACCGCTCCGTCCACGATCTGCCGCCGGGCCGCGACGACCGCGCCGGCCTGCTGTCGCTGGAGCATCGCCGAGGCGATCTCGGGAGCGTACGCGAGATGCGTGAAGCGCGACTCGATGATCTGGACGCCGGCCGCCTCCACGCGCGCGTGCAGTTCGACGGCGAGCTTCTCGGTGATCTCCTCGGCGTTGCCGCGCAGCGAGAGGCCTCCCTCGTCGTGGGCGTCGTAGGGGTACTCGATGGCGATGTGACGGACCGCGGCCTCGGTCTGGGTGGCCACGAACTCCAGGTAGTTGTCGACCTCGAAGGTGGCCTGCGCGGTGTCCCGCACCTTCCAGACCACCACCGCGGCGAGCTCGATCGGGTTGCCGTAGGCGTCGTTGACCTTGAGGACGGCGGTCTCGTGGTTGCGGACCCGGGTGGAGATCTTGGACCGCGAGGTGAAGGGGTTCACCCAGCGCAGCCCGTCCTCGCGGATCGTGCCGCGGTAGCGCCCGAAGAGCTGGACCACGCGCGCCTCGCCGGGCGCGACCGTGTTCAGTCCGAGCAGCGAGATCAGTGACGCGAGCAGGACGAGGACACCGCCGACGGCGAAGCCGGCGCTCGCGGAGGCGGCCACGAACAGGCCGACGGCGGCCAGGATCCCGACCAGCCCGAGCAGCAGCACGAGTCCGCCCCCGATGCTGTGCGCGGTGAACTCCCGCACGTGCGGCGCGGGCATCTCGGGCAGGTCGGCGGGTGTGTCGGTGGTGGGTGCGGAGTCGTGTGCGGACATGGTGGGGCCCCCGTTCTCGTACGGTTTCGTACGTCTTCGCCGTGCATATCTCGGCTCTAGCTAAGTGATATCACTTTACCCTGTGGGGCAACCCTTCACGCCTCTCGGCCGTCGGTTCCGTTGGGACGGGTGCTGATTCTCACGTCCGAGAAAGGACGGATCGGCGGACCTGTGTCACAACTCCCGGTGTTAGCTTTCTGAGCTGACTTGAGCGGCGAACCTGTGTGACGTGTGAGCACACATGACCGAAGCGGAGCGGAACGGACCAATGGGACGGGCGGAAGAGAGACGAGCGCGACAGCGCGGCGGTCGCCGCGCGGCGCCCCCTACGCGCTCGTCCGAAGAGACGGCGTCGACGGCCCCCACGGGCCCCTCCGGGACGACGTCCACGGCGACCACGGCCACCGCCGAGGCCGAACCCACCGTCATCGGCGGCCGGGCCGCGGCCCGCAAGGCGGCCCAGGCCGAGGCCAAGGGGCGGGGCAAGGGCAAGGCTGGCAAAGGTAAGAACGACAAGAGCTTCCTGCGCCGGATGTTCACGTGGAAGAAGATCGTCGGGGCCGTCTTCGGGTTCTGTCTGCTCGGCATGGGCGCCTTCATCGCGATGTACATGATGATCGACATCCCGGCGGGCAACGCCGACGCGGAGTTGCAGAGCAACGTCTACAAGTACAGCGACGGCAGCCTGCTGACCCGTGACGGCGAGCGCAACCGCGAGATCGTGGACCTGGCCAAGGTGCCCAAGAAGGTCCAGTACACGTTCGTCGCCGCCGAGAACAAGACCTTCTACCAGGACGGCGGCGTCGACCTGAAGGGCACCGCCCGCGGTCTGCTCAACACGCTGTCCGGCAAGGGCACCCAGGGCGGTTCGACGATCACCCAGCAGTACGTCAAGAACTACTACCTCACGGCCGACCAGACCGTCACGCGCAAGCTGAAGGAACTGGTCATCTCGCTCAAGCTGGACCGCGAGAAGTCCAAGGACTACATCCTCGCCGGGTACATCAACACCAGCTACTACGGCCGCGGCGCGTACGGCATCCAGGCCGCCGCCCAGGCCTACTACCGCGTCGACGCCGAGGACCTCAACGTCCAGCAGGGCGCCTACCTCGCCGCGCTGCTCCAGGCGCCGAGCCAGTACGACTGGGCCGTCGCCTCGCCCACCGGCCAGAAACTGGTGAAGGCGCGCTGGAACTACGTACTGGACAACATGGTCGGCCAGGGCTGGCTCGACGAGGCCAAGCGCGCGGAGATGAAGTTCCCGGTGCCCAAGGAGCCCAAGGCCGCGCCCGGCATGGGCGGCCAGACCGGCTACCTGGTGGACGCGGCCAACGACCAGCTCGCCAAGCAACTCGTCGCGCAGGGCACGGCGGACAACGTCAACGACGCTCTGACCATGGTCAAGGCGGGTGGCTGGACCATCACGCTGAACATCGACAAGAAGCGGCAGAAGGCGCTGGAGAGCGCCGCCAAGTCGCAGCTGACCAGCAAGCTGGACCCGAAGAAGCGCAAGGTCGACGCGGACGTCCAGGCCGGCGCGGTGTCGGTGAACCCGAAGACGGGCGCGGTCGTCGCGCTGTACGGCGGCACGGACTACTACAAGCACTTCCGCTCCAACGCGACCCGCGTGGACTACCAGCCCGCGTCGACGTTCAAGCCGGTCATCCTGGCCGCCGCCCTCGACGAGGACGCCAAGACCCAGTCGGGCAAGGCGATCTCCGCGAACACGATCTACGACGGCACCAGCAAGCGCCAGGTCGTGAACAACGGCACCAAGGTCGGCTTCGCCCCGGAGAACGAGGACGACCAGGACTACGGCGACATCACCGTCCAGACGGCGATGAACAAGTCCGTGAACTCCGTCTTCGCGCAGATGGGCGTCGACGTCGGCATGGACAAGGTGCTCAAGGTCGGCAGTCAGATGGGCATGGACACCGCCGACCTCAAGGCGGTGCCCGCGCAGACGCTGGGCACCATGGGCGCGAGCCCGTGGCAGATGGCCGGTGTGTACGCGACCCTCGACAACCACGGCCGACAGGTCACCCCGACCATCATCAAGGCGGTCGAGAACAGCAAGCGCGAGGTGAAGCTGCCGGATCCGATCGGCGCCCAGATCGTCAGCCGCGAGGCCGCCGACACCGTCACCTCGGTGCTGACGGGCGTGGTCGACGACGGTACGGCGAAGAAGTCGGTGGCGGAGAACACGGAGCGCGACGGCCGCAAGGTGGCCGGAAAGACGGGTACGTCCGACGACAACCTGTCGGCCTGGTTCACCGGCTTCACGCCCGACCTGGTCACCTCGGTCGGCCTGTTCGGTGAGGCCGCGAAGGGCGGTGCGCATGTCTCGCTGACCGGTGCCACCGGTCTCATTCCCGCCCCGGGCCGTATCAACGGCGGTGGCTACCCGGCGCAGATCTGGGCCGCGTACACCTTCGGCGTCGCCTCCAAGAACGCCAAGTTCGACCTGGACACCACGCAGGGCGCGGCCGTCCAGCCGAGCACGACGCCGACGGTCTCCGAGACGCCGAGTCAGACGCCCAGCGAGACACCGAGCGAGACGCCGACGACCAAGCCGCCGACGTCCTCGGCGCCGCCGAGCCAGACGCCGACCACCTCGGCGCCGGTCGAGACGCCGACCACGTCTCCACCGGTCTCCACACCGGTGGAGACACCGACGGAACCGGAAAACCCGCTGGAGGGCGACGACCAGTAGGTACGACGCCGGCGGACACCTGACGAAGGGGCGCCCGGTGAGCACCGGGCGCCCGTGTCGCAGACAGTGTCGAAATCAGTCGCAGAGCGTCGCCGACCTCACTCTGTCGATGATCGGCGTTCCGTTTGCATCCCACATGATCGCCGTGACCGGGGCACACATGACGTACAGGCCGTTGCTGCTCTCGTACTTCACAGGACCGGCGTACTGACTGTATGTACCCTCATCGGTCGGGCAGGCCGCGCCTTCCTTGTTGGGACAGAGCTTCAGTTTCATGTGCTTCGCACTGCTCGTGTTGTTGTCGAACAATGCGCAAACACCGTAAGACCCCACAGAGGACTTGACGTAGGTGAAGAGCGTCCCGTAGCGCCTGGAGTCGGGAAGCTGCTCCGCGAACTCCAGTTCATAACCGGTGCCACAAAGGGTGGCCGCCGCGCTGACCTCGGCGGCGTTCGCTTCGGCGATGGCTCGAGTCTGCGCGTCCCGAGCGCCGTTGGGGGACAACTGAACATCGGTTCCCGCGATTTGCTGCTCCGGCGCGTGAGCGTCCTGGGCGATCGCTTGTGGAGCGAATAGGACGGAGGCGGCGAGTGACGCACCAACAGCGACAGAACGGATGAGCTTGCGCATGGAAAAGGCTTCCTCTCGGTGCGGGTTCTGGGCGGTGCCGGATCCCAGGTGAAAAGGAGCGGGTTCGGCGAAGTGATCTGCACCTGCCAAACATATCGATCACCATAGGCGCGGGTCGGCGCCGTCGACCAGCGATTATTCGAGGGCTGGCTCGATCACGTCCCCCTGGGATCTCTGTAAGAGACAGCGGTTTCCCTGCGTATGGGCGGCTGGAGGAAGCTGAACCGCATTGCCGGCCGCTCTCTCCTATGGGCATATTCGGGCCACTTCTCCACTCCCGCAAAGTCGGCCCTTGACTCCTGTCCGTGATCCGAGGCTAGGGTGATCGGTGCGTGGGCGGTTCGACGACTGAATTGCCGGAACATGCGTCCGCCAACGACTGGGGGATCGTTGCGATGGGGGGATAGGTCGCCGTGTCGTGATGCCAGCTATCCGTGCTCAGTAAGCGGAATCTGCGCGCCCTGTTCCGCTCTACTCGACTTCCCTGACGCCATGCCGTTAGGCAATTTATATCTGTACGCAGCGTGCTACCGGTGTGTTCGGATATGTGAGGCGCCCTGAAGGCGACAGCGCCGACCGGGGCACGATGTTCAGCTTGATCATGGATCTTCTGTATGCATTGGACATCAGGCCGGTCGTCACTGACCTCGGCGACGGAGTCCTTTCTGTGGCCGCCGCTCATGGGTCCATCGGTATCGGCTGGGGCGCGAACGAAAACGTTGTCAAAGAAGCAGAGGCGGGGCAGCGCCTTGATCGTGAAAGCTGCTCGAATCTGACTGGAATGACACATTCCGATTATTTCAGGTGGTCAGTCCAAACTCGCGAAGGGGGACTTTCAGTGGCCGACGAGATGGTGCTCAGAGCCCAGAAGTTCGTCAATCAGGTCTACGGCAGCAAGATCGGTATGACCGTCACCGAGGACGGGCGTACCGGATGGAACACCATGTACGCCCTGACGCGTGCTCTCCAGTACGAACTCGCCATCACCTCGCTCTCCAACACATTCGGTCCCACCACCCTCTCGACGCTTCAGTCGAAATACCCGAAGCTCAATGCTTCCACGGTTCCGTCGGGTGACTTCTGTCGCATCATTCAGTCCGGGCTCTACTGCAAGGGCTACGACGGCGGCGGCATCGACGGTGTGTACAGCGACCGCGTGGCCTCATCCATAGCGTCGCTCAAGGCCGACATGGGTGTCGGAAGCGCTTTTTCGGGCAGTAGCCTCGAACCCAAGGTGTTCAAGGGCCTGCTCAACATGGACGCGTACGTCACCGTCAACGGCGGCTCCGACAGCATCCGTGGGATCCAGCAGTGGATGAACGGCCGCTACGTCAACCGGCAGGACTTCTACATCATCCCCTGCGACGGCCATCACTCCCGCGATGTCGCCAAGTCCCTGCTGTTTGCCATCCAGTACGAGCTCGGCATGGCCGACGGCACCGCCAACGGCGTCTTCGGCCCCGGTACTCAGGCCGGCCTGAAGAACCACACGGTCGCTGTCGGCACGACCGGCACGTGGGCGCTGCTGTTCACCGCGGCCATGATCCTCAACAAGCGCAGCGTGCCGTTCGGAAACTTCACCGGGGATGTGCAGACCGGTGTCAAAGTGTTCCAGTCCTTTGCGCAGCTCCCAGTCAGCGGAGTCGGCGACTTTCAGACCTGGGCTTCCCTGTTGGTCTCCTACGGTGACCAGGCTCGCGTGGGAGAGGCGTGCGACGGCATCACGAAGATAACCCCCGCTCGTGCGCAGGCATTGAAGAACGCGGGCTACAAGTACATCGGCCGGTACCTGTACAACCCCTCCACCACATCACTGCCGGAGAAGGAGATCCAGCCGGGCGAGCTGGACACGATCAAGCAGTACGGACTGCGCTGCTTCCCGATCTACCAGACGTATGCCCGGTCGGTCGACTACTACAGCACAGCGCAGGCAGTCACAGACTGCATGACCGCCGCGTACAAAGCGGAGGAGCACGGTTTCAAGTCAGGTTCGAGGATCTATTTCGCAGTCGACTACGACGCGGTCGACGAGGAGGTCACCTCGTTCGTCCTACCGTACTTCGGGAGTATCAGGGCCCAGATGAACCGGATGGGAAGCCCGTTCAGGATCGGCATCTACGGTCCGCGCAATGTGTGCTCCCGTGTCTCCGATGCCGGATACGCGGACGCGAGTTTCGTATCCGACATGTCGTCCGGTTTCTCCGGAAATCTGGGCTACACGCTGCCAGCGAATTGGGCCTTCGATCAGATCGTCACGAAGTCGATCGGTTCCGGCGACGGTGCGATCGAGATCGACAACAACATCGCCTCTGGGCGGGACCTGGGTCAGAGCGACTTCGACGCCCCGCCGGCTCAGAAGCTCGACATCGGCTTCAGCCTGTCCTACTGGGAGGCACTGGCGCAGGAAGCCACCGACTACATGAAATCCATCGGAAGGGGCGAGGGCGCCAACAACATCTACACACGTCGAGAGTGCTTGGAAACGATCATCTCGCTGGACGACGTCATCACGTCGACAGCCCGCAGGTACCGTATGCGCAAGTCCCTGATCCAGACCACCGCTTTCTGGGAGTTCTGTCACTACGGCAAGGAGGACGTCAACGTGGACGGCGGCGTCGCCCTCTACTACACAGGTGTCCTCCCGGACTGGGCCAAGGACATCCCCGGCATCGAACGGGCCCAGGACAGCAGCACCGGAGTCGGCCAGATAAAGGGCCGTACCGGCATCCTGGCGTGGAACAACTCCATACGTTCCGGTCTCGTCGACGGGACGCTCCTTGACCCCGATGACGTCCGCCCCGACCCGGACGCCGACCGGTACAAGATGTGGGTACAGCTTCTTGAGGACAACGCGTTTAATGTTCGCACCGTGGCTCATGCCCACATATGGGCCGCTGATGGCAAGGCCGGCGACGTGGAGGAGACTCCGATCGACCGCCCCTCACTCAACTACAGCGACAGCTATATCTACGAGATCCTGCGCCGCTACCAAGGGCCGGTCGAGCCCGCGTTCTCCGACGCCAAGCTGCGCATGCCGCTGTACGCGATCTTCGAGAAGTACAACCTCCTTATCCGCGAGGCGTAGCCACCATGCCAGTATCCGATCCGTACCAGGTGCACAACTACACGGTGCTCTCCACGATCATGATTGCCGGCGTGGCGGCTCTGCTGGGCCTTGCCGTGTATCTGGGCTCACGGCTTACGGGCCAGAACCTCCGGGCCTATAGCCCGCCCACCGTGTGGCGAGATCTGTCCCTGCTGACGGCTACCACGTCGCTCGCCCTTTATCTGTGGGGATGCCTCCACATCGTCTTCCTGGAACGACAGGAGGTCGGCAACGAATGCGCCAAGAAAGCCGGAGGGATCCGCGTAGCCGCGTTCCACGGTGATTTCGTCCCGTTGCAACTCGTATGTCGTACGGACGCCGACCGCAGCTTCACCGTGGTCATCCCGGACTACATCAACCCCTCCATCGCCGTCCTGTTGCTGTCCGCGCTGGCCTGCGGAATCACATCCATTTTGCTCCACCGCAAGCGGCACTCGGCCACCTGCGAGCAGCGCACGGCCATACGCAAGCAGCACACGGCCATACAGAAGGAAGGCTGACATGTTGCGCCACACCGCCCCGACCCGTAGACATGCCCTCACCGCAGTGGCAGGCGTCACCGCCGCCGCGAGCCTCGGCTCCACCGGCTTCCTCGCGACACCGGCCGCCGCGGCACCTTCGATCCAGTCTCAGCCCCTCAAGGACGACGGGCTGAAGGCAGCGTTGCGCCGCCTCGAAGCGCGCCGCCGCCGCATCCTCACCGGTCGCCCGTCCGCCAATGGGTGGGAGATGGAGAAGGAGATCGACACTGGTGGCTCGATCTGGACTTGCGAGATCGAAGGCACCCGCGGCCCGCTCACCGTCGCCGTCCGCGCCGGTGACGTGGAGACGATCCTCATCCATGTGATTCGCCGCTTTCACTACGAGATCGATAGCCTGGGCGCCCAGGGCGAACCCAAGCCGGTCGAAGGCTGGGTGCCGCCGTCGGACGTCCGCGACAGTCGGCTGCCGGAGTCGAGCCAGGCGTCTGGCACGGTCGTGGTGATCCGGCCGGACTCTTACCCGCCGGGCGCTCGGGGTGCCTTCACAGCGGCGCAACAGCTGATCATCCGGGACATCCTCGCCGACACGGAGGGACTTGTCCGCTGGGGCGGCGACGACCGTCGCCCTTACGAGGGCCTGTTCTACCTGGCTGTACGCCCCGGTGACCCGCGTCTGGTGAGCGTGGCCGCCAAGATCCGTTCCTGGGATGAGACCCCCGGCCGGGGCGCCGGTGTCCTCGTCGACATGACTCAACCGTCCCGCAGGCGTCGCGCCACTCGTTACCAGTGACATGCACCTGGTAACCGGTAGGTGAACGCCCTCGTCCAGCGTGCATACGCGGGACGAGGGCGTACCGGACGCGGCCGACTCAGTAGCCGTCGACCTTGGCCGCGACCCGCTCGCCGAGTTCCTTGTCGACGTTCTGCCAGTACTGCAGCGCCCGGGCCAGCACCGGCCGGGAGACGCCGTCCAGCAGATGCCCGGCGATGTTGGAGACCAGCCGGTCGCGGGCCGCGTCGTCGAGGACTTCGCGGACCATCGTGCCGGCCTGGCCGAAGTCGTCGTCCTCGCGGTGCGGCTTCGTCGCCTCACGGACCAGTTCACCGGCGGTCTGCCAGCTCGCCGGATCACCGAACCGCGCGTAGTCCGCCGCGGGGCCGCCGTAGGAGTTCGGTGCGTACGGCCGGGCCGCGTCGGACGCCTCGTAGCGCATCGGGCCGTCCTTGGCGTACGAGTTGACCGGGGAGTGCGGTCGGTTCGGCGGCAGCTGGGTGTAGTTGGGGCCGATCCGGTACCGGTGGGTGTCCGGGTAGGAGAACAGCCGGCCCAGCAGCATCTTGTCCGGCGAGGGGCCGATACCGGGCACCAGGTTCGAGGGCTCGAAGGCGGCCTGCTCGATGTGGACGAAGTAGTCGTCCGGATTCCGGTTCAGGGTCATACGGCCGACGTCGATCAGCGGGTAGTCCCCGTGCGGCCAGACCTTCGTCAGGTCGAAGGGGTTGAAGCGGTAGTCCGCCGCGTCCTCGAACGGCATGATCTGGACCTTCAGGCTCCAGCTCGGCGCGTTCCCGGACGCGATCGACTCGTAGAGGTCCCGGCGGTGCTTGTCGCCGTCGGACCCGGCCAGTTCGTCGGCCTCGGCCTGGGTGAGGTACTCGATGCCCTGGTCGGTCTTGAAGTGGTACTTCACCCAGAACCGCTCGCCGCCGCCGTTGATCCACATGTAGGTGTGGGAGCTGTAGCCGTTCATGTGGCGGTACGTCTTCGGGATGCCCCGGTCGCCCATCAGCCAGGTCACCTGGTGTGCCGACTCGGGGGAGAGGGTCCAGAAGTCCCACTGCATGTCGTTGCTGCGCAGTCCGGTCGCCGGGTGGCGCTTCTGCGAGCGGATGAAGTCCTGGAACTTGATGGTGTCCCGGACGAAGAAGACCGGGGTGTTGTTGCCCACCATGTCGTAATTGCCGTGCTCTGTGTAGAACTTGAGCGCGAAGCCGCGGGGGTCGCGCCAGGTGTCGGGCGAGCCCTGCTCGCCGGCCACGGTCGAGAACCGGGCCAGCATCTCGGTGCGCCTGCCGGGCTGGAAGAGGTCCGCCCTGGTGAACTGGCTGACGTCGTTGGTGACTTCGAACGTCCCGTACGCGCCGCTGCCCTTGGCGTGGACCACCCGCTCGGGGACCCGCTCCCGGTTGAACTGGGCCATCTTCTCGATGAGGTAGTGGTCCTGGAGCAGGATCGGGCCGTCGGGCCCGACGGTGAGCGAGTGTTCGTCGCTCTCGACGGGGATGCCCGCGTTGGTCGTCGTGTACGGAATCTGCTGGGGTGCCTGCGTCACGATTGTCCTCCCATCCTCGGGTGAGGGGTCGGTCAGGCGCTTCGCGTACCCCAGCAGTCAACGCCTCCAACATGATGTCGGCAACTTTTGGAATTAATCCAAAACTGATTCAGTTCCGGTTCAGCTCGAACCAGACCACCTTGCCGGTGCTGAGCCGGGTCGCTCCCCACCGTCTGGCCAGTTTGTTCACCAGGTACAGCCCGCGACCGCCCTCGTCGGTGGCCCGCGCCTGCCGCAGCCGCGGCAGCTGAGGCACGTCGTCGCCGACCTCGCAGCGCAGCACATCGGTGCGCAGCAGCCGCAGGGTGACCGGCCGCGAGGCGTACCGCACGGCGTTGGTCACGACCTCGCTGACCAGCAGCTCGACCGAGTCGCTCATGTCCTCCATGCCCCAGCGGGACAGCGCCCGCCGGGCCAGCCGGCGGGCCCGGCCGGGGGCCGCGTCCTCCGGTTCGAGGAACCAGTACGCCACGTCGCTGGGCGCGATCCCGTCGAAGCGGGCGGCGAGCAGCGCGATGTCGTCGTCCCGGTCGCCCGGGCCGAGCATGTCGAGCACCTCGTCGCAGAGGGCCTCCAGCGGCGGCGGATGGTCGGGGCCGGTCAACTGCGCGGTCGCGGCGAGCTTCTCGCGCAGCTGCTCTATGCCGGTCCAGACGTCCCGCAGGCGGGACTCGACCAGGCCGTCGGTGTAGAGGAGCAGGGTGGCGCCCGCGGGCGCGTCCAGCTCGACGGCCTCGAAGTCCACGCCGCCGACGCCGATCGGGGCGCCCGGCGGCACCCGCAGCACCTCGGCCCGGCCGCCCAGGTGGAGCAGGACGGGCGGCGGGTGGCCGGCGTTGGCGATGGTGATGCGGTGCGAGACCGGGTCGTAGACCGCGTAGAGGCAGGTCGCCATGCGGTCGGTGCCCAGGCGCTGGGCCTGTTCGTCCAGGTGGTGCAGGACCTCCTGCGGGGGCAGGTCGAGGCCGGCCAGCGTCTGGGCCGTCGTGCGCAGCTGGCCCATGATCGCCGCGGAGGTCATGGAGTGACCCATGACGTCACCGACGACGAGCGCCACGCGGCTGCCGGGCAGCGGGATGGCGTCGTACCAGTCGCCGCCCACCCGGGCCGTCTCGGCGGCCGGGAGGTAGCGGGAGGCCAGCCGGACGCCCGTGGGGCGCGGCAGCGTCTCGGGCAGCATCGTGCGCTGCAACTCGTCGGCGATGTAGGCCTCGCGGCCGTACAGCACCGCCTTGTCGATGCCGAGCGCGCTGTGCGTGGCCAGTTGGGCCGCGACCAGCAGGTCGTCCGGCTCGAAGGCGATGCGGTCGGGGCGGCGCAGGAAGAGCGCGGCGCCGATCACCCGGCGCCGGCCGCGCAGCGGGGCGAGGATCGCGCGCTGGCCGCCGGGCACGCTGAACTCGCAGCCGTCGCCCAGCAGTTCGGGCAGGGCGGCGCGGGCCGCAGGGGCGTCCGTGAAGACCGGGCGCACCCCGCGCAGCACCTCGGCGAGCGCGCTGCCGGGGCGGACCTCGCACAACTCGGCGCCGAGCAGATCCAGTTCGGTCACCTCCGCGGGCTCCGGCTGGAGCGCGGGCGTGAATCCGGCCTCGCTGTCCCGCTCCGCCGGTATCCGGTCGGTGCGGCGCAGCCGCAGCAGCAGCGGTCCGGTGGGCCGCTCGTCGCCGACCGGCAGCGGGTCGCGCAGATAGACCAGGATCGCGTCCGAGAACGTCGGGACGGTGGCCCGGCACAGCCCCATGACGATCTCGTCGAGGTCGATGCCGCGGGCGATCCGCCGGGTGGCGGCGCCCACGAACCGCAGCCGGTCCCCGTCCCGCCGCATGGGCGTGGGCCGCCCGGGCGGCAGACCCTGTCCGGTACGGCGCTCGGAGTCGCCGGAGCCCTGCGGCCCCGCCTGCTCGGCGCCGGGCTGGGTGGGGATGCCCTCGGGCGCGGGCCGCGGCCGGTGCGTGTCCGGTTCCGCGACGGCCGGCTGCGAGTGCTCGGAGCCGGCCGCGTCCGCGGAAGTGGCCGGATCCGTGCCCTGGCTCGTGCTCTTACCCGTACCCGTGCCCTTGTCGCACGGATGAGCCGTGCCCGGTGTCGACGGTGTCTCGCCCGTGCGCGCCTGTGCGGGTAAGGCGGCCGAGGGCGATGCCGTCGCCGGTGTCGGGGTGTGCAGGAGCGCCCCGCGGGGGTCAGCGGGGTCGACGCCCGGCTGTGGGCGCTCGAAGGAGATGGGGTGCTCCGTCACGCGTGTCGAATCCGTCCGTCCGGGGCTGCGCGCCGCGCGCGCAGTTCGTCCCGCAGAAAACCCGATACCCGGAATGCGTGTCCCAGGAACGGAATTCCCGCGTGGTCAGAAGCTGTTCCTGCGCCACCGGCGCACCGTCTGCGGCTCCCAGGGCCAGGGGCTGTCGTTTGGATCAGGTTGGCTGTGAGGTGCGGTACCTCTTGGCCGAGCCGAGCGGGGTCTGGTGCGTGCAGCTGCAAGGCGGAGGAGGGAGTCGACGCGGAGCGTCGGCGACCGACGACAACGCGGCAGATGTGCGTGCCAGACCCCGCGACGCCGGGCTGATCCAAACGGCAGCCCCTAGGACCCGCGTCCACGCAGGCCCTTTCGGTCTTGCCCTCGTACCCCTCGCTCACGTCCTGCCGCCCCTCGGTGACGATCGGTCAAGCCCAGCGCATGCTCCGGGAGTTGCTACTGCGCGCCCTTGCGGAGGACGATCCTACGGTTGCGGACCGGGGGCGCATCAAGGGTCTCATGTGGACATGTGCGCGGGCATACGGTCCCAGCCCTCCGGGAGTGACGGTACATCCCAGGACGGATCCGGGCGCCAGTGCTGCCATCCGTCGCCGAACGGCGGGCCCCAGGCGCGGATCACCTCCACCGCCGAACGTCCCGCCTCCCGTACCCGTTCGGCGACTTCGGCGTCCATCAGCCCGTCCCGCTGGGCCTGCGCGAACTCGTCCTCGTCCCGCCAGTGCCAACTGCGGTCCGGGTGCACGGAGATGTCGAGGAAGTGGTCCTCGGAGTCGACGCCGCCGGCCCAACGCACCAGCGGCGTCTCCAGGTTCACGTACCAGTTCTTGAACCGCCAGCCCGGCTCCCAGAACAGCCACACCGACCAGGGCTCACCCGGCCGCGCCAGCTTCAGCACGCCCGTGCCGAACCAGGTGTCGAGCTGGACCGTGCGCGGCTTGGTGTAGCGCGACTCCAGCGGCTCCTGGTGCACCGGCGTTCCGTCACTGAGCACCGGCTTCACGCACTCGGTGCCGGGCGCGAGCCACACGGCGAGCAGCTCGGCGTCGTCACTCACGACCGTGACGGGGCGCGCGATGTGAAAACCCCGGCCCGCGTTCTCCCGGTACCGCCACAGGATCTGACTCCCGGGGGCCCAGAATCCCGCCGAACCGCCCGTTTCCGCTTCAGCTCTCACCGCTCCGCCCTCTGCCATGCACAGATATTAGGTGCCACAGGCATACGACGCTGCGGTCCGCGTCACGGTTCACGAACACTCTGGTTCTGGTTCGCAATCGGTTACGGGTGCGTCATGCGCAGGACATCCAGGGCCTCGTCGAGCTGTTCGACGGTGAGGTCGCCGCGTTCGACGTACGGGCCCTCCAGCACCACCTGGCGGATGGTCTTCCGCTCGGCCAGCGCCTTCTTGGCGACCTTGGCGGCCTCCTCGTACCCGATGTACTTGTTCAGCGGGGTCACCACGGACGGGGAGGACTCGGCGTACTCGCGGGCCCGCTCGCGGTGCGCCACGATGCCGTCGATCGTGCGGTCGGCCAGCAGGCGGGAGACGTTGGCCAGCAGCCGGACCGACTCCAGGACGTTCTTCGCGATCACCGGCAGCATCACGTTCAGCTCGAAGTTGCCGGCGGCGCCCGCGGCGGCCACCGTCGCGTCGTTGCCCACGACCTGCGCGGCGACCATGAGCACGGCCTCCGGGACGACCGGGTTGACCTTGCCGGGCATGATCGAGGAACCGGGCTGGAGATCGGGGAGGGAGATCTCGGCGAGGCCGGTGCGCGGTCCGGAGGCCATCCACCGAAGGTCGTTGGAGATCTTGGTGAGGGAGCCGGCGATCGTCCGCAGCTGTCCGCTGGTCTCGACGACGCCGTCCCGGGCGCCCTGGGCCTCGAAGTGGTTGCGGGCCTCGGTGAGCGGGAGCTCCGTGGCGCGCGCGACCTCCTCGATCACGGCCGCGGAGAAGCCGGGCGGGGTGTTGATGCCGGTGCCCACCGCCGTGCCGCCCAGCGGCAGCTCGGCCAGCCGGGGCAGCGAGGCGTGCAGCCGCTCGACGCCGTACCGCACCTGGGCCGCGTACCCGCCGAACTCCTGCCCCAGCGTCACGGGCGTCGCGTCCATCAGATGGGTCCGCCCCGACTTCACCACGTCCGCGAACTCCTCGGCCTTGCGCTCCAGGGAGGCGGCGAGGTGCTCCAGGGCCGGCACGAGGTCGCGGGTGACGGCGGCGGTGGCGGCGATGTGCAGGGAGGACGGGAAGACGTCGTTGGAGGACTGGGACGCGTTCACATGGTCGTTCGGATGGACGTCCCGGCCAAGTCGCTCGGTCGCCAGCGTCGCGATGACTTCGTTGGTGTTCATGTTCGAGGAGGTGCCGGAGCCGGTCTGGAACACGTCGACCGGGAACTGGTCGTCCCAGTCCCCGCGCGCGACCTCCGCCGCCGCCTCCTGGATCGCCTCGGCGATGTCCTTGTCGAGCACCCCGAGCCGGGCGTTCACCTTCGCCGCGGCTCCCTTGATCCGCGCCAGCGCCTCGATGTGCGCGCGCTCGATCCGCTGCCCGGAGACGGGGAAGTTCTCTACGGCCCGCTGCGTCTGCGCCCGCCACTTGGCGTCGGCGGGGACGCGGACCTCGCCCATGGAGTCGTGCTCGATGCGGTAGTCGCTCATGTCCCGTACAGCGATCGGGGCGGCCCGGATGTTCCGGACCAGGGCCGTTCTTCGCGTACTTCGCCCGAACGGGTTTCCGGCCTGTGACCCAGGTCTCAGAACGGCCGTGCAGCAGAAGCGGAGGTGTCCACGTCGAGAAGGGATGACAGGAAGGGAGGAGCGTGTGGAGAGGGACTTCAAGGCACCGGACTTCACGGCGGCGGACTTCCCGGCACCGGCTTTTCCGGCATCGGACTTCCAGGAATTCGTGGCCGCTCGATCGACCGCGTTGTTCCGGGGCGCCCTGGTCCTCACGGGCAACCGTGAGGCGGCGGAGGACCTGGTCCAGGAGACCCTGGAGAAGGCCTGCCGCAAGTGGCGCGTCATCGCCTCGAAGGACGCTCCGGACGCCTACGTCCGGCGGATCATGGTGAACCTGGCCAACGACCGCTGGCGGAGATTCCGCCGCCTGACCACGACTCCGCACCCGGAGGCCGGCGACACCGCCGCCCCGGGTGACGAGTACGGACAGGTGGACAGCAGGGACCAGTTGGTGCGCGCGCTGCAGCAACTGCCCATGCGGATGCGGACGGTGGTGGTGCTCCGGTACTTCCACGATCTCTCGGACGGCGAGATAGCGGCCGACCTCGGCATCACGCCGAGCACGGTCCGCTCCCAGCTGGCCCGGGGCATCGAGAAGCTCAGAAGCCAGTTCTCCGCGCTCTCCGGCCCTTCGGCCCCGCGGCACACGGAAGGAATCCGATGACCTCGTACGGCGACGCACGGCCTTCCGGCCGCACACCTTTCGAAGAGGAACTGATGAACGCCATGAACCGACTCGCCGACTCCGCCGAGACCCCCGAGTTCGACGCCCCCCGGATCGAGCGCCGCACCCGTCGCCGCCGTACCGCCGGCATCGCGACGGTCGCCGCCGCGCTCATCGCGGCGGGCGGCGGCACGGCCCTGGCCACCTCGGTGGCGAGCAGCAGCAGTTCGACCCCGGCGTCGAGCACCAGCAGCCCGGCCGCCACCGCCGCCACCGGCAGCGACGCCACCACCCTGCTCTACACCTTCGCCGACGGCACCCACACGCGGATGGAGGTCGGCGGCTACGACCTGCAGATGGCCAAGGCCGTCCTGGAGAAGACCCAGACGAAACTCGGCAGCGTCACGAAGAAGGCGGTCAAGAACTGCAAGCCGGGCTCGGTGGTCGAGGTGTCGCCGCACGCCCCGACGGCCATCAAGCCGGGCGACACGATCAACATCGTGCTCTGCGCCGGCTGACCGGTCCCGACCCGGAACGACGACGCCCGCCCCTGCGTCAATCAGGGGCGGGCGTCCGTCACAGCATCACACGGTCAGGCGAGGCCGGGCCCGCGCACCGGGATCGTCGTGAACGTCGGCGCCGGGGCCGGGTCCTGGAAGAAGTCGTTGCCCTTGTCGTCGACGACGACGAACGCCGGGAAGTCCTCGACCTCGATCTTCCAGACCGCCTCCATGCCGAGTTCCTCGTACTCGACGACCTCGACCTTCTTGATGCAGTCCTGGGCGAGCCGGGCGGCCGGGCCGCCGATGGAGCCGAGGTAGAAGCCGCCGTGCGCGTCGCACGCGTCCGTGACCTGTTTGCTGCGGTTGCCCTTGGCCAGCATCACCTTGGAGCCGCCGGCGGCCTGGAACTGCTCGACGTAGGAGTCCATACGGCCGGCCGTCGTGGGACCGAAGGAACCCGACGCGTAGCCCTCGGGGGTTTTCGCCGGACCCGCGTAGTACACCGGGTGGTCCTTCAGGTACTGCGGCATCTCCTCGCCCGCGTCCAGGCGTTCCTTGATCTTGGCGTGCGCGATGTCACGGGCCACGACCAGCGGGCCGGAGAGCGAGAGCCGGGTCTTCACCGGGTACTTGGTCAGCTCGGCGAGGATGTCGTCCATCGGCTGGTTGAGGTCGATGCGGACGACGTCCGAGGACTCGTCCAGGTGCTCGTCCGTCGTTTCCGGCAGGAACCGCGCGGGGTCCGTCTCCAGCTGCTCCAGGAAGACGCCCTCGGGGGTGACCTTGGCCAGCGCCTGGCGGTCGGCGGAGCAGGAGACAGCGATGGCGACCGGGCAGGACGCCCCGTGCCGCGGCAGCCGCACCACGCGCACGTCGTGGCAGAAGTACTTGCCGCCGAACTGCGCCCCGATACCGATCCGCTGCGTCAGCTCGAAGACCTTCTGCTCCAGCTCCTTGTCCCGGAACCCGTGCCCCAGCTCCGAGCCCTCGGCCGGGATCTCGTCCAGGTAGTGCGCGGAGGCGTACTTCGCGGTCTTCAGCGCGTACTCCGCGCTGGTCCCGCCGACCACGATCGCCAGGTGGTACGGCGGACAGGCCGCCGTACCCAGCGAACGGATCTTCTCCTCCAGGAACTTCATCATGGAGCCCTCGTTGAGGACCGCCTTCGTCTCCTGGTAGAGGAACGACTTGTTGGCCGAGCCGCCGCCCTTGGCCATGAACAGGAACTTGTAGGCGCCGCCGTCCGTTGCGTACAGCTCGATCTGGGCCGGCAGGTTCGACCCGGTGTTCTTCTCGTCCCACATCGTCAGCGGAGCCATCTGCGAGTACCGCAGATTGAGGTTCAGGTACGCGTCGTAGATGCCGCGCGACAGGGCCGACTCGTCGCCGCCCTCCGTGAGGACGTTCTGCCCGCGCTTGCCCATGACGATCGCCGTACCGGTGTCCTGGCACATCGGCAGTACGCCCGCGGCCGCGATGTTCGCGTTCTTCAGCAGGTCGAGGGCCACGAACTTGTCGTTGCTCGACGCCTCGGGGTCGTCGATGATGCGCCGCAGCTGCGCCAGGTGCGCGGGCCGCAGATAGTGCTGGATGTCGTGGATGGCCTCCTCGGCGAGCTTGCGCAGCGCCTCCGGCTCCACCTTGAGGAAGGTCCGCCCGTCGGCCTCGAAGGTGGAGACACCCTCGGAGGTCACCAGCCGGTACGGGGTGGTGTCCTCTCCCATGGGGAGCAGATCGGTGTACGCGAACGCAGGGCTGGGCGGGGGGGAACTATTCGGCATCTCAGCCCATTCCTCACTCGACGGACGGTCACCCACCGACACTGGCGGGCGCTCACCAGCGTAGAACCTGCCACTGCCACGGTCCTTGTGAGGTAGTCCTCAGTTGGCCGGACTTGGTTATCCACACCCCCTAGTCGCGATCTATCGCGTTTCGGTACGCTGCTGTCGTGGACCTTCAGAAGCAGCCTCAGCAGCAGGACAAGGCACCGCGCGCCGCCGACCCCGAGGTCGTCGAGCTGCGCGCCTCGGACGCCGACCGGGACCGTATCGCCGACATCCTGCGCGAGGCCATGGCCGAGGGCCGGCTCACGCCCGACGAGCACGCCGAGCGGGTCGAGGGCGTGCTCGCCGCCAAGACGGTGGGCGAGCTGGAGGTCTTCGTCCGGGACCTGCCGGTCGCGCACCGCCGCGCCGCCCCCTCCTTCGCCGCCGACCGGCCCGCCCCGGACACGGTCCCGGCGGAGGCCGACGACAACGTGGTGGCGGTCTTCAGCGCCGCCGTCCGCAAGGGCCGCTGGCGCGCCGGGCGCCGGATCCACGCGTACGCGATCTTCGGCTCGGTGGAGATAGACCTCAGCGAGGCGATCTTCGAGTACCAACAGGTCATGATCAAGGTCGTCTCCGTCTTCGGCGACATCCAGATCCGCGTCCCGGAGAACGTGTCGCTGCGCGGCACCGGCGGCGGCGTGCTCGGCAACTTCGAGGTGGACAACCTCGACGCGGAGGACCAGGAGGCGCCCGTCGTGTACGTCGACGGGTGGGCCGTACTGGGCAATGTCGAAGGCCGACCGAAGCGCGGCAAGCTCGTCGCGGACATCATCGATCGGGTTCAGCGCAAGGTCGACAAGAATTTGCGCAAGCACTTGGGCCGTTGACGGTTGCGAATCGAACGGTTTCCGGAGGGAGTTGGTCCACCCGCGGTCGGGTGGGCACGGGGCTCCGGCGCCCCGAATTCCAGCGGTTCGGAACTCAGTGCATAGGCACGCGCACAGCGGGTAGGCCTTGCTGCATCGTCTCTCGCTCGCGAAGCCGTCGTCAGGAGTAGACCGTGCTGCAACCGCCGCATTCGTCCCTGCAGGTCGCTGCCGTTCCGGCCCAGCGGGTGCCAGTGCGGGACAGGGACCAAGACGCACCCTGGCACACCGAGGCGGTGTGCCGGCGCGACGAGGCCGGCCTGTTCTTCGCACCGTCCAAGGAACCCACCGCCGCCCGACTCTCCCGGGAGGCGGCCGCGAAGCGCGTGTGTGCCGGCTGTCCGGTCATGGTCGAGTGCCGAGAACACGCACTGCTGCAACCCGAGCCCTACGGAGTCTGGGGCGGTCTCACCGCGGCGGAACGCCGAGTGGTCCTGGCCCGCAGGCGCCGCCGCGACATGGAGTTGAAGAAGGCGGCGAGGGCTTCGGGCCGCATAGCGCAGGCAGGCTGACACACGCGAAGGGCGCCCCCACCGCACCGGGGGCGCCCTTCGCGTTCCGAACAAGCCGTTGTGAGGCCCTACTTGGCGCGGTCGAAGTCGATCGCGCTGTACGCCCGCAGCTTGCTCAGCCGGTGCTCCGAGTCGATCCGCCGGACCGTGCCGGACTTGGACCGCATCACGATGGAGTCGGTCGTGGCGGTCTCCGAGCGGTAGCGCACACCCCGCAGCAGCTCGCCGTCCGTGATCCCGGTCGCGACGAAGAAGACGTTCTCGCCCGACACCAGGTCGTTGGTGGTGAGCACCCGGTCCAGGTCGTGCCCGGCGTCCAGCGCCCGCTGCCGCTCGGCGTCGTCCTTCGGCCACAACTTGCCCTGGATCACACCGCCCAGGCACTTCACGGCACAGGCCGAGATGATGCCCTCGGGGGTGCCGCCGATACCGAGCAGCAGGTCCACGCCGGTGCCCTCGCGCAGCGCCAGGATCGAGCCCGCCACATCGCCGTCGGAGATCAGCTTGATCCGCGCACCGGTCTCCCGGATCTCCTTGATGATCCCGTCGTGCCGCGGCCGGTCCAGGACGACGACGGTGACGTCCTCGGGGGTGACCCGCTTGGCCTTGGCGACCCGGCGCACGTTCACCGAGATCGGGGCCTCGATGTCGACGAACTCCGCGGCCTCGGGCCCGGTGACCAGCTTGTCCATGTAGAACACGGCGGACGGGTCGAACATCGAACCCCGGTCCGCGGCGGCCAGCACGGCGATCGCGTTCGGCATGCCCTTGGCGTTGAGCGTGGTCCCGTCGATCGGGTCGACGGCGATGTCGCACTCGGGCCCGGTGCCGTCACCGACGCGCTCGCCGTTGAAGAGCATCGGCGCCTCGTCCTTCTCGCCCTCGCCGATGACGACGACGCCGTTCATCGAGACGGTGGAGACGAGCGTCCGCATGGCGCGCACCGCGGCACCGTCCGCGCCGTTCTTGTCGCCGCGCCCGACCCAGCGGCCCGCGGCCATCGCGGCGGCTTCGGTCACTCGGACGAGCTCAAGGGCGAGGTTGCGGTCGGGGGCTTCGCTGGGAACTTCGAGTTCGGTCGGCAAGTGATGATGCTCGGTCATCGAGGCGCACCTTTCTGATACGACGACGGCCGGATGAGGGTTCGACCATCGACTCTATCGTCAGTCCGACAAAATGAGCAGGGCCCCCCACGGATGAGCGGACCGGGCACCTGCGACGATGGGGCGCGTGGCAGGTTCGAACAGCGAGACCGGCAAGACCGGCGCGACCGGCAGGACCGGCAGGCAGAAGACGGTCCGGGACATGATTCTGTCCCTGGGCCTGATCATGATCGCGGCGGCGGTCATCTACGTCTTCATCCCGCACGACGACTCACCCCCGGACATCAAGCCGGTCGACTACCGCGTCGAACTGCTCACCGCGCGCCGTGCCGCCTCCTATCCGGTGGCCGCCCCGGAGGGCCTGTCCACGGGCTGGAAGGCGACCTCCGTCCGCTTCCGCGGCGACGAGTTCGACGCCTGGCACCTCGGCTTCAACGCCCCCGGTGGTCAGTACGTGCAGGTCGAGCAGTCGACTCAGAAGCCGGGCGCGTTCATAGACACCGCCAGCCAGGGCGCCGAGGCGACGAAGGCCACCCAGCGGATCGACGGCCGCACCTGGACGCGGTACACCGGCGGCCGGTACGACGCCCTCGTGCTGTCGGAGAAGGGCTCGACGACGGTGGTCGCGGGCACGGGCTCGTACGCGCAGCTGACGGAGATGGCGCAGGCGCTGAAGACGGAGTGACCTGCCGCCCACGTGCGACGAAGGCCCCCGGCGGATGCGCCGGGGGCCTTCACGCGTGTCGGGTCCGTCCTCAGACCGTGGTGACGACCTCGTCGTACGCCAGTCGCGGGGAGCGCGGGAACCAGGCGTCCGGGCCCGGCTTGCCGATGTTGATGACGACGAACGGCGTGTGGTCGTCGTCCAGGAACTCCTTCTGGACGCCCGCGAAGTCGAGACCGGTCATCGGTCCCGCGGCCAGGCCGGCGGCGCGGATGCCGATGATGAAGTACGCGGCCTGGAGGGCGGCGTTCAGCGAGGCGTTGGCCTCACGGACCGTGCGCTCGCCGAAGACGGCGTCCTTGGCCTGCGGGAAGTGCGGGAAGAGGGTGGGCAGTTCCTCGTGGAACTCGTTGTCCGCGGAGAGGATCGCGACCAGCGGGGCGGCGGCGGTCTTCTTCTGGTTGCCCTCGGCCAGGTGCTGCACGAGGCGCTCACGGGCCTCGGGGGAGCGGACCAGGGTGATGCGCAGCGGCGACTGGTTCATCGAGGTCGGGCCGTACTTGACCAGGTCGTAGATCGCCTGCACCTGCTCGTCGGTCACGGGCTCGTCGGTGAAGGTGTTGGCGGTGCGGGCCTCGCGGAACAGCAGGTCCTGGGCGGCGGGGGCGAGAGCGAGAGACATGCGGACTTCCTCGGGGGGTAGCCTGGAACCGGATAACCGGACCGTGGTCCGGATCTGCTTACGGCATGAAGGTACGCCAGATGAAGTTCAACGTTCAACAAAAAGCGGGGTGACGTGATCCGCTTCACATACGTGACCGGATGGCGCGTCGGCGCATACGGCAGGGGCGGCACCGTTCCGCTCGGTGCCGCCCCTGCTCCGTACCCGGTGCCGTACCTACTCGGCGTCGGCTTCTTCCGCCGCCCCGGCCTCTTCCTCCGCCAGCGCCGCGTCCAGCCGCGCCCGGGCCCCGTCCAGCCAGCGCCGGCACACCTTGGCCAGCTCCTCGCCCCGCTCCCAGAGCGCCAGGGACTCCTCCAGCGTCGTACCGCCCGCCTCGAGGCGTCGTACGACCTCGATCAGCTCGTCCCGCGCCTGCTCGTACCCGAGCGTCTCTTCCGCCACCTTGCTGGTCATTCCGCCCACCCTATGCATCGCCCGCGTCGACTCGAACCGTGAACTCGCCCTCGGCGACCCGCGCCCGCAGGGACTCCGCCGCCGTCACGTCGTCCGGCGCGCGGACCACATGACCGTCGGCCTTCTGGAGCACCGCGTACCCGCGCTTGAGGGTGGCGGCGGGGGAGAGCGCCACCACGCGCGCGTGCGTGTGCGTCAGCTCGGAGTCGGCGCGGTCCAGGAGATGCCCCAGGGTGCGCCGCCCCCGGTCGAGCAAGGACGCGACATGGTCGGCCCGCTCGTCCACCATCCGGTGCGGATCCTCTATCGAGGGCCGCGCCAGCGCCTGCGCGAGCCCGCGCTCCTCCCGCTCGACGAAGGCCCGCACCGAGCGTCGGGCCCGGTCCCGCAGCTGCCGCACGCGCTCGTGCTCCTCGCCCACGTCCGGTACGACCTTCTTGGCGGCGTCGGTGGGGGTGGAGGCCCGCAGGTCGGCCACGTAGTCCAGGAGCGGGTTGTCGGGCTCGTGCCCGATGGCGGACACGACCGGCGTACGACACTCGGCCACCACGCGCACGAGCTGCTCGTCGGAGAAGGGCAGCAGGTCCTCCACGCTGCCGCCGCCGCGCGCGACGATGATCACGTCGACGCCCTCGGTCTCGTCGAGCTCCTTCACGGCCTGCACGACCTGCGGCACCGCGTGCACGCCCTGGACGGCGACATTGCGCACCTCGAAGCGGACGGCGGGCCAGCGGTGCCGCGCGTTCTCCAGCACGTCCCGCTCCGCGGCGGAGGCCCGACCGCAGACCAGCCCGATCAACTGCGGCAGAAACGGCAGCGCCTTCTTCCGGTCCGCCGCGAACAGCCCCTCGGCGGCCAGCGACTTCTTCAACTGCTCCAGCCGCGCCAGCAGTTCCCCGACCCCGACCGGCCTTATCTCGGTGGCCCGCAACGACAACTGCCCCCGCGGCGCGTACCACTCGGGCTTCGCCTGTACGACGACCCGCGCGCCCTCGCTCACCACATCGGCGACCGTGTCGAACACCTGCCGGAAACAGGTCACGCTGATCGAGATGTCGTACGAGGGATCACGCAGCGTCAGAAACACCACACCGGCGCCGGGCCGCCGCGACAGCTGGGTGATCTGCCCCTCGACCCACACCGCCCCCAGCCGGTCGATCCACCCCCCGATCAGCCGGGAGACCTCACCGACGGGGAGCGGCGCTTCCGCGGACGTGTTGAGAGCCATGCAGGTGAGCGTATCCGCAGGCACCGACAACGGGCCGGACGCGTGCGGTGGGCTTGGCGGGAGCGGTCGTTGGGGCGGGATGCCGGGGCGGACGCGTCCGTCGAACTCTGCCGATTCGGCCCGCGTCCGTCGAGCCCCGTCGGCTCGGCCCGCGTCCGTCGAACTCTGCCGATTCGGCCCGCGTCCGTCGAGCCCCGCCGATTCGGCCCGCGTCCGTCGAACTCTGCCGATTCGGCCTGCCTCCGTCGAGCCCCGCCGATTCGGCCCGCGTCCGTCGAACTCTGCCGATTCGGCCTGCCTCCGTCGAACCCCGCCGATTCGACCCGCCTCCGCCGAGTCTCCCGGCTCAGCCTGCCTCCGCCGAGCCCCGCCGGCTCAGCCCGCCTCTGCCGGCCCCCGCCCGCGTTGTGCGAACAGCACAGCCAACCCGATCGCCAGCCACACCGCGCCCACCACCTGGGCGGTCCCCGATGCCTCGACGATCACCGCGATCGTGATCGCCGCTCCGACCACCGGCATCAGCACATGCCGCCACCAGACGACCGGTCCGCCGGCCCGGCGTACCGCGAACCAGCTCACCACGCTCGCGTGCAGCAGGGTGAAGGCCGTCAACGCGCCGATGTCGACCACCGACACCAGATGATCCATCCCGTCGTCCCGGCGAGCCGCCCAGACCGCGGCGACCAGGGTGATGACGGCCGCGCAGAGCAGCGCGATCCGCGGCACCCCGGAGTCCGTCTTGGACAGCGCCCGGGGCAGCCGCCGCTCCCGGCCCATGGCGAACAGCAGCCGCCCCGCGGCCGCCTGCCCGGCCAGCGCCGCGAAGGCCGCGCCGATCGCCTTGCTCACGGCCACCAGATCGTGCAGCCAGGTGCCGACGGAGACGTCCACGGCGTCGTAGAAGGCCGTCCCCTGCTTGCCCGGATCGGCGGCCAGTTGGGCGGACGTGGTCGGCTCCAGGAGCGCCACCAGATACGACTGCGCCACGAACAGCACACCCGCAAGCGCCAGGCAGAACAGCACCGCGCGGGCGACCTTCTCCGAGCCGCCCGTGACCTCCTCCGCGAAGGACGCGATCGCGTCGAAGCCGAGATACGACAGCACCGCCACCGACACCGCGCCGATCACGGCCGACAGCGCGAACGCCCCCTGGGTGCCGTCCCCGGACAGCGGCGACAGCCACCCCCGCTCGGCCCCGTCCCGCGCGAGGACCACCACCGCGGAGACGACGAAGATCAGCAGCACCACGATCTCCATCGCCAGGACCAGGAAGCCCACGCGGGCAGCGGCCCGTACGCCCCACAGGTTCAGCAGGGTCGTGACGACGACCGCGATCGCCGTCCACACCCAGCGCGAGACCTCCGGGACGAGGGAGTTCATCGCGATCCCCGAGAACAGGTACGCCACCGCCGGGATGAGCAGGTAGTCCAGCATCGCCATCCAGCCGGCGACGAACCCCGCCTCCTTGCCGAGCGCCACGCGTGCGTAGGCGAACACCGACCCCGCCAGGGGGACCACCCGCACCATCTGCGCGTAGCTGAAAGCGGTGAACGCCATCGCGATCGTCGCGACGACGTAGACCAGCGCCACGGCCCCGTGCGACTTCGCGTCCAGGGTGCCGAACACGCCGACGGGAGCCATCGGGGCGATGAACAGCAGCCCGTAGACGACGAGGTCCCGGAAGCCGAGGCTCCGCCGCAGGTCGTGCCCCGCCTCGTCCGTTCGTGCCGTCGTACCGGTCCCGGACATCGTGCCTCCGCCTGTGCCTCGCCCGTCGAGTCCTTCCCCACCCCTCCCACCGCAGGGCCAGTCTCCCCAAGGAGGCGATCTTTGACCCGTCGGGCGCGGCCTTACGATGGTTCTCATGACTGCTTCGCCTGGCCGCCGTGTCCTGCTCGCCGCCCCCCGGGGCTACTGCGCGGGTGTGGACCGCGCCGTGATCGCCGTCGAGAAAGCCCTGGAGCAGTACGGGGCTCCGATCTATGTCCGGCACGAGATCGTGCACAACAAGTACGTCGTGCAGACCCTTGAGAAGAAGGGCGCCGTCTTCGTCGAGCGGACGGAGGAGGTCCCCGAGGGGAACATCGTCATGTTCTCCGCGCACGGTGTGGCCCCCGTCGTCCACGAGGAGGCCGCGCGGGGCCGGCTCGCCACCATCGACGCGACCTGCCCGCTGGTGACCAAGGTCCACAAGGAAGCCGTCCGCTTCGCCAACGACGACTACGACATCCTCCTGATCGGGCACGAGGGCCACGAGGAGGTCATCGGCACGTCCGGCGAGGCCCCCGACCACATCACGCTGGTCGACGGCCCGTCCGACGTCTCCAAGGTGGAGGTCCGCGACCCCTCCAAGGTCGTGTGGCTCTCGCAGACCACGCTCTCCGTCGACGAGACGATGGAGACGGTCGACGCCCTCAAGACGAAGTTCCCGCAGCTCATCTCGCCGCCCAGCGACGACATCTGCTACGCCACCCAGAACCGCCAGCTCGCCGTGAAGCAGATGGGCGAGGAGGCCGAGCTGGTGATCGTGGTCGGCTCGAAGAACTCCTCCAACTCCGTACGGCTCGTCGAGGTCGCCAAGCTCGCCGGCTCCCGCGAGGCCTACCTGGTGGACTTCGCCGACGAGATCGACGAGGCCTGGCTGGAGGATGTCTCCACGGTCGGCGTCACCTCCGGCGCCTCGGTGCCGGAGATCCTGGTCGAGCAGGTCCTTGAGTGGCTCTCGCAGCGCGGCTTCGAGGACGTCGAACTGGTCCGGGCGGCCGAGGAGTCCATCACGTTCTCCCTGCCCAAGGAGCTGCGCCGGGACCTGCGTGACGAGGCGGCCGCGCTGGTCGCGGAGCGCGGCGGATCCGGAGCGGGGTCGGGTACGGGGTCGGGTACCGGATCCGGTGCGGGATCCAGTGCGGGATCCGTTACGGATACCGCCTCCGCTGAGTGACTGTCAGTCCATCGTCGTAACGTAGAGCCATGCAGATCTTCGGTGTGGACATCGGTGGGTCCGGGATCAAGGGCGCCCCTGTGGATTTGGACAAGGGCGACCTGGCGGAGGAGCGCTTCAAGGTGCTCACTCCGCACCCGGCGACGCCCGACGGAGTGGCGGACGGCGTCAAGGAGGTCGTCGAGCACTTCGGCTGGACGGGCCCGGTCGGGCTGACGTTCCCGGGCGTGGTGACGGGCGGGTCGACGATCCGTACGGCGGCCAACGTCGACAAGAGCTGGATCGACACGGACGCGCGCGTGCTGTTCAGCGACCGGCTCGGCGGGCACGACGTGACGGTCGTCAATGACGCGGACGCGGCGGGCGTCGCCGAGATGGCCTTCGGCGCGGGCCGCGACCGCAAGGGCACGGTCATCCTGTTGACCTTCGGGACCGGCATCGGCAGCGCGGTGTTCGTGGACGGCGTCCTCGTTCCGAACACCGAGCTGGGCCATCTGGAGCTGCACGGCCACGACGCGGAGACGCGCGCCTCCAGCAAGGCCAAGGAGGACGGCGAGCTGACCTGGGAGCACTGGGCGCACCGCGTCCAGAAGTACCTGGCCCATGTCGAGATGCTCTTCACGCCCGAGCTGTTCATCATCGGCGGCGGGGTCAGCCGCAAGGCCGACAAGTTCCTGCACTTCATCGAGGACATCAAGGCGGAGATCGTCCCGGCGCAGCTGCAGAACAACGCGGGGATCGTGGGCGCGGCGATGCACGCGGCGGGGCGGGACGGCGACCAGTAGTCGGTTGTCGGGTCGGGCCGCCTCCGGCGGCCGGCGGGTGCCCGTCCCGTCCGGTCGGCTCACCGGCAGTCGGCGGACGGTGCCCCGGTAGGTCACCGGCGGGCGGTGCCCCGGTAGGTCACCGGCGGGCGGCCCGTGCCGTCGCCGTCCGTTGGCGCATCAGGTGGATCTTGCGGGCGGAGGCGATCAGGCCCGCGACGAGGGTGCCGCCGTACAGCCAGCCGGCCTGGGTGGCGAGGGCCGTCACCAGGCCCATCAGGCGGCCGAGGATCCCACCGTTGCTGTCGGCGACGGGCAGCAGGCCGAAGGCGAAGGCGATCGGGACGACCACCGGGGCGGTCACCAGGTCGCCCCGCCGCACCCAGCACGCGGTCAGCACGCACACCGGCAGGAACAGCACGCCGTAGACGGTCAGGGACGACCCGAACAGCAGCGCGTCCAGGCCGCCGAGCACGAACATCACCGCCCCGCAGAACAGCCCGCCGCCCAGCCCCGTCAGCCGGGGGTTGGGCATCCGCCGTACCGCCTCGACCAGCGGCGAACCGGGCCGGCGTACGGGCGTCGTCGGGCGGGCGGCCGGGCGGTTCGCGGGGCGCCGCTGCCCCGGGCGCGCACCGCCGCTCCCGCTCTCGCCGCGCGTCGCCTGCGGGGGCAGCGGGGGTGTGCCGCGTCGCGGTCCGTGCTGCGGGGGTCGCGTCCTGTGTTGCTCCACTGGACAAACTTAGGTCGGTTTATGTGCCGAATCGCTTCCGGGACACGCCGGAGGGCGGACCTTGGCCAAGCGTTCGACTGGTAGCCGGGGCGGGGTCGGGCACGCCGTAGACTGGTGGATCGGCCCGCCCGCGCACTGAAGAAGAACCGCGCACCGAAGAAGGACCGGGCCCGCAATCCCAGTGCCAGCCCCAGTCCCAGCCCCTTGATGTCTCTCACGTACGGGAAGTCGCAACGTGTCGCTCACGATCGGAATCGTCGGTCTGCCGAATGTCGGCAAGTCGACCCTGTTCAACGCCCTGACCAAGAACGACGTGCTCGCGGCCAACTACCCGTTCGCCACGATCGAGCCCAACGTCGGTGTGGTCGGTGTCCCCGACGCGCGCCTGACGAAGCTGGCCGAGATCTTCTCCTCCCAGAAGGTCATCCCGGCGACCGTCGACTTCGTCGACATCGCGGGCATCGTGAAGGGCGCCTCCGAGGGCGAGGGCCTGGGCAACAAGTTCTTGGCGAACATCCGTGAGTCCGACGCGATCTGCCAGGTCATCCGCGCCTTCAAGGACGAGAACGTCGTGCACGTCGACGGCAAGGTCTCGCCCAAGGACGACATCGAGACGATCAACACCGAGCTGATCCTCGCCGACCTCCAGACCATCGAGAAGGTCCTGCCGCGCCTCCAGAAGGACTCGCGCATCAAGAAGGACATCGTCCCGAAGGTCGCGGCGGTCGAGGCGGCGAAGGACATCCTGGAGCGCGGCGACACCCTCTTCTCGCAGGGCATCGTCCAGGGCTCGGGCAAGGAGGAACTCCTCCACGACCTGCACCTGTTGACGACCAAGCCCTTCCTCTACGTCTTCAACGTCGACGAGGACGAACTGGTCGACGAGGACTTCAAGACCGAACAGCGTGCCCTGGTCGCCCCCGCCGAGGCGATCTTCCTCAACGCCAAGCTGGAGCAGGACCTCGCCGAGCTGGACGAGGAGGACGCGATGGAGCTCCTGGAATCGGTCGGCGCCGACGAGCCCGGCCTCGCCACCCTCGCCCGCGTCGGCTTCGACACCCTCGGCCTGCAGACCTACCTGACGGCCGGCCCCAAGGAATCCCGCGCCTGGACCATCAAGAAGGGCGCGACGGCCCCCGAGGCGGCCGGCGTGATCCACACCGACTTCCAGAAGGGCTTCATCAAGGCGGAGGTCATCTCCTTCGCCGACCTGGTGGAGATGGGCTCGGTGGCGGAGGCTCGCGCCAAGGGGAAGGCGCGGATGGAGGGCAAGGAGTACGTGATGCAGGACGGGGATGTGGTGGAGTTCAGGTTCAACGTCTGAGCTTGGTGACATAACACCGCACCGGCGACCTCGTAGAAATCCAGATCAAATGGGGCCGGCTCTTCCAGGAGCCGGCCCCATGCTGTTTCTCGTGTTGAACAGCTCGTCAGTCGGAACCCAACTTGGCCTCGACTTGGGCGACCAGGTCGCGGCATTTTGTGGTGTTCTTGAAGAGTGGTGCGAGATAGTTGTTCGAGTAGGTGTTCTCGATTGCCTCAGGTGTTCAAGGGCGATGCCGGTCACTTTGTGGACTCGCTTCATCTCCTTGGTCCAGTCGTAGTTCGCATCGTTGATCTTGTCCACGGCGCGAGCCGCCAGTGCCCTGCTGAGGAAGATGGTGTCGGACTGGGCACTCTGGTTGCCCGTCACATCGCTTAAGTCGATAAGACCGGTGAAGTCCTGCCTGAGTGAATCTTTGACATGGTGAACATGCAGTGTCCGCATGGCGGTCCCGCCCCTCATCCCCTGAATCAAGAGATTCAGGGTAGCCCTTGGGGCGGGCCTGGCCTCGGCCTTCTCGGCGCTGAGCAGTGAGGCTGCCACTGCTCGGGGCCGAGCGCGGAGGTGAGCCCCAGCACGACATGAAGTGTCGAAGTAGACTTAGACGAAATCTGTCGAAGTCGAGTTGCGGGAGCGTGGGTGGAGAAGAGCCTGCTGGTCAAGCCGGACGACGTGGTCGATCGGGACCGGGAGTGGGATCTGCTCGCGGAGTTCCTCACCGATCCGGACCCGGCGATGCGGCTCGGCATCGTGTCCGGGCGGCGGCGGCACGGGAAGTCGTACCTTCTGCAGGCTCTGTCCGAGCAGGTCGGCGGCCTGTATGTGACAGCGGTCCGGGAGGAGGGGCGGCTGCCCGCGATCCAGCGGTTCAGTGACGCGGTCGCCGCCCACGCCGGTCTGCGGGCGGGTAGCCTGCGCCTGACCGACTGGCGTGACGTTCTGTCCAACGCCCTTGAGGTGACCGCCCGTTCCTCGCACCCGCTCCTGGTGATCGACGAGCTGCCGTACCTGCTCCAGCACTCGCCTGAAATCCCGGGGCTGTTGCAACAGCTCTACGACGAACGTCAGCGGGGTGCCCCGCCCGGTGCCGGGCCGGGGCCACGCCTGATCCTGTGCGGCTCCGCGATGAGCGTCATGCACGAACTGCTTTCGGGAACCAAGCCCCTGCGCGGACGTGCCGTGGTCGATCTACGGCTGGGCCCCTTCGACTACCGCGACAGCCGGACGTTCTGGCAGATCACCGACCCGCTGACCGCACTGAAGGTGCACGCGGTCCTGGGCGGGGCCCCCGGCTACCGGCCGGTGGCCGCCCGGCCGCATCCGGACGACGGTTTCGACACCTGGCTCAGCCGGACGCTGCTCGATCCTGGGCGGGCGGTGTACTCGCGTACCGAGACCGAGTACCTGCTGCGCGAGGATCCGAGGATCACGCAGCACACCCTGTACTACGACATCCTCACCGCGATCGCGCAGGGCGCCACCACCCCCAGCAAGATCGGTGCCGCCCTGGAGCGCCCGCGCAACGCCGTCGCTCACCCGCTCGGAGTGCTGGAATCCACCGGCTACATCCAGCGGGAACAGGACATCCTCCGCTCCCGGCACCCCGTCATCACGCTCGCCGACCCCGTCATCCGTTTCAACCAGCTCATCACCCTCCCGCAGGCCGCCGCCGTGGAGCAGGGCTTCGCCGAGCAGGTGTGGCAACAGGCCGCTCCCACCTTCAACTCCAAGATCCTCGGACCGCACTTCGAGGACCTGGCCCGCGACTTCACCCGTCGCTACGCCCACACTCTGTTGCCCGACGGACTGCCCGGCCCGGTCGGTACCACCGAGGTCGCCGATCAGGCCGCCAGGACGAAGCACGAGGTCGACGTCATCGCCCTGGCCGCCGGCGAGCGTCCACAGGCTCCCCGCGCGCGGATCGCGCTGCTGGGCGAGGCCAAGGCGACCGCCGCCCGTCGTGGGACCGGTGACCTGGAGCGCCTGGAACGTGTCCGTGCCCTGCTCGCGGATCAGGGGTACGACACCGGCGCCACCGTTCTGGCCCTGTACTCCCTGCATGGCTTCTACCCCGACCTCGTCGGCCTGGCCGCCCGCCGTGACGATGTCCTCCTCGTCGATCTGCCCACTCTTTACGGCAGTTGACACCAGGAGCGACCGGCCCTGGGACCGGGCAAAGCGATCACAGGCCGGGATCGCGGCTTTCGGCCAGCAGGTTGCGCAGGTTCTCGATACGCCGGGCCAGATCGGGATGTGCGGCGGCCAGCCTGACCATCTCGTCGTCTCCGCGCAGGGACTGTGCCAGGAGGATGCCACGCCCCTTTTCGAGAACCCCGACGGCGTCCTCGGGACGGCCGACCTCCAGGCAGGCCGCGACGGCGTCCGTGGCGAGGCCGCTGAAGTCCGCCAGGCTTCGTTCCTGGTCGACACGGGAGACCCTGGGCCCGAGGTGATCCGCGAGAAGTTCGACTGCCCCGGTGAGAGCCTGCGCTGTCTCAGTCCAGTTGCCGGCTTGCGCGGCGACCTTGCCCCACAGGCGTCGGTAGGCGACCAGGTCGGCGGTCCGGGGCGGAGCGGACCGGGAGGCATCGCGGAACAGGTCACGGGCACGTAGGTCGAGGCCGGGGTCGCCCACCGCTTCGCCGAGCCGCTGGAACGCCTGGGCCAGATGAATGCAGAGCACGCCGTAGGCCGGATCCGCGGCGTTCGCCGAGTCGGCGCAGGGGACCAGCACGGTGACGGCCTCTTCCACCAGCCGGAGATCGTCGTCATGGGTACCGAGCATGAGGAGCTGGCCGCCCAGATTCGAGAGGTGGCCCAGGCGGTCCGGATGGTCCTGAGGAGTGGCGTCCACTGCCGCGCGGGCCAAGCGAAGTCCGTCTGCCAGCCACGTGCGTTCGCGCGTCACCCTCCACATCAGCCCATGTGCCGCACTGTGGTTGTGCAGATACATCGGTAGCCCGGGATCGTCGGCCGGCGCCTCCGCGACCGCCCTCCTCCCCAGCGCGAGCGCCCGTTCGATCTCCTTCCGGTCCCTGCTGAGGGTCCCGGCACGCAGCATCATCGATCCCAGGTTGTTCAGATACATCGCCTTCTCGCCCGAACCTTCGGGGGCTCGCTCGACGGCCAAGGAGAGAAGCGCGACGGCGTGTTCGATCGCGACGCTGTCGCCGCTGCTCTCCCACCGCGCGCGCATCGCGCGGGCCAGCCGGTTGAGGGACTTGGAATCGCCCAGTTCCATGCCGGAGAGATGTGACCCCAAAGCGCTGATGATCTCGTCGACGTCGGAGAGGTCCCGCTTGTGGTCCCAGCGCGCCCAGAGAACATCGCCCAGACGCCGGGCCCGCTCCTCGGCGGGTACGCCCCGCTCGGAGTCGCCGACCTGTTTCACGAGATCGATCACGGTGTCGAGCAGTGCCGGATCCTCGAACTGGATCCAGGCCAGGTACCAGCTGTTGGCGAGCATCGCGAGCGTGGACGGACGGATGCCCGGTCCGATGTCGCTCATCTCCCGCAGGACGGCGATCACTTGTTCCTTGTCCGCGCTGCCCCGCTCGGCCATGAGCGCGTGCGCCAGGAAGCCCATACGCGTGACGCGGAACGGATCGTCGGCGTCCGTGATCCTCATGGACTCGAGGAGCACGGACACGGCCTCGGCATGGTCCGCGGAACTCTCCGACACGAGCCAGCGGTTGAGGTGCGCCCGCCCGAGGTTCTCGGTGAACCCCGCCTTGCCGTCCATCCCGTCGGGCATGGCCGTGACCGCTTCCCGCAGGATGGCGATCGCCCGATCGAAGGTGGCAAGGTCACCCGTGCGTGTGGCCTCCTCCGTCAGCGTTCCGCCGATCGTCGCCTTCCGGATCGCGGCATGCTCGTCGTCCCCGTCGCCATCCTCCTCTTTGAGGAGCGCGTCGAGGACCTCGACGATCTCTTCGTCGGGCTCCGCGCTCCCTTCCCCGCGTGCCCAACTCAGCGCGCCCAGATAGTTGTTGAGGATGTCCTTGCGGTAGGGGTGGCCAGGAGGGCATGCGGCGACCGCACGTCTGAGGAGTTTCAGGGCCACCGGCACCACCGACTCGTCCTCGGTCGCTCTGGAGTACGCCAGCACGGTGGACGCGGCGTTGCTGAGATCGGCGGGATCGTCGCCCATCTCGGGCTCGCGTCCTTCGAGCGCGGTGAGGATCCACCGGACCTGAGTCGGTTGCTGCACATCGGGAACCATCGCGAGGATCTTGTACAGACCCACGGCGCCGACCAACTCGTTCGTCGGGTCATAGGGCGTTGCCGAGTGGCGGGCGAGATACAACTTCGCGGCGGCTTCCAACGCGGCGACGAGGTGAGGCAGGGAGCCGCCCAGCCGTTCCCCCAGATTCGACACCAGGATCCGGCCGAGAGCTGCCTGCACTTTCTCCGTGTGCAGGTGGGCGTAGTCCTGATGGACGGCCGCTTGGTGGATCGCCTCACGCAACACCGTGACGGATTCCATGACTTGGGCGCGTAAGGCCTCTTGGTCGTTCTCGCTCATGCACCCCGTCCGTTCCGGCTAGCCTTGTCCCAGTGTCCAGGCGTTCATTCGACCCCGTGGGGAATATGGAGCTTTCGCTCCAACTTGAGGCGACGTTGGCCGAGGTGCGCGCCCTGCCCGGGTTCGAGGGCTTCCTCTCGCACCCGGAGCCCGAGGCTCTCTTCGGAGTCGCGGATCGCGGCCCCGTGGTCGTGGTCAACGTCAGTGGCTGGCGCTGTGACGCGCTTCTGCTCCGCCCGGAGGGTGTGACCGTCCAGGAACTCCCGACGCTGACCGCGGCGGACGTCGCCGATCGGGTCCGTGAGTATTTGGAGACGCTCGGTCGGCTCGCCGAGTCGGCACACCGCCTCCAACAGGCAAGGCTCCGGTTCGAGGCGGGCGAGCGGTCCTTCGACGCGAGCAGAGAGGTCAGCGAGGCCCGCCGGGCCTACTACCGGGTGCTGGGTGAGATCGAGAGCATGCTCACGGCCCTGACCGAGTGGATGTGGGACGCCATCGCCGGACCAGTGCTGTCGGCCCTCGGCCATGGCGCTCGGGCGGAGGGAGACACAGAACTGCCTCGCCTCTGGTGGTGTCCGACAGGGCTTCTCGCGCTGCTGCCGCTGCACGCCGCGGGCCGAGACGGAGACGGCGTTCTCGACCGGGTTGTCCCTTCTACGACCCCCACGCTTCGTGCCCTGGTCGAGGCACGCAAGGAATCGACCGACGAGTCCGGCTCCCGTCTGTTGCTCGTCACGGCGAGTGATGTCCCGGACGTCGCGTCGTTGCCGAACGTGCACCGTGAACGGGCCTTTCTCACCGACCTGTTCGCCGGACAGAGCACTCTTCTCGATGCCGAGGACGCCGTAGTGGAGCGGGTCCGGGCCGAACTGCCCCGGCACCGATGGGTTCATTTCAGCTGCCACGGAGCCCAGGACCTGTTGCAGCCCTCCCAGGGCGGACTGCTGCTGTCAGACGGACGTCTGACCATCGGTGACATCAGCACCGGGTACTTCCGGGGCGATTTCGCGTACCTCTCCGCGTGCCAGACCGCGACCGGGGGACTGGTCCTGCCCGACGAGGCCATCACACTGACCGCCGCGCTGCACTACGCCGGCTACCGCCATGTCATCGGGACGCTCTGGTCGGTCTATGACGAGGTCGCCGCCGAGGTGACCGAGGCGGTGTACGCCGACCTGACCAGCACGGGAGTCTTCGATCCCGCACGGTCGGCACGTGCCCTCCATCGTGCGACCACCGAACTGCGCGGCCGACGAGCGTTGAGTGCGTGGGTGCCGTTCATCCACACCGGACCGTGACCCAGGGCCAGGAGGTCCCCATGCCAGAAGCCGCCGCCGAGAAGGTCTACCAGGAGATCACCGCCCCGGAGTACGGACCTCTCGTGGCGACCACCTTCGTCCTCCAGGAGGCGGGCCGGGCCGGCAGTCTGCTCAGTGGCCCCTGCCCGCGCTGCGGCCATCGCTGTGACGTACCCGTCGTCGACAACGTCTTCAAAGGCCTGCCGGGTATGCCGGGACTGCCCTGGGGGAACAGGCGTCGGCCCGCCGAGGACCGTATCGAACCGATGGTCTGCGAGTGCGGCGGGGAACACCCCGGCCGGCCGACGGGACGGACCGGATGCGGAGCCTATTGGACGTTGGTCATCAAGAACGGATCCAGGTGACCGGACGCCTCGCTGCGGGGCCGCCGGCCACCGCCGCCGACCTCTACCGCGCGCAGGAGCGCCGCCAACTGCTCGCCACCGAACTGCAAAGGGTGCGGGAGACCGCTGCCGCCTGGCGCAACGGTCTGGGCGGCCTGCTGGTGGGCCTCGTCGGCTTCAGCCTCATCAAGGGGCGGTCGGACGTGGGCCAACTCGCCGGCGACTGGGCGATCGCCGTCGGCTGCGTCCTTCTCCTCGCCCTCGCCACGGGTGGCCTGGGCGCGTTCCGGTTGATCCGTGCCGCGCACGGGCGCCCGGCTCTTACTGAAGTCCGTGATCTGGCACCAGGACCGCTCGCCGAGCACACGGAGGCCCTGGACTCGATCCGGTCTCTCGCCTCGGGGGTCCGCCTTGCCGCCACCTGCGCCCTGCTGTTGGTGGCGGCTGTGGGCATGACCTGGTACGGACCGGAGAAGGAGTCCCCTTCCCTGGAGATCACGACGCCTTCGGGCCTGATCTGCGGCACTACGGTCCGCGTTGCCGCCGGACGGCTCGTCCTGAAGACCTCGGGAGGCGAGGTCACCGTCGATCTCACCAAGGTGACGACTCTGAAAGCCGTGACTGCTTGTCCTCCCTGAGGAGCGACGGCCCCTGCTCAGGCCGCTCGGAAAGCTCCGAAACATTCGATCGCAACATTCGATGTGTAGATCTTGAAGCTTTGTGCGCCGCGCAGTGAGCCATGTCATGGATCGCTTGCGAACCCCGTTGATCTGCGGCTATCTATCAGTGCGCAGTGCTATTCAGGTGTCGAATATTTCGCTCGCGACACCGAAACTATTGACAGCTGTCAGGGTCAGTTCAAAACTGACGCCGCATGGACAACACACCCGCACGTACGACGAACTTCAGGCTGTTGGCCGGCGGTGCCTGTGCCCTGCTGCTGGCTCTTCTCGCGGCGATGACCCTGCCCGGCACCGCGAGTGCCGACACGGTTGTCACCACGAACCAGACCGGTACCGACAACGGCTACTACTACTCGTTCTGGACCGACTCCCAGGGGACGGTCTCCATGAACCTCGGAGCCGGTGGCAACTACAGCACCTCATGGAGCAACACCGGCAACTTCGTGGCCGGCAAGGGCTGGAGTACCGGCGGGCGCCGGAGCGTGACGTACTCGGGGACCTTCAATCCGTCCGGCAACGGCTATCTGGCGCTGTACGGATGGACGTCGAACCCGCTCGTCGAGTACTACATCGTCGACAACTGGGGCACCTACCGGCCCACGGGAACGTACAAGGGCACCGTCACCAGTGACGGCGGGACGTACGACATCTACAAGACGACGCGGTACAACGCCCCCTCCGTGGAAGGCACGAAGACCTTCGACCAGTACTGGAGCGTCCGGCAGTCGAAGCGGACCGGCGGGACCATCACCACCGGCAACCACTTCGACGCCTGGGCCCGGGCCGGGATGCCTCTGGGCAGCTTCAGCTACTACATGATCCTCGCCACCGAGGGTTATCAGAGCAGCGGGAACTCCAACATCACCGTGGGCGGCACCAGTTCGGGCGGCGGTAGTAGTGGTTGTGCCGCCACCTTGTCCGCCGGCACGCAGTGGAGCGATCGGTACAACCTCAACGTCTCGGTCTCCGGGGCCAGTAACTGGACCGTGACCATGAACGTGCCCGCCCCGGCCAAAGTCCTCTCCACCTGGAACATCGCCGCCACCTATCCGAGCAGCCAGGTGCTGACCGCCAAACCCAATGGCAGCGGCAACAGTTGGGGCGCCACCATCCAGCCGAACGGCAACTGGACCTGGCCCAGCGTCTCCTGCACGGCGACCTGACCCCTCAACTACCGAGGCTGGAGGACCACTTCGGATGAGAGACGCATCGCACCTCTCGTTACGTTCACGCTCCCTGGTCGCCGGGCTGGTGGCCGTCGTCGCCCTGACCGCCGCGGGTACCCGTACCGTCGGCGCGGCCACCCCGGCGCGGGCCGCCGCCTGCAACGGGTACGTCGGGCTCACCTTCGACGACGGACCGTCCGGCAACACCCCCACCCTGCTCAACGCGCTGAAGCAGAACGGCCTTCGGGCCACGATGTTCAACGAGGGCCGGTACGCCGCCACTTACCCCTCGCAGGTCAAGGCGCAGGTTGACGCCGGAATGTGGGTCGGCAACCACAGTTACAGCCACCCGCACCTGACGCAGCAGAGCCAGGCGACGGTCGACTCGGAGATCTCCCGGACCCAGCAGGCCATCGCGAGCGCGGGCGGCGGCGCACCCAGGCTGTTCCGGCCGCCCTACGGCGAGACCAACGCCACGGTGAAGGCCGTCGAGGCCAAGTACGGCCTGACGGAGATCATTTGGAACGTCGACTCGCAGGACTGGAACGGCGCGAGCACCGACGCGATCGTCCAGGCGGCCGGTCGGCTCACCAACGGCCAGGTGATCCTCATGCACGACTGGCCGGCCAACACGGTCGCGGCGATCCCGCGTATCGCCCAGGGCCTGGCCGCCCGCAATCTCTGCGCCGGGGCGATCTCCCCGCAGACAGGCCGCGCCGTCGCCCCCGCCGGCAGCGGCAGCAGCTGAGGCGTCACCATCCAGTCGAACGGCAACTGGACCTGGCCCACGGGCTCCTGCTCCGCGAGCTGATGTGCGGCGTGTGGATGAGTGGCGTGATCCGACCGGCAAAGGGTGCGGGATCTCCGTGACATCCCGCACCCTTTGCCCGTCCACGCCGCCCTCAATGCCACCCCATCAACACCCCCGCCCCGCCTCAGAACCCCCGCCGCGCCCCACCATCCACCGAGAACATCACCCCGCTCACATACGAAGCCGCGGGTGACAGTACGAACGCGCCCGCCCGGCCGAACTCATCCGGTGCCCCATATCGGCGTAGCGGGATCGCGGCCTCGTTGGCGGCCCGCCTGGCCTCCGGATCGGGCGCCAAGCCGTCCAGCTCGCGCATGCGGTCCGTGCCGATGCGCCCCGGCAGCAGGCCGAAGACGCGGATTCCGCGCGGCCCCAGTTCGTCCGCCAGGGACTTGGCGAAGCCGGCCAGGCCGGGGCGCAGTCCGTTGGAGATGGCCATCCCGGGGGCCGGTTCGTGGGCCGTGCCGGACAGGACGAGGCCGATGGAGCCGCCCTCCGGCAGTTCCGCCGCGGCCGCCCTCGCCAGCCGTACCGCGCCCAGGAACACCGACTCGAAGGCCGCCCGCCACTGTTCGTCGGTGGTGTCGGCCACGGTGCCCGCGGGTGGGCCGCCGACGCTGATCAGGATGCCGTCGAAGGCGCCGAACAACTCCCGTGCGGTGGCGATCAGTCGGTGGGGTGCCTGCGGGTCGGCGTTGTCCACGGCGACTCCCGCCGCGTTCGGGCCCAGCTCGGCCGCCGCCTCGACGGCGCGCTTCTCGTCGCGGCCGGTGACGACCACCTTCGCGCCGTCGGCGACCAGTTCACGGGCGACGGCGTAACCCAGCCCGCGGGTCGCGCCGGTGAGGACGTACACCCTGTCCTTCAGTCCGAGATCCATGAGTCCGGTTCCTCTCTAGCGGCCCGGAGCCGTGGCGACGACGGCGTCCACCTGCGCCGCCAGCTTGGTGTCGTCCTCCTCCGTCCAGGCCCAGGTGACGTGGCCGTCGGGGCGGATGAGGGCGGCGCGTACGTCCTTCCAGGCGTCCCGCGTCCGATCGGGCGCCCCGCCGTGGACGGTGATGCGGTCCTGGGCGCGGCCGGTGAGCGCGTCCGCGGCCGTGAGGTCGAGCAGGACGTACGAGTCCGCCCGCAGCGCGCCGAAGAGGGTGCTGTCCGTGCCAGGGAGGGCGAAGTCGGGGGCGCGGGTGCCGGTCACCGGGTGGGCCGCGGGGTCGGAGCTCGGGTAGGCGACGTCCAGCGCGGTGAGGCGGCCGGCCAGTACGTCGCTGAACTCCCTTGATTCCGGGACCATTCGGCTCAGCAGGTCGCGCAGGGCGAGGCCCTCGGGCGTGAACGCGTGGAACAGATAGGTCTGCGCGCGGCTGTGCTCCATCAACTGCTCGCCGACCGGGTGGCGGTCGGTGTGGTAGCTGTCCAGCAACCCCTCCGAGGCCCAGCCGTCGATCGTCGCGGCCAGCTTCCAGCCGAGGTTGAAGGCGTCCTGGAAACCGACGTTCATGCCGACACCGCCGGTGGGGTAGTGCTGGTGCGCGGCGTCGCCCGCGAGGACGACGCGTCCGCGCCGGTACTCGGTGGCCAGGCGCGTGGCGTTGCCGTAGCGCGAGAGCCAGGACGGGTCGCGCATGCCGAAGTCGTCGCCGGCGATGTCGACGACCTTCCGCCGCAGTTCGTCCATGGTGAGGTCGCCGGGCCACTCGGTGGTCTCGCTGTCGGGGCTGGTGCCGGCGATGCGCCACCGGTTGTCGGGCAGCGGCACGATCATCAGGCCGCCGCGTTCGGTGAAGCGGTTGAAGCCGGGCGCCGGCGGGTGGTCGAAGAGGACGTCACCGAGCCAGCCGAGGTAGCGGGAGTCCGTGCCGGGGAACTCGATGCCGGCCGCCTCGCGCACGGTGCTCCGGGTGCCGTCGCAGCCGGCGACGTACTCCGCCTGGATCTCGTACGGCCCCTGCGGTCCCGCCACTTGGACGGTCACCGCGTCCGCGTGCTCGGTGAGGCCGGTGACGCGATGCCCGCGCCGGACGGTGGCGCCGAGCCCGAGGGCGTACTCCTCGAAGAGCGCCTCGGTGCGGGCCTGGGGGATGAAGAGGGTGTACGGGAACGGGGTGTCCATGACGGAGAAGTCGAGCCGGTTGGACAGGTTGGCGAAGTGGCCCGTGGAGATCTTCAGGCTCTCGTCGAGGAAGCGCCGGTGGATGCCGCGGGAGGCCAGCACCTCGACGCCGCGCGGGTGCACGGTGAGCGCCTTGGAGCGGTCGTCGATCTCGGTGCGGGTCTCCAGGACGGTGACGGAGATGTCGTTCAGCCGCAGTTCGGCGGCGAGCCAGAGCCCGACGGGGCCGCCTCCGGCGATGACCACCTGCGTCGTTTCCGTCCGCCGTGCGGACGCCTGCCGCACGGATGCCTGCTGTGTTGCCACGTGACCACCTTCTTCTGCCGCTGAGTCGCCTGATCGGGCAAGGGTCTTGGTCACTGACCAAGAACTCTCGCCGTGCAGTAAACTAGGTCGGTGACAGGTCTTGGTCACTGACCAAGAACTCTCGCCGTGCAGTAAACTAGGTCGGTGACCAAGACGCAACAGAGCGACCGGCTGGATCCGGCCACCGTGATCCGCGCGGGACTGGACCTGCTGGACGACAAGGGGCTGGACGCGGTGTCCACGCGCGCGGTCGCCGACTGGCTCGGCGTGCGGATCAACACCGTGCAGTGGCATGTGAAGACCAAGGCCCGGATGCTGGACCTGATGGCGGACGCCGTACTCGGCGAGATCCCGCTGACCGACCTGCCGGCCGCCCCCGCCGAACGGGCCCGCGAACTCGCCCGCCGCTTCCGCCGCGCCCTGCTCTCCCATCGCGACGGCGCGGCCCTGGTGGTCGGCACCTACCCCGCCGAACCGGGCACCCTGTCCTTCGCGGAGGCCCTGGTGGAGGCGCTGCTGAAGTGCGGTCTGGGGGACCGGGAAGCCGCGTGGACCTCGTGGGCGGTCATCTACTTCGCCCTGGGCCTCACCCAGGAGGAGCAGGCGGTCGACCACCGCCCCCTGGGCGACATCCTGGCCCGCGCGATCTCCGAGACGACCCACCCCTCCCTGCACCGCGTGGCCGGACATCTCGCGCCGGCGTCCTTCGACGAGCGCTTCGAGGTCGGGGTGGCCGCGCTGCTCGCGGGGACGTGAGGGACGGGGCCGCCCACCTGAAGGAGGAGCCGGGCCGACCTCGTGGTGGTACCGCGGTACCACTCGCCCGCCGAAGAGTCCCCCTGGGGCCCACGGGCCGCGCCGGTCGCGCCCCTAGCGTCGAACTCGGACACCGCGGCGTATCCGCGGCCGGGTTCAGGCAGGGAAGGCGCCCCCATGATCGAGGTACGGCAGTTGACGAAGCGGTACGGGGACAAGACGGTCGTCGACAATCTGAGCTTCACCGCCAAGGCCGGCGAGGTGACCGGCTTCCTCGGGCCCAACGGCGCGGGCAAGTCCACCACCATGCGCATGGTCGTAGGACTGGACTCGCCCACCGACGGCTCGGTCACCGTCAACGGCCGGTCCTACGCCCGCCATTCGGCGCCCCTGCACGAGGTCGGCGCGCTGTTGGAGGCCAAGTCGGTGCACCCGGGGCGCACCGCGTTCAACCACCTGATGGCCCTCGCCTACACCCACGGCATCTCCCGCGCCCGGGTGGACGAGGTCATCGAACTCGCCGGACTGACCAGCGTGGCCGGAAAGCGGGTGGGCGCCTTCTCGCTCGGCATGGGACAGCGGCTCGGCATCGCCGCGGCGCTGCTCGGCGACCCGTCGATCGTCATGCTCGACGAACCGGTCAACGGACTCGACCCCGAGGGCGTGCTGTGGGTGCGCAACCTGCTGCGTCAACTGGCCGACGAGGGACGGGCCGTGATGCTCTCCTCGCACCTGATGAGCGAGACCGCGCAGATCGCCGACCACCTGGTGATCATCGGCCGCGGCCGGCTGCTCGCCGACACCACGGTCGACGACTTCACCCGGGACGCCGGCAGCGGAGCGGTGAAGGTCGCCACCGCCGACACCGCCAAGCTGCGCTCCCTGCTGATCGGTCCCGACATCACGATCACCTCGTCCTCCGCCGAGGAACTCATGGTCCGCGGACGCGACGCCCGGGAGATCGGCGCCATCGCGGCCGCCCACGGGGTCGCGCTGTACGAACTCACCCCGCAGGCCGCCTCCTTGGAATCGGCGTTCATGGACCTCACCCGCGACTCCGTCGAGTACCAGAGTGCTCCGGCCGGCGCCGCACGAAAGGCTGCATGATGACCGTCACCGACCTTTCCGCGAATCCGAATCCGGCTTCGACCCCGGCGCCGCCCCGCACGACCGTGCGCAAGGTGACCGGAGCGCGCGTCCTGCGCTCGGAGTGGGCCAAGTTCTGGTCCCTGCGCTCCACTTGGATCACCCTCGGCGTCGCCGTCTTCCTGCTCGTCCTTTTCGGGACGATCGCCGCCCACACCTACAGCCCCGACGCCGTCGGGGGCGGCGGACGGCCCGGCCCCGGGGGCGACAGCGGCGACAGCGACGCCGTGAGCCTGGCCCTGACCGGCGTGACCTTCGCCTCCCTCGCCATGGGAGTGCTCGGCGTCCTGCTCTCGGCCGGCGAGTACACCACCGGCATGATCCGCTCCACGCTCACCGCGGTCCCGCGCCGGCTGCCGGTCCTGTGGACCAAGGCCGCCGTGATCGGGCCGGTCGCCCTGGTGCTCACCGCCGTCGGGGTCCTGGCCGCCTTCGAGTTCGGCGCGCCGGGTCTGGACGGCACGGACATCGCCCTGTCCCTGGGCGACGACGGCGTGCTGCGCAGCCTGGCCGGCGCCGGGCTCTACCTCGCCCTGGTCGCCGTGTTCGGGGTGGCCCTCGGCATGCTGATCCGCTCCTCCGCCGGGGCCATCGCGGCCCTGGTCGGCATCCTGCTGATCCTGCCGGGACTCGCCTCCCTGCTGCCCGACTCGTGGAACGACACCCTCAGCCCGTACTTCCCCAGCAACGCGGGCCAGGCCGTCTACGCCCTGCACCAGTCGTCCGGCTCCCTCTCCCCGGGAGCGGGGCTCGCGGTCTTCGCCGGCTGGGTGGCCCTGGCACTCGTCGGGGCGGCCGGCCGGCTCATCAGCACGGATGCGTGATCGGTACCGGACAATGGTGGTCATGAGTCCGCACCGCGCGGCAGCCGCCCCGGACCTCGGCCCGGGGACGGCCCGCCCGCCGCTCCCCGGGTCCGACAGCGTGTGGACGCACTCGCTGCTGGCCCGGCTGCTGGGCGACCGGGGGTACCGGCCGTGGCTGGGCGCTCGGCACCCGTGGCTGGTCGACACGGCCCTGGCCCTGCTCATCGTGTTCATCACGCTGCCCGTCCTGATCCGCGGCGGAACCGAGCGGTCGCCCTTCGACGACGACCCCCGCGTCCGGTTCCCGGTCGTCGTCCTGTGCTTCTTCGTCGCCGCGCACGTCGCTCCGCTGTTCTGGCGGCGCAGGGCCCCGACGATCACGTTCTTCGTGATCGCGCTCGTGTCGCTCTTCCAGTGGTCGCTGGAGGTGTGGCTGCCCACCGGTCTTGCCGGGCTCGTCGCCCTGTACACGCTGGCCCGCCACGGTTCCCTGCGGATGCTGGGCTGGGCGGTCGCGCTGACCGCGAGCGAGCTGCTGCTGGCCACCTTCGTGCTGGTCCCCGGCAAGGGCGACCACCCGGTGCTCAGCAGCTTCCTGCTGCTGGGCACGGTGACGGCGTCCGTCGCCGTCGGGCTGGCCCTGCGCGTCCAGCGGATGTACATGGCGGCGCTGGAGGACCGGGCCAGACGGCTCGAGATCGAGCAGGAGCAGCGCGTCCGGCTCACCGCCGCCGCCGAACGCTCCCGGGTCGCCCGCGAGATGCACGACATCGTCGGCCACAACCTCTCCGTCATGGTCAGCGTCGCCGACGGCGCCGCGACCCTCGCCGCCAACCGGGGCGAGCGGTCCGCCGAGGCACTGCGCGTCCTCGGCGACACCGGCCGCCAGGCCATGAACGAACTGCGCCGGGTGCTCGGCGTGCTGCGCGAGGGCCAGCCGGACGAACGCCTGCTCGGTCCGCAGCCCGGGATCGACGACCTGGACCCCCTCGTCGCACGCGTGCGCGCGGCCGGCCTGTCGGTCACCTACCGGACCGTGGGCGACCTCGAGGCGCTGGGCAGCGGCGTGCAGCTCACCGTGTACCGCGTCGTCCAGGAGTCCCTCACCAACACCCTCAAGCACGCGGGCACGGGCGCGAGTGCCGAGGTCACCGTCGCGGTCGAGGCGGGACAGGCCCGGATCAGGGTCGCCGACACCGGCGTACCACCGGGCGCGCTTCCGCGCGCGAAGCAGGCCGGCCCCGAGGGCGACCCGGCCAACCCCGGTCACGGCCTCGTCGGCATCCGCCAACGGGCCGCCATGTACGGCGGCACCGTCGTCGTCGGCCCGGCCGACACCGGCCACGGCTGGACCGTGGACGTCGTACTCGACGTACCACCAGGAGACCATCAGCCATGACCACCGTGCTCATTGCCGCCGATCAGCCGCTGTGGCGCGGGGGAGCCGCTGCTATGACCACCGTGCATATCGCCGCCGATCAGCCGCTGTGGCGCAGTCGTGCTCGCGGTCCGGGTGGCGTCGGCCGAGGTTGGATCGCGGGTGTCGTGTTCGACGTATCGCCGGGAGGGCCGCTGCTATGACCACCGTGCGTATCGCCGCCGATCAGCCGCTGCGGCGCAGTCGTGCTCGCCGTCCGGGTGGCGCCGGCCGAGGTTGGATCGCGAGCGTCGTGTTCGACGTACTGCCGGGAGACCCGCTGTCATGACCACCGTGCTCGTCGCCGACGACCAGCCGTTGCAGCGCATGGGCGTTCGGATGCTCATCGAGGGGACTCCGGGACTGACCGCGGTCGGGGAGGCCGAGCACGGTGCCGAGGCTGTCCGGATGGCCGCCGAACTCCGGCCCGACGTCGTCCTCATGGACATCCGCATGCCCGGCATGGACGGACTGGAGGCCACCCGCCGGATCGTCGCGGCCGGCGGCCGTACCCGCATCCTCATCGTGACCACCTTCGACCTCGACGAGTACGCCTACGAGGGCCTGCGGGCCGGAGCCAGCGGCTTCCTGCTCAAGGACGCGCGCCCCGAGGAACTCGTCGCCGGCATCCGCGCGGTCGCCACCGGCGACGCCGTCGTGGCCCCCCGCCTGACCCGCCGCCTCCTGGACGCCTACGCCCACCAGGTCCTCGCCCCCGCCGACCCGCCCGCTCAGGACCACCCCGTGCTGCGCGCCCTCAGCGACCGCGAGCGCGAGGTCCTCGTCGCCGTCGCCCAGGGCTGGACCAACACGGAGATCGCCGACCACCTCGTCCTGACGGAGTCCACGGTCAAGAAACACGTCGGCCGCGTCCTCGCCAAGATCGGCGCCCGCGACCGCATCCAGGCGGTGATCATGGCGTACGACGCCGGGCTGGTGCGGGCCAAGCCGTAGCCGGGCGCTACGCGTCGCCCTTCACGTGCCGGCAGACCTCCGCGTACGCCCGTACCAGGGGCCGGTCGTCGTCCCGGCGCCAGGCGAGGGCGTAACGGCTGGGGGAGATGCCGCGCACCGGGCGGGTGACGACGTCGCCCAGGGTGATGAGCGGGGCGTTGCCCGCGGCCACCAGGCAGATGCCGAGGCCCGCGACGAGGGCCTCGTACGTCTCCTCCGTGCCCGCGACCTCCGCGCCGATCCGGGGCGGGCGGCCGCCGCGGTCGGACAGGGCGAGCCAGTGGTCGCGCAGCGGGCCCGCGCTGTGCGGGAGGGCGAGGAAGGGCTCGTCGGCCAGGTCGGCGAAGTCGATCCCGGCGCGGGCGGCGAGCGGGTGGGTGCGGGGGAGGGCGACCAGGCGGGGCTCCTCGGCGACGACCGTCCACGCGTAGCGGGTCTCGTCGGGCAACGGCAGCCAGACGAAGGCGACATCGGCGTCCCCGGCCGCCAGGCCCGCGGTCGGATCCTCCCAACTCACCTGGCGCAGCCGCACGACCGCCTCGGGGTGCGCGGCCGTGAAGCGGGAGCGGATCGCGGGCAGCAGGCCGCCGCGGCCCGGGCTGGTGCTCATGCCCACCACCAGCGTGCTGCGCTCCGCGGCCCGCGCCTCGGCCACCGCGACCGCGGCCTCGGCCCAGTCGGCCAACACCCGGCGCGCGTACGGCAGGAGCGCCGCGCCCGCCGCCGTGAGCGCGACCCCGTGCCGGTCGCGGCGCAGCAGCTCGATGCCCAACTGCCGTTCCAGGGACCGGATCTGCTTGCTCAGCGCGGGCTGCGAGACGTAGAGCAGCTCGGCCGCGCGCGTGAAGTGCAGTTCCTCGGCCACCGTGACGAAGTAACGCAGGTCCCGCACATGTACGTCCGTGGTCATGCCCATCGGTTATCACCGAAGGTCTTGGACGGGCAACCACCCCTGGCGGCACGGTGGTTCACGGACGACCCAGTGACGGGGACGGGGATGGGGACGGAGAACGACATGAACAAGGTGTGGCTGGTGACCGGCGCGAGCAGCGGGCTCGGCCGGGCGCTCGTGGAAGCGGCCGTGGCCGACGGTGACGTGGTGATCGGCGCGGCGCGCCGGCCCGAGGCCATGGCCGACCTCGTGGCCGCCCACCCCGACCAGGTGGAGGCGCTCCGGCTCGACGTCGCCGACACGACCGCCGCGGAGCCCGCGGTACGGGACGTGGTCGCGCGGCACGGACGGATCGACGTCCTGGTCAACAACGCGGGCCGCGGCCATGTCGGCGCCTTCGAGGAGACCACCGACGAGGAACTGCGCGACCTCTTCGACGTGCACGTGTTCGGCCCGGCGGCGCTGGTCCGCGCGGTCCTGCCCCACATGCGCGCGCGGCGCTCCGGCGCGATCGTGCAGATGAGCAGCCAGGGCGGGCAGACCTCCTACCCCGGCTTCTCGGCCTACAGCGGCAGCAAGTTCGCCCTGGAGGGCATGTCCGAGGCGCTCGTCGGCGAGGTCGCGGAGTACGGCATCAAGGTCCTCGTCGTGGAGCCGGGTGCCTTCCGTACGTCGTTGTACGACGGGACGCGGGCCAGTGCCGACAGCCGTGTGTACGCCACGGTGGGCGGCACGCGCGCGATGGTGCGGGCCGGCTTCGACGGCGAGGCGGGCGACCCGGCCAAGGCGGCGGCCCTGATCCTGGCCGCCCTGGAATCGGGCAGCACCCCGCTCCGGCTGCCCCTGGGCGACGACGGCGTCAGCGCGGTCCTGGACCACCTCGACCAGGTGCGCGAGGAGGTCGAGACCTGGCAGAAGCGCACCAGGGCGACGGGGTTTCACGACTCGGGTGACTTGGGCGGCAGGGGTGACACAGACGATTGACGAGTCGGATCAGTCGGATCAGTCGGATCAGTCGGATCAGTGGGATCAGACGGATCAGGTGAATCGGGTGGATCGGTTGGGTCGGTGGGATACGTCCGTGGATGAGCCGACCTTCGCCGCAGGGCGCTCACCGAAGCTCCCCGGCCTGGTGCGGCTGGCCTTGTCCGTGCAGGGTTGAGCGCCGGGGGCACCCCGATGTCAGTCCCCGGTGCCAAGATGGGCGTAACGGGGCGGACGGCGGATGAGGGGCGCAATGGCGCGGGGCGAGGAGGTGGCGGGGGCGTCGGAGACGGACGCGCCGGTGGGGCGGCGGGCCCGGGGGGTGTTCGCGGAGGGCACGCGGCTGTACGGGGCCGCGCGTGCCGTGCTCGACGATCACGCCCGCGCGCTGGAGGCCGTGCGGTCCGCGATGGCGCCGCTGCGGGACGAGCTCGTCGCCGAGGCGCTCGGGTCCATCCCGGTCGCCCGGCTCAAGGACGCCACCGAGGGCCGGCTGCGGCTGGCGGCCGTCGAGGCGGCGGGGCTGACCACCGTGCGCGCGGTGCACGACGCGAGCCGGTACGACCTGCGCCAGATTCCCGGCGTCGGCGCGCAGACCGCCGACCAGGTGCTCGCCGCCGCCCGGCAGATCGCCCGCGAGGTCGAGCAGACCGTCGCGGTCCGGGTCGACGTCGATCACCCCGAACCCCGCACCACCGCCCTCGTCGTCGCCCTGCACCGACTGGTCGAGGCCGGACCCGAGCTGCGCCGCGCCGTGGACACCGCCGCACGCCTCGACCGCAGACTCCGCGAACTGCTGCCCGCCGCCCGCCCGGCGACGAGCCGGGTCCGCCTCGCGCTCGCCGGCCGCCGCCGCAGAGAGGCCGCCCTCGCGGCGACGGCGGAGCTGCGCGAGCTGACCTCCGGGCCCGCCGCCCGCAGCACCGGCCTCCAACTGGCCCAGGCCTCCACCGACCTGCTGCGCGGCCCGGCCGCCGACATCGAGGCCTGGGTCGACTTCGAGCTGCGGTCCGCCGAGTACTACAGCCAGCTCGCCGAGGCCGGCGAGCACAGCAGCGACGAGGCCGCCGCCGAGGGCTTCCTGCCGGCGGACGTCGCCGAGCGGGTGCGCGCCCAGCCGCTGGACGACACCCACCGCCGGGTCTCGCTGCGCGGCTACCAGTCCTTCGGCGCCCGGTTCGCCCTCGCCCAGCGCCGGGTCGTCCTCGGCGACGAGATGGGCCTGGGCAAGACCGTCCAGGCCATCGCCGCGCTGGCCCACCTCGCCGCGCGCGGGGACAGCCACTTCCTGGTGGTCTGCCCGGCCAGCGTGCTGATCAACTGGACCCGCGAGATCGGCTCCCGCAGCACGCTCCGGGCCCTGCCGGTGCACGGCCCGGACCGCCAGGACGCCTTCGCCGAGTGGCGCGAGCGCGGCGGCGTCGCCCTCACCACCTTCGACGTGCTGCACACCCTGCCCGCCCCGAACGGCACCGGGCCCGCGATGCTCGTCGTCGACGAGGCGCACTACGTGAAGAACCCCGACACCCGCCGCGCCCGCGCGATCGCCGGCTGGACCGGGCAGTGCGACCGCGTCCTGTTCCTCACCGGCACCCCCATGGAGAACCGCGTCGAGGAGTTCCGCGCCCTGGTCCGCTATCTCCGCCCTGAGCTGGTTCCGCAGATACGCGACAGCGCCGCGGTGGCCGGCCCGTACGCCTTCCGCAAGTCCGTCGCGCCCGCCTACCTGCGCCGCAATCAGCAGGACGTGCTCACCGAGTTGCCCGCGCTGCTCCAGGTCGACGAGTGGGAGGCGTTCGGCGCCGCGGACCGGCTGGCCTACCGCGCGGCCGTCGCCGAGGGGAACTTCATGGCGATGCGCCGAGCCGCCTACGTCGACGCGGAGAAGTCCGCGAAGCTCCAGCGGCTGCGCGAACTGGTCGCGGAGGCCGCGGCGAACGACCTCAAGGTGGTCGTGTTCTCCTACTTCCGCGATGTCCTGGAAACGGTCCGACAGGCCCTGCCGGAGCCGCAGTTCGGGCCCGTATCCGGCTCCGTCCCGGCCGCCCGCAGACAGCGGATGGTCGACGAGTTCACGGCCGCCGAGGGACACGCGGTGCTGCTGTCGCAGATCGAGGCCGGCGGCGTCGGGCTCAACCTCCAGGCCGCGTCCGTGGTGATCCTGTGCGAGCCGCAGGTCAAACCCACCCTGGAACACCAGGCCGTGGCCCGCGCCCACCGCATGGGCCAGGTCCGCCCGGTCCAGGTGCACCGCCTGCTCGCGACCGACAGCGTGGACGAACGCCTGCTGCGCATCCTGGAGAACAAGACCCGCCTCTTCGACGCCTACGCCCGCCGCAGCGACACCGCCGAGTCCACCCCGGACGCCATCGACGTCACCGACGGCGGCATCGCACGCCGGATCGTCGAGGAGGAGCAGCGCAGACTGGCGGGCGAGCCGGTCAAGGAGCCGACGGACTGACCTGCGCGGACCAGGGGCCGGGCCCCATTCCGCCCCCGCCCGTCTCCCGCTTACCATGCGCCAGTCGTACGACCGTTCAGCACAGCCCACCCCAGGAGCGCGGCACTCTTGTCCATACCCCCGCCCCCAGGGCCCCCGCAGCCCCAAGGGCCGTACCAGCAGGGCCCCTACGGCTACCCGTACCCGCAGCAGCCCTGGGGCCAGGGCCAGGGCCCGTACGGTCCGTACGGGCAGCCCGCCCCCGTCAACGGCGTGGCCATCGCCTCCCTGGTGCTCGGCATCCTGTGCTGCGTCCCGGGCGTCGGGCTCGTGCTGGGTCTGGTCGCGCTCGCGCAGATCAAGCGGAAGGGCGAGCGGGGCAGGGGGATGGCCGTCACCGGGTCCGCGCTGTCGGCCTTCGGCCTCACGCTGTGGGTCCTGGTGCTGGCCACCGGCGGCCTGAACGACATGTGGGACGGTGTCAAGGACACCGCCCGCGACAACGGCAGCGCCTACACCCTCGCCAAGGGCGAGTGCTTCGACACCCCCAGCGGCTCCCTGGAGGGCTTCGCCTACGACGTCGATCAGGTGACCTGCGCGGGCGAGCACGACGGCGAGGTCTTCGCGGCCCTCCGGATACCCGGGTACGGGGACTCCGCCGCCTACCCCGGGGACGACAAGGTCACCGACATCGCCGACACGCGCTGCTACGCGCTCCGCTACGACTACGCCATGGACCAGTGGGCCGTACCGGACTACGTCGACATCTACTACCTGACCCCGACCCGGGACAGTTGGCGGCTGGGCGACCGCGAGATCACCTGCGTGTTCGGCAACACCGACGAGACGGCGAGCCTGACCGGGTCGCTGCGCAACGACGCGGCGAACCTGGACGCCGACCAGCGCGCCTATCTCATGGCCGTCAACCTCGGGAACAGGGCCATGGACGGCCAGCCCGTGGACAGCCCCGACGACGACCTCGCGGCCAACCGGAAGTGGGCGGACCGGATGGCGACCGCGCTCACCCAGGAGGCACGTCAGCTGCGCGGTCACCGCTGGCCGGCCGGGGCGGACAAGCCGGTCGGGAAGGTCGCGGCGGAGCTGGGGACCATCCGGCAGGAGTGGGAGCGGGCGGCGGCGGCCGAGGACGCGGACGCCTTCTACGTGTCGTACGACCGGATCCTGACGCTCTCCACGCCGGACCACTCCCTCACCGCCCGCGAAGCTCTGGGCCTGGCCACCACCCCGCCCTCGGACGGGGACACGGACGGCGGCGGGGGCGACGGGGAAGGTGACTCCGGTCTTGAGGTGTGACGGCTCCCATAGCGGGGAGAAAGTGCCTGCGTAAAGGCTTTCCCCGGAACAAGTCATCACATCGGGTGATTCTCTGGCCTTTGCTTGCATGGTCGAACCCACGGTTGCCACGCTGTTGCTGTCTGTACAACCTGATGGGAGCGGCCAGTGACTTTCGGTGAGCAGCCGGCGTACCTGCGCGTCGCGGGTGATCTCCGCAAGAAGATCACCGACGGGTCGCTGCCACCGCACACCCGCCTGCCGTCCCAGGCCCGGATCCGCGAGGAGTACGGCGTCTCGGACACGGTCGCGCTGGAGGCCCGCAAGGTGCTGATGGCCGAGGGTCTGGTCGAGGGCCGCTCCGGCTCGGGGACGTATGTGCGCGAGCGGCCCGTGCCGCGCAGCGTCTCCCGCTCCGGCTACCGCCCGGACGGCGGGGCCACGCCGTTCCGCCAGGAGCAGGCCGACGGCGAGACGCGTGGCACGTGGGAGTCGCGCAGCGAGCAGGCCGAGGCGAGCGGCGCCGTCGCCGAGCGGCTCGGGCTGCACCCCGGCGACCGCGTGATGTGCACGCGCTACGTGTTCCGGGAGGCCGGCGAGGCGATGATGCTCTCCACCTCCTGGGAGCCCCTCGCGGTCACCGGCCGCACACCGGTGATGCTCCCCGAGGAGGGCCCGCTGGGCGGCATGGGCGTCGTCGAGCGCATGGCAGCGATCGACGTGATCGTGGACAACGTCACCGAGGAGGTCGGCGCCCGCCCCGGCCTCGCCGAGGAGCTGCACGCCCTGGGGGGCGTCCCCGGACATGTCGTCCTGGTCATCCAGCGCACGTTCTACGCCTCGGGCCGCCCCGTCGAGACCGCGGACGTGGTGGTCCCGGCCGACCGCTACCGGATCTCGTACCACCTGCCGGTGAAGTAGCGCACACCTTTGCGGCGCCCGCCCCCGCGGGCCCCGGTCCGTACCCCCGCCGCGCGCCCCTGCGACCCCGTCGACCGCCGGTGGAATCCGGTCGTTCTCGCAGGTCGCTCACGACTGCCCGAGATGCCCCTGACCGGATGCGTCGGTGGCCGCGGGCGGCGCGTACCGTGTCGCGCGCCCCCTTCACTCTGGCCGGTTGCGTACCTCTTTGTGAAAAGCCGTATTCGCTGCGTGAAGGTTAGGCGTAGGCTCGGGCATATGCGGATTGCGGTTTCCTTAGCGGGCGGGGCACAGCACGAGCCGCGGTTGGGCGGCGGAGCTGCTGGGGTGGGACGGAGGGGCGGGGCTTGATGAACGACGGCACGATCACTCTTCCCTGGCTCGTCATACGGCAGGACGACAACGGCAATCGCTACCGCGTCGGCAGGTACGCGACCCGGGCCGAGGCCCAGAAGATCGCGGACAGCCTCGACGACCGCGGACACAAGCAGCTGTACTGGGTCGAGCAGCTCGGCCAGAACGGACAGAGCGGTACGAGCACCGCCAACTGAGGCCCGCTGCCGGGCCGAACTCCAGGGAGGCCCGGATCTTCGGGCTCCCGTAGGCTCCCGCGCATGACGGAACGGATCGTGGTGGGGGCCGCCCTGCTCGACGGCGGTCGCCTGCTCGCCGCGCGCCGCAGCGCGCCCCCCGAACTTGCCGGGCGCTGGGAGCTGCCCGGCGGCAAGGTCGAGGAGGGCGAGGCGCCCGAGGCGGCCCTGGTGCGCGAGCTGCGCGAGGAACTCGGCGTGGACGCCGAGCCCGTCGAGCGCGTCCCCGGACAGTGGCCCCTGCGCCCGCCGTACGCCCTCCAGGTGTGGACCGCCCGGCTGCTCCCCGGCTCCGCGGGACCCGAGCCCCTCGAGGACCACGACGAGCTGCGCTGGCTGGGCCCGGGCGAGCTCTGGGACGTGGACTGGCTCGACCCCGACGTGCCCGCCGTCCGGGAAGTGGCTGCCCGGCTCGTGACGGGGTACGTGTCCGAGTAGCGACGGAGTACGCGTCCGGGTGGCGGGGGAACAGCGCGGGGTGCGGGGCGAGCGCGCGGCGAGACCGGGGCGCCCGGACCGGGCGCCCCCTACGCCGTTCGTGCCACAGTGCGCCGCTACGGACGGTACTGTGCGCCGGATATCGGGTATGTGCCCATTAACCCCACGAAACCGGACATGCGTGGGCTTGTCGGCCTGGGAAGTGATCGGCGTGAGCGACACCGAAGGCGAAGGCGCCGAGTGGAGCTTTCCCGCGGAGCCCGGCGCCGTCCGCAGCGCCCGCGCCGCCGTCCGCCGGCAACTGCACGAGTGGGACCTCGACACCCTCGGTGATCTCGCCGCGCTGCTGGTCAGCGAGCTGGTGACCAACTCCCTGCGGCACGCCACCGGCCCCATCGGCGTCCGTCTGGTCCGTCCCGATCGGCTCGGGGGCGTGCTGCTCGTGGAGGTCTCCGACCCGCTGCCCGACCCGCCCCGCGAGCGCGTGGCCCGCGCCGAGGACGAGAGCGGCCGGGGTCTGCAACTGGTCGCCCTCTCCTCGCGTCGCTGGGGCACCCGCCCCGGCGAGGCCGGCAAGACGGTGTGGTTCGAACTGGCGGTGCCCGGGTGAACCGCGCACCCGTCCCCGAGCGTGTCCTTCTGCGGATCCCGCGCACGAACCCTGTGCGCACGGGCCGGAACTGTCCGGCGGAACCCTGTACGGGGGCCTTCGCGCTGTCCAGTGGCTGGTTCAGGCCAGTGGCAGTTGTCGACGAGCGTGATTCGACGACGTGTGGGCTGGTTAGAAGACTGGAAGTGTTGTCACGGTCCGGACCGAAAACCGTCGGGACCGTGCTGTGATCGTGAACACCGTGTTGTGCGGCGCCGTAGTGCTGGATACTGCGGGCAGCCGCCCCCGGTGACCGGTGCCGGACGCGGTGAGCTGGAGGGGACGGTTCGCGTGAGCGAGATACCAGCGAAGGCCACGGGGTCCGAGGACCCGTCGGACGGCGCGAGGACGGAGGCCGCGGGTGATGCCGCGGCCGACGTGAGGCGTGGAGCCACGGGTGGCTCGGCGCTGTCCTCCTCCGGGTCCTTCTCCGGCGCGGGCCGGCACGACATCGGGTTCGGCTCCGACGAGGCGCCGCCCTACGACGCCATGTGGCAGAGCAGCCCGCCCGGCTCGATCTACGACTACATCAAGGTCGCGTCCTTCTCCATCGGCCCCGACGGGCTGGTCGACCAGTGGAGCCTGCGGGCCGAGCAGCTCTTCGGGATCCCCGCCGAGCACGCCGTGGGCATGGATCCCATCGAGGCGTTCATCGACTCCGACCTGCGCGAGCAGGGCCAGCGGAAGATGGCCGAGATCCTCGACGGGCGCGAGTGGACCGGAGTGGTCCCCTTCCGGGTGCCGGAGACGGTCGACGGCGAGGGCGGACGGGAGGGCCTCGCCGAGGTCTACGTCATGCCGACGCGGACCGAGGAGGGCGAGAAGGCCGCCGTCTGCATCGTCGTGGACGTGCGCACCCTGCGCAGCATCGAGACCGACCTCGCCGCCTCGCAGGCGATTTTCGGCCAATCTCCTTTCGGGTTTCTGCTGATCGACCCGGACCTGCGGGTCCGCCGCGCCAACATGCGGTTCGCCAGCCTCTTCGGCGGTACGCCCGACGACCACCGCGGCATGGGCGTGTCCGACTATCTGCCGCGCCCCGAGGCCGAGCGGGTCACCGCGACCCTGCGCCGCGTCCTGGAGACCGGCGACTCCATCACGGACATGCACGTCACCGGCTTCCTGCCGGGCTCCGACGAGCGCCGGCACTGGTCCATCAACCTCTACCGCGTGCACAGCGGCAGCGGCCGTCCCATCGGCATCGCCTGGCTCGGAACCGACATCACCGCCCGCCGTGCCGCCGCCCGGGAAGCGGCCGCCGCACGGCGCAATCTCGCCCTTCTGAACGAGGCCGGCGCCCGCATCGGCAACTCCCTCGACCTGGAGACCACGGCCCGCGAACTCCTCGACGTCGTCGTCCCCGGCTTCTGCGACCTCGCCACCGTCGACCTCTACCAGGGCCTGCTGGCCGGCGACGAGACCCCGCCGGGCCTCGCCGACGGCAGCGCGGAGCTGCGCCGGGTCGCGTTCGCCAGCGCCGTCTCGGACGCGCCGCTGCCCGGCTCAGGCGACCCGGTCCCGGTCGGCGCCGTGCACCACTTCTCGTTCAACTCGCTGTGCGCGGACGCCCTGCGCACCGCCCGCACGCAGAGCATCCCGCCCGAGGAGGGCGGTCTCGTCCAGTCCACGCTGGCCGTGCCGATGGTCGCCCACGACACCGTCGTAGGCCTCGCGCAGTTCGCGCGGACCAAGGGGAGCGAGCCGTTCGGGGACCGGGACCGGGATCTCGCCGTCGAGCTGGCCGCGCGGGCCGCGGTCTGTATCGACAACGCCCGGCTGTACCGGCGCGAGCACGAGCGGGCGCTGATACTGCAACGGTCGTTGCTGCCGCCCGGCGACCCGGTCGCCTCCGGCCTGGACATCGCCTGTCGCTATCTGCCCGGCAACTCCTCCGCCGACCGGCCCAGCGAGGTCGGCGGCGACTGGTTCGACGTCATCGAACTGCCCGGTCACCGCACGGCGTTGGTGGTCGGCGACGTCATGGGCCGCGGGTTGCGCGCGGCAGTCGCGATGGGCGAACTCCGCTCCGCCGTCCGCACGCTGGCCCTGCTCGACCTCGAACCGGCCGAGGTGCTCAGCGCGTTGGACGAGATCGCCCGCGGCCTCGGCGCCCCCGGCGGAGTCCAGCAGGCCACCCGTGCCGCGCGCCGCCCCCGCGAGGCCGACCTGTCCGAGGTGTACCTCGCGACCTGCGTCTACGCCGTCTACGACTCCGTCACCCGCCGCTGCACCTTCGCCAACGCGGGCCATCTGCCGCCCGTCCTGGTCGAACCCGGCGAGGACGCCCTGATGCTCGACGTGCCGCCGGGCATGCCGCTCGGGGTCGGCGGGGAGCCGTTCGAGGAGGTGGAGGTCGAACTGCCCGAGGGCGCGCTGCTCGCGCTCTACACGGATGGACTGGTCGAATCCCGCGACCACCCGCTCGACGAGGGCCTCCAGGCCTTCGTCGGCGCCCTCACGGACCCCACCCTCCCGCTGGAGGACGTCTGCGACCACGTCCTCAACACCCTCGACAGCCACCACGGCGAGGACGACATCGCCCTTCTCATGGCCCGCGTCCAAGGCCTGCCCGCCGACTCGGTCGGCGACTGGACCCTCCCGCGCGAGCCGCGCAGCGTCGGCAAGGCCCGCGAGTACGCCCGCGGGCAGCTGCTGACCTGGGACCTCGAACCGCTGGTCGACACGACGGAACTGCTCGTCAGCGAACTCGTCACCAACGCCCTCCGCTACGGCGAGGGCGACATCAGGCTCCGCCTCCTCCTCGACCGCACCCTCGTCTGCGAGGTCTGGGACTCCGGCCTGGTCCAGCCCCGCCGCCGCCGCGCCCGCGACACGGACGAGGGCGGCCGTGGTCTCCAGCTGGTGGGTCTCCTGAGCGCGGCCTGGGGCTCCCGCCGGACGCCTCGCGGCAAGACGGTGTGGTTCGAACTCCCGCTGCCGGACGGGGAGACGGGGCCTACGGATCCGGCGGAGGCGTTGCTGAGCCTCTTCTGACCGGTTCCCTCCGGGGGCAGGGCAGGGCAGGGCAGGGCAGGGCAGGGCAGGGGCAGGGGCAGAGGACAGGAGCAGGGGCGGTCGGCCGGGTCAGGGAAGGTCGGCGTCGTCGTGCCGGGCCCGGGTGCGCGGGCCGCCGAAGCTCGGGGGCGTGCCCCCGTCCAGCAGGACCTCGCCGAGGACCGCCCCCGCGAGCCCGCTCGCGTGCTCGGCCGCGCCCGCGACCGGATTGCCGTGCGCCCGCACGTCCCGCTCCGCGAGCGCACGGGCCTCGCGGGCCAGGGCGTCGGCGGCGAGCGGGTCGGCGGGCTCCGCGCCGAGCAGCCGTACCGCCTCCGCGAGCCGGGTCCGGGCGCCGGCACCGACGACACCCCGGTGCGTCGAGACGAAACCGTCCGCACCACGCACACTCGACCCCGCCACGAACGACGCGGCCACCGCCAGCACCCCGGCCGACCCGCCGGTGACCGGCAGCACCGCCCCCACGACCCTGCGCAGGGCGTCGACCGGGTCGTACGGCCCACCGGTCACCTCTTCCCGTACGGCGGCCAGGACGAGGTCGGCCCGGGAGAGGCGGGCGTGGAGCTCGGAGGGGGTGAGGGCGGGCGTGACCTGGGCGACGGCGCGGGGGCCGGTGTCCGCGAGCGACGCGGTGTCTTCGATGTCGGCCGACCGGCGGGTGACGGTGGCCGGGTTCCCTGGGGCTCCGGCGGCCTGCCCGGTCGACTGCTGCCGCGCCCGGGCGGAGACCGCGGGTGCTTGCTGCCGCGCCCCGGCGATCTCCTCGGGCGGATGTGCCCACGCGTCGCCGATTTCCCCTACGGGCGACTGCTTCCGTGTCCCGGCGCCCCGCCGCGGCGGACGTTTCTGGTCCCCCGCTGCCCGCGCGGCGCCCCGCGCCTCCGCCAGTTCCGCCTCCGCGCCCGTCAGTGCCGTCGGGAGCAGGTCCTCAGCTCTCGCCAGGTCGGTGGCCAGGTCGTCGACGGCGTCGATGAACTCGGCCGCCTGCGTCACCGCGCCCTCGGCCTCGCGCAGGTGGCGGATCGCTCGTCGGCTCTCGCCCCGGTAGGCGGTCTGGCGGGACTCGTTGAGGCGGGAGGTGGTGAAGACCAGGCGGTCCTTGGCGTGTTCGACGTAGCCCGTGACGCGGTCGACCGCCGCCGGGCCGTACCGGTCGCCGAGTTCCGTGAGCGTCGTCTCCGTGGCGCCGGTGCGGCCGGCCAGTTCCCGGAACCGGGTCTCCGCGATCTCCAGGGCTTCGCCCACGCCCCGCTCCAGCCCCCGCAGCCGGTCGAAGGCAGGGGTCTCGGCGTCCAGCACCCGCCCCGCCTCCTGGCACCGGCCGACGATGCCGGCGAGCGCGTGCCGCCGGGCCGTCCCGTCCTCCGGGACGCCGTCGTCGTACTGCCGGCGCATGCGGAACGCGGCCGAGAGTTCCGCCTCGGCGTCCCGCAGCACCTTCGTGAAGGGTTCGGCCGCCGGCTCTCCGAACCGTGCCGTCGCGAACCCGAGTTCCTCCCGGCTGGTGCGCACCCAGTCGTCGGCCTCGCTGAGCAACGCCCGTGCGCGCTCGTCGAGTTCGGGGATTGGGGGTTCGGCGGGGGAGGGGAGGGCGGATATTCGCGCGGGGGTGGTGCGGTTCTTCGCCCGGCGGGTGCGTCGTACGTATCCGTAGCCGGCGAGCACGATCGCGGCTCCCACGGCGACCAGCGGCAGCACCAGGTCGACGGTGGACTTCTCGTCCTCCGCCTGCGCGGCGGACGCGGTCTCGGGCGCTGTCGCCGTGTCCTGGGTCGTGCGGGCCGCCGGAACCGGCACGGCGGCGTTGATCGTCATCCCCGGCAGCACCAGCCACACCACCCCGGCGAAACCGCCCACCAGGGTGTGCACCACCCGCACGGATATATGAGCCCGCCCGGCCCGCCGCGGCCGACCTCGAATCAAGGATGACGTCACATTTCGGAGCGTATGAGCAGGAATGCGGGCGCGCGACCGGGGTGGGGCAAGGGTGGGGGCCGGGGAGGCGGCGGGCGAAGGCGATGACGGAGGGGGACGGCGTGCCGGAGCAGCAGGAGGAACAGCAGGAAGAGCAGCAGGAGGAGGAGCAGCAAGAGGAGTCGGTCGAGGGCTCCGGAGCATTGGAAGCCGAGGGGGCCGCCGCTCCCGAAAGGCCGGAAAGCCCGCGCAGACCATGGCGCCGTCGTCTCGGACTCACCGCCCTCGCCCTGTTCCTGGCCTTCCTCCTGCCCGTCCTCGCCGCCGGGACCGCCCTCCGCCTCAACTACACCGGAGACCCGGCCAGCGGCACGTACACCCGGAACCGCGACGCGATCTGGCTCGGCCACGCCTGGGTCGACGGCCGGAAGACGGACGCGGACCTGGCAGCCCTCGCCCGCCGTCTCAAGGGCACCGGTATCCGCGACCTGTACGTCCATTCAGGACCCCTGGAGCACGACGGCACCCTTCCGGAGTCGGACTACCCCAAGGCCGCCTGGCTGATCGAGTCGGTCCACCGCGAACTGCCCGGCGTCCGTGTCCAGGCCTGGTTGGGCGACGTACTCGCCACCGAGGGCCCGGACGGCCTGCATCTGGAACGCGCGGCGACCCGCACCGCGATCGTCGCCTCGACCCGCCAGATCCTCGCCGCCGGCTTCGAGGGCGCCCACTTCGACCTCGAACCCCTCCACTCCGGCGACGGCGACTACCTCGACCTTCTCGACAGACTGCACGCGGTCACCGAGTCCCGTCACGCCCTCCTCTCCGTCGCCGCCCACCAGATCGACCCGCTCCCCTCCCTCCACTCGGTCTGGGGCGTCTTCACCGAGCACCCCAAGTGGTGGTCGCAGGCGTTCTTCGGCCAGGTGGCCCGCCGGGTCGACCAGATCGCCGTCATGTCGTACGACACGGCACAACCTCTGGAGAGCCTCTACGGCGGCTACATCGCCCAGCAGACCTCGCTCGCCCTGGAGGTCACCCCGGAATCCACCGACCTCCTCATGGGCCTGCCCTTCTACTACGAGAGCAACTTCGACCACTGGGGCCACGCCGAGACCGTCCCCGCCGCCGTCCGGGGCATCCGCCTGGGCCTGACCCGCACGGACCCCGACCGCGCCCGCTTCGGGGTCGCCCTGTACGTCGACTTCGCCGCCACGGAGGATGACTGGACGGCCTACCGGAAGGACTGGGTACACACGTCGTGAGCCGCCCCCAGCAACCTCCTACGCAGCAACCGCGCACGCACCTGACCCGTACCGACCTCGCCCCTCTCACCCGCGCCGCCCTCGGACCCCACCGCGCCCTCGCCGCGGTCACCCGCCTCCGCGGCGGCTCCAAGAAGGGCGTCTACCGGCTGACCCTCGACGACGACTCCACCGCCGTCGCCTACGTCTGGTCGCCGGACGAGGACTACTGGGACGCCGCTCCCCCCGACCCGCGGGACCCCTTCTCCCACGGCACGGGCCTCGGCCTGTTCACCGCGGCGCACGACCGCCTCGCGGCAGCCGGCGTCCGCACCCCCGCCCTCCGGTACGCCGACGCCACGCACACCCACCTCCCGGCCGACGCGGCGATCGTCGAGGACGTGCGGGGCGACAGCCTGGAGGAGGCCCTGCGACGCGAACCCCGGTCGGCGGCCGGGACGTTGGAGCGGTTCGCCGACCTGCTCACCGCCCTGCACGCCCAGCAGGGGCCGACCTTCGGCAAGGTGGCCCTCGTCGACAACGGTGGTGTACCGACGGGGAGTTCGTGCGAGGGTCTGGTCGCCGGGCGGGCCCTGGGCGACATCGCGGAGATCGCCGCACGCGAGCCAAGGGCGGCCGCCGTCCGTGCCGAACTGGCGGACGCCGTACGGGATCTGGCCGCCGCCGTCCGCCCCCGCGACCGGTACACCCTCGTCCACGGCGAACTCGGCCCGGACCACGTCCTGGTGACCGCCGACGGACACCCGGCCCTGATCGACATCGAGGGCCTGATGTACTTCGACGTGGAGTGGGAGCACGTCTTCCTGCGGCTCCGCTTCGGCCCGCACTACGACATGCTGCGCACCCCCGGCCGCACCCGCGACCGCACTTCCGGCCTGGACGAGGACCGGCTCCGGCTCTACCGCCTTGCCATGCATCTCTCCCTGGTCGCCGGTCCCCTCCGACTGCTCGACGGGGACTTCCCGGACCCGGAGTTCATGCGCGGCATCGCCGAGTACAACCTCGGGCAGGCACTCAGCCTTCTGCCGACCGCCTCCTGATCTTCGAGCCCAGCCACACCAGCGGGTCGTACTTGCGGTCGACCGCCCTCTCCTTCAAGGGGATCAGCGCGTTGTCCGTGATGTGGATGCCCTCGGGGCAGACCTCCGAGCAGCACTTGGTGATGTTGCAGTAGCCGAGGCCGTGTTCCTCCTGGGCGGTGGCCTTGCGGTCGAGGCCGGTGGACTCGGCCGCGTCCAGGGGGTGCATGTCCAGTTCCGCGACCCGCATCAGGAAGCGCGGGCCGGCGAAGGCCGTCTTGTTCTCCTCGTGGTCACGGACCACATGGCAGGTGTCCTGGCACAGGAAGCACTCGATGCACTTGCGGAACTCCTGCGAGCGGTCCACGTCCTCCTGGAACATGCGGTACTCGCCGGGACCGAGTTCGGCGGGCGGTACGAAGGACGGAACCTCCCTGGCCTTCTGGTAGTTGAAGCCGACGTCCGTGACCAGGTCGCGGATGACCGGGAAGGCGCGCAGCGGCGTCACCGTGATCGTCTCGTCCCGCGTGAAGACCGACATGCGGGTCATGCACATCAGCCGCGGCCGCCCGTTGATCTCCGCGGAGCACGAACCGCACTTGCCCGCCTTGCAGTTCCAGCGCACGGCGAGATCGGGGGTCTGGGTCGCCTGGAGGCGGTGGATGATGTCCAGCACCACCTCACCGTCGTTGACCTCGATCCTGAAGTCCTCCAGGCCCCCGCCCTTGATGTCACCCCGCCACACCTTGAAGGCGGCCTCATAGCTGCTCACTCGTAGAGCTCCTCTTCGGCGAGGTACTTGACCAGCTCCTCTTTCTCGAAGAGGGCGAGCAGGTCGGCGCGGATGGGTTCGGTGGTCTCGCGGGTGAGGGTGATCTGGCCGCTGACGGGGTCCGTCGCGAACAGATCGCCCGTGGGGTCGGTGAGCGCGCACAGGAGATTGATGTTGCGCCACTTGCGGTCCATCGCGGGGTGGTCCTCGCGGGTGTGGCCGCCGCGCGACTCCGTGCGCTCCAGCGCGGCCCGGGCCACGCACTCGCTGACCAGCAGCATGTTGCGCAGGTCCAGGGAGAGGTGCCAGCCGGGGTTGAACTGCCGGTGCCCCTCGACGCCGGCCCGCCGGGCCCGTACCCGAAGATCCGCGAGTTTCTCCAGCGCCTGCTCCATCTCTCCCTCGCGGCGGATGATGCCGACGAGGTCGTTCATGGCCTGCTGGAGCTCCTGGTGCAGGGTGTACGGGTTCTCGGGCGGGCGGCCGTCGTCCTCGCCGGGGGCGGGGCCCTCCGCGGAGAAGGGGCGCAGGGCCTCCGCCGCCGCCGTGTCGATCTGGTCCTCGTCCACCGGCGGGCGCGCGTCGGTGAGGCCGGCCGCGTACTCGGCCGCGTGCCAGCCCGCGCGGCGGCCGAACACCAGCAGATCGGAGAGGGAGTTGCCGCCCAGGCGGTTGGAGCCGTGCATGCCGCCGGCCACCTCGCCGGCCGCGAACAGCCCCGGCACCCCGCGCGCGGCGGCCGTGTCGGAGTCGACCGCGATGCCGCCCATCACGTAGTGACAGGTGGGCCCGACCTCCATCGCCTCCGCCGTGATGTCGACGTCCGCCAGCTCCTTGAACTGGTGGTACATGGACGGCAGTCGGCGCCGGATGACCTCGGCCGGCATACGGGTGGAGACGTCCAGGAAGACACCGCCGTGCGGGGAGCCGCGGCCCGCCTTCACCTCGGAGTTGATGGCCCGGGCGACCTCGTCGCGCGGGAGCAGCTCCGGTGGGCGCCGGTTGTGGTCCGGGTCCTCGTACCAGCGGTCGCCCTCCTCCTCCGACTGGGCGTACTTCTCCTTGAAGACGTCGGGGATGTAGTCGAACATGAAGCGTTTTCCGTCGGAGTTGCGCAGCACCCCGCCGTCACCGCGGACCGACTCGGTGACCAGGATGCCCTTGACGGACGGCGGCCAGACCATGCCCGTGGGGTGGAACTGCACGAACTCCATGTTGAGGAGCGGCGCCCCGGCCAGCAGCGCCAGCGCGTGGCCGTCGCCCGTGTACTCCCACGAGTTCGACGTCACCTTGAAGGACTTGCCGATGCCGCCGGTCGCGATGACCACGGAGGGCGTCTCGATGACGAAGAAACGGCCCGACTCGCGTTCGTAGCCGAAGACCCCGGAGACGCGGTCGCCTTCCTTCAACACCCTGGTGATCGTGCATTCCTGGAAGACCTTGAGGCGGGACTCGTAGTCGCCGGTCTCGCGGAAGTCCTCCTGCTGGAGGGACACGATCTTCTGCTGGAGGGTGCGGATCAGCTCCAGTCCGGTGCGGTCGCCGACGTGCGCGAGGCGCGGGTACTCGTGGCCGCCGAAGTTGCGCTGCGAGATGCGGCCGTCCTTGGTGCGGTCGAAGAGGGCGCCCCAGGTCTCCAACTCCCATACCCGGTCCGGTGCTTCGCTCGCGTGCAGCTCCGCCATCCGCCACTGGTTGAGGAACTTGCCGCCGCGCATGGTGTCGCGGAAGTGGACCTCCCAGTTGTCACCGGAGTTGACGTTGCCCATCGCCGCCGCGATGCCGCCCTCGGCCATCACCGTGTGCGCCTTGCCGAACAGCGACTTGCAGATCACGGCCGTACGGGCGCCGCGCTCGCGCGCCTCGATGGCGGCCCGCAGGCCCGCGCCACCGGCGCCGACCACGACGACGTCCCACTCCTGTCGGTCGACCACGGACATCAGAAGAACCTCGGATCATCGAAAGCGCCGGAGGCGACCAGGTACACGTAGAAGTCCGCGAGCGCCACGCTGATCAACGACGCCCAGGCGAGCTGCATATGACGGTTGTTCAGCTTCCCCACGAACTTCCACGCCTTGTAGCGCACGGGATGCTTGGAGAAGTGCTTGAGCTTGCCGCCGACGATGTGCCGGCAGGAGTGGCAGGACAGGGTGTACGCCCAGATCAGCACGATGTTGGCCAGGAAGACGAGGGTGCCCAGGCCCATGTGGCCCCAGTGGTAGTCCTCGTCCCGGAAGGTCAGCACGGTGTCGTAGGTGAGCGTGCCCGCGACCAGCAGGGCCGCGTAGAAGAAGTACCGGTGGACGTTCTGCAGGATCAGCGGGAACCGCGTCTCGCCCGAGTACTTCTTGTGCGGCTCGGCCACCGCGCAGGCCGGCGGGGACGCCCAGAAGCCCCGGTAGTAGGCCTTGCGGTAGTAGTAGCAGGTCAGCCTGAAGCCCAACGGGAAGATCAGGATGATGATCGCGGGGGAGATGCCCCACCAGCTGCCGAAGAGGTCCGCGTTGGGGCCGTTGTGCATGGTCGCGCAGCGGTCGGCCAGACAGGGCGAGTAGAACGGCGAGACGTAGGGCGCCGAGTAGTAGTTCGTGTCGGCGAAGGCCCGCCACGTCGAGTACACGATGAACGCCAGCAGTCCCGCGGCGGTGACGGCGGGGGCCAGCCACCACCGGTCGGTGCGCAGGTGGTTCGCGTCGATCGCGGCGCGCGTACCGGTGCGTACGCCGCCGCTGTTCGGATGGGGTTCCGTACCAGTGGCCAACTCATGACTCCGGTCGGGTTCAGGGGGCTCGGCGGTCGCGGGCGCCGAGTCCCTCGTCGTCCGAGTCCGTCCACAGGCTGTTGTCGTACGGGGCGTCGGACATGGGGAGGAGATCGGGGCGTTTGGGGGCGGTCGGCGCGGAGGCCGCGTCGCGCAGCAGCGCGACGCTCTCGCGCAGGTGGTTGGCGTCGGCGCGGACGCGCCGCATCTCCAGGCCTGCTGTGCCGAGCTGTTTCTCCAGTCGGCCGACCGACCGGAACAGCTCGTCGAGACTGCGCTGGACATGCGTCAGTTCGTCGTGCACGGACATGACGTTTCCTCACTTCCGCGGGCGGCTGTGCCCTGGACGTAAACGTTCATGCGCCTGCGAGTGTTGCGCGTCACACCTCTCGGTGGGAAGCGGTGTGCACGTATTGGGTTCGGTGCGTTGTCTCGTGCGAGGTGGGTGGGGGCGCGCGTTCTGGGGGCTGCGCCCCCAGACCCCCCTTCGGCCCAAGGGCCTCGTCCTCAAACGCCGGACGGGCTGGGAGTTGCACGGACCGGCAGGTCGCAGAGCGGTCGGCCCAGGGCTGTAGGAGCAGAGCCGTTGCGCCGCATGGGTGGGCTTCGGTGCTCTCCCCGCCGTGTCGGCCCGGTCTGCTGAACCCTTTCCTCTTCAGTGGCGGCATAGATCTGATCAGCTCCATATACCGCCAAATGTGATCGTTTGCGGCGGCTCACTCCCGGAGGTAGACGAGATGGCCCACGACGGCGTCGGACTGCGCGCGGTCATGCGCTCGGTCGCCTTCCTGACCGCGGGTGTGCTCGCGGTGCCGGCGGTCGCCGGGTGCAGTTCCGAGGACTCGGCGGGCAAGCCGCTCGCCGGACAGGAGATCGCGCCGGCGGGCCGCGAGCTGGTCGCCGACGGCGGCACGCTGCGGTGGGCCGTGGACGACGTGCCGGAGACGCTCAACACGTTCCAGTCGGACGCCGACCCGGTCACCGGGCGGATCGCGCAGGCGACGCTGCCGAGCATGTACCGGCTGGACGCGGACGGGCGTCCGCAGGTCGACGGCGACTACCTGGAGTCCGCCAAGGTCGTCGAGACCGAGCCCAAGCAGGTCGTGCTGTACAAGCTGAACCAGCAGGCGGTGTGGAGCGACGGCCGGGAGATCGGGGCCGCCGACTTCGCCGCGCAGTGGCGGGCCCTGTCCGGGAAGGACAGCGCGTACTGGACCGCCCGCAACGCCGGGTACGAGCGCATCGAGAAGATCGAGCGCGGGGCCAACGACCTTGAGGTCAGGGTCACCTTCGGGCGGGCGTACGCCGACTGGAAGTCGCTGTTCTCGCCGCTGTATCCCAAGGGCGTCATGGGCACCCCGGACTCGTTCAACGACGGGGCCCGGCGCAAGCTCAAGGTCACGGCGGGGCCCTTCGTCGTCAAGAAGGTCGACCGCAAGGACGACCAGGTCACCCTCGCCCGCAATCCCCGCTGGTGGGGCCACCCCGCCAAGCTCTCCGGGATCGTCCTGAAGGCCGTACCGCGCGACGAGCGGGCCGCCGCGCTGGCCGACGGGGAGATCGACCTGGCCGAGATCGACCCCTCGGCGGTCGACCGGATCGCCCTGGCGGGGCGGACCGGGGGCACGAACACGCCGTTGCAGGGCGCCTCGCCGATGGCGGAGCCCGGCTCCGGGCGGGCCGCCGCGAAGTCCCTGAAGCAGCTGAAGAAGCAGGGCAGGAAGGGCGCCAAGTACGAGAAGCAGCAGGAGGCGCTGCGCGCCTTCGAAGTGCGCAAGTCGCTGGAGCCCGCCTTCACCCAGCTCGCCCTCAACGGTTCGGAGGGGCCGCTCGCCGACGAGCGGGTGCGCCGGGCCGTGGCCCGGGCCCTGGACCGGAAGGCGCTCGCCAAGGCCGTGCTCGGGCCGTTGGGGCTGCCCGCCGTGCCGGTGGGCAGTCATCTCGCGCTCTCCGGGCAGGCCGCCTACGCCGACAACAGCGGCGCGCTGGGCGGGCAGGACACGGGCGAGGCGCAGGCGCTGCTCGCGGACGCCGGGTGGGTGTCCGGCGGACCCCTGAAGGAGGAGAAGAAGAAGGGGGAGAAGGGCGCCGGGCCCGAGGGGAAGAAGGCCGACGACGAGTCCGCGGGCGGCGACGAGGGGACCTACATCGTCGGCGAGGACGACAAGGCGCCCCAGGAGCACGAGTGGGAGCGCAGGGCCGACCCCAAGGACCACCAGGGCACGCACGGGAAGAAGAGCGGCGGGGACAAGGGCGGCACGCACCTCGCCGACGGCAAGCAGTACGCCGAGAAGCAGGTGAAGCAGGGCGGCGCACCCGGGGCGTACGCGCCCAAGGGCACCCCCGCGCCGGGTGCCGCGGCGGCGCCGCTGGCCAAGAACGGCAAGCCGCTCACGCTCCGCTTCGTGCTCCCGTCGGGGGCCGGGTCGGCGACGCTGCGCACGGTCGCGGACCGGATCGTCGCGATGCTGGACCGGGTCGGCATCAGGACCGAGATCATCAAGGTCTCCGACGACAGCTACTTCAAGGACCACATCGCGTCCGGCCAGTACGACCTCGCGCTGTACTCCTGGCCCGCCTCCGCGTTCCCCGCCACCGATGCCCGGCCCGTCTACGCCAAGCCGGTGCCGGCCGCCGACGGGTCCCTCAACGTCGAGCAGAACTACACCCGCGTCGGCACCGACCAGGTCGACCAGCTCTTCGACCAGGCCGTCGGCACCCTCGACGGCGACGAGAGCGCCGACCTGCTGCGCAAGGCCGACTCCCGCATCTGGGCCGCCGCCGGCTCCATCCCGCTCTACCAGCGCCCCCAGCTCACGGCCGGCCGGAAGGACCTGGTCAACGCCGGCGCCTTCGGCTTCCAGACCCCGGTCTACGAGGACATGGGCTTCCTGAAGAAGGGCGCGAAGCGCCCCTCGGCGAGCTCGGACAAGGACTAGAGCCTGTACGCGTCCGACGAATGTGACCAAAGCCGCCGCCCCGCATCCCAGCGGGGCGGCGGCCTGCGTACGGAGGGCGGGGGACAGGGGCCGCCGGACCGGCGGAGCGGTCCGCGCAGCGGCCCGCGGAGGCCACCCCTGGCTCAGGCCCGTAGGATGGGGTGAGGCCGTGGCGTGTCCAGCCCGGCAGGGTCCGCGTAACACAGACGTACGCGTAGGCCTTCCTCACACTCCGGGAGAACGCCACACCATGGCCACGCGCCACGACATCCGCAACGTAGCCATCGTCGCCCACGTCGACCATGGCAAGACCACACTGGTCGATGCCATGCTCAAGCAGGCCGGTGCCTTCGCCGCGCATGCCGCCGAGTCGCTCGACGACCGCATGATGGACTCGAACGACCTGGAGCGTGAGAAGGGCATCACGATCCTGGCCAAGAACACGGCCGTCAAGTACCACCCGAAGGATGGCAGCGATGTCATCACCATCAACATCATCGACACCCCGGGCCACGCCGACTTCGGCGGCGAGGTCGAGCGCGGTCTGTCGATGGTGGACGCGGTGGTGCTGCTCGTCGACGCCTCCGAGGGCCCGCTGCCGCAGACCCGCTTCGTGCTGCGCAAGGCGCTCCAGCAGCGCCTCCCGGTCATCCTGTGCATCAACAAGACGGACCGCCCCGACTCCCGGATCGACGAGGTCGTCAACGAGACCTACGACCTCTTCCTGGACCTGGACGCGGACGAGGAGCAGATCGAGTTCCCCATCGTCTACGCGTGTGCGCGCGACGGTGTGGCCTCGCTGACCAAGCCCGACGACGGCACGGTCCCGCAGGACAGCGACAGCCTGGAGCCGTTCTTCTCCACGATCCTGTCGCACGTCCCGGCCCCCCAGTACGACGAGGCCGCCCCGCTCCAGGCGCACGTCACCAACCTGGACGCCGACAACTTCCTCGGCCGTATCGCGCTGCTCCGCGTCGAGCAGGGCGAGCTGCGCAAGGGCCAGACCGTCACGTGGATCAAGCGCGACGGCACGATGTCCAGCGTGCGCATCACCGAGCTGCTGATGACCGAGGCGCTCACCCGCAAGCCGGCCGAGATGGCGGGCCCCGGTGACATCTGCGCCGTGGCCGGTATCCCGGACATCATGATCGGCGAGACGCTCGCCGACCCCGAGAACCCGATCCCGCTGCCGCTGATCACGGTCGACGAGCCGGCCATCTCGATGACCATCGGCACCAACACCTCGCCGCTGGTCGGCCGTGGCGGCACCGGCAAGGGCGCCTCCGCGAAGGCCGCGGTCAAGGACCGCAAGGTCACCGCCCGTCAGGTCAAGGACCGCCTGGACCGCGAGCTGATCGGCAACGTCTCGCTCCGCGTGTTCGACACCGAGCGCCCCGACGCCTGGGAGGTGCAGGGCCGCGGTGAGCTGGCGCTGGCCATCCTGGTGGAGCAGATGCGCCGCGAGGGCTACGAACTGACCGTCGGCAAGCCCCAGGTCGTCACCAAGGACGTCGAGGGCAAGGTCTACGAGCCGGTCGAGCGCATGACGATCGACGTGCCCGAGGAGCACATGGGCGCGGTCACGCAGCTCATGGGCGTCCGCAAGGGCCGGATGGACAACATGTCCAACCACGGCTCGGGCTGGGTCCGCATGGAGTTCGTCGTGCCCTCCCGCGGGCTCATCGGCTTCCGTACCGAGTTCCTGACCGGCACGCGCGGCACGGGCATCGCGCACTCCATCCACGAGGGTCACGAGCCGTGGTTCGGCACGCTGACCACCCGTAACAACGGCTCGCTGGTCGCCGACCGCGCAGGTGCCGTCACCGCGTTCGCGATGACGAATCTCCAGGAGCGCGGTGTGCTGTTCACCGACCCCGGCACCGAGGTGTACGAGGGCATGATCGTCGGCGAGAACTCGCGCTCCGACGACATGGACGTGAACATCACCAAGGAGAAGAAGCTCACGAACATGCGGTCGTCCTCGGCCGACTCGTTCGAGGCGATCGTCCCGCCGCGCAAGCTCTCCCTGGAGCAGTCGCTGGAGTTCTGCCGCGACGACGAGTGCGTCGAGGTGACCCCGGAGTCCGTTCGCATTCGCAAGGTGGTGCTGGACGGCCGTGAGCGCGCCCGCTCCGCGAGCCGGGCCAAGCACAGCTGACGAAGGTCGACTATCGGCCAAACAAGGCCCGGGCGTCCCGATCTTGGGGGCGCCCGGGCTTTTTGCAACCGATTTTTCGGCGACCGGTGTCCGTATTGCGGAGATCCCCGCCCGATACCCATGTAACACGTCCGTTTCGCGGCCTTCTCCTCCCGAACAGTTTGTCCAGATTTTGGAAGATGTACGCGTCAGCTGTGACCGAATTGAGATTTGAAGACAGTGGTCGGTGCATGGCTCATGGCAGATAGTTAGCCGCGTAGCGCTCGGGTCAATGGGTCTCGTGCTGTGGGGACAGCACCGGCTCGCGAGCACCATGGGGGTGTCTGACCCCTCCGTCAGGGGTGTCGGAGGACAGACGTGCGCCCCCTCCTGTTCGGTGAATACGTGGAGTCATGAGGAGGAGCCCCATGCGCGGTGTCACGAACACCAGGTGGGCCACGCCGTCCGTCGTCGCCAATTGCCCTCGCGCATACGGCGGTTCAGTCTGAGGATGTCTACGGCCGTTTAACGCGGGCCGACGCCTACGCGCGTCCGGCTGCGGGTTTCCCGGCCTCCTCGGGGTTCCCCCCACGCTTCTTCATGATCCGTTCCGCGATCGCGCACACCCTGCGCCGGTCGCCGGCTCGGCACACCCACACCTGTGAAATGGGCCAACTGTGACAAGTCCTCTCGACGTTGAAGGCGGCGGCGGTACGTCGGTCGTCGTCGACGGCGCCCCACAGCCTCCGGCGCAGCCCGAGGCCGAGAAGCTCGAAGGCCGCTCGCCCGGCCAGTTGATGTGGATCCGCTTCAAGCGGGACCGCACCGGCGTCATCTCGGCCTGTATCGTGCTGTTCTTCTTCGTGATCGCGCTCGCGGCGCCTCTGATCTCGAAGGTGTACGGCAAGGACCCGTACACCGTCTACGCGGACGAACGCCCCGAGCTGTTCGACAGCGCGGGCGTGCCGGTGCAGCCCAACGGCGGTATCAGCAGCGAGTTCTGGTTCGGTCTGGAACCGGGCAACGGCTACGACGTGTTCACCAAGTTGATCTACGGCATCCGCACCTCGCTGATGATCTCGATCACCGTCACCCTCGCCGTGATCGTCACCGGCATCCTGCTCGGTGTGACGGCGGGCTACGTCGGCGGCAGGACCGACTACGCGATCGGCCGCGTGATCGACTTCCTGCTCGCCTTCCCCTCCCAGCTGTTCTTCATCGCCAGCATGCCCGTCGTGGTCTCGCTGTTCGTGAGTCCGACGGACGAGACCCCGACCTATGTCCGGGTGGTCGCGCTGATCGTGGTGCAGTGGGTGCTCGGCTGGATGAGCCTCGCGCGCATCCTGCGCGGCACCACGCTCGCCCTGCGGGAACGGGAGTTCATCGAGGCGGCCAAGGTGAGCGGGGCCTCCCCGTGGCGGATCATCCGCCGGGAGATCCTGCCCAACGTGGTGACTCCGCTGCTGGTGCAGTCCACCTACATGCTGCCGAACTTCGTGACGATCGAGGCCGGTCTGTCGTTCCTCGGCGTCGGGATCGTCGAACCGACGCCCGACTGGGGCCAGATGTTCTCCAAGGCGTCGACCGAGCTCGTGCAGCAGAACGACATCACCTACATGTTCTTCCCCGGCGTCTCGATGATCATCTTCGTCGTCGCGTTCAACCTGCTCGGGGACTCTGTCCGGGACGCCTTCGACCCCAAGTCGTCGCGCTGAACGGCAGTTTGTGGGCGTCCTCGCCCGGATACCGCACGGTAATTCCTGATTGCACCGGTGACACAAAGATGGGTGGAAACTTCAGTGATGAGTAGGGGCGGACGCCACGCATACGCCGCTTTGTCCGTGTTCGCGGCCGGGGCACTCGTGCTCACCGGTTGCAGCAAGGGCGGCAGCGACGCGAGCGACAACGACAAGAAGGACCAGGAGAACGCCAAGAGCCAGCAGTCGTCGATCAAATTCGGCGACGCGTCGGACTCGAACGGACCCGCGGCCGCGGTGGCGGGCGCCAAGAGCGGCGGCACGATGGAGGTGCTGCAGCGCGACAGCTTCGCCCACCTCGACCCGGGACAGATCTACGTCTCCGACGAGATGGCGCTCTCGCAGCTCATCCACAGAGGCCTGACCGGTTACAAGGCGACCGGCACCGACGGCAAGGGCCACGAGGTCGTCGGCGACCTCGCCACCGACTCCGGTACCACCACGGACGGCGGCAAGACCTGGAAGTACACGCTGAAGGACGGACTCAAGTTCGCCAACGGCACGCCGATCACCTCCACGGACGTCCGGCAGACCTTCGAGCGGCTGTTCGCGCCCTTCATCAACCAGGGCCCGAGCTACATCCAGCAGTGGCTGGCCGACTCCTCCGGCGCCGACTACCGCAAGCTGCTGCCGGACGGCCCCTACAAGGGCAAGCACCTGCCCGCCACCGTCCTGGACACGCCGGACGAGAAGACGGTCGTCTTCAAGTTCAAGTCGCCGCACCCGGACCTGCCGTACGCGCTCGCCATGGCGGGCTACTCCGTGGTCTCCGCCAAGGGCGACACCAAGGAGAAGTACGACAAGGCCCCGGTGACGACCGGTCCCTACAAGATCCAGTCGTTCAAGTCCGGCAAGTCGATGGTGCTCGTGAAGAACACCAACTGGGACCCGAAGACGGACCCGATCCGCAACCAGTACGTGGACCAGTGGGACTTCACGTTCAACCAGCAGTTCGAGCAGTCCACCAAGGCCCTGCTGGCCGACAGCGGCGCCGACGCGACCGGCATAAGCCTCAGCAACCAGGTCGACGCGGGCAACCTGTCCAGCGTGCTCAAGGACCCGAAGATGAAGTCCCGCACGATCTCCGGCTACCAGCCCTACGTGGGCCAGATGAACATCAACATGAGCAAGCCGGAGCTCAAGGACATCAAGGTCCGTCAGGCCATCGCGTACGCGCTGCCGATCACGCCGTTCATCCGCGCCTTCGGCGGCACCGACGCCATGGAGGTCGCCGGCGGCTTCCTGAGCCCGACCGTCAGCGGCTACGACGCGAAGTTCGACCCGTTCGGCAAGAAGAAGAAGCCCGCGGGTGACCCGGCCAAGGCCAAGAAGCTGCTCGAAGAGGCCGGCAAGCTCAACATGAAGCTGACCTTCGGCTACACCAACACCCCCGAGGGCCAGCAGTACTCCACCGCCATGGCGGCGGGCCTGAAGAAGGCCGGCTTCGACGTCCAGCGCCAGGAGATCCCGGCCGAGACCTACTACGACCAGGTCAGCAAGCTGGACAACCAGTTCGACATCTTCCACACCGCGTGGGGTGCCGACTGGCCGTCCGCCTCGACCGTCATCCCGCCGCTGTACGACGGCCGGGGGATCGCCGAGGGCGCGCAGAACTACTCGCAGGTCAACGACGCTCACGTGAACAGTGAGATCGACCGGATCAACAAGATCACCGACCCGGTCAAGGCCGCGGCCGCGTGGGAGCAGGTCGACCAGTACCTGCTCACCAAGGTCGTCAACGCGGTCCCGACCGCGTACTACAAGCAGACCCAGATCGCCGGTTCCAAGGTCGGCGGCTTCGTCTACGACGACGTGATCGGCGGCGTCGACCCCCGTCGTCTCTTCATCAAGTAACCACCGTCGGACCGGTACCCGGTGCGCGGCCCCACAGGGCGGCGCACCGGGTACCGCCCCACCCGTCGACGTCAGAGAGCTGCCCCTGTCATGCTGCGCTTCCTCTTCCGCCGGTTCCTCGGTGCCGTCGTCATTCTCTTTCTGTTGAGCATCGTGACGTTCCTGCTGTTCTTCGGAATGCCCCGTGACCCGGCGCTGCTGATGTGCGGCAAGACGTGCAACCCCACCAGCCTGGCCAACATCCACCATGTGCTGGGCCTCGACAAGTCGATCCCCGAGCAGTACGGGATCTTCCTGCACAACCTCGTCTTCGGCAGCAACGAGTTCGCCCAGGGCCCTTGCCCCGCCCCCTGCTTCGGGTACTCGTACCACACCAACGACCAGGTCTGGTCGACCCTGCTCGACCGGCTGCCCACCACCGTCTCGCTCACCATCGGCGGCGCGGCGGTCTTCCTCGTCGTGGGTCTGGGCACCGGCATGATCGCCGCCTGGAAGCGCGGCAGTCTGGTCGACAAGATCGTGACTGCCTCCTCGATGGTGCTCAGTTCGATGCAGATCTACTTCCTGGGCCCGCTGGCACTGGCGATCCTCGTCTACCAGACGCACATCTTCAGCAAGCCCGCCTACGTCGACTTCACCTCCGATCCGGTGGCCTGGTTCGACGGGCTGATCATCCCGTGGGTCGTGCTGTCCACGATCTTCGCCTCGCAGTACACCCGTATGGCGCGCTCGTCGATGATCGAGCAGCTCCAGGAGGAACACGTACGCACCGCCCGCGCCAAGGGCATGTCCCGCAAGTACGTCTTCTTCCGCTACGCCTGGCGCGGCTCGCTGATCCCGATCGTCACCATCTTCGGCATCGACCTCGGCTCGCTGCTCGGCGGCGCCATCATCACGGAGTACACCTTCGGTCTGCCGGGCCTGGGCCATCTCGCGGTGGACGCCGTGTCCTTCAGCGACCTGCCGCTGCTGCTGGGCGTGATGCTGTTCTCCGCCACCATGATCCTGCTGTTCAACATCATCGTCGATGCCTGCTACGCGTTCATCGACCCGCGCGTGCGGCTGTCCTAGGCCGGGTAAGAGGAGACTGTCGTGACCACTCTGACCAAGGAAGCCGGGGCACCCGTACCGGCCGACGCGGGCGCCTTCCTCTCGGTGCGGGACCTGCACGTCAGCTTCAAGACCGAGGACGGCATCGTGAAGGCCGTCGACGGGCTCTCCTTCGACGTGCAGCGCGGCAGGACGCTGGGCATCGTCGGCGAGTCTGGCTCCGGCAAGTCCGTCACCAACCTGACGATCCTCGGCCTGCACGACCCGAAGTTCACCACCGTCGAGGGCGAGATCCTCCTGGACGGCCAGGAGTTGACGACCGCCCGCGAGTCGGATCTGGAGAAGGTGCGCGGCAACAAGGCCGCGATGATCTTCCAGGACCCGCTGACCGCGCTCTCCCCGTACTACACGGTGGGCCGGCAGATCGCCGAGCCCTTCATGAAGCACACCGGGGCCTCCAAGCGGGTGGCCTGGGAGCGCGCGGTGGAGATGCTCGGCAAGGTCGGCATCCCCAACCCCAAGGAGCGGGCGAAGGACTACCCGCACCAGTTCTCCGGCGGTATGCGCCAGCGCGCGATGATCGCCATGGCGCTGGTCTGCGACCCCGACCTGCTCATCGCCGACGAGCCGACCACGGCCCTCGACGTCACCGTGCAGGCCCAGATCCTCGACCTGCTCAGGGACCTCCAGCGGGAGTTCGGCACCGCGATCGTCTTCATCACCCACGACCTCGGCGTGATCGCCGACATGGCCGACGACATCATGGTGATGTACGCGGGCGGCGCGGTGGAGCGGGGCACCGTGAACGAGGTGCTGCGCTCGCCGCAACACCCGTACACCTGGGGCCTGTTGAACTCCATGCCGCGACTGGACTCGGCGCTCGACGAGCCGCTGAACCCGATCCCCGGCGCCCCGCCCTCGCTGCTGACCCCGCCGTCCGGCTGCCGTTTCCACCCGCGCTGCACCTTCCAGGACCGGGTCGGCGGCAATCGCTGCGTGACCGAACGTCCGCTGCTGGCCCCGGACCGGGCCTCCGCGTGCCACCTCACGGCGGAGCAGAAACGCACCATCTTCATCGAAGAGATCAAGCCCCGACTGGGCTAGGAGGAGACGTCATGAAAGAGGACCTCGTCCTTCCCGCCCCGCGGGAAGCCGCCGCCGAGTCGGCCGGCGAACCCCTGCTCCACGTGGCAGGACTCACCAAGCACTTCCCGGTCAAGGGCGGGTTCCCGATCCGCCGTACGGTCGGTGCCGTGCAGGCGGTCGACGGCATCGACCTGACCGTGCACGTCGGCGAGAGCTTCGGTCTGGTCGGTGAGTCGGGCTGCGGCAAGTCGACGACCGGGCGGCTGATCACGCGGCTCATGGAGCCGACGGCCGGCACGATCTCGTACCGGGGCAAGGACATCACCCACGCCAGCCGCAAGGAGCTGGCGCCCATCCGCTCCGAGATCCAGATGATCTTCCAGGACCCGTACTCGTCGCTCAACCCGCGGCAGACGGTCGGCAAGATCATCTCGGGCCCGATGGAGATCAACGACATCGTGCCCGAGGGCGGCCGGGAGAAGCGGGTCCGCGAACTCCTGGAGATCGTCGGTCTCAACCCCGAGCACTACAACCGCTTCCCGCACGAGTTCTCCGGCGGTCAGCGTCAACGTATCGGCGTGGCACGGGCGTTGGCTCTCGAACCGAAGCTGATCGTGGCGGACGAGCCGGTCTCCGCGCTCGACGTCTCCATCCAGGCGCAGGTGGTGAACCTGCTCCAGAAGGTCCAGGCGGAACTGGGCATCGCGTTCCTGTTCATCGCCCACGACCTGGCGGTGGTACGGCACTTCTCGCAGCGGGTGGCCGTGATGTACCTCGGCAAGATCATCGAGGTGGGCGACCGCGAGTCCATCTACACCCGCCCCCGGCACCCCTACACCCACGCCCTGCTCTCCGCGGTGCCCGAGGTGAACCTCTCCGACGAGCCGGACGGCGCCCAGCGCGAGCGCATCCGCCTGGCCGGCGATGTGCCGTCCCCCATCTCCCCGCCCTCCGGCTGCCGGTTCCGCACCCGCTGCTGGAAGGCCCAGGACAAGTGCGCGGCCGAGGAGCCGCCGCTGATCCAGATCTCCGGCAACCACGAGGGCCATCTGACGGCCTGCCACTTCCCGGAGGAGCCGACGATCGAGGGGCGCGACGAGGACATCGTGCTCGACCCGGCGCTGGCGGCGCTGGAGGAGGGGCCGGAGGGTCAGTAGGCGGCCCGTGCCACGGTGACGATCTCGGGGCTGGCGGGGGCGAGCGGTCCTCGCCCCCAGTCGCCGTACTGCTCGACGACGGTGAGGCCGGCTTCGGTGAGGAAGCGGGCGAGGGCGTCGGGGGTGAGGAAGCGCAGGGTGGACCGGCAGACCTGGGGTCCCGTCCACCGTGCGCCCTCGTAGGTCTCGGTGAACGTCACCCGGTCGCCGCGGACGGGCAGTTCGACCTCGTGCCACACCTGGACGGCGGTGCCGTCCGGGTCGCTGATCTCGTACCGGCGCTGTGGGGTCCAGCGCTCCCAGGCGCGCGCCGAGGGATTGCGCGTCTCGAACACGAACCGCCCGCCCGAGCCGAGGGCCGCGCGCACGGACCGCAGTGCCGCGCGGATCTCCTCGTCGGCGACGATCTCCTGGAACGCGTGCCCGGTCATCACCACGAGGTCGAACTCCCCGTCCCAGGCCCGGCTGCGCAGGTCTCCGAGCACCCACTCGACGTCCCGTTCGGCGTCGCGGGCCCGCACGAGCATGGCGGCCGCCGGGTCGAGGCCCATGAGCCGGCCCCGGTGTCCGTCGGATCTGGCCCGGGCCAGCAGACGTCCCGTGCCGCAGCCGACGTCGAGCACGGAGGACGCGGACATCACCAGTTTCAGGTAGAAGTCGTCGCCCGGGCCCCAGCAGTTGAGCACGTCATAGAGCGCGGCGAGCGATGGATCGGCGAAGGCGCGGTCGACCACCGGGGAAGTGTGGCACACCTGCCGGGCGGGACATGACAAGATCGCGAATTCAACTGGCGGGACCGGCCGGGGAGTTGGCGCGACACCGTCGGCGGGGGTGCGTGCCGGGCTCAGGTCGGAGTCGTAGGGTGCCTGATCGTGACGGTGACAGAGTCTTCCGACGGGGCGCCGCTGTGGCGTGACCGGCAGTTCGTGGTGCTGGCCGGGGCACGGGTGATCTCCGTACTGGGCAACGGCTTCGCGCGGGTGGCACTCGCGTTCGCGGTGCTCTCCCTGCCGGGGGCGGGCGCGGGCACGTTGTCGCTGGTGCTGGCCTGTCAGGCGGTGCCGCAACTGGTGTTCATCCTGGTCGGCGGGGTCATCGCGGACCGCATGTCACGGTCGCGGCTGATGGCGTCGGCGGATGTGCTGGGCGCAGGGGCGTACGCGGGCCTCGCGGCCATGGTGCTGACCGGGCACGCGCCCCTGCCGGCCATGTGTCTGTTCGCGGTGGCGGCCGGTACGGCCACCGCCCTGTTCGCGCCGGCGCTGGACGGTCTCGTACCGCTGCTCGTGCCCGCGAGCCGTCTGCAACGGGCCAACGGCCTGCTGCGGATGGGCATCAACGGCTCGATGCTGCTTGGCCTGGCGCTGTCCGGCGTGACGGTGGCCCTGGTCGGCGCGGGCTGGGCACTCGCCCTCAACTCGGCATCATTCGTGGCCAGCGCGGCGCTGACGGCCCGGTTGCGGGTGACCACGCCTCCTCGGTCGAAGGCGTCCGGCTGGGCCGATCTCCGGGAGGGCTGGCACGAGTTCGCCTCCCGGCAGTGGCTGTGGGTGGTCGTCGCCCAGTACGCGGTGGTCGTCGCCGCGGTCAACGCCAACGTCGGTGTCCTGGGCCCGTTGGCGGCCGAACAGCATCTCGGCGGCCCGCGGGCGTGGTCGGTCATCGTGGCCGCGCAGGCCCTGGGCACGATCGCGGGTGCCGGCCTGGCGGCCCGGGTACGGGTGAGCCGTCCCGTCCTGGTGGCGGTGCTGTGCACGTTTCCGGCCGCCCTGCCCATCACCCTGCTCAGCCTCCGGGCCCCGGTCTGGCTGGTCGCCACGGCGATGTTCGCCGCGGGTGTCGCCAGCGACGTCTACGGCGTCCTGTGGACCACCACGGTCCAACGCCGCATCCCCGAACAGGCCCTGTCCCGAGTCAGCTCCTACGACTGGTTCGGCTCCCTCTCCTTCGCCCCCCTAGGCCTCCTGATCGCCGGCCCCGTCGCGGCGAGAGTGGGCACGGACACGGCCCTGGCGGGCTGCGCGGCGTCGATCGTCGTGGCGACGGCGGGAGCACTGCTGTCACCGCAGGTACGGAGGCTGCGCACCGCGGACGAGGAACCTTCCGGCGGGCTGCCGTCGCACGCAACGGCCTCCGAGTCGAGCGGCAACCCGTAGAGCCGCCGCGAGAACAGCCCCGTGCAGAGCGAAGGCCCGTGCCCCACGCAAGCGCGTGCGGTACGGGCCTTCTTCTCCCCGGGGAGCGGACGTTCATGGGCTCGGGTCAATGGGCCTGGAAAGTCCGTTCCGCGAAGGGTGGCGGCTGACGGTAAAGGGGTGTTGTCAGGCCGCCGCCTCGGGGTTCTTGGAGAGACGCGGGGCCGGGACGAGGACCTCGGTCTCCGGGTAGTGGCAGGCGGTGAGGTGGCCGGGCTTGTTGCCCTCGACCTGGACCAGCGGCGGCGCCTCGCTCGCGCACTTGTCCGTCGCCTTCCAGCAGCGGGTGCGGAAGCGGCAGCCGGAGGGCGGGGAGATGGGGGAGGGCACGTCACCGACCAGGCGGATGCGCTCGCGGACCGGCCCGTCGTCCTCCACCGTCGCCTCGGGTACGGCGGACAGCAGCGCCCGCGTGTACGGGTGGCGCGGGTTGCCGTAGAGGTCGTCGCGGTCGGCGATCTCCACGATCTTGCCGAGGTACATGACCGCCACGCGGTGCGAGAAGTGCCGGACGATCGCCAGGTCGTGGGCGATGAACACGAACGCGATGCCGAGTTCCTGCTGGACCTTCTGGAGCAGGTTCACCACCTGCGCCTGGATCGAGACGTCCAGGGCCGACACCGGTTCGTCCGCCACGATCAGCTTCGGCTCAAGAGCCAACGCCCGTGCCACGCCGATACGTTGACGCTGACCGCCGGAGAACTCGTGCGGGAAGCGGTTGTAGTGCTCGGGGTTGAGACCGACGATCTCCAACAGCTCACGGACGCGGGCCTCGCGGCCGCCGGCCGGGTTGATGTCGTTGATCTCCATCGGACCGGACACGATCTTGCCGACCGTCTGCCGCGGGTTCAGCGAGGCGTACGGGTCCTGGAAGATCATCTGGATCTCGGAGCGGATCGGCGCCAGCTCCTTGCGGCCCGCGTGGGTGATGTCCTGCCCGCGATAGGTGACCTTGCCGCCGGTCGGCTCCAGGAGGCGGGTGATCAGCCGACCGGTCGTCGACTTGCCGCAGCCCGACTCGCCGACCAGGCCCAGGCTCTCGCCCTCGGCGACCTGGAAGTCCAGGCCGTCGACGGCCTGCACGGCACCGACCGTACGCCGGATCGGGAAACCGCCCTTGATCGGGAAGTGCTTGGTCAGCCCGCTGACGTCCAGGAGGGGGTTCGTGTCGCTCATGATGGGAAGTCCCGTTTCTAGTACGTCAGTTGTGCTGGGCTACTGCGGCGAGGTCGGCGAAGAGCTCCCGGCGCTGCTGGGTGGTGAGGTGGCAGGCGGAGCCCCGTCCGTCGACCACCTCCAGCGCGGGCCGCTCGCTCGCGCACCGTCCGCCCGCGACCTTCTCGGCGAAGGCGCAGCGCGGGTGGAAGTGGCAGCCGGTCGGCGGGTTGAGCAGCGAGGGCGGCGATCCCGGAATCGGCATCAGCGGCACGTCGACCGGTCCTTCGAGGCTCGGCATGGAGCTGAGCAGACCGAGCGTGTAGGGGTGCTGGGGGTCCGTCAGCACCTCCTTCTTGGTGCCGCGCTCCACACACCGGCCGCCGTACATCACCAGGACGTCGTCCGCGATGTCGGCGATGACGCCGAGGTCGTGCGTGATGAACACGATCGCGGTGCCGAACTCCTGCTGGAGGTCCTTGAGCAGGTCCATGATCTGCGCCTGGACCGTCACGTCGAGGGCCGTGGTCGGCTCGTCGGCGATGAGCAGTTCAGGGTCGCAGACCAGGGCCATGGCGATCATCGCGCGCTGGCGCATACCGCCGGAGAACAGGTGCGGGTAGTCGTCGACCCGGATCTCGGGCTGGGGGATCCCGACCCGCTTCAGCATCTCGATCGCGCGCTCCCGGGCCTCCTTCTTGGAGGCGCCGGTGTGCTTGCGGTACGTCTCGGCGATCTGCTTGCCGACCGTGTGGTACGGCGACAGCGAGGCGAGCGCGTCCTGGAAGATCATGGACATCTTGTTGCCGCGCAGCCGCTCCAGCTCCCGCTCGCTCGCGGTGAGGAGCTCCTTGCCGTCGAGCAGGATCTCGCCCTCGATCGCGGTGCGGTCGCGGTCGTGGAGGCCCAGGATCGTCAGGTTGGTGACGGACTTGCCGGAGCCCGACTCGCCGACGATGCCGAGGGTCTTGCCCTTGGCGAGGTCGAAGGAGAGCCCGTCGACGGCCTTGACGGTGCCGTCCTCGGTGGAGAAGTGGACCTTCAGATCCCTGACGGAGAGGAAGGGCTGCTGATCGGTGCTCGTCACGGAGACGCTCCTGGGGGGTGATGCGGGGGTAGGGGGTACGGGCGGAGGGTCAGGCGAGCCGGATCCGCGGGTCGATGAAGGCGTAGGCGGCGTCGACGATGATGTTGAAGAACACGATCGCGGCGGCGGCCAGCACGGTGACGCCGAGCAGCATCGGCAGGTCGCTCTGGTTGACGGAGGTCACCGCGAGCCGGCCGATGCCCTGGAGGCTGAAGACCTGCTCGGTGATGATCGCGCCGCCGATGAGCGTGCCGAGGTCGATGCCGAACACCGTGACGATCGGGCCCATGGCGCCGCGCCAGGCGAAGCGCAGGAAGACGTTCGTACGCGAGAGACCCTTGGCGCGGGCGGTGCGGACGTAGTCCTCGCTGAGCTGCTCGACGAGCTGGGAGCGGGCCATGCGGGTGTAGTTGGCGGTGAAGATGATCGACAGCACGATCCAGGGCAGCAGCAGGCCGGAGAACCACGAGACGGGGTTGTCGGTGAGCGGCGTGTACGAGGGCTGGTCGAGGATGCCCGCCTTGAAGACCAGGAAGTACAGCGCGATGTAGCCGACGAAGTAGATCTGGAGCGAGGAGCCCAGCAGCGAGGCCGAGGTCGCGAACTTGTCCAGGAACTTGCCCTGCTTGAGCGCCGCGATCATGCCGGTGCCGACGCCGAAGACCAGGAAGATGGCGGCCGAGCCGAAGGCGAGCGAGAGGGTCAGCGGCAGCCTGTCCATGATCGTGCCGAAGACGGGCTCGTTGTTGGCGAAGGAGTAGCCCAGGCACGGCGCGTTGCAGTTCCCGAAGCCGCTGTAGTCCCGACCGACGAAGATCCCCTTCAGCCAGTACCAGTACTGGACCGGGATCGGATGGTCGATGCCCAGGTTGTGCCGGATCTGCGCCAGCGAGGCCGGCGTGCAGTTCTTGCCGCAGGACATCATGGCCGGGTCACGCGGGACGGCGTAGAAGAGCCAGAAGGTGATGGCGCTGATGATCAGGAGAATGACCAGCGCGCCGATCGTACGGCGGACAAGGAAGCGGAACATGGGGTCAGGACTTTCCGGGCGAGGCGCCGTTGCCGGGGCGTGAGGGGTGTGGAGCCGGTGGGGGCGGCCCGGTGCGGGACCGCCCCCTGGTGCCGCAGGCGCCTACGCCTTGGCGTAGAGCCTGGTGAGCGCGATGCCGGTGTTTCCGGCGTCGTAGACGAAGCCGCCGACCTTCGTGCCGTGCATCCAGTTGCGGATGGCGTGGTAGTCCGGGACACAGGCCGCGAGTTCCATGACCTGCTTGTCGATGGCGCCCCAGGCCTTGTTGGCCTCGTCCGCGTCGGTGATCAGCGAGGCGGCCGCGATGGCCTTGTCGACGCTCGCGTTCTTCAGCTGCGCGTAGTTGCTGCGGCCGTCGCCGATGTTCGCGCCGTCCCAGCAGGGATAGAAGACCGAGTAACCGCCCGGCCAGTCCGGGCTCCAGCCGGCCGCGAACAGGTCGTACTGGTTGTCGATCTTGCCGATCTGGGTGTAGAAGGTCGACTTGTCGATCTGCTTGTTGACGACCGTGAAGCCGGCCGCCTCCAGCGCGTTCTTGATCGCCACGGCCTGCTTCACCGCGTTGTCGGAGGTCTGGTAGGCGATGACCAGCTTCTGGCCGACCTTGCCGGCCTCCTTGAGGAGGGCCTTGGCCTTGACCGGGTCGCCGCCGGGCTTCTTGGTCTTGCCGTAGAGGTCGAACTCCGTGTAGCCGGGCGTCACCGGGGAGAAGATCGTGGTCGCTATCTCGCTGGTGGACGCGCCGCCGCGGATGGTCTGCAACTGCTGGTTCGGCCAGGCGTAGTTGATGGCCTGACGGACCTTGACGTCCGTGATCCGGGTGGTGTTGATCGGCCAGTAGTAGGTGACCGTGTCGACCGCGGTGAGCACCTGCTCCTTGAGCTTCGCGTTGGTGAGGACCGTGGCGATCCGCTCGGGGGCGACCTCGTTGAAGATCGACATCGTGTACTGGTCGTTGCCCTTGTCCGCGATGTAGCGGTCGGTCGAGGCCAGCAGTTCGAAGCCGAACTGGAAGAGGTACTTGTCCGGGTAGGCGTTGCGGATCGGGTCCGTCGCCGCGTCCCAGTGCTCGTTGCGGGTGTACGTCAGGGACTTGCCGACGTCGCGGGCGGAGATCTTGTACGGGCCGCAGGAGAACGGCTGCTTGTCGTACTTCTCCTTGGTGTCCTTCGACTTCTTCACGAAGGAGTACGCCCGCTCGGCGAGCGTGAAGTTGAAGTCACCACGGGCCTCGTTGAGGCGGAAGGTGATGGTCCGGCCGTCGATCTCGATGGAGTCGAGGCTCTTGCCCTCGTAGGGGCCCTTGTACTTGTCGCCGCCCACCAGGAACTGCTGGACGTAGCGCGGGCCCTCGGTGACGAAGGAGGCGAAGAGGCGCTCGAAGGTGTGGCGGACGTCGTCCATGGAGAGGTCGGAGCCGTCCTCCCACTTGATGCCGTCCTTGATGGTGAACGACCAGGTCTTGCCGCCGTCCTTGGCCGTGCCGGCGTCCGTGGCCACGTCGCCGACCAGGGTGGCGCCGCCCTTGGCGTCGAGCTTGTAGCCGGTCAGGCCACGCATGATCGGGGTGGTGATGAGGATCTCGGTGGAGACGTAGATCTGGGCCGGGTCGAGGTGGTCCATGTCGAACTGGTCGAGCCCGTAGATCGTCCCGCCCTTGACCGCGCCGGCGACCTCGGGGGCGGGGCCCGTCGAGTCGGCCTTCGTGCCGACCTCGATCTTGCTCTGCTTGGCCTTGCTGACCGAGGGGATCTTGTTCTTCGAGGTCGAGTTGGAGCCGCCGCAGGCGGTCAGCACCGTGCTCGACGCCGCGACCACACCGGTGGCGATCATGAAGTTTCTACGGGAAAAAGACACAGGAACCCTGCCTTATGGGTGGGACGGGACCAGCCGGGCGACATTGACCGGGCCGGGGATGAGAGAGGGGTCAGCGCTTGGACTTCGGGTCGAGCGCGTCGCGCGCCGAGTCGCCGAGCAGGTTGAACGCCAGGACGAAGATCACCATGGAGAGGCCCGGGAAGAGCATGAAGGTGAAGTCCTGGGTGTAGAACTGGGCGCCCCGCTGGATCATCACGCCCCAGTCGGGGGTCGGGTCGATCATGCCGACACCGAGAAAGGCGAAGCCCGCCTCAGCGGTCACGTAGGCCGGGAGCATGAGCGTGGACTGGATGAGGATCGGGGTCCACAGGTTCGGCAGCAGCTCCTTGAAGACGATGCGCGCCGGCGACGCCCCGGTCACCTTGGCGGCCTCGACGAACTCCCGCTCGCGCAGGCCGAGTACCTGGCCGCGCAGCAGGCGGGCGATCGACGCCCAGCCGAAGAACGAGAGCATGACGATGAGCGCGGTGGCCCGCAGCCAGGTCGGGATGTTGTCGTCGGCGGCGACGAACAGGCCGAACACCACCGGCATGAAGGCGATGATGAACAGCGTCGAGGGGATCGACAGCACGATGTCGACGATCCGGCCGACGATGTAGTCCGTCCTGCCGCCCAGGTAGCCCGCGGTCACGCCGATGACGACACCGAGGGCGGTGGTGATCAGGGTGGCCGCCAGGGCGATGCCCAGCGAGGTCCGGATGCCGTAGATCAGGAAGGTGAAGACGTCGCGGCCCAGCTGCGGCTCGATGCCGAACCAGAACTGCGAGCTCATGCCGCCGTTGGCGCCCGCCGGGTACGAGAAGGGGTCGAGCAGGCTCGGGTCCTGGCTCGCGTACGTCGTGTACGGATTCTTCCCGTACAGCTTGGAGATCAGGGGCGCGGCCAGTGCGATCGCGAAGAAGAAGACCACGATGATCGCGGATATGACACCCGTACGGTCCCGTTTGAAGCGGCGCCACGCGAGCTGTCCCGGGGACCTGCTCTCGTTGGCCTTCGAGTCGGGAGAAGTGATCGACTTCTCGACGCTCTCGTCGGTCACCTCGAGCGGGGCCGTGGATGGAGTTGGGGGGGTCATGGTGCTCCTGGCCCAAGGGAGGGTCTGATGAGACTCCGCAGGGCGCTCCCCTACGGGCTACGCCGGACTTTTTCAACGCAATTCATGCAAGGTCAATAAATTCTCGGTCGAGTTGGGTTTCTCTTTGCAATATTTGCGCCCGCTTGGCCAAGTCGATACTACGCGCGTAGCACTCCGTGATGGATCCGTGCCTGATTTCCGACTAACTACGCCAAACGGGCAACGAGTTCGATATGCGGACGTGCGTGTATCGAAATGTGTACACGGGTGAACATCTGTCACCCCCGGCGGCCATCCGGATGGCGCGTCCCCCGAACGGTCTCGACCGGTGTGCGGTGCGCCCTTTTTGTGTCGATATTGGCCGGTAACGGATTGGCAGTCTTGAGGAGGCACTCCATGCGCGGAGCCACGCACGCCAAATGGGCCGCAGGCGCGGCGGCGGTCGCACTCGCCGTGACGGGCTGCGGGGGCGGGGGCGGGGGCAGCGACAGCGGCGGCGGTGACGGCAGCGCGGTGCTCAGCTCCTCGTGGGGAGACCCGCAGAACCCGCTGGAGCCGGCCAACACCAACGAGGTGCAGGGCGGCAAGGTGCTCGACATGATCTTCCGCGGGCTGAAGCGGTACAACCCGAAGACGGGCGCCGCCGAGGACATGCTCGCCGACAAGATCGACACCACGGACTCGCAGAACTTCACGGTCACGATCAAGGACGGCTGGACCTTCAGCAACGGCGAGGCGGTCACCGCCAAGTCCTTCGTCGACGCCTGGAACTACGGCGCGAGCCTGAAGAACAACCAGAAGAACGCGTACTTCTTCCAGTACATCGTGGGCTACGACAAGACCCACCCCGACGACGGCTCCAAGCAGACCGCGGACACCCTCAGCGGCCTCAAGGTCACCGGCGCCAGGACCTTCACCGTCCAGCTGACGCAGAAGTTCTCGACGTTCCCGGACACTCTCGGCTACCCGGCCTTCGCGCCGCTGCCCAAGGCGTTCTACGACAACCACGCGGCCTGGGTGAAGAAGCCGATCGGCAACGGGCCGTACACGGTGAAGTCGTACGCGAAGGGCTCGCAGATGTCCCTGCGGACCTGGGCCGACTACCCGGGCACGGACAAGGCGGAGAACGGCGGCGTCGACCTCAAGGTCTACACCGACAACAACACCGCCTACACCGACCTGATGGCCGGCAACCTCGACCTCGTCGACGACGTCCCGGCCGCCCAGCTGAAGAACGTCAAGAACGACCTCGGCGACCGCTATCTGAACACCCCCGCCGGCATCATCCAGACCCTCGCGTTCCCGTTCTACGACAAGGACTGGAACAAGAGCAGCTCGGACAAGGTCCGCAAGGGCCTGTCCATGGCGATCAACCGCAAGCAGATCACCGACACGATCTTCCAGAAGACCCGCACCCCGGCCACCGACTGGACCTCACCGGTCCTCGGCAAGGAGGGCGGCTTCCAGGACGGGCTGTGCGGGGACGGCTGCGACTACGACCCGACCGAGGCCAAGAAGCTGATCCAGGAGGGCGGCGGACTGCCCAACGGCCAGGTCAAGATCAGCTACAACGCGGACACGGGCTCGCACAAGGAGTGGGTGGACGCCGTGTGCAACTCCATCAACAACGCGCTCGGCAACGACAAGGCCTGTGTCGGCAACCCGGTCGGCACCTTCGCCGACTTCCGCAGCCAGATCACCCAGAAGAAGATGTCGGGGCCGTTCCGGGCCGGCTGGCAGATGGACTACCCGCTGATCCAGAACTTCCTCCAGCCGCTCTACTACACCAACGCCTCCTCCAACGACGGCAAGTGGTCCAACAAGGACTTCGACAAGCTCGTCAACCAGGCCAACACCGAGACCGACACCGGCAAGGCGATCTCGCTCTTCCAGGACGCCGAGAAGGTGGTCCGCGACAACATGGCGGCGATCCCGCTCTGGTACCAGAACGGCAGCGCCGGCTGGTCGGACCGGCTCTCCAACGTGGCGCTCAACCCCTTCAGCGTCCCCGTCTACAACGAGATCAAGGTCAGCTGACCCGCCGTGGGGCGCTACGTCGTGAGGCGGCTGCTCCAGATGATCCCGGTGTTCATCGGGGCCACGCTGCTGATCTTCCTGATGGTGAACGTGATGGGCGACCCCATCGCGGGCCTGTGCGGCGACAAGCAGTGCGACCCGGCGACGGCGGCCCAGCTCAAGAAGGAGTTCGGCCTCGACAAGCCGGTCTGGCAGCAGTACCTGACCTACATGGGGAACGTCTTCACCGGTGACTTCGGTACGGCGTTCAACGGCCAGAAGGTCACCGACCTGATGTCGACGGCGTTCCCGGTCACCATCCGGCTGACGATCGTGGCGATCCTCTTCGAGATCGTCATCGGCATCTCGCTCGGGGTCGTCACCGGCCTCAGGCGGGGCCGGCCGGTCGACACCGTGGTCCTGCTGCTCACCCTCGTCGTGATCTCCGTCCCCACCTTCGTCACCGGCCTGCTGCTCCAGCTGCTGCTCGGTGTCGAGTGGGGATGGATCAAACCGTCGGTCTCCACGGAGGCGACCTTCTCCGAACTGATCGTGCCGGGCCTGGTGCTGGCCTCCGTCTCCCTGGCCTACGTGACCCGGCTGACCCGCACCTCCATCGCGGAGAACCGGCGCTCGGACTACGTCCGTACGGCCGTCGCCAAGGGCCTGCCCCGCCGCCGGGTGATCATCCGCCACCTGCTCCGCAACTCACTCATCCCCGTCGTCACCTTCATCGGCACCGACATCGGCGCCCTGATGGGCGGCGCCATCGTCACCGAGCGGATCTTCAACATCCACGGCGTCGGCTTCCAGCTCTACCAGGGCATCCTGCGGCAGAACACCCAGACCGTCGTCGGCTTCGTCACCGTCCTCGTCCTCGTCTTCCTGGTGGCCAACCTGCTCGTCGACCTCCTGTACGCCGTACTCGACCCGAGGATCCGCTATGCCTGAGCAGCCGCACGATCCCGAACTCGCGATCGCCGGCACCGGCATGGGCGGTCCGATGGACCTCGCGACGAGCGAGGCGGAGACGCTGGACCGGTCGCCGGGCGGCCCCGACGGCACCGGCCCGCAGGACAGGCCCCGCTCCCTGTGGTCCGACGCCTGGCGCGACCTGCGCCGCAACCCCGTCTTCATCATCTCGGCGCTGGTCATCCTCTTCCTCGTCGTCATCTCCATCTGGCCCTCCCTGATCGCCTCGGGCAACCCCCTCAAGTGCGACCTCTCCAAGGCCCAGGAGGGCTCCCAGCCGGGCCACCCCTTCGGCTACGACGGCCAGGGCTGCGACGTCTACACGCGCACGGTCTACGGCGCCCGTACGTCCGTGACGGTCGGCGTCCTCGCCACGCTCGGGGTCGCCGTCCTCGGCTCGGTCCTCGGCGGCCTCGCCGGCTTCTTCAGCGGCGCCTGGGACTCGGTCCTGTCCCGCATCACCGACATCTTCTTCGCGATCCCGGTGGTCCTGGGCGGCCTGGTCCTGCTCTCCGTCGTCACCAGCAACACGGTCTGGCCGGTGATCGGCTTCATGGTGCTGCTGGGCTGGCCGCAGATCTCCCGGATCGCCCGAGGCTCGGTCATCACCGCCAAACAGAACGACTACGTGCAGGCCGCCCGCGCGCTGGGCGCCTCCAACTCCCGGCTCCTGCTGCGGCACATCGCGCCCAACGCGATCGCCCCGGTGATCGTCGTGGCGACCATCGCGCTCGGCACGTACATCTCCCTGGAAGCGACCCTGTCCTACCTCGGCGTCGGCCTCAAACCGCCCACGGTCTCCTGGGGCATCGACATCTCGGCCGCCTCCACCTACGTCCGCAACGCCCCCCACGCCCTCCTGTGGCCCTCCGGCGCCCTGGCGATCACCGTGCTCGCGTTCATCATGCTCGGCGACGCGGTCCGCGACGCCCTCGACCCGAAGCTGAGGTGACGGCGTGACGGTGCTGGAGGAGTGCGGGCCGCGGCCGGCGTTCCGGGTCCTCGTGCCGGAGCCGGCGGGGGCCGGTGGCCGGGCGGTGGATGCGGATGTGCCGGCCGCCCCGCCCGCCCGGAGGCCCTCGGCCGGGCCGGCGGTCGCCGTGTCCGCGTTCATCATGCTCGGCGACGCGGTCCGCGACGCCCTCGACCCGAAGCTGAGGTGAGTCGGCGTCATGCTGCTCGAAGTGCGTGATCTGCACGTGGAGTTCAGGACCAGGGACGGGGTCGCCAAGGCCGTCAACGGGGTCAACTACGGGGTGGACGCGGGGGAGACGCTCGCCGTGCTGGGGGAGTCCGGGTCCGGGAAGTCCGTCACCGCGCAGGCCGTGATGGGGATCCTCGACATGCCGCCCGGGAAGATCACCGGCGGTGAGATCCTCTTCCGGGGCAAGGACCTGCTCAAGCTCAAGGAGGAGGAGCGCAGGAAGGTCCGCGGCGCCGAGATGGCGATGATCTTCCAGGACGCGCTGTCCTCCCTCAACCCCGTGCTCTCCGTGGGCGACCAGCTCGGCGAGATGTTCACCGTGCACCGCGGGATGTCCCGGAAGGACGCGCGCACCAAGGCCGTCGAGCTGATGGACCGCGTGCGCATCCCGGCCGCCAAGGAGCGCGTCCGCGACTACCCGCACCAGTTCTCCGGCGGTATGCGTCAGCGCATCATGATCGCCATGGCGCTCGCCCTGGAGCCGGCGCTCATCATCGCCGACGAGCCGACGACCGCGCTGGACGTCACCGTCCAGGCCCAGGTCATGGACCTGCTCGCCGAGTTGCAGCGCGAACTGCACATGGGGCTCATCCTCATCACCCACGACCTCGGCGTGGTCGCCGACGTTGCCGACCGGATCGCGGTGATGTACGCGGGCCGGATCGTCGAGCAGGCGCCGGTGCACGACATCTACAAGGCGCCCGCACACCCGTACACCAAGGGCCTGTTGGAGTCGATCCCGCGGCTCGACCAGAAGGGCCAGGAGCTCTACGCCATCAAGGGGCTGCCGCCCAACCTCATGAACATCCCGCCCGGTTGTGCCTTCAACCCCCGCTGCCCGATGGCCCAGGACGTGTGCCGCACGGACGTACCGCCCCTGCACGAGGTGGACGACCAGCGGGTGAGCGCCTGTCACTTCTGGAGGGAGTGCCTCAATGGCTGAGTCGATCCTGGAAGTCAGCGGCCTGGTCAAGCACTATCCGTTGACCCAGGGCATCGTGTTCAAGAAGCAGATCGGTGCCGTCAAGGCCGTCGACGGCGTCGACTTCGCGCTCGGCAAGGGCGAGACCCTCGGCATCGTCGGCGAGTCCGGCTGCGGCAAGTCGACGGTCGCCAAGATGCTGGTCAACCTGGAGAAGCCGACGGCCGGTTCGATCAAGTACAAGGGCGAGGACATCACCACCCTGTCCGGCCGCGCCCTGCGCACCGTACGCCGCAATATCCAGATGGTCTTCCAGGACCCCTACACCTCCCTCAACCCCCGTATGACGGTGGGCGACATCATCGGGGAGCCCTACGAGATCCACCCCGAGGTGGCCCCCAAGGGCGACCGGCGCAAGAAGGTCCAGGACCTGCTGGACGTGGTCGGGCTCAACCCCGAGTACATCAACCGCTATCCGCACCAGTTCTCCGGCGGCCAGCGCCAACGCATCGGCATCGCAAGGGGGTTGGCCCTGCGTCCCGAGATCATCGTGGCCGACGAACCGGTCTCCGCCCTCGACGTCTCCGTGCAGGCCCAGGTGATCAACCTGCTCGACCGGCTGCAGACCGAGTTCGAGCTGTCGTACCTCTTCATCGCCCACGACCTGTCGATCGTCCGGCACATCTCGGACCGGGTCGGCGTGATGTACCTGGGCCGGATCGTGGAGATCGGCAAGGACGCCGAGATCTACGACCATCCCACGCACCCCTACACCCAGGCGCTGCTGTCCGCCGTCCCCGTGCCCGACCCGGAGGCCCGCGAGCACCGGGAGCGGATCATCCTGGTCGGTGACGTGCCGTCACCGACGAACGTGCCGTCCGGCTGCCGCTTCCGCACCCGGTGCTGGAAGGCCCAGGAGCGCTGCGAGTTGGAGGTGCCGCTGCTGGCGGTGCCCGCGGAGTTCCGGCTCATGAGCGGTCCCGCCGCGCACGACTCGGCCTGTCACTTCGCGGAGGAGAAGCAGGTCGTGCCGACGGACGAGCCGGGGCCGGAGAAGGCGGGAGAGAACGGCAACGGGCCGGGATGACATGGCGCATCCCGGCCCGTTTACGGCACCCGCACGGCCGTACGCTGTTCAGACTGGCGCGTCCGTATATCGGTACCGCTTCCGCGAAGTTGCCTGCGTGTAAACGCGATTCGCGGGCATTTGTGCGGTTATTTCAATGATCGTTTGAGGAAGTCCAGCTGAAGCAGGAGCAGATTCTCGGCGACCTCCTCCTGCGGGGTCATGTGGGTCACCCCGGACAGCGGGAGCACCTCGTGCGGGCGGCCGGCGGCCAGCAGGGCGGAGGACAGGCGCAGTGAGTGGGCGACCACGACGTTGTCGTCCACCAGGCCGTGGACGATCATCATCGGGCGGTGCGGCTCGGCCGCGTCGACCAATCCCTCGTCGTGGACGACCGAGTTGCGGCGGTAGACCTCCGGCTGCTCGTCCGGGTGGCCCATGTACCGCTCCTGGTAGTGGGTGTCGTACAGCCGCAGATCGGTGACCGGGGCGCCCACCACCGCCGCGTGGAAGACGTCCGGGCGGCGCAGCGCCGCGAGTGCCGCCAGATAGCCGCCGAAGGACCAGCCGCGGATCGCGACCCGGCTCAGGTCGAGCGGGAAGTCGGCGGCGAGCGCCTGGAGCGCGTCGACCTGGTCCTGCACGACGATCGCCGCGAGGTCGTCCCGCACCGCCTTCTCCCAGGCGGGGGAGCGGCCCGGCGTACCCCGCCCGTCGGCCACGACGACCGCGAACCCCTGGTCGGCGAACCACTGCGAGGTGAGATACGGATTGCGTGCGGCGACCACCCGCTGACCGTGCGGACCACCGTAGGGGTCGAGCAGGACCGGCAGGGAGGTGTCACCGGCGTAGTCACGCGGCAAGAGCACGGCGCACGGGATTCGTCGTGCGCCCCCCTCGACAAGCGTCACACGCGGGGACAAACCGGGATCTTCGGCATGTGGGGTCACGGTCGCGAACTGCTTGCCGTCGCGCAGCAGCCGTACCTGCGCGCCCGGGTGGTCGAGCGAGGCGGACACCAGCACGGTCACGCCCCCGGCGCGCACCGCCGTGTGCACGCCGGGTTCCTGCGACAAGCGCTCCACGCCGAGTTCGCTGACGCGGTAGACGTGCACCTCGCCGATCTCGGACGCCTCGGCCTCCGCGCCCGCCGACGCCGAGACCAGCACGTCGTCGTCCCCGACCGCCAGCACGGCGCGTACGTGCAACTGCGGTCCGGTCAGGGGGCGTTCGCCGACCGCCAGGACCCGCGCGCCGCCCTCGTCGGCGATCCGCACGAGCCGCCCCGAAGGGCTCCAGCAGGGCACTCCGGGGAAAAGATCAAGCCAAATTGGATCTTCGTCCGCGTGTACCAGACGGGTCGCTCCCGTGTCCGGATCCACCGCCAGGTACAGCTGACTGCGCTGGTCGCGCGCCTGTACGAGGAGCAGCGGCGCACCCGCGTCTGACCAGTGCACATGCGCCAGATACGGATACCGCGCCCGGTCCCAGACGACCTCCGTGCGGGCCCCGTGCAGGCCGATCACGAACAGCCGCACCTCCGCGTTGGCGGTGCCCGCCGCCGGATACGGGACGTGCTGTGGATCACGTTCGGGATGCGCCGGGTCGGAGATCCACCAGCGCTGCACGGGCGTGTCGTCCACGCGCGCGACCAGCAGCCGGTCGGACTCGGGCGACCACCAGAAGCCGCGCTGGCGCTGCATCTCCTCGGCCGCGATGAACTCGGCCAGTCCATAGGTGATGTTCGCCGACTCCGGCTCGGCGAGCGCCCGTTCACCCTCGCCCTCGGCGCCCACGATCCGCAGGGCACCGCCGGCCACGTAGGCGACATGCCGTCCGTCGGGGGCCGGGCGCGGGTCGATCACCGGTCCGGGGACGGTGAGTTCACGTGCCGTGCCGGCCCGCAGTTCGGCCGTGAACAGCCGCCCCGACAGGGCGAAAGAGGCCAGCTCGACGGTCGCGTCGGTGGCGTAGCCGACGATGCCGGCGCCGCCCTCGCGGCTGCGTTCGCGACGGGCGCGCTCCTGCGGGGAGAGGTCCTCGGCGGCCCCGTCGAGCAGGGCGCGCGGGTCCGCCGCGACGCGCTCCCCGCCGTCCGTCGGATCCAGCACCCACAGTGAATTCGCCCTGTCCGTACCGGAGGTGGAGCGCAGGAACACGACCCGCGAACCGTCGGGTGCCACCGAGAACGCGCGCGGCGCACCGAGCGTGAAGCGCTGGGTGCGGGCGTGTCGGCGGGGGAAAGAGTCGGACGTCGTCGTCATGCTCCGACCATATTGGCCATGCGCCCCCTTGTGCGGCCGTGCGCCGATCGATGCGCGCGTGCGGATAGTTATGATCACTGACGCATGGTGGGTATGAATCCGCTGGCTGACGTATGGATTTATCTGCTGGATTCATCTGCCCCTTGGTCCGACTGGTCCGACCCCGCGTACTTGGGATCTTTGGAGGTGAGCCGCCGTGGCACTTTCGATTTCGGCGGTGGTGCTGCTGGCGATCGTCGTCTTCCTGTTGGTCAAGAAGTCAGGTCTGAAGGGCGGGCACGCCGTGGTGTGCGTCCTTCTCGGCTTCTACCTCGCCTCCTCGACCGTCGCTCCCACCATCAGTGAGCTGACGACGAACATCGCGGGGATGATCGGCAGCCTCAAGTTCTGACCCGGGCCGCGCCGGGCTTGTCGGTGGCGCCTCGTAGGGTGGCTCCATGACGGAACTGCCTGCTCGGCGTCTGCTCCTGGTGCACGCGCATCCTGACGACGAGTCGATCAACAACGGCGCGACCATGGCCCGGTACGCGGCCGAGGGTGCCCACGTGACCCTGGTCACCTGCACCCTCGGCGAGCTCGGCGAGGTCATCCCGCCGCAGCTGCGCCACCTGACCGGCGCCGCCCTGGGCGAGTACCGCCGGGGCGAGCTCGCGGCGGCCCTGCGTGCGCTCGGCGTCCAGGACTTCCGTCAGCTCGGCGGCCCCGGACGCTACCGCGACTCCGGAATGATGGGCCTCGCCGACAACGACGACCCCGCCGCCTTCTGGCAGGCCGACCTCGATGAAGCCGCAGGCCACCTCGTCGAGGTGATCCTGGAGGTACGCCCCCAGGTCCTCGTCACCTACGACGAGCACGGCGGGTACGGCCACCCCGACCACATCCAGGCCCACCGCGTCGCGACGCGCGCCGCCGAGCTGGCCGCCGACGCCGGCTGGCGGATCCCCAAGGTCTACTGGAACCGCGTCCCGCGCCCGGTCGCCGAGGCCGCGTTCGCCCGCCTCTCGGGCGCCCTGCTCGGCCTGCCCTTCGCCAAGTCCGCCGTTGTCGACGACGTGCCGGGCGTGGTGGCCGACGACCTCGTCACCACCGAGATCGACGGCACCGCGTACGCCGCCGCCAAGGCCGCAGCGATGCGCGCGCACGCGACCCAGATCGCCGTCGCGGAACCGTACTTCGCGCTCTCCAACGAGCTGGCCCAGCCGCTCTTCACGACGGAGTACTACGAACTCGTGGGGGGCGCCGGAGCAGTTCGGCGCGATTCCGGTGGGCGCGAGACCGACCTGTTCGCCGGCATCGGCACCGAGGAGGCGTCATGAGCGACCGGGGTTCCATGCTCGCGCAGCCCTTGCAGCGGCCCTCTCTCGGGCGGGCGCTCCTCTACGTGGGGCTCTTCGTGCTCGGTGCGGTGGTCGGGGGCGCCGGGGCGCTGGTGCAGTCCGGCTGGTTCCCGGGCGGGCTGCTGCTCGCGCTCGTCGGCGAGGCGGGGCTCTGTCTCGGCGGCGGCTGGGCGATCGGCGGCCGGGGCGGGGCGATCGCGCCCGCCGCCGGCTGGATGGTCTCCGTCATCCTGCTCACCGCCAGCAGACCGGAGGGCGACTTCCTGTTCGCTGCAGGAGGTGGCTCTTATCTCTTCCTCCTCGGAGGGATGGCCGTCGCTGTGATCTGCGCCACCCTTGGACAAGGGCGGCAACCAGGCGCCCGTGACGTCCGACTTGGCAAGTGACGTACCACTTCGCCGTTAAGGGCGCGTGCAAGTGCCGTGTGGGTTTACTCGGCGGTCGCGGGATACGCGCCAGACGTGGCCAGTATGGTGGTGCGCGCCGCCGAGCCGCCCGCTGAGGTTGTGTCGGGCGGCGGAGCCAACCGGGAGAACCTGCCTTGAGTCGTGAAACTGACACTCCGTCCTCCGGGCCCAACGGGCGCGGCGGGGCCGCCTACCCGTCGGGTACGCCGCCGTACGGGACCCCCGCGGTTCCCGACGCCGGTACGGACGCGGGTCGTTCGGCCGCGCAGCCGGAGGAACGCAAGACCGAGACCACGCTGACGACCCGGATCCGGATCAACATCCCCGGGTCGCGGCCCATTCCGCCTGTCGTCGTACGGACCCCCGTCACGGACGCGGACGCCCCCGACGGCAGTGCTGCGGAGGCCGAGGCTCCGGCGCTGCCCGCGCTGCCGTCCATGGGCTCCGGCGAGCCGCCCACCGGACAGGGCGGACCCGGCGCTCCCGGCGGCTCCGGCGGGGAGAAGACGAGCGACTGGTTCGCGCCCCGCAAGTCCTCGGCGGGCAAGCCCGATTCGGGCGGCGGTGCCACCAACGGCGCCGGAATCCCGGGCGGTTCGGCCGCCCCCGCCACGCCTCCCGCGGGCACTCCGACCCCCGGTGCCCGTCCCGGCGCGGGCCGCCCCGGCGGTGTCGTCGGCTCCATGAGCGTGCCGGGCGGCTCCCGCCCCGGCGGCGCGAGCGGTGCCCGGCCCGGCGGGACCAACGGTTCGGGGCTCACCGGCGCGACCGGCGGCCCGGTGGCCCCCGGACACGGCGGCGGCACCGGTTCCTTCGACGTCACCGAGGCGCTCGCCGCGGGACCGCTGGGCCCCGGCTCACGTCCCGGCGGCGGCGAACCGCGCCGCGCCGAGCTGCCGTACTTCGCCGAGGGCGAGCGCGGGGAGCAGGGCGGCCCGGGCACCCAGGGCGGCTACGGCGGCCCCGGCGGCGCGAGCGGCTTCAACGGACCGGGCGGCCCCGGCGGCCCCGGTGGCGGCCCGCACGGCCCCGCGGGACCGACCGGCGGTCCGGTCACCGGCGACGGGCCGATGGCCCCGCAGCTGGGCGCCGGCCCCGGCGGCCCCAACGGCCAGGGCGGCTATGGCGGTCCCGGCGGTCCGGGCAACCCGCACGACTTCTCGACGCCCGGCGGCCCTGGCGGTCCTGGTGCCATGGGCGCTCCCGGCACGGGACCCGGCGCCGGACCGCGTGGGCTCGGTCCCGGCGGCGGGCTGAGCGACGACACCGCGATCCTCACCCCGCAGATTCCCGCCTCCGCGCGGCCACCGCAGAGCTACCCGAACCCCGACAACGTCTCCGGGCACACCGTCACCAGCGGCATCCCGGTCGTCCCGTCCGGCCAGGGCGCGCCCTTCGGACCGGGCGCCCACACCGACGGACCGCTGCCGCACACCCCGCCCAAGCTGCCCGAGCCGGTCGCGCAGGACGTGCCGGCCGCGGCGTCGAGCAAGGCGGGCAAGAAAAAGAAGAAGGGGCGCAGCAAGCTGGTGCTCCTGGTCGTCGCCCTGTTCGTCATCGGCGGCGGTGCCTACGGCGCCGGGCTGCTGATGAACCACACCGACGTGCCCAAGGGCTCCACCGTGCTGGGTGTCGACATCGGCGGCGGCACCCGCGACGACGCCGTCAAGAAGCTCGACGAGGCCTTCGGCAACCGCGTCAACAAGCCGCTGAAGCTCTCCGTGGGCGGCAGCACCGTCTCGCTCACGCCGGACCAGGCGGGCCTGCAGTTCGACGAGCAGGCCACGGTCGCCGCGGCCGCGCAGAGCGACTACAACCCGGTCTCCGTCGTCGGCTCCCTCTTCGGCAACCACCGGATCATCGACCCGGTCATGCCGGTGGACGAGGAGAAGCTGACCGCCGCTCTCAAGGACGCGGCCGGCGGCTCCGGCTCGGTGACCGAGGGCACGATCGAGTTCAAGTCCGGCAAGCCGGTCGCCGTCTACGGCAAGGCGGGCAAGGGTATCGACGCCGCGAGGTCGATCGACGCCGTCGTGCAGGCCTACCGCACCCAGGTGGAGACCAACACGACCACGCCGGTCACGGTCGCGACCACGACCCAGCAGCCGGCGATCTCGAACGCCGAGGTCGACCGCGAGATGAAGGACTTCGCGAAGCCGGCGATGTCCGCCCAGGTCATCGTGCAGACCGACGCGACGCACAGCATCCCGTTCGGTTCCCTGTCCCTGCCGAAGATCCTCGGCTTCAAGGCGGTGGACGGCAAGCTGGTGGAGACGTACGACCTCGACGCGCTCAAGGAGGCGTACGGCGCCACCTTCGAGGGCGTGCTGATCACCCGGGGCACCGGCCAGAAGACGGCCGTCACCCCCCAGGACGTCGCCGGCGCGCTGCGCAAGGCGCTGGTCGGCAAGACGGCGGCGGAGCGCATCGGGGTCATCGACACCGACCCGAGCTGACGTCCGTAGGAACGTGTGAAGGCCCGTCCTGACCGGACGGGCCTTCATGGGTTTCACGCGGTCACGGACGCGTGATGCAGTACAGGGCCACGTAGCCCTTGATCCCCTGGTAGTTGATGGCGATCCAGAAGAATCCGTCGGTGTGACCGCAGGCGGTGTAGGTTCCGCCCTCCGAGGATCCGCCGCATTCGGCGCCCGCGCCCTTGGGGAAGAGCCCGAGGGCGGCCGCGCTGGTCGACTTCGTCTGCCGGATCCGGACGCTCTCCTTGGCATGACAGTTGATGGCCTGGACCGAGACGGTGTCCGAGGATGCCGCCTGTGCCGGGGCGGCGAAGGCGAGGCTGGTGGCGGCGACCACGGCGGTCGCGGCGCCGGCAAGGAACGTGCGCATCACAGTTTCCCCCTGGGGTGGTTGTGCCTGGCGGGTCGGGCCGAGCGGTGATCGAGCCTACTGATTGAACGCGTTCATGCCATCTGCTTTTCAGGCGCGTTCCTGAGCTCACCCTCCCGACATGACATCTGTCATCCGGCACTCAGGACCGCCGACACTGCCGGGCGGGAGCGCCCGGCGGCCACCATGGTCCGCATGACGACGACAGCGGCGACGGCCACCACCCCGGTGGTCGGGTTCGACCAGGTGAGCAAGATCTACGGGGACGTACGGGTCGTGGACGGGCTGACGCTCGCTCTGCACCCGGGGGAGACGGTGGCCCTGCTGGGGCCCAACGGGGCCGGCAAGTCGACCACCCTCGATCTGCTGCTGGGGCTGAGGCAGGCCGACAGCGGCACGGTGAAGGTGTTCGGGAGCAGTCCGCGCGAGGCCATCGTCGCCGGGCGGGTGGGCGCGATGCTGCAGAGCGGCGGGCTGATGGACGAGGTCACGGTCGCCGAGCTGGTCCGGCTCGCCTGCGATCTGCACCCCAGGCCGTACCCGCTGAGCGAGGTGCTGGCCCGCGCCGACATCGCGCAGATCACCGACCGCAAGGTGAACAAGCTCTCCGGCGGCCAGGCCCAGCGCGTCCGCTTCGCCCTCGCCACCGCGGGCGACAGCGATCTGATCGTGCTGGACGAGCCGACCACCGGCATGGACGTCTCCGCCCGCCAGGCCTTCTGGGCCACCATGCGCGAGCAGGCCGACCGGGGCCGCACGGTCCTGTTCGCCACGCACTACCTGGAGGAGGCCGACGCCATCGCGGACCGCGTGCTGGTCCTGCACCGCGGCCGGCTCCTCGCGGACGGCACCGCCGCCGAGATCAAGGCGAAGGCGGGCGCGCGCAAGGTCGCCTTCGACCTGGAGGGCGAGATCGACGAGGCGCCGATCCGGGAGCTGCCGTTCCTCACGTCGGTCGACATCTCCGGCCAGACGGTCCGTATCCAGTCCACCGACGCCGACGCGACCGTCCACGCCCTCTACGGCCTCGGCGTCTACCCCCGCAATCTCGAAGTCGCCGGGCTCGGCCTGGAGCAGGCGTTCGTGGCCATCACCGCCGCCGAGGAGGCGAAGTCGAAGTGAACAGCCTGATCAAGCTGGAACTCACCCGCGCCCTGCGCAACCGCAAGTTCCTGTTCTTCTCGGTGATCTACCCCTCGGCCCTGTTCCTGCTGATCGCGGGCAGCGCCGGCCGCACGGACAAGATCGACGGCACCGGCCTGAACGTCGCGACCTACATGATGGTCTCCATGGCCTCCTTCGGCGCCCTGACGGCCGTCCTGATGGGCAACAGCGAGCGCATCGCCAAGGAGCGGGAGAGCGGCTGGGTACGGCAGCTGCGGCTGACCCCGCTGCCGGGGCGCGGGTACGTGATCGCGAAGACCGCGAGCGCGGCCGTGGTCAGCCTGCCGTCGATCGTGATCGTCTTCCTGGTCGCGGCCACGGTGAAGGACGTACGCCTGGACGCCTGGCAGTGGCTCGCGCTCACCGGCGCGATCTGGGCCGGCAGCCTGGTCTTCGCGGCGCTCGGCGTGGCCATCGGCTACCTCGCCACCGGTGACGCGGTCCGCCCGATCACGATGATCACCTACTTCGGCCTGTCCCTGTTGGGCGGCCTGTGGATGCCCGCGACGACGTTCCCGCAGTGGCTCCAGGACATCGCGAAGTGGCTGCCCACGCACGCGTACGCTGCCCTGGGACAGGCCATCGAGCAGAGCCAGTCCCCGAGCTCGAAGGACGTCGCCCTCCTCGTCGTCTACTTCGCCCTGTTCGCGGGCGGCGCGGCGTGGCTGTACCGGAAGGACACGCTGAAGGCGTGAGCGCGATGACGGAAGATCTGCGGTCCGACGAGGAAGCCCGCGCGGATCGGCTGGTACGGATCGGCCGACCGCCCCGCAACCGGGGCGACGCGATCCGCAAGCTGGTGTGGGTCCTGCCCTGGCTGGTCTTCCTCAGCGCCCCCGTGCAGGACCTGACGGCCGGCCACCACACCCCCTCGGCCACGACGGCCGGCTGGGTGGGCCTGGTGGCCTTCACCGGGATCTACCTGGCCGTCGTCTTCCGCACCATGGGCCGCCCCTACGCGGGCTGGTTCGTCGCCGTCCTGGTGGCCGTGCTGGGGGTCCTGGCCGTCACCCTGTCCTTCTCCCTCGGCAGCCACTGGCTGGGCCTGTACGTCTACGTCTCCGTCACCTGCGGGATCACCCTCCCCCTGCGCGCCGCGTACTGGACGATCCCGCTGGCCACCGCCGCGATGATGCTGGCGGGCTGGTTCGTCGACGACCTGGACGAGGCCTGGGGCCTGTTCCTGGTGGTGCTGCTGGTGGGCTACTCGATGACGGGTGTACGACAACTGGTGCGTACGACGGTGGAGTTGCGCAAGGCACGCGCCACCGTCGCCCAACTGGCCGCCAACGAGGAGCGGTTGCGCCTGGCCCGGGACCTGCACGACCTGCTCGGCCACTCCCTCTCGCTGATCACGCTGAAGAGCGAACTCGCGGGCCGTATGCTCCCCGACCACCCCGACAAGGCGGCCCAGCAGGTCGCCGACATCGAACAGGTCAGCCGGCAGGCCCTGGTCGACGTCCGGGAGGCCGTCACCGGTTACCGCCGCCCGCGCCTGGCCGCCGAACTGGCGGGCGCCCAGGTCGCGTTGACCGCGGCGGGGGTCACCGCCGAACTCCCCGAGGAAGCCACCGTCGACCTGACCGGCGTACCCGAGGAGAGTCAAGCGGCCCTGGCCTGGGCGCTGCGCGAGGCGATCACCAACGTCGTCCGGCACAGCGGTGCCCGGCGCTGCACGGTGGAGCTGCTCGCCCGCCAGACCCTGGGCGGCCGGATGCTGGAACTCACCGTCGAGGACAACGGCTCCGGCGGCTCCGGCAAGGGCCCCGGCAACGGCCTCACGGGCCTCGCCGAGCGCCTGGAGAAGGCGGGCGGCACCCTCGAAGCCGCCGGCACCAAGCACGGCTTCCGCCTGGTCGTCCGCGTGCCCGCCGGCACCCCGGCGGACGTAGGATCCGGGGCATGAGCCGAACGATCAAGGTCCTGCTGGCCGAGGACCAGTCGATGGTCCGCGAGGCGCTGGCCGCGCTGCTCGGTCTGGAGGACGACATCGAGGTCGTCGCCCAGGTGGCGCGCGGCGACGAGGTCCTGGCCGCGGTCCGCGAACACGCCGTGGACGTGGCCCTGTTGGACATCGAGATGCCCGGCTGCACCGGCATCGAGGCGGCGGCCGCCGTACGCAGGGAACTCCCGTCCGTGAGGCTGGTCGTCCTCACCACCTTCGGCCGCCCCGGCTACCTCCGCAGCGCGATGGAGGCCGGCGCCGACGCCTTCCTGGTCAAGGACGCCCCCGCGGCCCAACTCGCCCAAGCGGTACGCAAGGTCCTCGCCGGTGACCGGGTCATCGACCCCACGCTGGCGGCTGCCGCCCTGGCCGATGGCGCGAATCCGCTGACCGAGCGGGAACGAGAGGTACTCCGTGCCGCGGCGGACGGCTCCACGAACGCGGAGCTGGCATCGGCCCTGCACCTGTCCCAGGGCACGGTCCGAAATTACCTTTCGACGGCAATCCAGAAACTGGCGGTACGCAACAGGGCGGAGGCGGTACGGATCGCAAGGGAGAAGGGCTGGTTGTAGCCGACGTTTTAAGGGGCGCGGGGCTGTATCGATGTGCGGCTCCGCCGCGTGGACGCGACCAGCCACAACGCACCCGCACTCGCTCAACCAGAGTCGCTCCTAAGGCGATTGGGCGAGCTCAGTTGAGCAACGCCCGAGCAGCCCGAGCCTGCCCCCGCACCGTCTCCGCCCACGATTCATCAACCGCACTGATCATCCCCGCGTACTCCTCCAACTCCACCGCCCCCTCGACGAAGTCCCCCCGCTGAACAAGGAGTTGCGCTCGCTCGTACCGCAACCGCGCAGGATGCGAAGGCAACAGCAGCGAAAGATCAACCGCCCACAGCGCGACATCCGACCGCTCGGGCCGAGCCACCGCCCAGGCCCGCACGTTGTTGAGAATCCGCAGCACCACCTCCAACGGATTCGGCGGCCTCAACATCGACGCATCCAGCGGAGCCCCCGTCGCCCCCGCGACCAACAACTCCGCGTCGCCCCCACCGAGCACCCGCCCCCCGTCGAACGGATCCGCGAGTACCTGCTGCTCGGGCGGCCCGAACCCGACGACGAAATGTCCGGGAAGTGCCACTCCGTACACCGGCGCCCCAGCCCGCCGAGCGACCTCCATCCACACCACCGACAGCAGGATCGGCAACCCGCGCCGCCGCCGCAGCACCTCGTGCAGCAGGGACGACTCGAGCCGCTGGTAGTCGACGGGGAAACCGCGGTACCCCTCCTGGACACCCAGCAGATGGTGCAACGCGGTCGCCCAGGACAGCGGCCCGCCCGGCCGGAAGGGCAACTGCCCGGCCAGCCGGTCGAGTTCCATCTGCGCGGCGTCCAGCCCGGCCTCGTCCAGCGTGCCGTCGGCCGCCGCGCCGACCAACAGGCACAGCGCGGACAGATCGGGCCGCTCGGACCGAGCCTCTTCGGCGAACCGCCGCCGTACCTCGGCGGCCCGCTCGGGCGGCGGGGGAGTGGGGTGACGCATAGCAGGCTCGTGCCCTTTCCCGGCGATCGCTACCGGCCGTCGTGGATTGTCCCGTTGCCGGGACGGGCCGGCTCCCGGTAGTGGTGATACGCGTGGTGCGCCCCGAACCCCATCCCGTCGTACAGCGCCCGCGCCCCGACGTTCTCCGCCTCGACCTGCAACCAGGCGGCCGAGGCCCCCTCCTCCAGCGCCCGCCGGGCCAACGCGGCCATCACCACGGTGGCCAGCCCCCGCCGCCGCATCGCCGGATCGACCTCCACGGCGGCGAACGAAGCCCACCGCCCATCGACCACGCACCGCCCGATGGCAGCGGGCGACTCCTCGCCGGGAACCGTCGCGAACCACACCGACGGCCCTCCCCCACTCTCGGCTTCGCTCAAGCGGGGGGACCCCCCTCCGAGCACCTCCAACGCCACCTCGCTCACCCCCTTGCGCTGATACCGCGACAGCCACGCCTCGTCGGCCTCCCGGGAGAGCACGACGTCCGCGCCCTCGGCCCGGTCCGCGACCGGCGCGAGCGCCCCGATCCACAGCTCGGCGCTCACCTCACGCACCCAGCCCCGCCGCTCCAGCTCCGCGCACAGCACCTCCTGCGTGCCCTCGGCGCCGGTCGCGGTCTGGATGTACGCCGGCAGCCCCCGGTCGCCGTACCACCGTCGTACGACATCCAGCGCCTCGTCGAGCGGCAGGCCCGGATCGCCCAGCGGGAGCACGGAGTTCGCGCGCCGCGTGAAACCGCTCGCGGCGCGCAGCTCCCAGTCGCCGAGGCGCTCGCTCTCCACCGGCCGCCACGCGCGCGAGGACACGTGCGCGAGTTCCTCGTACGAGGCGGCGGGGCCCCGGCGGCGGGCCGGCGGGGTCGGCACCACCTTGCCCGCGACCAGCGAGGATTCCGCGATGTGGACGCTCTCGCCGCTCTTGCGTGTGATCAGCAGCACACCGTCGTCCCATGATGTGAGAACACCCACCGTGTCGGTGAACTTCTCCTGAGTTGTCCCAGGCTCGTTCAACCGCCGTACGGATACTCGTTTCCCCACGTCAGCTGTGGTGATACGGACCTCGAGACGTCCGGCGGCCGAGATTTCCACAGGTCTGTCCACCCCTCCTGTTCGGATCATGCCCAGGAACGGAGATACTAGGGGCGGGCATCGACGACGCCGCGCTCCCGCGCGCCAGGCGGCGGAGCCTGAGGAGGCCCGCCGGCGCCCTATCGAGGAGGAACGACAGCGTGACCTACGTCATCGCGCAGCCTTGTGTCGACGTCAAGGACAAGGCGTGCATCGAGGAGTGCCCGGTCGACTGCATCTACGAGGGCCAGCGGTCCTTGTACATCCACCCGGACGAATGCGTCGACTGTGGAGCCTGCGAGCCGGTGTGCCCGGTCGAGGCGATCTTCTACGAGGACGACACTCCCGAGGAGTGGAAGGACTACTACAAGGCGAACGTCGAGTTCTTCGACGAGCTCGGCTCGCCGGGCGGCGCCAGCAAGCTGGGTCTGATCGAGCGCGACCACCCGTTCGTCGCCGCGCTGCCCCCGCAGGCAGCGGCCGAGTAGCCGCCGCCCGCGGCCCGCACATCGCGCCGCCTCGGTCCCGTACGGCCTGATCCCCGGATCGCGGCCGTACGGGGCCGAGGCGTTTGCCGTACCGAAGAAAGTGAGCGAGTAACCGTGTCCGCAGTCTCCGACCGCCTGCCCACCTTCCCCTGGGACAAGCTGGAGCCGTACAAGAAGACGGCCGCGGCGCACCCCGGCGGCATCGTCGATCTGTCTGTCGGCACCCCGGTCGATCCGGTCCCCGACCTGATCCAGAAGGCGCTCGTCGACGCGGCCGACTCGCCCGGCTATCCGACGGTCTGGGGCACCCCGGCGCTACGGGACGCGATCACCGGCTGGGTCGAGCGGCGGCTGGGCGCCCGGGGCATCACCCACCGGCACGTCCTGCCGATCGTCGGCTCCAAGGAACTCGTCGCCTGGCTCCCCACCCAGCTGGGCCTCGGCCCGGGCGACCGGGTCGCCTACCCGCGCCTGGCCTACCCGACCTACGAGGTGGGCGCCCGGCTGGCCCGCGCCGAGTACGAGGTCTACGACGACCCCACGGCGCTGGACCCGAGCGGCCTGAAGCTCCTCTGGCTCAACTCGCCCTCCAACCCGACCGGTCGGGTCCTGTCGAAGGACGAGCTGACCCGGATCGTCGCCTGGGCCCGCGAGCACGGCGTCCTGATCTTCTCCGACGAGTGCTACCTCGAACTGGGCTGGGAGGCCGACCCGGTCTCGGTGCTGCACCCGGACGTCAACGGCGGCTCCTACGACGGCATCGTGGCCGTCCACTCGCTCTCCAAGCGCTCCAACCTCGCCGGGTACCGCGCGGCCTTTCTGGCCGGTGACCCGGCCGTCCTGGGCCCGCTCCTGGAGATCCGCAAGCACGGCGGCATGATGACCTCCGCGCCGACCCAGGCCGCCGTGGTCGCGGCCCTCGGCGACGACGGCCATGTGCGCGAGCAGCGGGAGCGGTACCTCGCCCGGCGGGCGGCCCTGCGCGAGGCGCTGGTCGGGCACGGCTTCCGGATCGAGCACAGCGAGGCCAGCCTCTACCTGTGGGCGACCCGCGGCGAGTCCTGCTGGGACACGGTGGCCCACCTGGCAGGACTGGGCATCCTGGTCGCGCCCGGTGACTTCTACGGGACCGCCGGCGACACGTTCGTGCGGGTGGCGCTGACGGCGACGGACGAGCGGGTGCGGGCGGCCGTGGAGCGGCTGGCGTAGACGCGTAGGCGTACGTACGCGTGCGTGCGTGACGACGTGCAGGACCACGCGCACGACGAAGTGCAGGACCACGTGCACGACGAAGGGGCCCGGGAGACGATCCCGGGCCCCTTCTTTTTCGTCGTGCGCGGGGCGATCAGCCGCCGAGCGGCAGGCCCTTCAGCGGGAGGGTGTCCGTGGAGGGGAGGCCGCCGCCGGGGAGGCCGCCCTTGGTGAGGGAGTCCGTGGGCAGCCCGCCCTTGGTGGCGGTCTTCGTGGTGTCACCGACGAGGTCCCCGGCGGAGCCCGCCGCCTCGCCCGCGGTCTTCTGCGCGGCCGGCGCGGCCTTCTTGACCGCCTTGCCGCCGGTCTTGCCCGCGGCCGGCACCGCCTTCTTGACGGCCTTGCTGCCGGCCTCGCCCGCGAGCCCGGTGACGTTCTGTGCCGCTCCGTCGACGGTGTTGCCCACGTTCGCCCCGTCCAGGGCGGTCAGGCCGCCGAGGTTGGGGGTGGCGGGCAGCTCGGGGGCCGCGCTCGCGGCGCCGGCCGCACCTACCCCGGCAGCCGCTCCCGCCGCGACGAGCAGCGCGGCACGGGCAATCCGACGGGTCAGGGGGAGGGACATGATGCTCCTTGTGACGGGAGGAAACGTTGCTCGGACGTCGTGACTACCGCTCGAAGCCCCTCGGAGGTTGCGCAGCGACAACGTAAAGAGTTGGCAATGCGTCGCATAATCGGCTGCGGATAAAAACGGGCAAAGAGTGCCTGGTCCGAAAGTGTGCCGAATCCTTACAGCCCTTTGTTCTCAAGGGATTTCGCGGTTTCGGGAGTGACTGCGCGAAAACCTGCGCACACCCTGCCGCGAAGGGCCCGCGGCTGACCCTCGCGGGTGATCACTCGCACTACTGCCCGGTGACGATCCGCACCGCGTTCGCGGACTGCTTCGCCGCGTCGGCGTCCTGCGTACCCGTCGTACGCCACTTGCTGTCGGTGTTCCCCGCGCTCCACTCGCGTCCGCCGTAGGACACGCGCTCGATGTGCAGCGCGGAGGCGTTGGCCACGGCCCAGTGGGCCAGCTGCCAGCCGCGCTCGCGCACGTCACGGCCCTTGCCCGCGCCGGTGTCCTTGGTCACCGGCAGCGTGACGGTCCGCGAACCCGGCGTCGCGCTCACCGTCGGTGTGGGGGTGGGCGTCGAGGCGTCGCTCACCTCGGCGGCGGCCGGTTGCAGCGCGTCCCGCCCGAAGTCCCGTACCAGCGCGGCCCGTACGGCGTCCGGACCCGCCTCGGTCACGGTGGTGGGGTCCGGGCGGCCCTGGCAGGTCAGCGTGGCCGGCGAGGAGCCGGTGAGGGCGGCGGCCAGCAGCGTCGCGTCCGGCTCGTGCTTGGCGTACGCCTCCGGGAAGCCGCTGCGCTGCACGCGCTGCGCGGCCACGGTCAGCGGCAGCTCGGTGTAGTCGGGCACCTTGGCCAGGTGCTCGTAGAAGATGCCCGCCGCGTACGTCGGGTCCAGGATCTCCTTCTCGGTGCCCCAGCCCTGCGAGGGACGCTGCTGGAACAGGCCGAGTGAATCCCGGTCGCCGTGCTGGATGTTGCGCAGGCCGGACTCCTGGATCGAGGTCGCCAGCGCGATGGCCACGGCCCGCTCGGGCATGCCGCGTCCGGTGCCGACGGCGGCGATCGTCGCCGCGTTCACCGCCTGCTCCGGCGTGAACTCGTACGCCGCTTCACCGCCCTTGCCGGAGACGACCTCGCAGCCCGGGCCTCTGCCTCCCGTCTCGTACTGCACGACGAGATATCCCGCTACACCGAGCAGGACCACGAAGGCCGCGGAGAAGCGGAGGAAGCGACCACGACGCTTGGGGGAGTGAGGTGACGGCTCTGGCACGCGTACAAGGTAGCGGAGGCCGCTGTGACTGCCGAGCCGGGTGTGGACGGAGTTCGCGACCTCGGCGCGTTAGGGTCGACGGCATGGCCGACACCCCCCTTGACCTCACGCTGGACGCCGCCCTGTTGACCGCACAGCTCGTCGACTTCCCCTCGGAGAGCGGCACCGAGAAGCCGCTCGCGGACGCGATCGAGGCCGCCCTGCGCGCGCTTCCGCACCTGACGGTCGACCGGTTCGGCAACAACGTGATCGCCCGCACGAACCTGGGCCGCGCGGAGCGCGTCATCCTGGCCGGCCACATCGACACCGTCCCGATCGCCGACAACGTCCCCTCCCGCCTCGACGACGAGGGCGTCCTGTGGGGCTGCGGCACCTGCGACATGAAGTCCGGGGTGGCGGTCCAACTCCGCATCGCGGCAACGGTCCCCGCCCCCAACCGGGACATCTCCTTCATCTTCTACGACAACGAAGAGGTCGCCGCCGAGCTGAACGGCCTGCGCCATGTCGCCGAGGCCCACCCGGACTGGCTGGAGGGCGACTTCGCGGTCCTGCTCGAACCGTCCGACGGCGAGGTCGAGGGCGGCTGCCAGGGCACCCTGCGCGTGCTCCTGAAGACCAAGGGCGAACGGGCCCACTCGGCACGCTCCTGGATGGGCTCGAACGCGATCCACGCGGCGTCCCCGATCCTCGCCCGCCTCGCCGCGTACGAGCCCCGCTACCCGGTCATCGACGGTCTGGAGTACAGGGAGGGCCTGAACGCGGTCGGCATCTCCGGCGGGGTCGCCGGGAACGTCATCCCCGACGCGTGCGTGGTGACGGTCAACTTCCGCTACGCGCCCGACCGTACGGAGGAGGAGGCGATCGCCCACGTGCGCGAGGTGTTCGCGGACTGCGGGGTCGAGGAGTTCGTGGTCGACGACCACAGCGGCGGCGCGCTGCCCGGCCTCTCCCACCCGGCCGCGGTCGCCTTCATCGAGGCGGTCGGCGGCGAGCCCCGGCCCAAGTACGGCTGGACGGACGTCTCCCGCTTCTCCGCGCTCGGCGTCCCTGCGGTCAACTACGGCCCCGGGAACCCGCACTTGGCGCACAAGCGGGATGAAAGGGTCGAAACGGCAAAGATCTTGGCGGGCGAGGAGCGGCTGAAGGCGTGGCTCTCGGCCTGATTCGAGGCGGCGCTCCGTGGCGGACATGCCGACGTCCCCCGTCTGTAACCAGCGGAGATCTACGCTGAGGTGGAAACACCTGCAAGCGGAGGGAGCGCACATGGCTACCGGGAACCCCGAGGGCAAGAAGCAGCCACCGGAGGAGCAGCGCCTGGGGCCGGTACTCCGGCGGCGTGACCAGGTGACGGCGAGCACGACCGACCAGCGCCTGCTGGACGCGGGCGGCCCCTCGGACTGGGTCCACACCGACCCCTGGCGGGTGCTGCGCATCCAGTCGGAGTTCATCGAGGGCTTCGGCACGCTCGCCGAACTCCCGCCCGCGATCAGCGTGTTCGGCTCGGCGCGGACCAAGACGGACTCGCCGGAGTACGAGGCGGGCGTACGGCTCGGCCGGGCGCTGGTGGAGGCGGGCTGGGCGGTGATCACCGGCGGCGGCCCCGGCGCCATGGAGGCGGCCAACAAGGGCGCGGGCGAGGCCAAGGGCGTCTCGGTCGGCCTCGGCATCGAGCTGCCCTTCGAGCAGGGCCTCAACCCCTACGTCGACATCGGCCTCAACTTCCGGTACTTCTTCGTCCGCAAGATGATGTTCGTCAAGTACGCCCAGGGCTTCGTGGTCCTCCCCGGCGGCCTCGGCACCCTCGACGAACTCTTCGAGGCCCTCACCCTCGTCCAGACCCAGAAGGTCACCCGCTTCCCGATCGTCCTCTTCGGGAGTGAGTACTGGGGCGGCTTGGTCGACTGGCTCCGCAACACCCTGGTAGCCCAAGGCAAGGCCTCGGAGAAGGACCTCCTCCTGTTCCACGTGACGGACGACGTGGACGAGGCGGTGGCGTTGGTGTCCAAGGAGGCGGGCCGTTAGGCGCGGCGCTTTGAGATGTCGGAGGGGCTGATCTTTCAGCCCCTCCGGCGTTTGAGGAGCGGGGTCTGGGGCGGAGCCCCAGAAGGATGGGACGGGTAGGGGCGGCGGGGGCGAGGAACCCTTACGCCAAGCCCCGACGGGCGACCGCCGGCGGACGCCGCCCCGCGATCGACGCCACCATGTCCAGCACCTGCCGCGTCTCCGCCACCTCGTGCACCCGATACACCTGCGCCCCCAGCCACGCCGACACCGCCGTCGTCGCCAGCGTCCCCACCACCCGCTCCTTCAGCGGCTTGTCCAACGTCTCGCCCACGAAGTCCTTGTTGGACAGCGACACCAGAACGGGCCACCCGGTCTCGACCATCTCCCCAAGACGCCGCGTCGCCTCCAGGCCGTGCCGCGTGCTCTTGCCGAAGTCGTGCCCCGGATCGATCATGATCGACTCCCGAGGCACCCCCAACCCGGCCGCCCGCTCCGCGAGCCCGACGGTCACCCGCAGAATGTCGGCCATGACATCGTCGTACGCCACCCGATGCGGCCGAGTCCGAGGCTCCGCCCCACCCGCGTGCGTACACACAAGCCCCACCCCATACCGCGCCGCGACCTCCGCGAGCCGCGCGTCGACCCCACCCCACGCGTCGTTCAGCAGATCCGCCCCGGCCTCGCACACGGCCGCCCCGACATCCGCCCGCCAGGTGTCCACGCTGATCACGACGTCCGGGAACCGCCGCCGCACCTCCGCCACGAACCCGACGGTCCGCCGCGCCTCCTCCTCGGCCGTCACCTCTTCGCCCGGGCCGGCCTTGACCCCGCCGATGTCGATGATCGCCGCGCCCTCGGCCACGGCCTGCTCCACGCGTGCGAGGGCGGGCTCGTCGAGGAACGTCGCCCCTTGGTCGTAGAAGGAGTCCGGGGTCCGGTTCACGATCGCCATGATCACCGGCTCGTGCGCCTCGAATTCGCGCCTGCCCAGCCTGAGCATCCCCTGTGACCTCTCCTAGTACGAGCCCGTCTTCGGCCGCCTGCGACCCTAACCGTCAGACCCGCATGGCACGATCGGACCCTGACACATTCAGCTTCCGAACATCGAGTTTGGGGACCACAGCGATGGTTATGTTCTTGTTCCTGGTCGTCGCCCTGGCCGTCGTGGTGGCCGCGGTGACGCTGGCCGTGGTGGGCGGGGGAGAGAGCGACGGCCCGCTGCCCGAGGTGGCCCCCGAGCGGCTCCAGGACCCGCTGCCGCCGGACCGCCCGGTCACCCGCGCGGACGTGGACGAACTCCGCTTCCCCCTCGCCGCCCGCGGCTACCGCATGGCGGACGTCGACGACGCCCTGAACCGCGTCGCCGCCGAACTCGCGGAGCGCGACGCGCGCATCGCCGACCTGGAGTCCGCGCTGGCGGGCGCCCGGGCCGGTGCCCACATCTCCATGGAGAAGCCCGCGCACGGCCCGGGGGAGCAGCAGTGAGCGACGGCACCGCCCTCGCCGGCCCGGACGGCGCGCTGCGCTGCCCCTGGGCGCTGTCCACCGAGGACTACGTGGCGTACCACGACGAGGAGTGGGGCCGCCCGGTCCACGGCGACCAGGCCCTCTTCGAGCGGGTCAGCCTGGAGGCCTTCCAGTCCGGCCTCTCCTGGATCACGATCCTGCGCCGCCGCCCGGGCTTCCGTGCCGCCTTCGCCGACTTCAAGATCGAGGCCGTCGCCGCCTTCACCGACGAGGACCGCGAACGCCTTCTGGCCGACGCGGGCATCATCCGCAATCGGGCCAAGATCGACGCGACCATCGCCAACGCGCGCGTGCTCGTCGACTGGGCCCCGGGCGACCTGGACACCCTCATCTGGTCCCACGCCCCGGACCCCGCCACCCGTCCGGCCCCCAGGACGCTGGCGGATGTCCCGGCCGTCACCCCGGAGTCGACGGCCCTGTCGAAGGACCTCAAGAAGCGCGGCCTGCGCTTCGTGGGCCCGACGACGGCGTACGCGCTGATGCAGGCGTGCGGCCTGGTGGACGACCACCTGGCGGACTGCGCGGCCAGAGGCGACCGGTAACCGGTAGGAGTCCTTCCGAAGGCCGACACGCCCGGCGGTAACCCCGTGTCGGCCCTGCCCGCCCCGGTACGGGCCTACCGGCCCAGGTACTTCGGCGTCTCCTTGTTCACGAAGGCCTGCACCGCGATCGCGTGGTCCTCGGACTGCCCGGCCCGCGTCTGCAGCTCGTCCTCCTTGTCCAGGGTCTCCGTCAGGGAGTGGGAGAGCCCGTAGGCCACCGCCTCCTTGATCGCCGCGTACGCCACCGTCGGTCCGACGGCGAGCGCGCGGGCCACCTTCTCGGCCTCGGCCCGCAGCTCGCCGGCGGGAACGACCCGGTTCGCGATCCCCAGCTCGTAGGCGTCCTGGGCGCTGATGCTGCGCGGGAAGAGCAGCAGATCGGCGGCGCGGCCGGGGCCCACCACGCGCGGCAGCGTCCACGAGATCCCGGAGTCCGCCGTCAGGGCCACCCCGGCGAACGAGGTGTTGAAGGCCGCCGTGTCCGCCACCACCCGGTAGTCGGCGGCGAGCGCGAACCCGAGGCCGGCGCCCGCCGCGACCCCGTTCACCCCCGCCACCACGGGCTTCGGCATCTGCGTCAGCGCCCGCACGATCGGGTTGTAGTGCTCCTTCACCGTGGTCATGGTCTGCCCGGAGCCGGTCTCGCGGTCCGACGCCAGCAGCGTGATGTGCTCCTTGAGATCCTGCCCGACGCAGAACGCCCGGTCGCCGGCGGACGTCAGCAGCACCGCGCGCACGGCGTCGGCGGCCGCTGCGGACTCGACCGCCTCGCGCAGGGCCACCTTCGTCGCGATGTTCAGCGCGTTCATCGCCTCGGGGCGGTTCAGCGTGATCGTCGCGAGTCCGTCGCCCACCTCGTAGAGCACGGTGTCGGCCATGGTGATGTCCCCTCCGGTGTCGCGGCTCGGGCGTACCGTCCGGTACGCCCCTGTCCGAAGGACAGCATGGCGGAGATCACCGTCCGGGGACCGGAGCGGTCGTGTGACCTGCGTCAAAGAAATCTCGACGGATTCCGGTCCGCGGAAGTCCGTGCGGCGGCGGAGTATCGCAGTCACATCGCCGAATTGAGTGGTTTTGCTCGCGCGCGTTGCCCAAGCGATGCCGACTGATGTTGGTCATCGGGTCCTGAGATGCGGGATAATGGCCTGGAAGCAATGTGTTCGATGCCGGTGTCGTGCGTCCCAGTCACTCGCTGTGGCCACGCGTGCCCTCTTGGGCCGTCGGCTTTGACGATGAGCTGGTTTCAGGAAGGGGAACGAGCATGGCGGCCATGAAGCCGCGAACGGGCGATGGCCCGCTCGAGGTGACCAAGGAGGGGCGGGGCATCGTCATGCGCGTTCCGCTCGAAGGCGGCGGTCGACTCGTCGTCGAGCTGACCCCTGACGAGGCCGACGCGCTCGGCGACGCCCTCAAGAAGGTCGTCGGCTGACGCGCACGCGACCAGACCCGTCACTGCCCCGGCATCGTCTTCGATGCCGGGGCAGTTGTTTGTCCGTCTTCCTGTTCCGTCAGCGCTTGACCGCGCACAGCAGGCCGTCGCCCACCGGCAGCAGCGACGGCACCAGCTCCTGGCTCTCGCGCACCGCACGCAGCAGCTCGCGCAGCCGCAGGACCTCGGTGGGCTGCGGGCCCGAGTCGACCGTGCGGCCGTTGGCGAAGACGCCCTCGAAGACCACCAGCCCCCCCGGACGGAGCAGGCGCAACGATTCAGCGAGGTAGTCGAGGAACTCCAGCCGGTCGCCGTCGCAGAAGACCAGGTCGTAGCCGGCGTCCGCGAGCCGGGGCAGCACGTCGAGGGCACGGCCCGGGATGAAGCGGGCGCGGTTGCTGGCGAAACCGGAGGCGCGGAAGGCCTGGCGGGCGAAACTCTGGTGCTCGGGCTCGGGGTCCACGGTGGTCAGCACGCCGTCCGCGCGCATGCCGTGCAGCAGATGGACACCGGAGACACCGGTGCCGGTGCCGATCTCCGCGACCGCCTTCGCGTCCACGGAGGCGGCCAGCAGACGCAGTGCGGAGCCCGTGCCGGGCGACACCGAGCGCAGCCCCGCCTCACGGGCCCGGTCCCGGGCCCAGCGCAGCACTTCGTCCTCGGCGACGTAGGCGTCGGAGAACGCCCAGCTCGTCTGCCGGTTGCCGGTAATGACCCTCTCCTGTCCCCGTGGTTGCCTGGGCGTGACTGTATCCGCTGGCGTCGGGAACCCGCAGATGGGACCAGGCGTTTAGAGGGGTGGAAGAAGGAGCGGGGGGACACAGTTGGATCACGAAGACGAGCAGGGGGACGAGCGGGGCCTCGAGCAACTGCTGACGCAGCCGCCCGAGCCACGCCGGTCCTCATCAAATTCTCGTAAAACCGCTTATCCGGAGCTAACGGGCGAGGTGGCTATGGTAGGGGCTCCACTGGACACCACCAGAGCCGACAGGGGAGGTGCGGCTGCGCCTATGGATCGGGGAGGAGTGCTGCGGCGCTTCCTCGGATCGGCGGGCAGGCCGAAATCCGTGAACGACACCGCTGCTGACCCCAGCCACGCCGCTGACCAGACCCAGACCGCGACTTTCTCCACCGACGCGGACGGGCAGGCGTGGACTCCGCCCACGTGGGAGGAGATCGTCAGCACCCACAGCGGCCGTGTGTACCGGCTCGCGTACCGCCTGACAGGTAACCAGCACGACGCCGAGGACCTCACGCAAGAGGTCTTCGTCCGCGTCTTCCGCTCCCTGTCCACCTACACGCCCGGCACCTTCGAGGGCTGGCTGCACCGCATCACCACCAACCTCTTCCTCGACATGGTCCGCCGCAAGCAGCGCATCCGTTTCGACGCGCTGGGCGAGGACGCGGCCGAGCGACTGCCCAGCCGTGAGCCCTCGCCCCAGCAGGTCTTCAACGACGCGCACTTCGACGCGGACGTCCAGCAGGCCCTCGACACCCTCGCCCCGGAGTTCCGCGCCGCGGTCGTCCTGTGCGACATCGAAGGACTGTCGTACGAGGAGATCGCCGCGACCCTCGGGGTCAAGCTCGGCACCGTCCGCTCCCGGATCCATCGTGGCCGTTCCCAGCTGCGCAAGGCCCTGGCGCACCGTTCGCCGGAGGCCAGGGCGGCCGAGCGCCGTTCCTCTTTCGTGCCACGGGTGCCCGCACTGGGGGGAGGGGGCGCGACCGCGTGAGTGGATCACGACCCAGCCCCGCCGAGGGGCGCTTTTCCGAGCAGCACCTGGGAGACCGACTCTCCGCCCTGGTGGACGGAGAGCTCGGTCATGAGTCGCGCGAGCGCGTCCTCGCCCACCTGGCCACCTGCGCCAAGTGCAAGGCCGAGGCCGACGCCCAGCGACGCCTGAAGAACGTGTTCGCGGAGGCGGCGCCCCCGCCGCCCTCCGAGAGCTTCCTGGCCCGTCTCCAGGGGCTCCCCGGGGGAGGTGACACGGACGGCGGTGGCTCGCCGTTCGGCGGGGGCGGATTCTCCGACGGCTTCGCCGCCCGCCCCACCGCCGGAGCCGGAGCAGGCGCCGGGACCTCCGGAGTCTTCGGACTGAGGCGCGCCGAGCGCTTCGAGTTCGGCTACGTGCCGGCCCGTCCGCACACCCCGGCAGCCGGACCCGGCCCGCTCCCCATGCCCGCGGCGGCCGACCGAGGGTTCCGCATACACGACGTCAGCCGGCACGACGCCGAGCGCTCCGCCTCGCGCGGAATGCGGTTCGCGTTCGTCGCCGCCGGCGCGGTGTCGCTGGCCGCGATCGCGCTCGGTGGCGTCACCAGCGGCGTCCCGACCGACACCGCGGACGCCCGCGGCGGCACCGGCACGGGCAGCAACGTGACGCCGATGCGCACGCAGGGCACGGGAGCCGCGACGGCGCCCGAGTCCCAGCGGCGCCGTGGCGCCGTCGGCCCCCTGCTCGCACAGGGCCAGAGCCAGCGCACGCTCGGCGCCCCGGTCGCCCCGACCTCGGTGTCCGCGCCCCTGCTGCCCGGCGTACCGAGCCCCGCGGTCGCCGGACGCGAGGAGACCATGCACACGCTGGCCACGCCCGTGGTGTCCGGTGTCGCGGCCATGTCCCCGCTGATACGTCCGCTCGGCACCACCTCGCCGTTCGCCCTGACCTCGTGGTCCACCACGCCGGAGGTCACGGCCCCCGGCAGCCTGCTCGCCGCACCCGTCCCCGACACGACCTCAGCTCCTTCCTCCCCCACCTCCCCCACCTCTCCGCGCACGGCCCGCTGACCGGCCCCTGCGCCACGGCTCGCGAACCTGGTTGAATCCTGTGAGGGCCGCGCCCTGTACAGGCAGTCGGGCGCGGAGTCGACGAACCGCGACCGCCGACGACGAGCCGTGTCGCGGTCAGCTGTGGGGAGAGCAGTGAACGAGGGGAAGCCGACGAAGGCGAAGTGGTGGAATCGTCCACACCCGCAGGACCCTTCGGGGGCGGCGGGGACGGACGGTTCCACCGACGGTGATGTCGAGTTGGCGCGGCCCGCTTCCGCGGAAGGCGACTTCGAGTTGGCGCGGCCGGCTTCCGCGGAGGGTGACTTCGAGTTGAGGCACCCGGAGAGCGTGCCGCTGACAGAGGAACCGGACGCGTCTTCCCCGCAGGTTCCCGACGAGCGTCCCGAACCCCTGCACGCCCCCGACCCCTTCAGCACCCCGCCCTACGGCGAGCCGGGCCCCTGGGCCTCCGCTCCACCGGTCCAGCAGCCACTCCCCGCCCCTTCCCCCGCGCCCGTGTCCACCCCCTGGCAGAACTACGACCCCTGGGCCGCCCCGGCCGCCCCCCTCCAGCAGACCGGCGCGGCCATCGACGGAGTCGCCTCGAGGCGTCGGCGCCTGCGGCGGGCCCTGGTCGGCGGGGCCGTGGCGCTCGCGCTGCTCTCCGGCGGTGTCGGGGGTGCCATCGGGGCGTATCTGGAGCGCAACGGCGGTGTGGGGGGCGTACAGCTGCCGCAGGCCGGCAAGGAGCCGGTCGGGCGGGCCGCGGACAGTGTGGCCGGGATCGCCGCGCGGGCCCTGCCCAGCGTGGTCACCCTGCATGTGACCGGTTCCGAGGAGTCCGGCACCGGCACCGGGTTCGTGCTCGACGACCTCGGGCACATCCTCACCAACAACCACGTCGTCGAACCCGCCGGTGCCTCCGGCGAGATATCGGTGACCTTCAACAGCGGGGACACCGCCAAGGCCACCGTCGTGGGACGGGACAGCGGATACGACCTCGCCGTGGTGAAGGTGAGCGGCGTGCGCGGGCTCAGCCCCCTGCCGCTGGGCAACTCCGACAACGTCCAGGTCGGCGACCCCGTCGTCGCCATCGGCGCCCCCTTCGACCTGGAGGGCACCGTCACCTCCGGCATCATCAGCGCCAAGTCACGGCCCATCACGGCCGGCGACAGCGTCGACGGCAGCGACGTGTCGTACGTGGACGCCCTGCAGACCGATGCGCCGATCAACCCCGGGAACTCCGGCGGACCGCTGCTCGACTCGCGGGCCCGGGTCATCGGCATCAACTCCGCGATCCGTTCCGCCGACGACGGCTCGGACTCCGGCGGCGGCCAGGCCGGTTCCATCGGGCTCGGCTTCGCCATCCCCGTCAACCAGGCCAAGCGCGTCGCCGAGGAACTGATCAACACCGGCAAGGCGACCCACCCGGTCATCGGCGTCACCCTCGACATGGACTACACCGGCGACGGCGCCCGGGTGGGCACCAAGGGCAGCGGCGGCAGCCCCGCCGTCAACGCGGGCGGCCCCGGCGACAAGGCCGGCATCAAGGCCGGCGACGTCATCACCGAGGTCGACGGTCAGCGCGTCCACTCCGGCGAGGAGCTGATCGTCAAGACCCGGGCCCACCGTCCCGGCGACCGGCTGGAGCTGACCGTGCGGCGCGACGGCAAGGAGCTGACGATCTCGCTGGTGCTCGGATCCTCCGACGGCGACTGAACCCCGTACCGACCGAACCTCGTACCGACCGATTCCCGACAGCAACTGACAGGAACCTCACACGTGAGGTCACGACCCCTGGTCCACAAGGCAAACAACCGGGAAAACCGGCATGCGGGCGCACTCGGAGCGCTCGGGACAGTACCGGTCGAAGCGGATCGCCGGGTACCGTGGATCCGGCCCGGACCACAAGGAGCATCAGGTGTTCAATGACATAGGACCGCTGGAGCTGGTGACGCTCGTTGTCCTCGCCGTGCTCGTCTTCGGTCCGGACAAGCTCCCCAAGGTCATCCAGGACGTCATGCGGACGGTGCGCAAGATCCGCGAGTTCTCGGAGAGCGCCAAGGAGGACATCCGGCAGGAACTCGGCCCGGAGTTCAAGGACTTCGAGCTAGAGGACCTCAACCCCAAGACGTTCATCCGCAAGCAGCTGGACAATGACGAACTGGGGCTCAAGGAGATCCGCAACGGCTTCAACCTGAAGAAGGAGATGGCCGAGGTCACGGACGCGGTGCAGAGCCGCGACGCCGACCGGTCGGACTCCTCCGGTTCCGCCTCCTCGTCCGGTTCGGCGGGCTCGTCCGGTGCCTCCGGCGGTCGTATCGACATGACCAAGAAGTCCGAGGACGACGACCGTCCGCCCTTCGACGCGGACGCCACCTGAGCCGTACGAACACGGCCGTTCACCTGCGTCGTACGTGACGCGTTTCATACCCGGTGGGGCCTTCGCGCGCCCTGAACCGGCCTCCTGAGCGACCCACGCGCCCGGCGGTTTCCCGGTTGCCCGCGGCGGGGTGGCTATGCTGCCGAGTTGTTGTGCGGGCCGGCGGCGAACAAGCAACGCCGCCCGAAGGGGGGCGGGCCGCTTCGGCCCGACGAGAACGAGGAGGCGTCCGGGCACATGGAGACGACGAGTCAGGCGGTCGCACAGGCGCCGGCCGCGGAGGGTGGACAACAGGTCCCCTCCGCCCGGCGCACGGTCGACGGCTACCTGCAGGCGCCCTTCCCGTGGTACGGCCTCGACGAGGCCTTCACGGGGCCGCGCTGGTTGATGCAGGTCGGTACGGCGGCCGACGGGGCCGTCGAGCACGGGTCGATCGGGCACGGTGACGAGCCCTCGGTCAAGAACGAGTACGCGGTGGGCTCCGCCGGTGAGCCGAAGGAGAAGTTCGCGGTCGTCGTCACCGTCGCCGCGAGTCCGTCCCGGCGGAGTGCGGACGGGACGGGATTGCTGGAGGCCACGTCGGTCTCCTCGGCGGCCTGGCTCGCCGGCGTGGGGCTGCTGTCCTTCACCTGGCCCGGTCAGATGGACCACTCGCTGCGGGACGACTGGCTGGACCAGCAGACGGAGACCGCGTGGGCCCTGGCGGACGATCTCGCCGGGTCCGACTGGTCGTCCCTGTCCCTGCCGGTGGACGGCGTCCCGACGCCCTTCCACTACCGGGAGTCGGAGTTCGGCTGGGTCCTCGCCGGGTCCACTCAGGCGGGGGTCCACGTGGGCGCCTACGGGCGGGGCATGAGCGCGTACGGGCTCGGCTTCGCGATGATCAAGGACATCTCGGCCTACGCCTAGTCGGGAGTACGACGATGGGGTGCCCTCCTGCCCGGAGGGCACCCCATCGTCGTACTGCTCAGAACTTGTTCTTCGGTGTGATCCCCAGGGACAGTCCCGAAAGGCCGCGCTGCCTGCCGCCCAGCTTGCCCGCGATCGCCCGCAGGGCCGCGCCCGCCGGGGAGTCCGGGTCCGTCAGGACGACCGGTTTGCCCTCGTCGCCGCCCTCGCGGAGGCGGACGTCGATCGGGATGGAGCCGAGGACGGAGACCGAGGCGCCGGTCGTGCGCGTGAGGCCGTCGGCCACCGACTGGCCGCCGCCCGAGCCGAAGACGTCGACCATCTCGCCGCAGTGCGGACAGGGCAGGCCGGACATGTTCTCGACGACGCCGACGATCTTCTGGTGGGTCTGTACGGCGATCGAGCCGGCCCGCTCGGCGACCTCGGCCGCCGCCTGCTGCGGGGTCGTGACGACCAGGATCTCGGCGTTGGGCACCAGCTGGGCGACCGAGATGGCGATGTCGCCGGTGCCCGGCGGGAGGTCCAGGAGCAGGACGTCCAGGTCGCCCCAGTAGACGTCCGAGAGGAACTGCTGGAGCGCGCGGTGCAGCATCGGGCCGCGCCACACCACCGGCGCGTTGCCCGGGGTGAACATGCCGATGGAGATGACCTTCACGCCGTTCGCCGACGGCGGCATGATCATGTTCTCGACCTGGGTCGGACGCCCCTCGGCGCCCAGCATGCGGGGCACGCTGTGGCCGTAGATGTCGGCGTCGACGACGCCCACCTTGAGGCCGTCGGCCGCCATCGCCGCCGCCAGGTTCACCGTCACCGAGGACTTGCCGACCCCGCCCTTGCCGGACGCCACCGCGTAGACCCGGGTGAGGTTGCCGGGCTTGGCGAAGGGGACCTCGCGCTCGGTCTGGCCACCGCGCAGGGCGGTCGCGAGTTCCTTGCGCTGCTCGTCGCTCATCACGTCGAGGGTCACGTCGACGCGGCTGACCCCGTCGACCGCGGCGACCGCATCGGTCACGCGTTGCGTGATCGTCTCCCGCATCGGGCAGCCGGAGACCGTGAGGTACACGGTGACCGCGACCGCTCCGTCCGCGTCGATCTCCACGGACTTGACCATCCCGAGCTCGGTGATGGGCCGGTTGATCTCGGGGTCGTTCACCGTCGCCAGTGCCTGGCGCACCGCGTCTTCGCTAGCCATAGGGTCGATGGTACGGCGCCGACGGGGCCCTTCGGCCAGCCCCTCAACGGTCGTCTGCGTCACGCCCCGCGGACCGTTCTGCCGGGAATACGACGTGTCCGTCCCGCCGACCCTCTATCTCCTTGACGAGGTCCTGCAGCTCGGAGCGGATCCAGTCGCGGGTCGCCACCTCGCCGAGGCCGATGCGCAGCGCCGCGATCTCGCGGGTCAGGTACTCGGTGTCGGCGATGGACCGCTCGTTCTGCTTGCGGTCCTGTTCGAGGTTGACCCGGTCGCGGTCGTCCTGCCGGTTCTGCGCGAGCAGGATCAGCGGGGCCGCGTAGGAGGCCTGCAACGACAGCATCAACGTCAGGAAGATGAACGGGTAGTTGTCGAAGCGCAGATCCCGCGGCGCGAAGATGTTCCACAGCACCCACGCGATGATGACGACCGTCATCCAGACGATGAACCGCCCGGTGCCCAGGAACCGTGCGATGCGCTCCGAGAACCGTCCGAAGGCCTCCGGGTCCCACTCGGGCAGGAGCCGGCGCCGCGCCGGCCGGGGCTGGTCCAGCCGGGCCCTCGCGCGCGTGCTCGCCGTCGCCCCCGCCGGGGTGCGCTCGCGGCCGTTCTCACGCTCAGCCATGCGCCGTCGCCTCCTCCCCTTCGATCGGTTCGTCGCGTCCATCGGGTTCGTCGGATTCGTCGGGCTCCTCGGATTCCTCGGTCTCGTCGAGGTGGAACTCGGTCTCCCGCCAGTCCTCGGGCAGCATGTGGTCGAGTACGTCGTCCACGGTCACCGCGCCCAGCAGCGACCCGGCCTCGTCGACCACGGGCGCCGCGACCATGTCGTACGTGGCGAAGAACCCGGCGACGACGGGCAGCGCGGCCTTCGGGTCGAGGGTCTGGAGGCTGTCGTCGAGGATCGAGCTGACCAGCGTGTAGGGCGGGTCGCGCAGCAGGCGCTGGAAGTGGACCGTGCCGAGGTACTTGCCGGTCGGGGTGTCGTCGGGCGGGCGGCAGACGTAGACCTGGGCGGCGAGCGCGGGGGAGAGGTCGGCGTTGCGCACGCGCGCGAGGGCGTCGGCGACGGTCGCGTCGGGCCGCAGCACGATCGGCTCGGTCGTCATCAGACCGCCGGCCGTGTGCTCCTCGTAGGACATCAGGCGCCGCATGTCGGCCGCGTCGGAGGGCTCCATCAGGTTCAGCAGCCGTTCCTGGTCCTCCTCCGGCAGCTCGCCGAGCAGGTCGGCCGCGTCGTCCGGGTCCATCGCCTCCAGGACGTCGGCGGCGCGCTCCTCCTTCAGCTTGCCGAGGATCTCGATCTGGTCGTCCTCCGGCAGCTCCTCGAGGACGTCGGCCAGGCGGTCGTCGTCGAGGGCGGCGGCGACCTCGGCCCGCCGCTTGGGGGCGAGATGGTGCAGGACGTTGGCGAGGTCGGCCGCGCGCAGCTGCTCGAAGGTGGCCAGGAGGCTCTCGGCGCCCTGTCCGTGCTCCTCCAGGGAGAAGCCGGTGACCGCGGACCACTCCACCGTCAGCGTCTCGCCCCTGGCCCGCCTGAAGGCGCCGCCCTTCTTCCCCTTGCGCACGAAGACGCGGCCGACCTCCCAGTCCCGGCGGGCCGGCAACTGCTGCACCGACAGATCGAGGACGGTCACCTCCTCGCCGGTCTCGGCGAGCGTGACCCGCCGGTCGAGGAGCTCACCGAACACGAGGCGCTCGGTGGGCCGTTGCTCGAAGCGGCGGACGTTGAGCACGCCGGTGGAGATGACCTGGCCGGACTCGATGCCGGTGACCCGGGTCATGGGCAGGAAGATCCGGCGGCGCGTGGTCAGTTCGACGACCAGGCCGAGCACGCGCGGGGGGCGCCGGGCCACGCGCAGCATGACGACGACATCGCGGACCCGGCCCACCTGGTCGCCGTTGGGGTCGAAGACGGGAACGCCCGCGAGATGCGAGACGAAGATCCGGGAAGGGGCGCCCGCTGCCATGAACGCGCCTCCTTTTCTTCCTGTTTCCTACGGGTGTTCCGCATGGTTTCCTACGGGTGTTTCGTACGGTGTTCCTTTTCCGAATTGCCCGCTCGGACGGCCTTCAGGCTAGCCCGTCCCGATCGGGTCCGCCCTGGTAGGGGGTCCGGACGGACCGGCTCCGTTCGGTCCGCGCGGCCCCGGTACGCTGCCTCCGTCCCGCGACAGAAAGGCAGCCCCAGCCGTGACCGTGATTGCCCAGGGCCGTACCCGCAGAGTCGCGCTGGTGAGCGCGGTGTGCGCGCTGGTGGTGACGGGGACCGGGTTGCTCACGGGGTGCAGCGAGGATCCGGACGCGGGTACGAACGGGGTCGGCAAGCTGCCGGCCGCCACGATCCAGTCCAAGTCCAAGGCGGCCGCCGACTCCGCCACGGCGGTGCGGCTTGCCGGGAACGTCGTCACCAACGGGCGGACGTACACGCTCGACATGCGGCTGTCGGCCGACGGCGGCACCGGCTCGGTCACCTCGAAGGGGGTGGCCTTCGGGCTGCTGCGCGTCGGTGAGCAGCTGTACCTGAAGGCCGACGCGGCGTTCTGGAACCAGGCCGACGGCGGCTCGGACGCGGGCGCCGCGAGTTCGCTCGACGGCAAGTACGTGAAGGTGCCCAAGGGTGACCCCTCCTACCAGAAGTTCAGTGGCTTCACCGAGAAGGACGTCCTCCTCGACGGACTGCTGACGCTGCACGGCACGCTCGCGACGGACGGTCACCACGAGCAGTCGGGCACCCGCACCATCCGCATCACCGGCGACGAGGGCTCAGGCGGCACGCTGGACGTCTCCCTGAAGGGCGAGCCCTACCCCCTCCGCCTGCAACGCGCCGGCGGCGCGGGCACCCTCACCTTCTCGGCCTGGGGCCAACAGTTCCCCCTGGCCGAACCGAAGGACGACGAAACGGTGGACTACGGCAAGCAGCTGCCGACGTCGTAGCGGGACCGAACTCGCCCTCGCCGTCGGCCACTTCCGCGTACTGACCGCTACTTCCGTCGCCGTTTACGGAACAGCAGCCGCGGCAGCCCCGCCGGAGCCGGCTGACGCGTGGTCGCCGGTGAAGGCAGCGGCGCCTGCGCCAGATCCCCGTCGGGCAACGGCGCCACAGCCCCCGTAGGAACCAGGCGGAGCACCCGGCACTCGCGCGCCCAACGCTCCGGCATCGCCTCGCCGTCGGGGGCGTTGAGCCGCTTGCCCTTCAGCTCGGCGACCGTCGCCTGCCACGCCTCGGAGTCCGGGGCGAGTTCGACGACCTGCGCCGACCAGGAGACCAGCCGGCCGCCCTTGTCCTTGCTGCGCACGGTGACGTCGGCGGAGCCGCCGTCGGTCAGCCCCGGCAGCGGCTGCTCGCCGGGACCGTCGCCGACCAGACAGGCCGCGCCCTCGTGCCAGACGTGCCACAGGGCGCGCGCCGGGACGCCGGGACCGTTGACCCAGACAAGGCCGGACTTCTTCGTGGCCTCCTCGACGAGGGCCTGGTCGAGCAGCTCGCTTGGCATCGGCTCCGCGGTCATGGGCGCAGCCTATCCAGCGCCGCTCCCGGCACCCTCACAGCCAGCCGTTGCGCTTGAGAGTGCGGTGGATGACCAGACAGACGCCCACGATGAAGGTCATCACCATCGGGTACCCGTACCGCCAGTGCAGCTCGGGCATGTGCTCGAAGTTCATGCCGTACACGCCGCACACCATCGTCGGTACGGCGATGATCGCGGCCCACGCGGTGATCTTCCGCATGTCCTCGTTCTGCGCGACGGACGCCTGCGCGAGGTTGGCCTGGAGGATCGAGTTGAGCAACTCGTCGAAGCCGATGACCTGTTCCTGGACGCGGGCGAGGTGGTCGGCGACGTCCCGGAAGTACTTCTGGATGTCCGGGTCGACCAGCCGCATCGGCCGCTCGCTCAGCAGCTGCATGGGCCGCAGCAGGGGCGACACCGCGCGCTTGAACTCCAGTACCTCACGCTTGAGTTGGTAGATCCGGGCCGAGTCGACACCGCGCGAGATACCGCCGCGCCCCGGCGAGAAGACCTCGGTCTCGACCTCGTCGATGTCGTCCTGCACGGCGTCGGCGACCGCGACATAGCCGTCGACGACGTGGTCGGCGATCGAGTGCAGCACGGCCGAGGGGCCCTTGGCGAGCAGCTCGGGGTCGTCCTGCAACCGGTGTCGCAGCGCGCGCAACGAGCCCTGGCCGCCGTGCCGGACGGTGATGAAGAAGTCCCGTCCGGTGAAGCACATGACCTCGCCGGTCTCCACCACCTCGCTGTTGGCGGTGAGTCGGTCGTGCTCGACGTAGTGGATGGTCTTGAAGACGGTGAACAGGGAGTCGTCGTAGCGCTCCAGCTTGGGGCGCTGGTGGGCCTGGACGGCGTCCTCCACGGCCAGCGGGTGCAGCCCGAACTCGCTTGCGATACCGGCGAATTCGGCCTCGGTCGGCTCGTGCAGACCGATCCACACGAAGCCCCCGTCGCGGCGCACCTGCCGCATCGCCTCGTGCGGAGTGCACGGCGTCGGCGTCACGACGCGGGTGCCGTCGCGGTAGACGGCGCAGTCGACGACGGCCGACGGAGTGCCGGGGTCACGGGTGGTGTCGTACGCGCCGGTGTCCTTGCGCAGCGAGGGACGCGACGGGCGTACTGCGGCACGCAGGTCACGGATCATCGACATGGCAGGCTCCTTCGTGACAGGCAACAAAGGGCGGCGGCGACGGGTGGAACTACCCGGAATGGGGACGTCCTGACTGCGGGTGTGTTTGGCACGTCCACAAAGCGGGGAGCACCGCATCGTCGCGGCAGCGGAGCTTCGTTGCTGGATCAGCTACTGCTTCAGATCAGACAGATCACAGAGATCAGGCAAAACGGAATGAAGTGCTCTTCCGTGCAAGGACGCGAGTGTGAGAGGCGGCGGTTGCCGGAGTCACAGCAGCTGCATCAGCGGGCGGAAGAACGAGTGGTACTGCACGGTCGACTTCGATCCATGACAGCCCCACCTCCTCCGGCCGGTCCCTCGTAAGGGAGTCTCAATCCCTCGAAAGGGAGTGGTGTCGGCGTCGGGACCTGATCGCGACGCTCAAGCGTGCTGCCCCGAACCACCGGGCAAGACTAGCAGTGACCCGAAGTGTCAAGCCGCCGCTTTGCCCGGTACTGACGAGTTCTATGCTCGCGACATGGTTGATGTTCTTCCTCTGGTCGATGCCCGGTTGCGCACCGCGCTGGGCGAGCCGGACGCGCGCGCGGCGGTCACCTTCCTCGGCACGGACCGCGTCGAGGTGCTGCGCTTCCAGGAGGGCGACATCGTCCGCTACGCCACGCTCGGCATGTCCGCGCAGCCGATGAGCGACCCCGCCGCGATGCTCGCCGACCCGGTCGCGGGACCGCGCGCCGAACTCGTCCTCTCCGTCCGCGCCGGACTCGCCGAGACGGACAAGGCGCTCCGCCCGCTCGCCGTTCTCGCCGCGTCTCCGCAGGTGGAGGGCGTGGTCGTGGCCCCGGGCGCCTCCCTCGACGTGGGAGAGCCGCTGTGGCCCGGCGCCCCGTTCACCTCGGTCCTGGTGGCCGAGCCGGGCGGACTGGTCGAGGACCTCGAACTGGACGCCCCCCTCGACCCGGTCCGCTTCCTGCCGCTGCTCCCGATGACCCCGAACGAGGCGGCCTGGAAACGTGTCCACGGCGCCCAGGCCCTCCAGGAGCGCTGGCTGACGAACGGGACGGACCTGCGGGATCCGTCCCGCAGGTCCGTCCCGCTGGAGTGAGCAAGCTCACCGGGCGGTGGCCGAAAAGCTTCAGTTGGCAAAGACCGTGACACTGTCCTCGACCGCGTGCCGCGTCTCCAGCTCCGCCGCCTCGTGCGTGAGCGCCTTGCGCCGTACGACGACCACGACCGCGCCCAGCAACGCCGTGACCGCCGCGACCACGAACGGGATGTGGATGTCGCTCCACTCCTCGATCTTCGGCGCGAAGAACGGCGCCGCCGCTGCCGCGAACCACCGGACGAAGTTGTAGCCCGCGCTCGCCACCGGCCGCGGCGCGTCCGAGACACCGAGCGCCAGCTCCGTATAGACGGTGTTGTTCACGCCGATGAAGGCGCCGGACAGGATCGTGCAGACGACGGCCGTGGTGTGGTCGCCGTAGCCGAGGACCAGGACGTCCGCCGCGAGCAGCACCAGCGAACCGCCGAGCACCTTCAGCGAACCGAACCGCTCCTGCAGCCGCGGTGCCACGAACACGGAGAAGACGGCGAGCAGGACGCCCCAGGCGAAGAACACCGCCCCCGACTTGTACGGGGTCATGTCCAGCACGAACGGGGTGAAGGCCAGCACGGTGAAGAACGTGTAGTTGTAGAAGAAGGACGAGGCCGCCGCGGAGGCGAGTCCACCGTGGCCGAGCGCCTTGATCGGGTCGAGGATCGAGGTCCTCGTCGTCGGCTTCGGCTGTTCCTTCAGGAACACCGTGATGCACAGGAAGCCGATCGCCATCAGGAACGCGGTGCCGAAGAACGGGTAGCGCCAGCTGGCGTCGCCGAGCAGCGCGCCGAGGAGCGGGCCGCACGCCATGCCGAGGCCGAGCGCCGACTCGTACAGCAGGATCGCCGCGGAGCTGCCGCCCGCCGCCGCGCCGACGATGACGGCGAGGGCCGTCGAGACGAAGAGCGCGTTGCCCAGACCCCAGCCCGCGCGGAAGCCGACGAGTTCGGCGACGGAGTTCGAGGTGCCCGCGAGACCGGCGAAGACGACCACCAGCGCGAGCCCGAGCAGCAGGGTCTTGCGGCCGCCGATGCGGCTGGAGACGAAGCCGGTGACCAGCATCGCGACGGCGGTGATCAGGAAGTACGAGGTGAAGAGCAGGGAGACCTGACTGGCCGTGGCGTCCAGGCCCTTGGCGATGGACGGCAGGATCGGGTCGACGAGTCCGATGCCCATGAAGGCGACCACGGACGCGCCGGCCGTCGCCCATACGGACCTGGGCTGTCGCAGGATGCTGGTCGCTCCCGCGTCGAATGGGTCGTCCATGCGGTCGTGCATGCTTCCTCCACCTCTCTCGCTGCTCTCCGACTGGGAGATAGTTGGTATATGCACATAGTAAGTTAGGTGGGCTAATTAATGCAAGCTACATGTACTTCCGCTCGGTAAGGCTTCCGTCCGGACGGGTGATCGTCCTTGACGTGCGCGAGCGAGGGTAGGACCGTGGGGCCCTATGAGGGGCGAACCCAGTTGCCCGAAGTGTGGTGGCCGGGTCAGGGCTCCCGGACTCTTCGCCGATTCCTGGCAGTGCGATCTGCACGGGACCGTGCATCCGCTGCAGCCCGTGATCCCGCCCAGCGTCGAGGCCCTCGAAGTCGTCGTGCACCGCACGCAGGTGCCGGTGTGGATGCCGTGGCCGCTGCCGGTCGGCTGGCTGTTCACGGGCGTGGCCTGCGCGGGCGACGACCGCAGCGGGGGCCGTGCGACGGCCGTGGCGTGCTCCGGTCCCGGCCCGCTCGGCGGGATCGGGGAGCTGATCCTGGTCGCCGAGGAACTGGGTGTCGGCCTCGGCGCGCGGTACGCGGGGATCGACGGACCGGACCCAGGGCCGTACATGAACGTGGAGAAGCCGCCGCAGGCGAAGGTGCTCGCGGCCGGGCGGCCGACGCCGCTCTGGCATGTCGCCGGTGCCTCCGACGACCGGGCCGTGTTCGCGGGTGAGGCGCTCGGGCTGTGGCTGTGGGCCGTGGTGTGGCCCGAGCAGTCGGGGTTGTTGATGTACGACGAGCTGGTGCTCACGGATCTGCGGGACGCGGGGGCGGAGGTGGAGCTGGTGCCCTGCGGGGCGCTGGCGCCGCGCCTGCTTCAGCCGTAGCGCCTACTGGGGTCGGGGTTCTGTTTTTGGGGCGGGTGCGGGTCGTGTCGGGCCGGCCGCGCGGTTCCCCGCGCCCCTGGGTCGGTCGGCGTAGCCGTTAGTCTTGGGCGGTCCCCTTTTCCGTCACCCCGCTGGAGTTCGCGTAGTGCGTATCGATCTGCACGCCCACTCCACCGCCTCCGACGGTACGGACACCCCCGCCGAGCTGGTGCTCAATGCCGCCGACGCCGGTCTTGACGTCGTCGCGCTGACCGATCACGACACCACGCGCGGGTACGCCGAGGCGATCGCCGCGCTGCCGGAGGGGCTCACGCTCGTCACCGGGGCCGAGCTGTCCTGTCGTATCGACGGGGTGTCCATGCATCTGCTGGCGTACCTCTTCGATCCGCAGGAGCCGGCGCTGCTCGCCGAGCGGGAGTTGGTGCGGGACGACCGGGTGCCGCGGGCCCGGGCGATGGTGGCGCGGCTTCAGGAGTCCGGGGTGCCGGTGACCTGGGAGCAGGTGGCGCGGATCGCCGGGGACGGGTCGGTCGGACGGCCGCATGTCGCGACCGCGCTGGTCGAGCTGGGCGTGGTGGCGACGGTGGACGAGGCGTTCACGCAGCAGTGGCTCGCCGACGGCGGCCGGGCCTACGTCCCCAAGCACGAGACCGACCCCTTCGAGGCGATCCGGCTGGTCAAGGCCGCCGGCGGTGTCACCGTGTTCGCGCATCCGGGCGCCAGCAAGCGCGGTCGTACCGTGCCGGAGTCCGCGATCGCCGAGCTGGCCGTCGCGGGGCTCGACGGCATCGAGGTCGACCACATGGACCACGACCTGGAGACGCGGGCGCGGCTGCGGGGGCTGGCCAAGGAGCTGGGGCTGCTCACCACCGGGTCCAGCGACTACCACGGCAGCCGCAAGACGTGCGTGCTCGGCGAGTACGTCACGGATCCCGAGGTGTACGGGGAGATCACGCGGCGTGCGACGGGGGCGTTCCCGGTGCCGGGGACCGGCGGGGCCTGACACCCACGCCCAGTCGTCCACTTCCCCCTTTCCCGTTTCTCTCGCAAGGCCTGTGCTCACCCATGTTCGATGTCGCCGTCTTCGGCTCCCTCTTTTTGACCCTGTTCGTCATCATGGATCCCCCTGGGATCACCCCGATCTTCCTCGCCCTGACCGCCGGCCGCCCCGGCAAGGTGCAGAAGCGGATGGCCTTCCAGGCCGTCTGCGTCGCCGGAGGCGTGATCACCGTCTTCGGGCTGCTCGGGCACCAGATCCTCGACTATCTGCATGTCTCCGTGCCCGCGCTGATGATCGCGGGCGGGCTGCTGCTTCTGCTGATCGCCCTCGATCTGCTCACCGGCAAGACCGACGAGCCGAAGCAGACCAAGGACGTCAACGTCGCGCTCGTACCGCTGGGCATGCCGCTGCTGGCCGGACCCGGGGCGATCGTGTCCGTCATCCTGGCCGTGCAGAAGGCCGACGGAGTCGCCTCGCAGGTGTCGGTGTGGGCGGCGATCCTCGCGATCCACGTCGTGCTGTGGGTGGTGATGCGGTACTCGCTGCTGATCATCCGGGTCATCAAGGACGGCGGCGTGGTGCTCGTGACGCGGCTCGCCGGGATGATGCTCTCCGCGATCGCCGTGCAGCAGATCATCAACGGGATCACGCAGGTGATCAAGGGCGCCTGAGGCGTTCGTATACGCAGAGGCCCTGTACGGCATCGGTGCCGTACAGGGCCTCTGAAGTGTGGTTGAGGGGTCCGCGTAAGTGTTACGAGGCCTTGGTCTCGGCGGGGCGGATCCACAGACGCTGTCCTATGGCGGCGGCCTGTTGCACGATCCGGTTGACGGAGGCGGCGTCCACGACGGTGCTGTCCACGGTGGTGCCGTCGACCTCGTCGAGACGCATGATTTCGAAGCGCATGGCTTCTCCCTTCGTCTGGTCATCCTCCTGAGGAGAACTACTCGGTTACTGATGTAGTCAACGGGATGCGTGTTACAAACATTCCCTACGCTAAGGAAATTTTTCGAACGGCTAATTACTGACCGGTAAGAGACTCTCAAGGTGCACGCAGGAGACTGACCGGGACCGGTTGTGTTCGCAGCGTGACCGCCGGGACAATGGAGGCAATGAGAGACGACGACCTGACGGCGCTGGGCGCCCGTATCGACCGCACGAACGAGCTGCTGAGACGCATGCTCGCCGAGGTGGCGAAGACACCCTCGACCCATGCGATCTTCGTCGACGCGGGCTACCTGTACGCGGCCGCGGGACGACTCGTCGCCGGCACGGAGGACCGCCGCTCCTTCGACCTCGACGCCGAGGGCCTGATCGAGGCGCTCATCGACAAGGCACGCACGATCTTCGCGGACAGCAGGCTGCTGCGGGTCTACTGGTACGACGGCGCCCGGCGCCGCATCCACACCGCCGAGCAGCAGTCCATCGCCGAACTCCCGGACGTGAAGGTCCGGTTGGGCAACCTGAACGCCAACAACCAGCAGAAGGGCGTCGATTCACTCATCCGCACCGACCTCGAATCCCTCGCCCGGCACCGCGCCATCAGTGACGCGGCCCTGCTCGGCGGCGACGAGGACCTGGTGTCGGCGGTCGAGGCGGCGCAGGGGTACGGGGCCCGGGTCCACCTGTGGGGCATCGAGGCCCCCGAGGGCCGCAACCAGGCCGAGCCCCTCCTCTGGGAGGTCGACAGCCAACGCACCTTCGACCTCGACTTCTTCAAGCCGTACGTCGCCCGCCGCGCCGCCCCCGCCTACGAGACCACGGCGACCCGGCCCACCCGCGAGGACGTCCGCTTCGTCGGCGCCCAGATCGCGGCGAAGTGGCTGGCCGCGCGGGGGCGCGAGGCGTTGGTGGAACTGCTGCCGGGACACCCGTACCTGCCGGGCTCGGTCGACCAGGATCTGCTGGTCGAGGCGGAGGGCCTTCTCCAGTACTCGTTGCGCGGACAGGCCGATCTGCGACGGGCGCTGCGGGACGGGTTCTGGGAGCACTTGCAGACGCAGTACTAGTACCGGCTTCCCGTGGTGACCGGCACTGGTTCTGCTGGTGCGCACGGTTTCAGCGGACGCCGTCCCAGAAGTCCGCGAAGGCGCGGGCCGTTTCCTCGGGGCGGTCGGTGTTGGGGGAGTGCTCGGCACCCTGGACGACCGTCCGACGGGCGCGCAGCCGCAGGGCCATCTCGTCGAGCAGCGGCACCGGCCAGGTGTCGTCACGCGCACCCGACAGGACGTGGAACGGCACTGGTACGGCGGCCAGTTCGGCCACGCGATCCGGCTCGACGCACAACTGGCGTCCCGTGGCGATGAGTTGGGCGGGCTTGTTGCCCAACCAGCGGCGCCGCAGGTCTTCCTGGTCGTCGAGACCGTCGTCCAGCCCGCCCGCGTCCGTCTCCTCCGGCGGCTGCGGTTCCATGGCCTGGATCGCCTCCCACACCTCGGCCAGGGTCATCACGGCCAGCGCGTCCCGCAACAGCTTCACGCGCTGCTGCTGCGAGGAGGAGATCTGGGCCGGACCGGAGGCCATGAGGGTCAGTGACCGGAAGGGCGAGTGGTCCAGGAGGACGGCGGCACGGGCGATCTGACCGCCGAGCGAGTGCCCGACCAGATGCACGGGCCCGTCGTGGACGGCAGCGGCCTGGGCGAGCACGTCCCGCGCCAACTCCTCCTGCGCGTAGGCCGATTCGTCGTCCACCGGCCCGTCCGACTCGTACTGGCCCCGCCCGTCCACGGCGACCGTCCGGTACCCGCGCGCCGCGAGCCGCTCGTGCAGCGGATTGAAGTCCTCCTTGCTGCCGGTGAACCCGGGCAGCATCAGCGCCACACCCCGCAGCTCGACACCGGCGGCCACGGGTGCGTCGACAACGGCGAACTCTCCGCGCGCGGTACGCAACGAGTACGCGCGGGCGCCGGGAGGCGGGGTGAAGGACGGAGGCCTGCTCATACGCCGAGGCTATCTGGCGGGTGTGACGGGGAGGGTGTCGGGCTGGTTCACGGGGGGTGTCCGGGGGTGGGGTGGCGGGGGCTGGTCGAGGCAGGGTGGAGAGGGATGGCCGAGGTGGGCGGGGTGGCCGAGGTGGGCCGGGATTGGGCTCGGCGGGGCGGAGATCTCCCGGGGTGGGAACCCCGGCGGGGCGGGCGGTGTACCAGAAGTGTCATGCGGTTCGGGGCGGACCGCGGTGGTGCGAGCGGGAGGGGGCGATCGGGGTGGAGCGAGCCGGGTGGGCGCGGAGTCGGAGCACGGGCGGGCCGAGGAGAGCGTGGCTCCCGACGAGGGCGTGGGCGGAAACGCCGACGGCCCGGCCCACAGGACGTGGGCCGGGCCGTCGGGGAGAGTGCGCGGTCAGCTGTCCGCGGGCTCCGTGGCTGTGGCGGTCGCCTTGCGGGTACGCCGTACCGTCTTGGGCTTTGCCTCGGTCGGCTCCGGGACGGTCTCGGCGGTCGCCGCGGCCTTCCGGGTACGGCGCGGCTTGGTCGCCGGCTCCTCCACGGCCTGGGCCGGGATGTCGGCCGTGACGGCCGCCGCGGTCTTGCGGGTGCGGCGGGTCTTGGGCTTGGTCTCCGTGCCCTCCGCCGTGTCCACGGCGGTCTCGGCAGCGGCGGCGACCTTGCGGGTGCGACGCGGCTTGACCTCGGCCGGCGCCTCGATGACCGCGGCGGTCTCCGGGGCGGCGGTCGCGGCCTTGCGGGTGCGGCGGACCTTGGGCTTGGCCTCGGTGGCCTCGGCCGTGTCCACGACGGCCTCGGCGGTCGCCGCGGCCTTCCGGGTACGGCGCGGCTTCGCCTCGGCCAGCTCCGTGACCTCCGCCACCGCTTCCACGGGCTCGGCGGTCTTGCGGGTGCGGCGGGCCCTGGGCTTGGTCTCCGTGGCCTCCGCCGTGTCCACGGCGGTCTCGGCGGCAGCGGCGACCTTGCGGGTGCGGCGCGGCTTGGCCTCGGCCAGTTCGATGACGTCGGCGACCTCGGTGGTCTCCGCGGCGACGGCCGGCTCGGCGGCCTTGCGGGTGCGGCGAGCCCTCGGCTTGGTCTCCACCGTGTCCACGGCGGTCTCGGCGGCGGCCGTCGCCTTGCGCGTACGACGACGCGGGGCGGCGGGAGCCTCCGGCTCCGTCACGGTGACCGGGGTCGCCACGACGACCGGAGCTTCCACGACAACCGGAGCCGCTACTGCGACGGCGGCCTGCGTGGCCTCCACCGGCGTCTCCGCGGACCGGCGGGTCCGGCGGCGGCGCGACTTCGACGCGGTCTCAGGGGCGTCCAGGGCAGGGCCCTCCGCCGTGGTGACCGCGGCCTCGGCGGCCTCGGTCGGTACGGCCGCGACAACCGTCACCGGCTCCGACGCACCGTTACGGGTACGGCGCCGACGGCGCGGGGTACGCGTGCCGGTGGCCTCCTCGGCCTCGGGCACCGCGGACACCGGCGCGGTCGTGGCGGTCGCACCGTCCAGCGGCGTTCCGTTGCGCGTCCGACGACGGCTGCGGGGCGTACGCGCGGGACGCTCGCGGTCGCCGGAGCGGGACTCGTTCCGGTCACCCCGATCGCCGCGGTCACGGTCGCCTCGTCCGTCGCGGTCACCTCGTCCGCCGCGGCCGCGCGGGCCGCCACGGCCGCCCGTCTCGCCCAGGTCCTCGAGCACCTCCGCCTCGAGACCGGCGCGGGTGCGCTCGGCCCGGGGCAGGACACCCTTGGTGCCCGCGGGGATGTTCAGTTCCTCGAAGAGGTGCGGGGACGTGGAGTACGTCTCCGGCGGGTTGTTGAAACCGAGGTCCAGCGCCTTGTTGATGAGCTGCCAGCGCGGGATGTCGTCCCAGTCGACGAGGGTGATCGCGATGCCCTTGGCACCCGCGCGACCGGTACGGCCGATGCGGTGCAGGTACGTCTTCTCGTCCTCGGGGGACTGGTAGTTGATGACGTGTGTCACGCCCTCGACGTCGATGCCGCGGGCGGCGACGTCGGTGCAGACGAGCACGTCCACCTTGCCGTTGCGGAAGGCGCGCAGCGCCTGTTCGCGGGCGCCCTGGCCGAGGTCGCCGTGGACCGCGCCGGCGGCGAAACCGCGCTGCTTGAGCTGGTCGGCGAGGTCGGCCGCGGTGCGCTTGGTGCGGCAGAAGACCATGACCAGGCCCCGGCCGTCGGCCTGGAGGATGCGCGAGACCAGCTCGGGCTTGTCCATGTTGTGCGCGCGGTAGATGTGCTGCGCGGTGTTCGCCACCGTCGCGCCCGCGTCGTCCGGCGCGGTGGCGCGGATGTGCGTGGGCTGCGACATGTAGCGGCGGGCCAGGCCGATGACCGCACCCGGCATGGTCGCCGAGAACAGCATGGTCTGACGCTTGGCCGGCAGGAAGTTGATGATCTTCTCGACGTCGGGCAGGAAGCCCAGGTCGAGCATCTCGTCGGCCTCGTCCAGGACGAGCGCCTTGATGTGCTTGAGGTTGAGCTTCTTCTGGCCCGCGAGGTCGAGCAGTCGGCCCGGGGTGCCGACGATGACGTCGGTGCCCTTCCGAAGGGCCTCGACCTGGGGCTCGTAGGCACGGCCGCCGTAGATCGCGGTCACGCGTACGTTGCGGACCTTGCCCGCGGTCAGCAGGTCGTTGGTGACCTGCGTGCAGAGCTCGCGCGTGGGGACGACGACGAGCGCCTGAGGGGCGTCGGTGAGGGCCTCGGGCTTGGCGCGGCCGGCCTCTACGTCGGCCGGGACGGTGACGCGCTCGAGGAGCGGGAGGCCGAAGCCCAGCGTCTTGCCGGTGCCGGTCTTGGCCTGGCCGATGACGTCCGTGCCCGAGAGGGCTACGGGGAGGGTCATCTCCTGGATGGGGAAGGGAGTGATGATGCCGACGGCTTCAAGCGCCTCGGCGGTCTCGGGAAGGATTCCGAGATCTCTGAACGTCGTAGTCAGGGTTTTGCCTCTTCTGTGTGCGCGGCGCGAGGCGAGCGAAGGGGTCGTTGACGGACCGTGCCGGGGACGTCGGCTGCCTTACGGACATCGGGCCGCAGGGCACGGGACCTCTGCCGACGCTCTAGCGCTCGTACCGCTGAGGGTTCCCTCCGTACTCCGTGCGCAGAGTGCGCACGGCCCAGAGGGCTGTCGGGTCGGAGCCGATCGGGCCACCGACCGGGCATCCTCAAACGTGCGGCCGCACGAGGTACGTCGTCGTTATGGACGTGCGTACTCAGCAGGCGCATTACCACCATACCCCGGAAACGTGCACACGCGATGGCCGAATTGGTCACGTAGTCGTCGTCACACTGATTGACCAGGGACTTCCGCCTCGCGGCGAGCGGGCTATTGTGCGCTTCATGACGACCTCTGACAAGCCTGACAACGCCTCCGACGCAACCGGGGAGACGACCGGAGAGGCGACTGCCGACGCCTCCGTCGAGCACACCGGGGTCGCCGCCCAGGACTGGGCGACGGCCGCCGCCGACCCGCAGTACCGTGCCGCGGTCGTCGACCTGCTCGGCGCGCTGGCGTACGGGGAGCTGGCCGCGTTCGAGCGGCTCGCGGAGGACGCCAAGCTGGCGCCGACGCTGGCGGACAAGGCGGAGCTGGCGAAGATGGCGTCGGCCGAGTTCCACCACTTCGAGAGGCTTCGGGACCGGCTCACGGAGATCGGCGAGGAGCCCACGCACGCGATGCAGCCGTTCGTCGCCGCGCTGGACGGGTTCCACCGGCAGACGGCGCCCTCGGACTGGCTGGAGGGGCTCGTCAAGGCGTACGTCGGTGACTCGATCGCGTCCGACTTCTACCGGGAGGTCGCCGCGCGGCTCGACACGGATTCGCGGGAGCTGGTGCTGGCCGTTCTCGACGACACCGGGCACGCGGGGTTCGCGGTGGAGAAGGTGCGGGCCGCGATCGATGCGGAGCCGCGTGTGGGTGGGCGGCTCGCGTTGTGGGCTCGGCGGTTGATGGGGGAGGCGTTGTCGCAGTCCCAGCGGGTTGTCGCTGACAGGGATGCGTTGTCGACGATGCTTGTTGGTGGCGTGGCCGACGGGTTCGATCTTGCTGAGGTGGGGCGGATGTTCTCGCGTATTACCGAGGCTCACACCAAGCGGATGGCTGCGTTGGGGTTGGCCGCGTAGCGCTCTGTGGGGGGTGGTTGCGGGGGGTTTCGCGGCTGCGGCCCGTGGGGGCTGGTCGCGCAGTTCCCCGCGCCCCCCAACGGCGTTGACCCTGGGGCGACTTGATTGCGCCGCCTGTCTTCCCGCCCTACCGCCCTACGCCGGGGCTGAGCGGCGGCCGAGTCTGCGGCTCGGGCGGAGCAGTAGGGAGAGGGACGCGGCGGAGATTACTGCCGCGCCCAGGAGGATCACGAAGAGGTTGCCCGGGTCGAGGGCGCTGTGGGTGACGAAGGCGCCGAAGAGGGCGCCGGCGACGCCGGTGGCCAGGACCAGGGAACGGGTCGGTAGGCGGTGTGCCAGCCGATGGGATGTCACGGCCGCCAGCACCAGACCGAGAACGGCGGCGGCGAGCGCTTCAAACAACATCACGAGGGGTCCCTCCCACATGGCCTGCCTGCGCATCACGTTCGTAGGCCGTCATACCCGTGACCTGCGGAATGCAATCCTCCCCTGTGGATGACTTGTGCTCCGTTTGTGGAGAAGAGCAACGAAGAGCAACAGGGAGAACAGCGGGGAGAACGGCAGAGGGGCCCGGCGACCGAAAGTCGCCGGGCCCCTCTGTCCGCGTGTGCCTAGAGCGCGCCGAAGCCCACCTTGCGCGGGGCCGCCTCACCCAGCTCGACGTAGGCGAGTCGCTCGGCCGGGACGAGGACCTTGCGGCCGTGCTCGTCCACGAGGGTCAGCAGCTGCGACTTCCCGGCCAGTGCCTCGGCCACGATCCGCTCGACCTCCTCGGCACTCTGACCGCTCTCCAGAACGATCTCGCGGGGCGCGTGCTGCACGCCGATCTTGACCTCCACGGCTATGTCCCTCCGACGGTCATGAAGTGCGCGACCTGTCCGCGCCCTACCCAGCACACATTAGCCCGGTGAGGGGACGTGCACGGTCCGCGCCCCAACGCCAGGAGCGAACAACGGACGGGAACAAACGGCCGCCCGGGGCCACGGTGGCGTCAGTGGTGCTGGTCGGTGCCGTGCAGCGGGAAGCCCGCGATACCGCGCCAGGCCAGCGAGGTCAGCAGCTGCACCGCCTGGTCGCGCGGGACGCTGCGGTCGCTGTGCAGCCAGGAGCGGGCCACCACCTGGGCGAGCCCGCCGAGCCCGGAGGCCAGCAGCATCGACTCCGCCTGGGAGAGGCCGGTGTCCTCGGCGATGACCTCACAGATCGCCTCGGCGCACTCGTTCGTCACCTTGTCCACGCGCTCGCGCACGGCGGGCTCGTTCGTCAGGTCCGACTCGAAGACCAGGCGGAAGGCGCCGCCGTCGTCCTCGACGTACGCGAAATAGGCGTCCATGGTCGCGCGCACGCGCTGCTTGTTGTCGGTCGTCGACGCGAGCGCCACGCGTACCGACTGGATCAGCGACTCGCAGTGCTGGTCGAGAAGTGCCAGGTAGAGGTCGAGCTTGCCGGGGAAGTGCTGGTAGAGCACCGGCTTGCTGACGCCCGCCCGCTCGGCGATGTCGTCCATCGCCGCCGCGTGGTAGCCCTGCGCCACGAACACTTCCTGCGCGGCGCCCAGCAGCTGGTTCCGTCGGGCACGGCGCGGCAGGCGCGTACCCCTCGGGCGCGCGGCCTCTGTCTGCTCGATGGCTGTCACGCCGCCTCCCAAAGTCGTCCTCTTGCGGTGAGCGCCGCGTCGCCATCGTACTTTTCGGTAACCGTGGTGTGCGCGGTGCGAGCGCAGAATTTCACGGACGGGACCGTGGTGATACCCGAAAAGGCGGTTTCGGACCTCTTCGATGTGGGCAAAAGAGGCTCTTCCGCCCGGTCAGGGGCCGTCGACTTCGTTGTCTTCGGTGGCAAGCGGTCGTCCTCAGCGGTAGTCGTCCTCGTCCAGCGAGACGACCCTGCGCTGTTCGATCAGGTCGGCCTCGGCCGCCCTGTCCTGGTCGGCGTCCTCCAGCGGCTCGTCGCGGTCGGGCACGACATCGGCGTGCTGCTCCGCCGCGTCCGCCTCCGGTGCCTCCACGTCGATCTCCGTCGCTTCCTCGGCGCGCTCGTCCTGGAATGTCTCGGGATCGGTGGGGTCGATGGCCATGATGGGCTCCCTTCCTACGAATGTCCCCGGAAGAAGCAGGGGCTACAAGCGGGTGCCCTCTCCACGAGCGTAGGAGACACCGGATCCGGACGCTATGCGACCGTGCGTGCGATCTGTGACGGCGAACACACGAGCCCCTACGTGATCGTCTCGTAACATTGCCGCATGTCTTCGACCGAGCCGCCGTCCGTGCCGGCGTCCAATGTGCTCCCGAAGGTGTCTCCCGTCAGGGTCGCGGACGGCGAGCGGCTCAGATCGGTCGGGCTGCCGGGCATCACACTGACGATCCGTTCGCGACCCCCCGCGCGCGAAGGGCTGCCGCCCGCGCTCTACGTCCATGGCCTGGGCGGTTCCTCGCAGAACTGGTCGGTACTGATGGAGCGCCTGGAGGGCGTCGTCGACGGCGAGGCCCTCGATCTGCCGGGCTTCGGCGACTCCCCGCCACCGGACGACGGCGACTACTCGATCACCGGGCACGCGCGCGCGGTGATCCGCTACCTCGACGCGGCCGGGCGCGGTCCCGTGCACCTCTTCGGCAACTCGCTCGGCGGCGCGGTCACCACGCGCGTCGCGGCGCTCCGGCCCGACCTGGTGCGCACGCTGACCCTCGTCTCGCCGGCGCTGCCCGAGATCCGCGTGCAGCGCAGCGCCGTGCCCACGGTGCTGATGGCGCTGCCCGGGGTGACCGGACTGTTCACCCGGCTCACCCGGGAGTGGACGGCGGAGCAGCGCGTCCACGGCGTTCTGACGCTGTGTTACGGCGACCCCGGCATGGTGACGCCGGAAGGCCTCCACGACGCCGTGGAGGAGATGGAGCGGCGGCTCCAACTGCCGTACTTCTGGGACGCGATGACCCGTTCCGCGCGCGGGATCGTCAACGCGTACACGCTGGGCGGCCAGCACGGGCTGTGGCGCCAGGCCGAGCGCGTCCTCGCGCCGACCCTGCTCGTCTACGGCGGCCGGGACCAGCTCGTCGGCTACCGCATGGCACGCAAGGCGGCCCGCACGTTCCGCGACTCCCGCCTGCTGAGTCTGCCGGACGCGGGGCACGTTGCGATGATGGAGTACCCGGAGCTGGTGGCCCGCAGCTTCTGCGAACTCCTCGCCGATACGGGGGAGTCGGTGCCCTCCGACGCGCGGGGCGACTTGGCCGGTGGGGCCCCTGGTGCCTACGGTGCTGGTGTCGCCGACGGCTCGTCAGTCGCCGGGCGCGGCGACGGTGGCGTCAAGGACGACGCTGCCGGCGAGAGCGCGAAACCCGAGCGCTCCAGGACTGTGGGTTCGAGGACGGGGCGTGCGAAGGTGGCCGGCGAGGGTGACGGAGTCGGCGAGAGCGCGAGGAGCTGAGGGGGGACGTGGGACGCCACAGCCGTCGCGGTATCGCCAAGAGCGAGGCCGCCGACATAGGCGCGGGGCGAGGTGCTCGGACGGCGCGATCGGAGTCCGGGGCCGGGTCCGCCGCTGCCGCGGGCGGGGAGTCGAGTGCGGCTTCCCGGCAGGGGCAGCAGGATCGGCAACGGGAACAGGGGCAGCAGCGGCAGTGGCCGGGTCCGGCTTCGGAGTCCGCGGCGGGTCCGCGCTGGGTGCCCGGCTTCGGTGCGGTGCCTCAGGTGCCCGGGCCTCGGCGCGGGGACGGTCCGGTTCCTGGCGCGGCTCCCGGAGCGTGGCAGCAGGGCGGCCGGCCTCAGCAAGGACAGCGGCAGGGGCAGCAACAGCAGCACCAACAGCAGCAGGGACAACAACAGGGACAGTGGCAGGGCTCGGGCGGTCCGGGCGGTCGGAGCGGAGCGGCGCGGATGGCTGACGGGACGCCGGCACACGGCTTTCCGAGGGCCGCCGACGGGACGCCCGCGCGCGGGGTACCGCGACTTCCCGACGGCACGCCCGCGCGTGGAGTGCCCCACTTCCCGGACGGGACGCCTGCGCACGGTTTCCCTCGGCTTCCCGACGGCACCCCCGCGCACGGCTTCCCTCGCCTTCCCGACGGCACACCGGCGCACGGATTTCCCCGGCTTCCGGACGGCACACCCGCCCATGGATTTCCTCGCCTTCCGGACGGCACCCCCGCGCGTGGAGTGCCTCGGCTTCCCGACGGGACTCCCGCGCATGGTTTCCCCCAGGTACGTGGGGGGCACCCGCAGCAGCGTGAATCCGGTGGCGGGTGGGGCGAGTTGAGGGGCGCGGGTCCGACGGGGCCCGGTACTGCGGTGCCGCGGCGGCGGCAGGCGCCCTCGGGCGGTGCGCGGCAGGACTACGTCGATGCCTTCGGTGAGGACGACGACGTCTTCGCCCCGCGCGGCCGGACCGCGACGGACCTCTACGACTCCGGCACCGAGTGGGACCGCCGCACCGGCGTCGGTGTCCCCTCCGAGACCGACGCCGACGACCAGGGCGTGCCGCCGACCTCCGTGCCCGCGACGGCCAAGGGCGCCAAGGGGCGTGCCTTCACCGGTATCGCGGCCGCGGCCGTCGTCACCGTGCTGGCCGTCGTGGTCGCCGGCCAGGTCGCGGACGGACGGGACGACGAGGGCGTACGGACGCAGGCGGCCACGGATCAGGGGCGGGACGCCCGGGACTCGTCCTCGCGCGGGGACGGGCGGCCGACGCCGTCCTCGTCGCCGAGCGTGGCGACGCTGACGTACACGCAGAAGATGGACAAGAAGTACCCGCTGAGCGCCAAGCTCAAGGGGTCGGGGAAGTTCGACGCGATCCCGGGGATCGCCAAGGCGCCCGGCAAGGGGCAGAAGTACACGTATCGCGTGGACGTGGAGCAGGGGCTCGGTCTCGACGGGGAGCTGTTCGCCGCCGCCGTGCAGAAGACGCTCAACGACGACCGGAGCTGGGCGCACAACGGCGCCCGTACCTTCGAGCGCGTCTACTCCGGTGAGCCGGACTTCGTGATCACGCTCGCCAGCCCCGGTACGACCGCCGAGTGGTGCGCCAAGTCCGGTCTGGACACCACCGAGGACAACGTCTCCTGCGACTCGGCCGCCACCGAACGAGTGATGATCAACGCATACAGATGGGCACAGGGGTCGACGACCTACGGTGACGAGATTCACGCCTACCGGCAGATGTTGATCAACCATGAGGTGGGTCACCGGCTGGGCTACCACCACGTGACCTGCGACAAGAACGGCCAGCTCGCGCCTGTGATGCAGCAGCAGACGAAGTTCCTGGACCATGACGGGATCCACTGTCTGCCCAACCCCTGGGCGTACCCCGGAAGTTGACGCACAGGGTGACCGGTGGTGCTTATGTCACATTGACATGCGTTGATCGGTCATACATATTGCTGCGCATGTGGTCTAGTCAATCCGTCGAGAACAGCGCCGCCATCGAGCTGGCGCTCATCGGCGTGACCCCGCTCTGCGTGGCCGACATCCACTGTCGCTGACGTTCGCCCCTGGGCGTTCGCGTCGCGATCTCTTCTCTCCGCCGTGACCCGGTCATGGCCTTTCGACGACCTGACGCCCGGGCAGACGTCTGTTCACTTTCGTCTCACCCCTTGTCAATCCGTCTCACCATTCGAGCCATGCGGTTCGAGCCACCCGAGAGGTCGTCATTCCGATGCGTCAACCGTCCGTAAACAGCCGCAGAGTGCTCGCGGCATCCGTAGGCCTGGTTCTGGCAGCGGGTGTCGCCGCCTGCGGACCGGACGACAACGATGCCAAGGGCTCCGGCGGTGGCGACTCCACGCCGCACAAGGGCGGCACGCTCACGGTCCTGAACTCCGACCCGCAGCAGGACTTCGACCCGGCCCGCCTCTACACCTCGGGCGGCGGCAACGTCCCGTCCCTGGTCTTCCGTACGCTCACCACCCGCAACCGCGAGAACGGCGCGGCCGGTGCCAAGGTCGTCCCGGACCTCGCTACCGACACCGGGCGCCCCAACAAGGACGCGACCGAGTGGACGTACACCCTGAAGAAGGGCCTCAAGTACGAGGACGGCACGGCGATCACGTCCGCCGACATCAAGTACGGCATCGAGCGGTCCTTCGCGCCCGAGCTGTCCGGTGGTGCGCCCTACCTGCGGGACTGGCTGGTCGGCGCGGCCGACTACCAGGGGCCCTACAAGGACAAGAAGGGCCTGTCGGCGATCGAGACGCCGGACAGCCGGACCATCGTGTTCCACCTGAACAAGCCCGAGGGCGAGTTCCCGTACCTGGCCACGCAGACGCAGACCACGCCCGTTCCCAAGGCCAAGGACACCGGCACGAAGTACGAGGAGCACCCGGTCTCGTCCGGCCCCTACAAGGTCGTCACGAACGAGAACGACGGTGAGCGCCTCGTCCTGGAGCGCAACACGTACTGGTCGGCCTCGGTCGACGACGAGCGCAAGGCGTACCCGGACAAGATCGACGTACGGTCGGGGCTCGACTCCTCCGTGATCAACCAGCGGCTGTCGGCGTCCCAAGGGGCGGACGCGACCGCGGTCACCACGGACACCAACCTCGGTCCGGCCGAACTCGCCAAGGTGTCCGGCGACAAGGAACTGGCCGCGCGCGTCGGCACCGGGCACTTCGGCTACACGAACTACATCGCCTTCAACCCGACCGTGAAGCCGTTCGACAACGCCAAGGTGCGCGAGGCGGTCTCGTACGCCATCGACCGCTCGTCCGTGATCAACGCGGCGGGTGGCTCGGCGCTGGCCGAGTCCGCGACGACCTTCCTGCCGAACCAGAAGTCCTTCGGCTACACGCCGTACGACCTCTTCCCGGCGGGGGCGACCGGCAACGCGGCCAAGGCCAAGGAGCTGCTGAAGGAGGCCGGTTACCCGAAGGGGCTCACCGTCACGCTGACGCACTCCAACAGCAAGGACTTCGAGACCAGCCCCGAGATCGCGACCGCGATACAGGACGCGCTCAAGAAGGCCGGCATCACGGTCAAGCTCCAGGGCCTGGAGGACAACGACTACCGGGACAAGATCCACAACGTGAAGACCGAGCCCGGCTTCTTCCTCGCCCACTGGGGTGCCGACTGGCCCTCCGGCGGCCCCTTCCTCGCCCCGATCTTCGACGGCCGACAGATCGTCAAGGATGGATCCAACTTCAACAACGGCCTGTTGAACGACAAGTCGGTCAATGCCGAGATTGACGCGATCAACAAGTTGACCGATCTTGACGCTGCGGCCAAGAGGTGGGGTGCACTGGACAAGAAGATCGGCGAGCAGGCGCTCACCGTGCCGCTGTTCCACCCCGTCTACAAGCGACTGGTCGGCCAGGACATCAAGAACGTCGTGATCAGCGACTGGACCGGTGTGCTGGACATCTCACAGGTCGCGGTCAAGTAGCGCCGTGAGCGAGGCACTTGTCGCCGCCGAGACCCCCGGGACGGGCATCGAACCCGTCCCGGGGGTCTCGGGGGCCCGTCAGTTCTGGCGGCGGCTGCGCACGCAGCGCGCCGCCCTCGTCGCGGCGGCCGTCGTCGCGCTGCTGGTCCTGGTCGCGCTCGCCGCGCCGCTGCTCACGGCGATCGAGGGCCAGGACCCGACCACCTACCACCCCTCGCTCATCGACTCCGCGCGCGGCGGCGTGCCGATCGGCTCGTTCGGCGGGATCAGCGGCGACCACTGGCTGGGCCTCGAACCGCAGACCGGGCGCGATCTGTTCGCGCGGCTGGTCTACGGGGCCCGTGTCTCCCTGGGGGTCGCGTTCGCCGCGACCGTGATCCAGGTCCTCGTGGGTGTCGTGATGGGCATCGCGTCCGCGCTCGGCAGTGGATGCGTTGATCAACTGTTGAGCCGGATCACGGACATCTTTGTCGCCATGCCCTTGATGATCATGGCGTTGGCACTGCTCGCGATCGTCCCATCGAGCTTCCCGCGACCCGTGCTGGTCACCCTGGTCATCGGGTTCATCGCGTGGGGCAACATCGCGAAGATCGTGCGCGCCCAGACGCTCACCCTCAAGGGGCTCGACTACGTCTCCGCCGCCCGGCTCAGCGGCTGGGGCACCTGGCGGATCGCCCGCAGGGAACTGCTGCCCGGGCTCGCCGCGCCGGTCATCACCTACGCGGCGATCCTCATGCCGGTCAACATCAGCGTCGAGGCGGCCCTGTCCTTCCTCGGCGTCGGCGTGAAGCCGCCGACACCGTCCTGGGGACAGATGCTCACCGCGGCCGACGTCTGGTACCAGGCGGCCCCGCAGTACCTGCTGCTCCCGGCGGGCTCCCTGTTCGTCACCGTGCTCGCGCTCACCGTCCTCGGCGACGGTGTCCGCACCGCCCTGGACCCGCGCGCCGCCTCGCGGTTGAGCGTGGGCACGGGCCGCAAGCGCGAGGCGAAGGCCGGCAAGGCGGAGAGCGCGGCAGGCAAGGGCGCGTCCGAGGCCGGCCAGGACGCGAGCGCGACCGAGGCCGGCAAGGAGGGGACCGCATGAGCGGCTTCGGAGGCTTCGTCCTGCGCCGCGCCGTCGGCACCGTGGTGACCCTGCTGGCCATCTCGGTGATCGTCTACGTCGTCTTCTACGCCACCCCCGGCAACGTCGCCCAGATCACCTGCGGCCCGCGCTGCTCCCCGGAGCAGGTGCACCAGGTCGCCCAGCAACTCAAGCTCGACGACCCGCTGTACGTGCGCTACTGGCACTTCCTGGTGGGTCTGGTCGCGGGCCAGGACTACTCCACCGGCACCTCGGTGGAGCATTGCTCGGCGCCCTGCCTCGGGCTCTCGTACCAGAGCGACCAGCAGGTCATGGACATCATCCTGACCAAGCTCCCGGTGAGCCTCTCGCTCGTGCTCGGCGCGATGGTCCTGTGGCTGATCCTCGGCGTCGGCACCGGTGTGCTCTCCGCCTGGCGGCGCGGCCGGTTCACCGAGCGGCTGCTGACCGCCCTGACCCTGGCCGGCTGGGCCACCCCGGTCTTCGTCATCGGCCTCGTCCTGATGATCGTCGTCTGCGGCGAACTGCAACTCCTGCCCTTCCCGCAGTACGTGAAGTTCACCGACGACCCCGAGCAGTGGGCGTGGAACCTCCTGCTGCCCTGGCTCTCGCTCGCCCTCATCGAGGCCGCGGCCTTCGCCCGGATGACCAGGGCGTCGATGCTGGAGACGCTGGCCGAGGACCACATCCGCACCTTCCGGGCCTACGGCGTCGCCGAGCGGACGATCGTCGGACGCCATGCCCTGCGCGGCGCGCTGGCGCCCGTCATCGCGCTCAACGCCAACAACGTCGGCTCGGCGATCGGCGGCGCGGTCCTCACCGAGACCCTCTTCGGCCTCCCCGGCATCGGCCAGGAACTCGTCCACGCCGTCGACGTGGTCGATCTGCCGGTCGTCGTCGGCATGGTCCTGGTCATCGGGTTCTTCGTGGTCCTCGCCAACGCCGTCGCGGACGTGCTGTACGCGCTGGCCGACCGACGGGTGGTAATGACGTGAGTGCGGGTGGTACCGACGTGAGTCCGGGTGGTCCTGAGGTGAGTCCGGGTGGTGCTGACGTGAATCTCGTCCAAGTCACGGACCTGTCCGTCGAGTTCGGCGACCTGCGGGCCGTCGACGGCCTCTCCTTCAGCCTGAAGCAAGGGGCCGCGGTCGCCCTGGTCGGCGAGTCCGGCTCCGGCAAGTCCACGGTCGCCTCGGCCCTGCTCGGGCTGCACCGCGGCACGGGCGCGCGGGTCGGCGGCTCGATCGAGGTGGCCGGCGTCGACGTACAGAAGGCGTCCGACGACGAACTGCGGCGGCTGCGCGGTGCGAAGGCCGCGATGGTCTTCCAGGACCCGTTGTCCTCGCTCGACCCGTACTACGCGATCGGCGACCAGATCGCCGAGGTGTACCGCGTGCACACGCGCGTGTCTCGGCGAGCGGCACGTGCGCGTGCCGTGGAGGTGCTGGACCGGGTGGGCATTCCGGACGCACAGCGCCGGTCGCGGTCCCGCCCGCACGAGTTCAGCGGCGGCATGCGCCAGCGCGCGCTCATCGCGATGGCGCTCGCCTGCGAGCCCGACCTGTTGATCGCCGACGAGCCGACCACCGCGCTCGACGTCACCGTCCAGGCCCAGATCCTCGACCTGCTGCACACGTTGCGCGAGGAGACCGGCATGGGGCTGCTGCTGGTCACGCACGACGTGGGCGTCGCCGCCGAGAGCGTCGACGACGTGCTCGTCATGCGGCACGGGCGCGTGGTGGAACACGGGGCGATCGCCGACGTCCTGGGGGCGCCCGTCCAGCCGTACACGCGCGAACTGCTGGCCGCGGTCCCGCGCGTGGACGCGCCACGAGCACCTTCCCAGCCCTCGGAGGAGGTCGTCCTGGAGGCCGTCGGGCTCAGGCGTGAATTCGGGCGCGGGAAGCGGGCGTTCACGGCCGTGGACGACGTGTCGCTGACGATCCGGCGGGGCGAGACCGTTGGGATCGTGGGCGAGAGCGGCAGCGGCAAGACGACCCTCGGGCGGATGCTGGTCGGGCTGCTGGAGCCGACGGCGGGGGAGGTCCGATACGAGGGCCACGCGCGCGTGGGTGTGCGGCCGGCCGTGCAGATGGTCTTCCAGGACCCCGTCTCCTCCCTCAACCCCCGCCGCAGCGTGGGCGAGTCGATAGCCGACCCGCTGCGCGCGCGTGGCGAGCGGGACGAGAAGCGCATCAGGGGGCGCGTGACGGAACTGCTGGAGCGCGTGGGACTCGAAGGGGCGCACTACGACCGCTACCCGCACGAGTTCAGCGGGGGCCAGCGCCAGCGCGTGGGCATCGCGCGGGCGCTCGCGGCCGACCCGCGCGTGATCGTCTGCGACGAGCCCGTCTCCGCCCTGGACGTGACCACCCAGGCCCAGGTGGTGGCCCTGCTCGGCGAGTTGCAGCGCGAACTCGGACTCGCGCTCGTCTTCATCGCGCACGACCTCGCCGTCGTGCGGCAGGTGAGCGACCGGGTCGCGGTGATGCGCCGCGGCCGGATCGTCGAGTCCGGCCCCGCCGACGAGGTGTACGACAGCCCGCAGGACCCGTACACCAAGCAGCTCCTGGCCGCCGTACCGGCATTGGACCCGCAGGTCGCGGCCCGGCGGCGGGCCGCGCGACGAGAGCTGGCCGCTGCTTGACGAGAGCTGGCCGCTGCCTGACGGAACGTAACTGCTTGATCCCTTAGCGCGATCGAACGCGATCCGCACGGGAAAGTTACGACCGTTCACCCCTTCTGGTGGCGGGGCGGGCCAACCGCCCGCGCCCCCCCCCCCAGTGCGCCAACCATAGTACCCCGGCGCGGGGCCCGGGGCACCGCGGCGGCCCCAAACGGGGGTAGGGGGGGGGCC